>DWWH01000029.1 GCA_019119815.1 Candidatus Eisenbergiella intestinipullorum | reverse complement strand
CGAAGCGTTCTACGCTGAGGCCGCGAGGAGAAATCACGCATGTGATTTCTCCTCTGCGATCACAGCAGTTTTGTGCTTCGGCGCAAAACTGCCGATTGAAAAATAAGCCATCAGGCTTATTTTTCAATCTTAGTCCCCCTGAAAACCCAGCTCCCAGCCCTCATGGACCGCAACGCCGATCTGCTCCACATGTCCCTTTCGGCCGTTATACCAGAGCATCCACCTGTTTCCGTCATAGATCGCATAGGGTTTATAGCAGGCCTCTCCATCCCACGCGCCCGGATCCGGCGCAATGATCGGGTTCTCCGGATGGCGCATCCATCCGCTCACCCCGTCCTTCGATTTTGCCAGCCCGATCTGCGCGTAGTCTTCATTCTGATAGCCGATATAGAACATCAGATATTCCCCGTCCAGCTTTATCACATGACAGCCCGCAGCTTTGTGCTGCTCCCACGGATTCTCCGGATCTGCCTGAAAAACAGGGTTTCCCGCTCTTTTTTTCCAGTGGATCCCGTCCTTGCTCACCGCGTATCCAATGGCGTTCGGTTCATACTTTTCTCCGCCCGAATACCACATTTTATAGAGCTGTTCTTCTTCGTCCCACATCACATCCGGACACATCAGCGACGATTTCTCCCAGGGCTCCTCCGGCCAAAGCACCGGTTCGTCCTGTTTTCTCTGAAAATGAATGCCGTCTTCGCTTACCGCATAAAAGATGTGGGAGGTTCCTCCCCTGTCTCCGGAATGAAACTGTCCGGTATACCACATGTGATAAATCCCCTCCCGGTAAACAACCGCCGGCCGGTTCAGATCATTCTCCCACCCCTGCGGGGTCGGGCGCGGAGCAAGGCAGATTTCCGGCTCCGACCAGGAAAATCCATCCCTGCTGTCCGTGACCGCAATGCTTTTTCTGGTTCTCCAGCTGAAGTACATGCGGTATCCTCCGTCCGTCTCCAGCACGGAGATATCGAAGCATACCCCATAGCTTCCTCCCAGAACCGGGTTCCCTTCAAATTTCTCCCAGCCCGCTCTGGTTCCTGTGCAAAATCCCTCCATTTTGCGCCTCCTTTTTTGTTTGTATGGTAAATGTTAATAGTGACTCTCCCGTAATAAGGTCATATTACCATAATGTAACACAAATATCAATCGCTTTTAATTTCTTTTTGTGTTATTGATTCACATAAAGAGCTACTCTTATAATGAAGTAAAAGCGGAGGCACATTTATGATGGATAAACTGGTTATTACACCAAAAGAAAGTAAGACAATCACGATGACAATACGGATAGATAAATCGCTGCAGGACAAGTACAATGAACTGGCTGTTCAGACCAACCGTTCCAGAAATGAACTGATCTCCATGGCGCTTCAATTTGCGCTGGAACATATGGAAATAAAGGATATCACCTGAATCATAGCTTTGCATTCACTTTGTATTCATATTTTACATCATATTGTGTTATAGATTCCTTTCACTGGTAAATATATAATTCATTTAACAGTGAAAGGATTTTTTATTATAAATGGAAAAACTCATCATCACCACAAAAGAAGAGAAAGCCGTCACCATGACGATCCGGATCGATAAAACGTTGCAGGACAAATACAATGAGCTTTCCGCCAGAACCAACCGTTCCAGAAACGAACTGATCTGCATCGCTCTCCAATACGCTCTGGAGCATATGGAGCTGCAGTTGTAGATATGGGAAATATGATTTCTCAGGATTTTTTCAGAAAGAAACAGCGTATCTATGCCGCTTTGCAGGACAGGGATACGCTGCTTTTTGATTTGCCGATGTTCTTTTTTCAGAAAGAAGTTATTCGTTTTCAGGCGCTTTCAGGCCGGTTTTTTCCAGAAAAGCTTCTACCGAACCGGTCGTTACTGCCGCCTGCATCCACGCTTCCACAGCTTCCGGGGCTGTTTCCTCCCGAATCCGCCTTTTCAGCCATTCCGGCACGGTTCCGTGACTTTCCAAAGTAAATAGGCAGGATTCGGCAAAACCTTTAGCACGGCCTTTTATTTCTCCTTTTATCTCTCCTTCTTCTTGCCCTATTTGATGTTCCCCTTCTCGAAGCTTCCTCATTTCCTCTTCTTCGTTATACTCGAAGATCGACATGGCGATCACCTCCGCTCTCTGACCGCTCAGGAAGTCCGCAAGGATCCCTTCCTCTATGCACTCCGTCACAGCCCTGTCCACCGCTTCCCCGATCGCTGTTTCCCCAGCTGCATATTTCCTGATCCGGGCCACAAATTCGCTATACTCCCGCAGGGTCCTGCACCTTTCCATCAGTTCCGGGTTGTGCCCCCGATTGATGTTCCAATACCAGATCCTCCGTTCCAGTTCCGGTTCCTCCTTCTGACATTAGTTCTACAGTTCTTTTCTTCACTGCTTCTTCTGCCACTTCCTCTACCCTCTGTTTCCATTTCTGAGGCAGTTCACGCTTTATTTTTTCAAACTTCTCATCTTCATATTTTTTTCCTTTTTGTCTAATCTCCTTAAACAGTTCTTCCGGCATCTCCTCTTCGATTGCCTTTTGTAACCATCTGAGCAACAAAGAAAGATCGTACTGAACCAAAACAGCCTTCTGAACAGGTTCAGGGACATCCCAGCGTAGTTTAAGAATCTCTAAAACCGCCCTGGCCATTCCGTCCCCCAGCCCGTTCCGGTACTCGGTCAGTCCGCTTTGATCCAGAAATTTATCCATACTCCCTGCACGTACTGCTATTTTCAGCCACTCCTCCTGCCTTGTAAAATTGGTTTCCTTCTCAATTCGTTCCTGTACATACTCCGGCACTTCCCCGAAGAGCTGAAGAACATGCAAAACGGCTGTCGCCATTTCTTTCGCTTTTGTCTCAGCAAACCCTACTATAAATCCCTCTTTAAATGCTATCCGCCTCGTTTCTTCCATTACTTCTTCTTTGCTGCATTCAAACATTTCAACACCTCCACTTTTTATTCTCTTTCTATCGCTTATACTACCTTAATGCTGTGCGGGATTTCCGGCCCGGCCAGCTCTCTACTGTACCCACAACGGAAAATTGCGGGTAAAAGGCAAGGCAGCTTTTTACACATTTTTGTTTCATATGTATGTAATCTGTTTTAACCTGGAATTTTTTTAAGAAATTCTGAATAGAATGTCAGATTCGACAGATAACAGCAGAACAACCGACAGCCGAACGGCTTACAGAATGTTTATGCTTAGCTGTATTGTAGCATCCCGGCTTGCGGGTTTCAATCCTATTTTTACATATATGGCGTATCCATGCCGCTTTAAAGGACATGGATACGATGTTTTTGATTTGCCGGTATTTTTTTGCAGAACAGGTTATTCGCTTTCCGGAGCCTTCAGGCCTGTTTTTTCCAGAAAGCTTTCTATGGAAGCCGTCGTTATTGCCGCCTTCATCCATGTTTCCACAAGTTCCGGGGCCGTTTCTTCTGTAATCCGCCTTTTCAACCATTCCGGCACGGTCCCGTGACTTTCCAGGGCAAATAAACAGGAGCTGGCAAAACCTTCAGACCGGCCCTCTATTCGTCCTTTTGCCCTGCCTCTTATTTCACCTCTTATTTCACCTTTTATTTCTCCTCTTTTTTCCCCAATCTCCTGCTCCCCTTTTCTGAGTTTCTTCATTTCCGCTTCTTCGTTATACTCGAAGATCGACATGGCGATCACCTCCGCTCTCTGGCCGCTCAGGAAGTCCGCAAGAATTCCCTCCGCGATACATTCTGTTACGGCTCTGTCCACCGCTTCTTCAATCGTTGTTTCCCCAACCGCATATCTCCGGATCCGGCCCACGAATTCACTGTATTCCCTTAGTGTCCTGCACCGTTCCATCAGCTCCGGATTGCATCCCTGGTTGATGTTCAGATACCGCACCTTCAGCTCCAGTTCCGGTTCCTCTTCCTTCTGAAGGAAGGCGTCCGACAGCTTTATGGTGGTATCCTCCGGTTCCTTCTCTTTCCCATTGTAGAACACCACGAAATGGGGCGCCGGGATCCTGATCATTTCGGACTGATACAGCGATCTTTTATTCACATACTTTTCCATAAGCCGCGCGATATAGATCAGGTCACGCAGGGGCATGTTCGGATTCCACGTGGACTGGTGCTCGTACAGGGTCATCCTTTCGTCCAGCAGAAAGGATACGTCGTTCTTCATGGACATATAGACCGCGTTTTCCAGCGTGGTGACCGTCAGGTCGTCCGGATCCTGATAGTCCGTCCCGTTCAGGGCGTTGTACAGCTCCAGAATAGCCCTTTTGTCGCTGTAGAGCATCCGGAATACCGTGTCCTTGTGCTTTCTGTTGGCATATACTGCTTCACTCATCGTACCTCCGTTTCCGCGGAGGCTGCTGCCTCTGTCATCTTATCCACACAGGAAACAGCGTCTCCGCCTGTGCGGCGGGTACGGCATTCCCCTCGTCCGCTCCCGCCTGGTTTCTTTTGTTGCGTTTGTTCCGGAATCAAGCATAGAGTTTCTGAATGGAATGTCAGATGTGACATGTGGCGGAGAATCCGCCGACAGCCGAACGGCTTACAGAATGTTTATGCTTAGCTGTATTCTATCATCCCGGGTTGCAGGATTCAATACCATTTTTCTTTCACTGCATCCGGCGCTTCGTAAGGAAGCGCCGGTATCGCTTTCCTATGATCGGATTTTTTTCATTCCTCTGACTTTTTCCCAATATTCCGGATAATCTTCTTATCGATCCGGCGATAGAAAAACAGGGTCACACACAGGGACATGATCTCCGCGATGGGGAAGGCCCACCATACGTTTTCCACCTTCCCGGTCAGAGACAGGAGAAACGCTGCGGGAAGCAGTACCACGAGCTGTCTGGCGACGGACACACAGAGGCTGTAAACACCGTTTCCCAGTGCCTGGAAAAGGCTTCCGATCACGATGCAGAAGCCCGCGAACAGAAAGCTTAAGCTGATGGTGCGAAGCGCCCGGTCTCCGATCGCAAGCATATTTTCAGAGGCGTTGAAAAGTCCAAGGAGCCTGTCGGGAATGGTCTGGAAGACCAGCAGACCGACCAGCATGATGGCAACTGCGTACAAAACACTCAGTCTTACCACCTGGCGCACCCGCTTCTGATTTCCCGCTCCGTAATTATAGGCGATGATGGGTACCATACCGTTATTCAGGCCGAACACAGGCATGAACACGAAGCTCTGTACCTTATAGTATACGCCGAATACCGCCGTGGCCGTGGAGGTGAACTGGATCAGGATCAGGTTCATTCCATAGGTCATGACAGAACCAATGGCCTGCATGATGATGGAGGGAATGCCCACTTTATAGATCGTAGCGATCATTTTTCCGTCCGGCCGGAATCCGCCGAAGCCGATATTAATGTCCTTATTGATCTTCACATTGAAAAAGATGGCGAGAATGGCGGCCACGATCTGTCCGAATACAGTGGCTGCTGCCGCTCCGGCCACGCCCATTCTGGGAAAGCCGAACAGGCCGAAGATCATGATCGGGTCGAAAATGATATTCAGGATAGCTCCCGCTCCCTGCGTGAACATGGTGTAAAGGGTACGTCCGGTGGACTGGAGCAGCTTTTCAAAGGTCATCTGGAAAAACATGCCGACAGACAGCGCACAGACAATAGTCAGATAGCTGACGCCGTAGGAAACGATCTCCGGATCATCCGTCTGGCTCAGATAAAAGGGCTTCGCAATGGCCAGCCCCACGATCATGAAAAGCAGGCAGGAGAGAAACGCGAGGAAAATGCCGTTTTTCGCCGCTTTGTCCGCGCTTTCCTGATCCTTTTCTCCCAGGCTGCGGGAGAGGACCGCGTTGATGCCCACGCCGGTTCCCGCTCCCACCGCGATCATCAGCGACTGGATGGGAAAGGCCAGGGACACCGCCGTCAAAGCATCTTCATTGATCATGGATACGAACACGCTGTCCACAATGTTGTAAAGGGCCTGCACCAGCATGGAAATCATCATGGGAAGCGCCATGGACAAAAGCAGCGGATTCATGGCCATGGTACCCATCTTATCACTGGAGCGGGCGCTCTTTTCCCCGCGCCCTGTCCTGTCTTCTGTCTGCCCGTCCTGCCGTGCTTCGGGCGCTTCTTTGGTGCTTTTCTGTTCCTGTATGGATCTTCTGTTCATTGTCGTACTCCTCCCCTTACTTTCCGTTTCTTCTGTCTACTCCCCGTGTGCTGCGCGCAGCTCCGCGATTCCCAGGTTCAGGTTGTCAAGCGGCCGGATCCACAGATGGCTGTCCGCATCCTTTGCGTCCTGGCAGATGGGGACGCGGCCCTCCTGATCCCTTCCGTCAAAGGTTTCAAACACGCCCTGTGACGCATTTCCGTACCACTCCTGCACGTTGCCTCCGGCATCCTCCGTCATAAGATACATCCTTCCGTCATATAGTCCATCCCGGAATTTTCCCATCACATTCTGAAGATACCGGCTCCCCTCCTCTGCCTGAGCGATGTCCAGACCGTACTGCTCGTGGCCTTCTCCGTTCGGCAGATCATTCTGCCAGCTTCCGGTATAGCTGTGGCTGATCAGCGTCCGGTCGGAGCCGGTGTCGGAATCGCTGTAATCATACATTTTCAGCCAGGAGCCTTCCCCGGAACGCACGCCGTTCTCCCATTCGCCATAATAATACTGATCCTCACCGTAAACAGCGATCCCGCATCCCTCCGGCTTCCCTTCTTCATTTCTTTCTCCGTAATAGAAAAAATGAGAAGGATCTCCGAGAGCGGCGGACATGGCACGGTAACGGGACAGACCGCTCAGATCCTCCACCGCCTCCACATTTCCCTTCGACCAGTAATCCATCATCTCTGCCAGCATTTCCGCTTCCGTCTTTTCTGCCGCAGCTTCCGTCCCGCTTTGAACCGCTTTGTCCGAAGCTGCCGGGCCGCTCCCGATTTCCCGCTCCGAAACCGGCGCAGCACTCTGCATGCCGGTCTGCGTCTCCTCCTGCGGCGCAGCGGAGGTGCTCTGCGTTCCGGTCTGCGTTTCCTCCCGCAGGGCGGAAACGCTCTGCTGTGCGTCCGCCTCCCGCCCTGCGCTCACCGCGCACAGGATCAGGACCAGCGCGATGAAAAGAAGCAGGGCAGCGATCGGCACCAGCTCTTTTTTATTCCATTTATCTGTGTCCATATCCGCCTCTCTGAAAATCCGTTCTGTTTTTCCGCGTCAAACAATAAGATTATACCATATTTTTTCCCTGCCGTAACAAAATTCTCCGCCTTTTCCCGCGGGGCCGCTGCCGGTGCACTCCGCGCCATTTGTGAAGCGGCGCTTCGCGCTCTCCGCTGCTTCACACTGCAGCTCGTGAAACGGACGCTCCCCCGCTGACCGGCGCACAGAGACGGCGGCTTTGCCGGGATCCGGCCCGTTCATCTCCCGGCAGAAACATAGATTTCCGTCCATGCAGGCAGAAATCCGGCTCCAAGCGCGGTATTCATGGAAACGATATGAGACTGTGAGGTGGCGTAAAAGGGAATCTTTCCCCTCCGCAGGATCTCTTCCTTTAAGAAAGAAACCAGGATCCGGGCCATTCCCTTTCCCCTCCGGGCCTCGTCCACCTCCACGCCGATCTGCCACAGCGCTTCACAGTCCTGCGTTGCTCCTGCCATGCCCACGATCCGCCCATCCTGAACCGCTGCGGCCGCCAGCACGTCCGGCGTGAGCCCGGAACCGCATACCGCGTGGCGGAAAGCGGAAAACTGCCGGCTTCCGGACAGCTCCCCGGCCTCCAGGAGGCGCACGTCAAAGGGAACCGGTCCCTCTTTTTGAGAGGCTGTCTGCGCGCTGTGCTCCTGCATCCCACTTTCTCCGGGAAGGAAATTCAGGCGCACGTCCTCGATCTTTCGGCCATGTCTGATCAGTTCCCTGTCCAGGCGGCGCAGACTTCCGAACTGACAGAGCCATTCCGGATGCTTCATGCCTCCATACTCCCGCGCGCACCAGTCAAAGATCTCCTCCGCTGCCAGGATCCTCGCCTGTCCTGAAAATACGATCCCGCGGAAAAACAGGTCGGTCCCTTCATATACTCTCGGCGCCGTTCCCGTTTTCTTTGCCAGGCATTCCCGGATGAGTTCTCCGTAGGCCGCATCCGTCAGATGTCCCTTTTCCGGAAGCCCGGGACAGCTCTGAAGGATCGTTTTTTTGCTCTGCCTTCCGCTTTCTTCTGCCGCGGCCCGGCTGATCCCGCAGTCCGCATTCAGCTGCTCCTTTACCCTATTCCAAATCTTTTCCGGAATTTTCATTCTTCCCTCCATGCCGAAGCGTCGCAAATCCCGATGGAACAATGCGCTATCGGGCGCATTGTTCCATCTTACCTTCCTGCCGAAACGTTGCTGAGGCTCTCGCGCCGGAACCTCCGGTCCGGCGCTGTGATCGCGGGATCCGGCCTCTATTCCAAATTTTACTATAGCACAAAAAACTGCGGCAAAGTATGAAATCTTTGTGGCCTTACTTGACAGATCGGGCCCTCCTGACTAGAATGTAACAGAAATCATGGCTTATTCTGCCCAAAAGCGGGCCGGAACATGAATTTTGAGGAGGATTCTTGGAATTATTATGAAAAAACTGACACAAAAGATCCGGGAGAGCCGTCTCAGCCTGATCATGCTGTTTCTTGCTCCCCCCGCTACCTTTTACCTGCTGGAGTGGTACACCCACAATCCGTTTGAAACCATGAAAACGACGCCGCAGGTTCTGAATCTGATCCTGTTTGAGCTTCTTGCGCTGCTGCTGTTTGCCGCCTTCGGCAGGCTTCACGTGGCTCTGATGACGGAAACTCTGTTTTTTGGCCTCTACGGGCTCGTCAATTATTTTGTCCTGGATTTCCGCTCCGTTCCGATCCAGCCCTGGGACCTGCTTTCCATCGGAACGGCGGCGAGCGTGGCGGGTAATTATGCGTATACGCTGGACCGACAGGCCCTTCTTGTGGTGCTGAGCTTTCTCCTGCTGCTGATCCTGGAATTTTTCTGCCGCTTCACCCTGAAAAAGGGGACCTGGCGGCTGCGGCTCCCTCTGGCGGCGTCTCTGGTCGTCCTGCTGGGCGTCTTCGGCCTGATGTTCCACTCCGATGAGATCGTGGAACAGAAGCTGCGGCTGTACAACAAGCTTTTTACGCCCACCACCATCAGCTACAAAAACGGAACGGCCCTGGCCTTCGTCATGGAGCTACGGTATCTGTCCGTGGATAAGCCCGCAGGCTACGACGCAGAGGAAGCAGCGCAGGAGCTGGCCGCGCTGGAGGAAAAGGCCCTGAGCGAACCGGTCCTGGCAGATGCCGGCTCCGTTGAAAAGAAGCAGCTTCCCAATCTCATCGTGATCATGGACGAAGCCTTTTCCGACCCGGCGATCCTGGGCGATTTTTCCGTAAACCAGGATTACATGCCCTTCGTCCACAGCATGATGAACGGGGCCGAAAATACCGTCTCCGGCTGGCTGAACGTATCTGTTCTGGGCGGCAATACGGCCAACACGGAATTTGAATATCTGACGGGGAACACCATGGCCTTCCTGCCGCAGGGGAGCATCCCTTATCAGCAGTATGTGGAAGAAGGGACGCCTTCCCTGGCCTCGCATCTTTCCTCTCTTGGCTACCGGACGGTGGCGGTGCATCCCTACAACGCTTCCGGCTGGGACCGGGACACGGTATATCCGGCAATCGGTTTTTCGGAAATGCATTTTCTCCCGGATTTTACCGATGTGGTCAAAGTCCGCGATTATGTAAGCGACCAGTCCGATTTTGAAAAGCTCATCGAGATCTATGAGCAGAAAGGGGACGGTCCCCTGTTTCTGTTCAATGTGACCATGCAGAACCACTCTTCCTATACGGAAAGCTTCGACAATTTTGATCCGCAGATCAAGGTACAGGACGGCACCCAGACGCTGAACAATTATCTTTCCCTTCTCAGCCTGAGCGATGCAGCCTTAAAAGAGCTCATCTCCTATTTTGAGGAACAGGACGAGGATACCGTCATCGTCTTTTTCGGCGACCATCAGACCACCAATTCCGTGATCGAGCCGATTCTGAAAATGAATCAGAAGAGCAGCTCCTCCCTGACCGCACAGGAGGAAGCGGACCGCTATAAGGTTCCCTTCTTCATCTGGGCGAATTTCGACATTGAGGAGCAGACCGGCGTTGAGACCAGCGCCAACTATCTGGCCGCAAAGACTCTGGAGACCGCCGGCATTCCCATGGACGGATATTTCACCTGGCTTTCCGGATTTTCCGGGACGGTTCCCGTAATCAGTGCCAACCATGTGACGCTTTCCGACGGAACCTTCACCAATGCCGACGACCAGGCGGAGCTTCTTTCTGATTATAAGGGCTACCAGTATTACCGGCTTTTTGACGCATCTGCTGACTGAACACAGGCCGCCGCGCTGCCCGTAAAGGCAGCCGACGCGCGGCTGTTTTCTGCGGGCTGCGCTCTTCGTCCGTATGGCGGACCCGCAGCCTTCTTTCGGAGGTATCTTACTCATGAACACAACACTCCCGCAGCGTTTTTCCTTCCGGAAGCTGCCTGCAGCCGCCAGGCGGAATATGGCCTGCCTGCTCTCCTTTCTCATTCCCCTCGCCGTCATGTGCGGCATTTTCATCATCAACGGGGTTTATCCCTTCGGAGACGAAAGCTTCATGCACTCCGACATGTATCATCAGTACGTTCCCTTCCTTTCGGAAATGCAGCACCGGCTGAAAAATGGGGAAGGTCTTTTCTATTCCTGGAATGTGGGGATCGGTTCCAATTTTCTCGCGCTGTACGGCTACTATATGGCAAGCCCCTTCAACTGGCTGGTCGTTCTGGTCCCGGACGCTTATCTGATCGAATTCATGACCTGGCTGGTCGCCCTGAAAATCGGTCTGTGCGGCTTTACCTTCTGTTTTTATCTGACCCGGCATTTTCGCACGAAGAGCCTCCTTCTGGTGCCCTTCGCGATTTTCTATGCCCTTTCCGGCTATCTTGCGGCCTATAACTGGAACGTGATGTGGCTGGACTGCATTTTCCTCTTCCCTCTGATCGCTCTGGGGCTGGAGGCTCTGGTAAAAGAGGGGAAATATAAGCTTTACTGCATCAGTCTGGCTCTGTGCATCCTGACCAATTATTATATTTCCATCATGGTCTGCATTTTTCTGGTCCTGTTTTTCCTGCTCCGGCTCGTCTGCTCCCGTCTGTCCCTGCGGCAGATGGTGCGCGCAGCTCTTCGTTTCGCCCTCTTTTCCCTGCTCGCGGGGGGAATGGCGGCCGTGCTCCTCATTCCGGAATATGCGGCCCTGCACCTGACCGACTTCAGCGAGTTCGATTTTCCGGATACCCTGACCTTCTATTTTTCCTTCCTCGACATGATCGCAAGGCACAGCATGAACGTGGCCGTGGAGACGGGGCTGGATCACTGGCCCAACATCTACTGCGGCGTGGCGGTCTTTCTGCTGGTGCCTCTGTACGCGGTAAATCCCAGGATCTCCCTGCGGGAGAAGGTAGCGCATCTTGGCCTTCTCGCCTTCCTGCTCATGAGCTTTTCCGCGAACATGCTGAATTTCATCTGGCACGGCATGAATTATCCGGATTCCCTGCCCTGCCGGCAGTCCTTTCTGTACATCTTCCTTCTGCTCACCGTCTGCGCGAAGGCGCTCCTTTCCATCCGACGCTGCTCCTTAAAGGCGCTGGGCGGCTGCTTCTGCTTTTCTCTCGGACTTGTGCTCCTGTTTGAAAAGCTGATGGCGGACGAGGAAGCGTACCGGACGGAAACCTTCCTCCTGACGGCCCTGTTCCTCTGCCTGTACGGCGTGTTCCTCTACTTCTACCGCACTCTGCGTCCCGTATCTTCCCGGCCCGTTCTGCGGGACGGCGATCCTGCTGCTGCGGTTCCGGAAGGACAAAAAGCCGTCCGCTCCGGCGCGGGAAGTTCCGGTCTGTGGCTGCTCGCCGTGCTGACCCTGATCACCGTAACCGCGGAGGCTGCCGTCAACACCTATGTCACAAGCTGTTCCGTCACCAGCCGGAGCAGCTATCTGAACAACCTGGACAGCTATCAGGCGCTGGCGGAACGGACGCGGGAGCGGGATACGGATTTTTACCGGTTTGAGAAGACCAGCCGCGTCACCAAAAATGACGGCACGCTGGTGGGCTATCCCACCGCATCCCTGTTCTCCTCCACCTCCAACGGGCATGTGCAGGATTTTTATGACAAAATGGGCATGAGCGACAGCAAGGTTTTCTACTGCTTCGACGGTGCGACACCCCTGTCCTCCTCCCTTCTCGGCGTGCGTTATATGTTCTCCCGTTCCGCGGATGAGGACCCTTCCCTTTATACCCTGATCGATCAGGAGGGGGACATCTACCTGTACGAATGCCGCTACAGCCTGCCTCTGGGCTTCCTGGTGTGTTCCGACGGCTTTTCGGCATCGGGCGTCTCCTCTTCCGGCTCCGAAGCGAACGCTTCCTTGCTTGATGAACTTCTGGGAAATCTTGATGACACCCGTACCGATACGCTGGAGAGCGCCCTGGATTCCGAAGGTCTGACGCCTCTGGATACCCAGAACCGCATGGTGCAGGCTCTGGGCATTTCGGGAAATCTGTTCACCGCCGTGGGCGCCATGCAGGAGGATGATGGGGCTTCCACCATCAGCGCCGACGTGAGCGGCCACTATTATGCCTATATCGGAGATACGGCCGTCAATACGCTGAAAATGGAATCCGAGGCGGGAAGCAAAAGCTTCTCTCAGCTGAAATACCATTATATCTGCAATCTGGGCTGGCATGATGCAGGAGATGTGATCTCTCTGACCTCCGAAGACAGCAGCCGCCTGAACGCATCCGCCTTCCGTCTGGAGCCTGATGTGATGGATCAGGTCATTTCCATCCTGAGTGAGCAGACCATGACGGTGGATTCCTACAGCTCCACCCGCATCAACGGCCATATCAGCGTCTCCCATGCGGGCGAGCTGATCCTCAGCGTCGCCTACGAGCCCGGCTGGAGAATCCTGGTGGACGGGAAAGAGGTGCAGCCCGGCCTGTTTGACGACACCTTTATCAGCCTGTCCCTGACGGAGGGAGATCACACCATCGAGATGCGCTACCGGCCGGCCGGACTGACCATCGGGATCTTGGTGAGTCTGTTCTGCCTCGCCGTCTTTTTGACGATCGTCCTTCTGGAACGCCGCCGTCCGGGCCGCCGGGCGGAGCAGCCCGAAGCACAGATCCGGCCGGAAGAAGCCGCCGGATCCGAAACCGGACCGGGGCCGGCCGTCTGAAGGCCGGTACCCTGCGGGACTGTCTGCGCCGGAGCGTCGCAGACAGCTCCGGACGGCACGTCCTTTCCACGGCAAGCCGAAGTCTTGTCACGCTCCGGAACGGAGATCACCATGAAACACCATCCGGCATATGTCATGCCGCAGGAGGATTCCTGCAGCGCTTCTTCCTTCCGGCTCCGCGCTCTGGACCTGCTGCGCGGCCTCAACCTGCTCTCCATGATCGCCTACCATGCAGCCTACGATCTGGTCTATCTTTACGGGATGGATCTGCCCGGCTATCAGGGGCTTCCCGGCTATCTGTGGCAGCAGAGCATCTGCTGGCTCTTCATCTTCCTGTCCGGCTTCTGCTTCTGCCTGGGCCGTTTTCACGGCGGCCGCCGGATCCGACGCGGTCTGCTGCTGAGCGCCTGCGGCCTGGTGATCACCGCCGTCACCCTGCTCGTCATGCCCCAGTCCCGGGTCATCATGGGGGTTTTGAGCTTTTTCGGTCTGGCGGTCCTGATCACCATACCGCTCTATCCTCTGTTCTGCCGTCTTCTGGCCTCTGCCGGACTGGCCGTCTGTCTGCTTCTCTTTTTCTGCACCAGAGACGTATCGTCCGGTTATCTCGGCTTTGAGAGCCTGCGCCTGTGCGCCCTTCCAAAGCTCCTGTATCAGGGCGTCCTCCCGATGATCCTGGGCTTTCCATGGCCCGGCTTCTTTTCCACGGATTACTTTCCGCTCCTGCCCTGGATCTTCCTGTTCTGGAGCGGCTTCTTTACCTTCCGCCTCCTTTCGGGAAAGCGCGGCGTCCGGAAATGGCCGGAGCTGTTCACCCGCCGTCTGTGCGCGCCGCTGGAATTCATCGGCAGGCACACCCTTCCCATCTATATGCTCCACCAGCCCGCGCTGATGGCCCTCTTCCAGCTTGCCCGCATCGCCGGGCTCCTGTAAGCCCCCGTTACAGACAGCTCAGCCTTCGGCAGAGGTGGCTGTAACGGCATCCGGCCATTCCAGGCGCTTCGCGCCAGGCCGGATGCTTCCGGCCGGTCTGTTTTCATACGGTCTGCGCAGGGAATGCGCAGACCTGGCTGAACAGTAACAAGCCCCCTTCCTTTTCTCCGGTCTGTGATTGACACGAAGGCGGGTGTGGATTAATATAATTGAGGAGTTGAGGTCTTACGGCGGGCTTTCGGCCCGTCTTCTTACCCAAAAATACAGTTGCCGCTTTTTGCGGCAGGAAAATGAGGTGTCTATGGAGCATTTGATCATTCCAAAAAACTACAGCTCCGCTCTGTCCCTGCACGATACGCAGGTGGGGATCAAGACGGTCAAGGATTTCTTTCAGAAGCTGCTGGCTGAACGGCTGAACCTGCTGCGCGTATCCGCGCCGCTCTTCGTGGATCCGGCCTCCGGCATGAACGACAACCTGAACGGCGTGGAGCGTCCCGTTTCCTTCGGGATCCGGGAACAGAACGAGTATGAGGCACAGGTGGTCCAGTCTCTGGCAAAATGGAAGCGCTATGCGCTGAAAAAGTACGGCTTCTGCGAAGGCGAAGGCCTGTACACGGACATGAGCGCCATCCGCAGGGATGAGATCACGGACAATATTCATTCCATCTATGTGGACCAGTGGGACTGGGAAAAGATCATTTCCCGGCAGGATCGGAATCTGGACACGCTGAAGGATGTGGTGCGCACCGTTTACAAGGTGCTGCGCAAGACGGAGAAATACATGTCCATCCAGTACGATTATATAGAAGAGATCCTTCCCCACGATATTTTCTTCATCACCACACAAGAGCTGGAAAACATGTTCCCGGACTATACTCCCAAGGAGCGGGAATACTACATCGCCAAGGCCAAGGGAGCCGTCTGCATCATGCAGATCGGGGATGTTCTGGAATCCGGGCAGCGGCATGACGGACGCGCGCCGGACTATGACGACTGGTCCCTGAATGCGGACATCGTTGTCTATTATCCGGTTCTGGACATCGCGCTGGAGCTGTCCTCCATGGGCATCCGGGTGGATAAGGACGCTCTGCTTTCGCAGCTGGAAAAAGCGGGCTGCCCGGAGCGGGCGCAGCTTCCCTTCCAGAAGGCGGTGATCGAAGAGCAGCTTCCCTTCACCATCGGCGGCGGCATCGGCCAGTCCCGTATCTGCATGTTTTTCCTCCGGAAGGCGCACATCGGAGAGGTACAGTCCTCTCTCTGGCCTCCCCACATCGCGGAGGAAGCGGAGAAAAACGGCATTCATCTGCTCTAAAGCCGCACGGGGGCGGCTCCTGCCCGTCCTTTCCGTGCAGAAAAAGACAGCCTGCGGCTGCCGCCTTTGCGGCCTGCTGCAGGCTGTCTTTCTCTGTCCCAAGGATATTCTGTCCGGGATGTCTGCCTCCCGGATCGTCCGTTTATTCTCCGTTCCCGCTTTCCATAGTCTGGGTCACGATGCTTTCCATCATATCCGCCGTCAGCGCGCCGGACACATAGCCATACACATTTCCGTCGGCATCGATCATGAAGGTAGTGGGAAATGCGCTGATCCCGTACCAGTAAAACAGCTCGCCCGTGGTGTCCATCACCACCGGGAAGGTCAGACCGTTTTCCTCCAGGTAAGCGGTCACTTCTTTTATCGTTCCATCCTGATTGCCGGGCGCATCCTCCGTTTTGGGATTGGCCACGCCCAGAACGATCAGATCCTCCTGATTTTCCCCGTACTTCTCATACAGAGCCTGGATGTCCGGCATCTCGCTCTTGCAGGGCGGGCACCAGGTGGCCCAGAAGTTCAGGAACACCGTTTTGCCCTTATAATCAGAGAAGGTATGGGTCTGCCCGTACTGATCCGTCAGCGTGAAGTCCGGAGCAGGTATCGCTTCCTGCTCCTCCTGTGATTCCTCTGCGGCTGCTTCCGCCGTCTCTGCCGATGCGGCCTTTGCAGCTTCAGACGCTGCAGGAGCCGTTCCGGAAGCGTTCTCTTCCTCTTTTTCCGAAGAGGTCTCCTGCGGGGCGGCATCCTCGCCGGAAACGCTTTCCTCCGCCGCAGCCGCAGTATCTCCGGAGATCCGGGACAGATAGCCCGTGACGCCGTTCATGAATCCGGTCAGCGTCATAACGCCCATCAGGATCAGCAGGAGCGCCCCGATCTTTACCGTATATCTGACCACGTTCCGCTTCCTCCGGAAGAAGTCCAGCACCGCGCCTGTAAACAGCCCCACCGCCAGGAAAGGCAATACAAAGCCCAGCGTATACACGCCGACCAGAAGGAACCCTCTGCCGGATGTGGCGGAGGACGAAGCCATCAGAAGCACGCTCGCCAGCGTCGGCCCCACGCAGGGAGTCCAGGCAAAGCTGAAGGTGAAGCCCAGAAGCAGGGCCACCAGAGGATTCATGCTGAAACGGTCCAGCCGGAAGGGCAGACGATGCTCCTTTTCGATGGCGCCGGAGCGTCCGAACAGCCCCAGCTGATACAGGCCGAACAGGATCATGATGATGCCGCTGACCCTGGCAAACCAGGCCCTGTTATCGGTAAAAAAGCGGCCCAGCGCCGTGAAGCCGAAGCCCAGCAGGAAAAAGGTAAAGCTGATCCCGAGCACAAAAAACAGCGTGTTCACCAGGATCTTTTTTCTCGGATAATGGACCGTCCCATCCTCGTCCGTCCGCTGCGCCCCTCCGGCCAGATAGCTGACATAAAGCGGCACCAGAGGCAGCACGCAGGGAGAAAAAAAGCTCAGAAGCCCCTGCAGGAAAACGGTGATGACAGGAACCGAGGTTTCCACTGTCAGATTCATAGTTTCAGTCTCCTTCTCTTTTTTTTCGGTACTGTTCTCAGGAAATCCTTAGCCGCGCTTCCAGATGCGCCACCGTGATCCGGCCGAGCCGTTCCATGCACAGCGCATCCATCTGCTCATACAGCTCCTGCATGACCTGCGCCATCCCGGAAGCGTTCAGGCAGTCCCGGTCCAGATCCGCCAGCTGTGCCAGGCCTTCTCCGCCTTCTTTTCCGGCGCATCCCTTTCCGGTCCGAAATCCTTCTGCGAAATGCGTTTCCGTGGCCTCTGCGATCTGAGCCAGGGTGATCTCTCCCGCCTCTGTCCCGCAGCGGTATCCGCCGTCCTTTCCCTCTCTGGTCTGCACGAGCCCCTGTTTTTTCAGCATCAGCATAACCTTGCGCACCCTTGCCGGGTTGGTGCAGACATGCTTCGCCAGTTCTTCACTGGACACGGTGCTTTGGCAAAAATACAGATAGATCAGGCCATGCACCGCCACGCAGAAGTTGCTGTTCATACGCTCTCCCATCTGCCGCTTAAACGGCTCTTCCTTTTTTAACTGTACTCTTTTAAATTACAGTTTATGGTATACAGAGTACCACAAATGAAGGGCGGCTGTCAATGTGAATCCGCTCCGGTAAGCGAAAAATAGTTACTACTCAGCCAGGTCTGCGCATTCCCTGCGCAGACCGTACGAAAACAGACCGGCTGGAAGCATCCGGCCTGGCGCGAAGCGCTTGGAATGGCCGGATGCCGTTACAGCTCCGCCGAAGGCTGAGCTGTAACGAAAAATAAAAGAAACAAGTTTCCCTCACGAATGACAGGTCATTCCGCTTGCGGGATTCTCCCGGCAAGCGAAGATTGCCTGCGCGGCGGGTCGCGTAAGCGCAGCTTTCTTTCCGTCACAGTTCGATCTGCCGTATGTTTTTATGTGATAGAAAACAAAGTTTCCTATCACATAAAAAATGCCGGCAGACCAAACGTCTGTCAGCACCTCCGGCATTTCCGCCCGTCCAATAAAAAATGGAGACAACAGGACTCGAACCTGCGACCCTTTACACGTCAAGCAAATGCTCTCCCAGCTGAGCTATGTCTCCATGCGGATATTCTAACAAAGAGCGGAGAAAATTTCAAGCATTAATTTTCATGACTCCTTCTCCTCCGTCCGTCCGAAATATTTATCCCTCCATTTCCGTCCGATCTGCTGCAGCTTCACGGCGGTCTGCGCCAGCTCGTTATATTGCCGTTTGGCCTGCTCCAGCTGGCGCTCATAGCTCTCCCGGCATCGGGCAAGCTTTCCCTCGTATTCCGCCCGCAGGCGTTCCACCCGCCCTTCATATTCTCTTCTGCACTGGATCATGCGTTCTTCCTTCTCCTGCTGAAATTCTCCCAGCTTCGCCATGGCCTCGGCCTGAAGCTCCTCCTTTCCCGCCTCAAGAAGGGCCTTCTCCTCCTGCCAGGCGGCTTTCAGCGCCTCCAGACATTTCTCATGCTCCGCTTCCTCCAGGAATCTCCTCCGGGAAAAGGATGCCTCCTGCTCCCAGTCATAGAGGCGCAGAGCGCCGCTTCTTCTGTCCAGGCAGAGCAGCCGCGTGCCTTCTTTCCCGGCAAGGACCTCTACCCGCCAGCTTCCCTCCTCTCCCTCAAAAACCGTTCCCCATACGTTTTCCTGATAGGGCATGCAGACATACAGGCCCGTCTTCCCTCCCGTCTTTCTCACCTGACAGAACAGGTACAGACCGTTTTGACGCACAGCGAGCTGCAGATTTTCAAAGCCATATCCGCCGGAGCTGCCGGGCAGAAGGATCCTGGCAGGAGAAGCGCCGAGCGTGTCGATGACCACATTATGCTCCAGATTTTCATATACAAAGCAGACCGTGTCCCGGAAGACCGCCGCATCCAGATGCGCCAGATAGTCCGTCCGGATCTCTCCCGGCATCATCCCTCTCTGGAAAGGAAGAAGGCAGGCAAAAATGGAATTTCCCTGCGCATACAGCGCCACCCTCTGTCCATCCGCCGTTTCAAAGATCTGATATGCCATTTTGCCCTCCATTCCGAAGCGTTCTGCGCTGAGGAACGCGCGCCGAATTTTCGATTCGGCGCTGCGATCACAGGATTTGTGACGCTTCGGCACAAATCCTGATTGGAAAATGCGCTATCGGGCGCATTTTCCAATCTCCCCTCCATGCCGAAGCGTTTTCACGGTTTCTTCTCATTCCGGAAGCCACACCATAAATATATTCACGCCGCCGAACAAAAAGACTTGAAAAGCATAAGATAGAGTAAGAAATTTTAAAGGAGCGTTCCATATGCCCTCCAGCAAAAACGCCAAGTGCAAATGCTGTTCCAAAAGATATGTAAGCTGCGGGATCGACCGGAAAGGGAAATGTCTGGATGTCTGCACCGATCCCATCTGCGGAGAGCCGGACTGTCTGACCGTGCTCACTCCCGTCGTTTATGACGAGCTCGGGATCAATCTGTGCCGGAATGTCCCGCTCGGATCCTCCTGCTCCAAAATAGACCGCATTTCCGTACAGGTTATGGATATTTCCTTTGGATCCGGTCCGGACTGCTGCCGCAGCAGCGCCGAACCCATTCCCGGACGTCCGAACTGCTATCTGGTCACGCTGACCAACCTTACGGTGACATTTTTTATCGTCTTCTATGACTGCACGGGAAAGATCGTGGAGGAAAAGACCGTCTGCGCCGTTTATCTGCCCTGCGATCCCTCCTCCTGCGACTATGCGTACATGGACGAGGACACCAATCCCGACTGTGTGGAGCTCGAGATCTATGCGCCATACGGCGTCGCCCATGAAGCGGGTCCGGACGGGACCGCCATCCTGCATGCCATCGGCTTCGGTGCGGACAATACCGCCCTTCACCAGGGGCTGAACCTGCTCGCCATTCCCAAAGTACTCTGCTTCTGTCCGGAGGAGGATACGGCCACCATCGGCCTGAGCCTTCTGCTGAAAACGGTATATTTTTCCCAGTACCGGATCCCCCATAAGGGCAGAGCGGTCGTGCCCAAGGCGTGTACCCGTCCTACGGACGACACCATCTGTCTGGATTTCGTCTGCGGGGACCTGCTCGATCTGTCCATCAAGCCGCTCGAACTGGGCCCTCCGAAATATGAGGAAATGCTCAAGAACGACTGCGATGTTCCCTGTGATTCCTGCTGCCGTCCGAAGAAAGAAGAGAGCACCCCGTGCGGGGAAGCGGACGGCGGAGAACAGGGCTGAATCCCTGCTCTTTCCGGCTGCCATGCCTGCGGCGGAGCTTTTCTGGGCAGAAGCGGAAAGCTGCATCCGGCCGCTTCTCCTTCTCCGTAGCTTTCCTGCCGGTACGGTTTTCATACGGTCTGCGCAGTTCATGCGCAGACCTGGCTGAACGGCAGCACGGACAGGCCCCTTTGGACAATGCCCCTTTCCCTTTGGGCTGCGGTGTGGTAAAATCAGAACAGAAATTGCCGCAATCCGGCGGCCGCAGCAAAAGGGAGGGATCATCCATGAGCATTCAGAGCGATCAGTCATCAGCCTATTCGGGAGAAAATATCATCCGGTCTCTGTCCGTTCCGCTTCCGGCGGACTTAAGCCGCCTGATCCAGGCGGGCTTCCTGCAGGAAGCGCAGCAGCGCATCCGTTTCCTGCTTTCCGACCGGGACCGGAGCCCGGAACCGCAGACGGCAGCCCGGCTTCAGCTGGAGCTTGTGCGCCTTTCCCGGCTTTCCGCCGCATATCCCTACAGTCTTTCTGACGCTCTGTCCCTCATCCGCCGTCAGATCCCGGATTTTTCCGAGGAGGAATTTTCTGCTCTGGAACAGGCGGGGCGGATCGATTTTCGCTTTCTGGAAGGCCGGAAACGGTATTTCTGCCGTTTCTGGGAAACGCTCACCGCCACAGATCCCGCCCTTGCCGGCCGGGCGGATCCGCAGCTTGCGCAGGAGGCGGCTTCCCGCAGCCTTTTCCGCAATAGGACCATCAGCCTGATGAAGGAGCAGGGCTTTTTGAAATACCGCATCCACCTGAAGGCCGGGCTGCGCATCCGGGATGAATTTTTTGAGCCGGGCAGAACCGTCCTCGTTCACCTTCCCGTTCCCAAAGAAAGCGCTCCCACCTGCAACGTCCGCATCCTGAACACGGGCCACAGGCCCGCCTTCCTCGCCCCTGCGGACGCGCCCGCGCGGACCATCGCCTTCCGGGAAACGCCGGAGGAAAACGATACCTTCTGGGTGGAATATGAATACGACAGCATCGTCCATTATGTGCAGCCGGATCCCGACCGCGTCTCCGACAGCCTGCCGGATTTCGACACCAAGCAGCTCCTTCCTCATATCCGCTTCACACCCTTTCTGCGCTCTCTCACCGCACAGATTGTCGGCCGGGAAGCCAATCCTCTGCTGCGTGCCGAAAAGATCTACCGCTTCATCACCTCTCACGTGACCTATTCCTATATGCCCGAATACCTGCTCCTTGACGACATCGCGGAATCCTGCGCCGTCAACCGCAGGGGAGACTGCGGCGTACAGGCCCTTCTGTTCATCACCATGTGCCGCATCGCCGGGATCCCTGCCCGCTGGCAGTCCGGTCTCAGTGTGACGCCCGTTTCCGTCGGCCCGCATGACTGGGCCCAGTTTTTCATCCCCTGCTACGGCTGGCTGTACGCGGATCTTTCCTTCGGCGGCAGCGCCTTCCGGGCAGGAGATCTGCCGCGCCGGGACTTCTACTTCGGCAACCTGGACCCTTTCCGCATGGTGGCGAACACGGCCTTCCAGGCCCCTCTTCTGCCTTCCAAGTCCGGCCTCCGCGCCGACCCCTATGACAATCAGGTGGGCGAATGCGAAGTGGCCGGAAAGGGTCTCCTCTCCGGCCAGTTCGATTTCTTTCATGAGATCATCGATCTCCGCTCCATCCGCCCGTAATTGGCGGATCCTCTGCCCGCCTTCACAGCCGACATACAAAGGGGCAAAAGTCCGCCTTCCCTGCCGGGGCATGGAGCCTGAGTCCTCCTTCCGGGCTGTCAAAGCCCGGTCTCAGTCCAGGTGGAACACATTTTTCAGGTCAACGCTCACCGGGCTGTTGTCCGGATTGGTCTCCATGATGTCGGCCATATAATCCCACCACTTTCTGTTGACGGCGGTATCGGCTCCTTTGGCCCAGAGCGCTTCATCCTCGATCTCGATATAGCCGAAGAGAGTCAGCGTTTCCCTGTCCAGGAAGATGGTGTAGTTCCTGCCGCCGTGCTCATGGATCATGTCCTTCATTTCCGGCCAGAGCAGGTTGTGACGCCTTTCATATTCCTCCTCTTTTCCCGGATACAGCTTCATCTTAAATCCTTTGATCATAGAACCTCCTCTGAAAATCCCAGCTTCTTCAGGACCTGCCCGTCAGATCCGTCTGCCGCCTTCCGCGCTTCTTCCCATACGGGCACGATCCGGAAACGGCAGCTCCTCTCACCCGGATTATCCTTTCCAGCCGGGACCTCCCAGGAAATACAGTATACGTTTTCCAGGACTCCTTTGTGAGAGGAATGCTTCTTTTCCTCGATCAGGAAGCCTCCCGCCAGGTCCCCTGTTTCCACACGGCAGGCGTAATCCTTTCCCGTTATCCACACCTGACCGTTTCTGATCACAGGGCGGTACTGGGTCACCAGGTTCTCCCACATCGGTACGTCCGTTTCCGCTTCCAGCCGGTCCGCGATCTCCAGCACCTCCGTATCCGGATCATACCGGAAGCTCCGGCAGAGGTCCTTTACCCGGCCGTCGCCGTATGCGCCTGCAAAATGGATCTCGCAGCCGCCTTTTTCATCCGCCGAAAAACCGCTGCAGCCGTATTCTCTTCCGTCCTTCTGTCCGCTTCCATCCAGGACCGGCACACTGTGGCCGAAGGAATTGTTGCAGAGGATTTCATACCGCTGCGGCCCGAAATACTGCCTGGTATATTCTCCCGCTCCCAGATCGGTCAAAAGCATCTCGTCTCCCAGCAGGTACAGAAAGCTTCCCACATCATTGTGATTGTGTGGCTCTCCGTTATGCCCGCCCTTGCAGGCCATGCCTCCTCCGCTCCTTCCATGGGCGATGTACCACTGCGCCGAGGGGAGCGCCAGGAAGCGTTCCCTTCCGGCAGCAGGCTCCGTCTCTGCGGTCTTTTCCTTTTCCTGCCGTTCCAGATATTCCCGCGTCCACAAAACATCCCGCAGGCAGCACAGAAAACGGTAGCAGGAATCCCCCTCAAAGCTGCGCGCCACGCTGACCGGAGGGATTTCCAGCTCCGGCCAACGCATCGCCAGACGGCAGGTCAGACCCATCCGGTAGGTGTCCCGGCTGTTTCCGTCGGAAAAGCTGAGCGTCCGGCCGGAGGGGAAATAGCATTTCTGCTGGAACAGCGCGATCCTGCGGCATTTCTCCTGCGCCAGCAGATCCGTTTCTCCCTTCGTGTACTGCCGCAGCATCTCCGCAAAGCCCACATAATAGGCAAAGCCATAGGAAAAATAGTCCAGCCCCTCCATGCAGGCTCCGTCCTCAGCAAATCCGTCGATATAATGCGTCAGGGAAGCCTGCAGCCGCTTCAGGAGCTCCTGCAGCCGTTCCGGCTCATCCTGCATCAGATACATGCCGATACAGCCGATGCTGCCGCAGCATACCGCATTCCAGTTGTTGTCCCCGCCTTCCCAGTGCTGATAGGGCGGACTGCTTTTCAGGAACGGATCCATCACCCGGCGGAAGATGTTCTCCCGCACCATTTTTCTCACGTCCTCCGAAAGCTTTTCTCCCGCAAGGCCCAGGATCTCCGCCAGCGCCTGTCCCGTTTCCGAGGCGAACAGATCCACGCAGACTCTCCAGTCCGGGTCCGTATCCCTGTGCACATGGGCGGGAAGCGCCCAGCATTCCTCCCTGCAGATCCCCTTCAGGACCTCCGTCAGCTTTTTCACATACGCTTCGCTCCCGTCCAGGATGGAAAGCAGTCCGAACACTGCCAGATACTTTCTGCGGGTAAAATAGACATCCTCATAGCGAAGCCTGTTTCCCGTTTTCTCAAACAGGGAAAACAGCGCCTCATCCGCCTCCGGCATGGCCTCGTCCATCATCCCGGCGGCATTTTTTCTGATGCAGTCCAGATACTGCTCCAGAAAATCTTTTATCTTTTTCTGCATACCTGACTCCCTTCCAGCATGAGTCCCTTCCGAAAATAAGTCTTTTCTGAAATCCGTTCTTTCCGAAACGGATCCCTCCCGGGAGCCGTCCGCGGACGGCCCCGTCAGCCTCTCCAACAGGCTCACAGATCGGTCCCGTATACCTCAATCTGCGTCAGCGCCGGGAACGGTGAAGGATCGTCAGCCTTGATCAGCTCTCCCAGCTTCAGCCACTCGATTGTCTTTTTTTCAAAGGAAAAGACATGGGGAAGCACCGATTTTTCCATGGGAAGCTGCATGCTGCTGCCGTCCGAAAACGTGAGCTTTCCGTTCACCCACCAGTTGTCGTGCGGAAAATCTGCTCTGGTATAAAGGACCACCTGATCCACCTCCACCGGCCTTCCGAATTCCAGCACCAGCTCCGCATCATCCTGTCTGTTGATCCCCCAGGATGCATAAGGCCAGGCGCCATGAGAACGGTTTTCCGTCACCCCGTCGATGGCGTTCATCGCAGCGAACACAGACTCCCCTCTGGTCTCCACGTTGGCATGTGCCCGGGGAAAACAGACCGTATTGCCGTGCTGGTCATTTACGTTCAGCGCCAGGTTCCGGTAGGCGTGCACGTCCGTCTCTCTCGCTCTCCTGATCGTAACCAGGTGCCGGTCTCCCGTAAACGCCTTCGGGGAATAGCAGATCCGCTTCTCTCCAAAGGGAATCCGGTATTCATAGCTTCCTTTCAGATATACCAGGGATCTTCCCAGCACATCCTCTATCTGCAGCCATGCATGAACACCCTCCTGCGAGCTTTCCACAACGAGTCTGTCTCCCTCCTCGTATTCTTCCGTCACGAGACGCGCCTCGTCCTCTCCGCTGTCCTGCGCCTTCAGGCTCCCGTCAGGGCCGATCCATTTAATCGTAAACATAATTTCTCCCTTTCCTTTTTTCGTTTTGGTCTGATTAACGACAGAAGCCCTTCCGCACCGGATGCGGAAAGGCTTCTCCTCCCCCGGCAGAGCGCCGTTCCCGGCGCGGCCGGTTACCGGGACCGGTTACTGGGGCTGTTTCCCGATGTAAGCCAGGATCCCGCCGTCCACATACAGGACATGTCCGTTCACGAAGTTGGAAGCGTCGGATGCCAGGAATACCGCAGGTCCCTGCAGATCAGCCGTGTCTCCCCAGCGGGCGGCCGGAGTCTTCGCGATGATGAACTGATCGAAGGGATGTCTGCTTCCGTCAGGCTGGATCTCACGCAGCGGAGCCGTCTGAGGGGTGGCGATATAGCCGGGCCCGATGCCGTTGCACTGAATGTTGTATTCGCCGTACTCGGAAGCGATGTTCCTGGTGAGCATCTTCAGGCCGCCCTTTGCGGCAGCATAGGCGGAAACGGTCTCTCTGCCCAGCTCGCTCATCATGGAGCAGATGTTGATGATCTTGCCGTGTCCCTTCTTGATCATGCCGGGGATGACGGCCTTGGAGACGATGAAAGGAGCGTTCAGGTCAACGTCGATCACCTGGCGGAAGGCTTCCGCGCTCATCTCCAGCATGGGGATGCGCTTGATGATGCCGGCGTTGTTTACCAGGATGTCGATGGTCCCCACTTCCTCTTCGATCTTCTTTACCAGAGCGTTGACAGCCGTCTCATCCGTCACATCGCAGACATAGCCATGGGCATCGATGCCCTTTTCCTTATAGGCTGCCAGTCCCTTGTCCACCAGCTCCTGCTTGATGTCGTTAAATACGATGGTGGCTCCGGCCTCCGCATAAGCGGTCGCGATCGCAAAGCCGATCCCATAGGAAGCGCCCGTTACCAGAGCCACTTTGCCTTCCAGTGAAAAGCTGTTTAAAATTCCCATGATAGATTCCTCCTTATCTTTTTCGTCCTGAGACGTTTGTTATGTATGCCATTTCCCCTGACGGGAAGCATCCTTCCGATTCCATTCCGGCGGCCGCAGCAGGCGGATCACAGAAGCTCCTTCATGCCGACGCCGTCCATGTCGTCGAAATCCTGATTTTCTCCCACCATGCCCCAGATAAAGGTATAGTTTCTGGTGCCGCTTCCGCAGTGGATGGACCAGCTCGGGGAGATCACCGCCTCCTCATTGCGCATCACAATGTGCCTGGTCTCATCAGGCTCTCCCATATAGTGCATCACAAAGGCATCCTCGGGAAGGTCGAAGTAAAGATAGACCTCCATCCTTCTGTCATGCGTGTGGCAGGGCATGGAGTTCCATACGCTTCCGGGCTTTAAGGAAGTCATGCCCATCTCAAGCTGGCAGCTCTCCACCTGGCCGGGAAGAATGTACTTGCAGATCACTCTGTGGTTGGATTCCTCCAGGCTTCCCAGTTCCACCTTGTTCTCATCCTTGATGATGACGACGCCTTCCTGCTGCTCTCCCTCTCTTCTGATCAGGACCGTCGGGCAGGTCCTGTGGGCGGGCGCGCTGTTCAGATAAAATTTTGCCGGTTCTGCCGCGTTGTCGCTTTCAAAGGAAATGTCCTTCGATCCCATTCCGATGTACATACCCTCTCTGGGCGCCACGGCATATACCTTTCCGTCCACCGTGATCCTTCCGGCTCCGCCGATGTTGATCACGCCCAGCTCTCTTCTCTGCAGAAAATACTCCGCCCTCAGCTCCTCGCCCGCCGTGAGCACCAGCTTCTTCTCCACCGGAGTGGCCGCTCCGACGATGATGCGGTCGATGTGGCTGTAGACCAGTCTGATCTCATCCGGCGTGAAAAGCCCCTGGATCAGAAACTCCTCCCGCAGACGCTGTGTTGTGTAGTGCTTCACATCCTTCGGTGAGCACGCTGTCCTTAATTCCATAAGCCTGCCTCCTTTTCCCTTTTCTGTTCTTATCATAGCATTCTTTATATTCCGGTTCTTGTGTTATTTTCTTTAAAATCTTGCTTATTCTGAACATCTGGCGTATACTGAAAGACGAAGCTACTACATACCGGTTTCCTGACAGATGAACAGGAGGATCACATTACCATGAAAGAATTCAGTTCCTGCAAGCTCGCCATGCAGTCCTGCATGGAAAGCAGAAGCTTTGCGGTGGCTCATCTGTATAATGACGACAAACCCATGGACATGCACATCCATGACTGCTATGAGATCTATTATTCCATATCGGGCGGAAAGCAGTTTCTGATCGACAACCGTTTCTATGACATTCAGCCCGGCGATATTTTTTTCATCAACCAGTATGAGAGCCATTATCTCTCCCAGCTCGATCAGGCGGTCCACGAACGGTTCGTGATCGCGGTATGCCCGGATTTTCTGACCGCCTTAAGCTCCCAGCAGACGGATCTGAACCTCTGCTTTCATTACCGCAGCGACGAGCTCTCCCACAGGCTGCACCTGACGGAGGAGGAGCAGAACCGGTTCCGCTACTTCGTCCACAAGCTGGCCGGCCTGTCCGGCTTCGGCTCCGATCTGGAGGCCCGGGCGGTCTTCACCGAGCTCATGGTGTTTTTGAACCGCATTTTCTATCAGCGCAGCGAAGCCCGCAGAGAGGAGGAAGCTCCCTCCTACCATACCCAGGTGGATGAGATCCTGACCTTCATAAATCAGAATATCAGCTCCTCCCTGAGCATCGAAGACCTTTCCGGCCACTTTTTCCTGAGCAGTTCCTACCTCTGCCGGATCTTCAAGGCGGCCACCGGGACCACCATCAACAAATACATCACCGCCAAGCGGATCACCGTGGCCAAATCCCTGTTAAGCTCCGGCTGCTCCGTAACGGAAACCTGCGAGCGCTGCGGCTTCAACGACTACAGCAATTTCCTGAAGGCATTCACCAAGGCGGTGGGGATCTCTCCCAAAAAGTACGCCCAATGCTCCGCCAGCTGAGCGGGGCGCAATGACCGCCCCGCCGCGAAGCAACAAACCGGAAGCGTCAGGCCGGGGCTTGGGACACCTCCTGCGCCCCGCGTGAGAATGCTGCTTCTGCCCGTAGCGATCCTACCTTCCGCCGTCTGCCCCGTATTTTTCCGCAAGGGCCTGATACTCCTCCTCCGTCAGGTTCAGGATGCTGCCGTGACGCTTCTTGGTCTCTCCCATATCATATTCTCCATCCTGTGCGATCCGGAAGACGCCGCTTTCAAAGCCGTCGGAAAGCAGAGGAAGATAGCCCGCATCCTCAGCGAAGCGGTCCACCATCAGGCACCACTGCTTCCTGTCATTGAAGCGGAAGGCTGCCGGTCCCTCCACGCCCAGCAGCGTATCCAGCACCGGAGAGGCAACCGGCTCAAAGCTGTCCTTATCCAGGCTCCTGCTTCTGTCCAGGCGGATGTTCTTGACCGTCTCATCCTTGGCAAAACGGTAATAATAGTCTCCCGCCTTCAGGATGGTGGTGTCGATGATGTGGTTTTTCCCCTCCTGATATTTCTGCGCGGGCGTAAAGCTGTGAAAATCTCTGGTGCGGGAGGCATAGATGCGCTGCCTGGGTTCTTCGTCCGTCTCCTCCTTGACCATGGAGGCCCAGAATACCAGGAATTCCTGATTTTCCTCGTCAAAAATGGCCTCCGGCGCCCAGACGCAGCCCGCCTGAGGGATGCCCACTTCATGGCTTTCCGGCCCCTCCCAGTCGGTCATATTTTCGGACTGCCATACGATCAGGCTTCTGCTTCCGGCATGCTGTGCCACATCCCAGCCCTTGCCCGCCTCGATCCGCAGATCCGTTGCGATGATCACATATTTCCCGTTCAGGGGATTGCGCAGGATGAAGGGATCGCGCACTCCCTTCTCTCCGATCTGCGATACCAGGACCGGTTTCCCCGCGTTCAGGTCTTTCCAGTGCATGCCGTCCCTGCTCAGGGAAAAATAGATCTGCTCCCCTCCCGGCTGTTCTCCCGTAAAATGTACGAAAAGGTATCCCGTATACTTCTGCATGTCATCCTCCGTTCCGGAGGGCGGCCCTTTTGTGTCCCGCCCGGGGCGGGCGGCCGCGCCCTCCTTCTTTTTTTTGCAGCCCGGCCTCCGGCACGGCTGCAGCTCTTTTTTCAGTTTACCATAAAATCCCGGAAAAGAATATCCTTTTTAAAGACAAAGATCCGGCGGCCGGGAAGCGCTTTTTCCGCCATTCCCCGGCCGCCGGGCCGATTTTTTCTCTCCGTTTTTCGCCTCCGCGCCGCAGAGACTTAACCGCTTTTCGCCGCAGTTCCGTTTACAGAGCGAACAGCTTCGCTCCGTGCGCCTCCACCGGGCTGTATACCGCTCCGCCGGTGCAGTAAGCCGTTTCCTTCGTCCACAGCTCCTTCAGGGCGATCTCCAGGCTTTCCGTCTTCTCTGCTCCAACCGTTTCCTTCGTCCATCCGGTCTTCTCCAGGAGCTTTTCGCCCACGGAAACAGGAAGGGCAGCCGCGATGTCTTCCAGGGAAACGGAAACGTTGGCCGCTTCCTCCTTCAGATTGAACAGGGCGACGCAGACCGTTCCGTCCTTTTCATTCCAATTGGCCCAGACCGCGTAATCCTCCGTGCGTTCCACCTGGACGCCGTGATGGCCGTCCTCCAAAAGAGCCAGCACCTCCCTGTTGGTGAGAAGGGACAGGGTCCAGTCGTCTAGCTTCGTCATCTCCGCCCCCAGCATCAGCGGGGAACGGAAGACGCACCAGAGCGTCATCATCGTCACCTGCTCCGCCTTTGTGAAGTTGGTGGAACGCTCCTCCCCGAAGCCCTTTCCCACCTTTCCGAGCGGCAGCATGTCGCAGTCCGGGAAGCATCCTTCCTTCACATGGTCCTGCCACAGCTCACAGCGCCAGAACATGTTCTTCAACAGATCCCAGCGATCCCAGAAATCATCGGTGATGCGCCACATATTCGCATATTTCTCATAATGCCATGCCTTCTCGATGAGGGCGGGTCCCGGGGAAAGGCTCAGCACGATGGGCCTGCCGCATTTTTCGATCGCCGCATGCAGCATCTCGATCTCATGAGCCGCCGAATACTGGTTCTCCCGATACAGGCTGGTGTTGCAGATGTCGTCGCACTTCACGTAGTCCACGCCCCATTCTGCGTACAGGGCGAACAGGGAATCATAGTAGGCCTGGCTGCCTTCCATTCCTGCGCGCAGTCCGTACATATCCGGGTTCCACCCGCAGATGGAAGCGGGATCGGCCACTTCATCCGCCGTCTGCTCGCTTCCCAGAATGGGAAGATGCTCCTGCGCCGCCACTCTGGGAATGCCGCGCATGATATGGATGCCGAATTTCAGCCCCAGGGAATGCACGTAGTCCGCCAGAGGCCGGAAGCCCGCTCCGTTTTCCGAAGAAGGGAAACGCTCCGGGCAGGGAATCAGCCTGCCATATTCGTCCATCTCCAGACGGCTGAAAGGGATATACTGATGTCTGTCTCTCATGGTTCCCGCTCCCCAGGCATACCACTGGATGTCCACGATGACATACTCCCAGCCGTATTCCTTCAGGTTCGCCGCCATGTAATCGGCGTTTGCCTTCACCTGCTCTTCGTTCACCGTGGTGTCATAATAGTCATAGCTGTTCCAGCCCATGGGGGGCGTCAGCGCAAAGGTATTTTTGTTCATGCTTTCCTTCCTTTCCTTTTACCGGACAATCCGGGGTATATTTTTGTTCCTCTTTGGTTCCTTCCGTCCACAGCCTGCCGGCAGGAATTTCAGGGTTGTCCTCCCCGTATATTTTGATTATAATATTTCGACGGAACAGCTTCAAGAATAAAAAACTGACACAGGAGGGTAAATTTTTGACCTCAGATCAGCTCGGCAGCTTCGGCTTTCTCCAGTCCGGCTTCGCGCAGGAGCCCCTGTCCCTTCTGGACTTCGGACTGGAGGCCAGACAGAATGAAACTTATGATTTCAGCAACGCGGACCGGGACTACAGCGGCTATCTTTTCCAATATACCCTGGAAGGGCAGGGCGTTTTCTCCTGGGAAGGAAGGGACAGGGTCCAGCTTCCCGGCACCGCCTTTTTTTCCTCCATTCCGGAGAACAGCCGGTATTTCCTGCCCTCCGGCGGGACGGATGCGCGCTGGGAATATCTGTATGTGCATTTTCAGGGCGAAGCGGTACGGCCCTTCTTTTCCAGGATCCGCCGTTTTTTCGGGCCCTGCTTTTGCCTTCCCCCCGACAGCTTTCCCATCCTGCTGTGGCTGAACCTGCACCGGGAGCTTCGGGAGGGCAGGCGTCTGAAAAGCTATGAGGGAGGCGAGCTGGTCTACCGCTTCCTCTCTTCCCTTCTGCGGACACTGGAATCCCCCTCCCTTCCGGAGCCTTCCGCAGCGGTCGCCGCCGGACTGCAATATATGAAGGAGCATTTTGACCGGCGTTTTTCCATGGAGGAGCTAGCCGCTCGTCTCGGCCTCTCCCCGGCCTATTTCACTCGGCTTTTTACCAGGGAAACCGGACAGACGCCCCTGTCCTGCCTCAACGGGATCCGCCTGTCCCATGCCCTCTTCCTTTTGCTGAACACCTCCCTTTCCATCGACGAGATCGCCGTCTCCTGCGGCTTTTCCTGCGGCAACTATTTCTGCAAGGTATTCCGCAGGGCATCCGGCCTCTCTCCGGCGGAATACCGGAAACGGCACGGCGGCTGAAGCAGGGCCCCGGCTTGTCCGGTTGTCCCGTTCCCGTCCGGGCGTCCGGCCGGCAGCCCTTCTCTTTTTTGTCAAAAAGTCGCTAAAGTCCAAATTTTCTACCTTTTTTTCCATTGTTTTCTTCCTTTTTTCTCCTATACTGAGTAAGGAAAGGAAAAGATCCCCTCCGGAAGGAGGGGCCTTGCCGATCTACACGATACCCAATATCCGCCCTCAGGGCGGGGAAAGAGGCAGATATGGATTCAACACGGATTTTACTGAACGACAACTGGAAATTTCACCTGGGCGATGCGGAAGAGGCCTGGTACAAGGGCTACGATGATTCCTCCTGGCAGGACGTAGCGCTTCCCCACGACTGGTCCGTCAGCCTTCCTTTTTCCAGAGAATATTCCAGCGGCACCGGCTACCTGGCCGGCGGTACGGGCTGGTACAGGCTGCGCTTTTTTCTTCCGGAGGAATATCAGGGGAAAAAGATCTCCGTCTGCTTTGACGGCATCTATAAAAACAGCCAGGTATGGTGCAACAGCTATTACCTCGGCAAACGGCCCAACGGCTACGTTCCGGTGCTCTACGACATCAGCAGCATCGCCTGCTTCGGCCGGCAGGAAAATGAGATCAGCGTGAAGGTGACCCATACGGACATCGCGGATTCCCGCTGGTTTACCGGCTCCGGCATCACCAGAAAGGCGAGCGTCATCATCGAAGAGCCCGTTCATCCCGTCCCTTACGGCATTTTCTTCTCCACCCTGTACGGGGATGCCGGAAAGTCCGCTCAGGTGGAGATCTCCCACGAGCTGATCAATGAGACCGCAAAAGGCGTAAATGCTTCCGTTACCAGCAGCCTGACCACCCCTTCCGGCAAAAGAGTGCTGGAAGTGAGCGCCAGCCTGGAGCTGGAGCCCGGGAAGGCGCAGACCGTGGTCCTGAACGGTACCGTCAAAAATCCGCAGCTCTGGTCCCCGGAACATCCTGCTCTCTATACGCTGACCACGGAGCTTTCCGTCAACGGAGAATCCCCTTACCGGGTCTATGAGGGGCAGGTGGGCATCCGCACCTTCCGCTTTGATCCGGACGAAGGCTTCTTTCTCAACGGCCGCAGCATGAAGCTGAAGGGCGTGTGCGTTCACCATGACGGCGGCTGTCTGGGCGCGGCCATGACCCGTGAGGTCTGGGAAAGAAGGCTGCTTTCCTTAAAGGAAATGGGCTGCAACGCCATCCGCACCAGCCACAATCCTCATATGCCCGAGCTTTATGACCTGTGCGACAGACTGGGCTTTCTGATGATGGACGAGGCCTTCGACGAATGGGAAAACGCCAAGAACAAATGGTCCACCGGGCACAATGTCTACCCGCCCAGGCACCAGGGCTATTTTGAGGACTTCCCGCAGTGGCACGAAAAGGATCTGGCCGCCATGGTGCTGCGTGACCGCAACCATCCTTCCGTCATCCTCTGGAGCATCGGCAATGAGATCGACTATCCCAACGATCCCTACTGCCATCCCCTCTTTTCCGAGATGACCGGAAACAACGATGCCAACAAGCCTGACGCAGAGCGTCAGTATGATCCGGCCAAGCCCAATATGGAACGTCTGGCACCCATCGCCGCCAGACTGGCGAACATTGTGCGCCGGTATGACTCCACCCGCCCCGTCACTCTGGCGGCCGCGTTCCCGGAGCTTTCCTCTCAGCTGCACTATTTTGACGCGCTGGATGTGGTGGGCTATAACTATAAAGAGCATCTGTATGAGGAGGACCACAAGCGCTTCCCGTCCCTGCCCTTCTTGGGAAGTGAGAACGGCCATTCCCTGGAAGCCTGGAAGGCCGTGACCGGGCATGACTATATCAGCGGTCAGTTCCTCTGGACCGGCATCGATTATCTGGGAGAGGCGCACGGCTGGCCCATCCACGGTTCCGGCGCAGGCCTTCTGACGCTGGCCGGCTTCCCGAAGAACCGCTATTACAGAAGACAGTCCTTCTGGCTCGATACGCCCGTCCTGCACCTGTCCACCGCTCCCTATACCGGGGATGTGACGGAATATCTGCCCGCCTCCGACTGCTGGAACTATGAAGCGGGGGAGCAGATCCTGGTGCGCTGCTACACCAATCTTCCCTCCGTTGAGCTGTTCCTGAACGGCCGCAGCCTGGGAACGAAGGAGGGGCTGAACGAAGAGGGGAGCATGGACTGGATCGTTCCCTTCGAGGCCGGAGAACTGACCGCCGAAGGTCGTCCCGACACAGAAGGCGCAGAGCCTGTCACCTTCCGCCTCATCACCACCGGAGAACCGGAGCGCCTGCTCTTAAACCGCTGGGCCGCTGCGGAAGCCGCACAGCCGGACGCTTTCCGGGGAAGCTCCTCTCTCCTTGGAAAAACGGGACGGGTGGAGCAGATCGAGATCACCCTGGCCGACTGCGACGGCAATCCGGCGGTGCATAAAGACGTGCCCGTGACCGCAGCCGTATCCGGCCCCGGCCTCCTTCTGGGCCTGGAAAACGGCGATCTGGCGGACAATACCCCATATGCGGAGCATGTCAGAAACACGCTGCACGGCAGACTGATCGCCTATGTGCGCAGATGCGGCGAAGGAGACATCACCCTCAGCGTATGCGCCGAAGGCTGTGAAGAAGCCTCCATCCAGCTTTCCGAAGGCTGAAGCCAAACAGCAATCGGATGCCATAATAAAAAATCGGCAAAAGGAAGAGAAGCGGGTCTTATCCCCCTTCTTTTCCTTTTACACCGGAAAGGATCTGTCCCAAATGAAAGCCTTCTCATTACCACATATCAAGCTGTATGACAAAGAACTGAGCCGCATTGACACGCCTCAGGGTACCCTGACGCTGTTTTCCGTTTTCCTGCCTTTTCTGATCGAATCCCTTCTGACCAATTCCATGGGAACGGTGAACACGCTGATCTTAAGCCAGTATTCGGACGATGCGGTAGCTGCTGTGGGCGCGGCCAACCAGCTTCTGAGCATGATCTTTACCTTCTATACCGTCATCAGCGCGGGCACCAGCATCTTCATCAGTCACCGTCTGGGCGCCAAACGGCCGGATCTTGCTTCCGACGCAGCCTTTACCTCCATCCTGTGCAGCTTCGCGCTCAGTCTCTGCGTGGGGTCGATCCTGTCCGTTTTCGCCGGACAGCTCATGAGCATGATGAATCTGACCGGCCAGGTGCTGGAGGATGCTTCCCTCTATTTCAGGATCTGCGTCTCCTTCTCCTTTTTTCAGGCGCTGATGGCCTCCGTTTCCGCCATCTTCCGAAGCTACGGCATGCCGAAGATCGCCGTCGCCGCCTCCCTGTTCATGAACGTGATGAACGCTGTCCTCAACTGCATCGTCATCTTCCGCCCCTTTGAGGTTCCCCTTTACGGGGTTTCCGGCATCGCCGTGACCAACGTGATCAGCCGCGGCCTCGCGCTTCTGCTGATCTCCGTCTGTCTGGCAAGAAGCGGCCTGAACCTGCAGTTCCGGAAAAAGAATCTGAAAACGCTCCGCTGCATCGGCAGCATCCTGCACATCGGACTGCCCGGCGGGATCAGCTCTCTTTCCTATTCCACCTCCCAGGTGGTCTCCACCTCGATCCTCGCGATCCTGGGAACGACGGCCATCTCCACCAAGATCTATCTCTCCACCATCTTTTTCTACATCTATGTGATCGGCATGTCCCTCGGCACGGCCACCTCGCTGATCATCGGATGGCTGACGGGTGCGGGAGAATACGACAAGGCCTACCGGCTGAACCTGCAGAATCTGCGCATCGCCGTTCTCCTCAACATTGTGGGCTCCTCTCTGATCTGCATCTTCGGGCGGCCCCTGTTAGGATTGTTCACGGATGATCCTGCCATCTTCGCCATGGCGGCTCCCATCCTGTTCATCGACATTTTCGTGGAGATCGGACGCGCCTTCAACCACATCGAGGACAACTCGCTGCGCGGCGCCGGAGACGTGATGTTCTCCATGGTGGTCTCCATCTTCTCCTCCTGGGCCATGAGCATCCTGTTCTCCTATATCCTCGGCATCCGCCTGGGACTGGGACTGACCGGCTGCTGGATCGCCTTCATGATGGACGAGCTGTTCCGCGGCCTCACCTTCTTCACCAGATGGCGTTCCCGCCGCTGGACTCAGAAGCATGTATAAAGCATACAGACAGAGCCGCCCGGCAGGCTGTTTCCTGCCGGGCGGCTCTGTCTGCGGCGGCCCTTCCGTGCGCTCTGTTTATTTTCCCTTTTCCGGCATCCGTCTCAGCTTCCCGTTTTCCCGGAGCGCCGTTTTCGTTTCCTCCAGGACATGGCTGAGGATGCGGATCTCATAATCATCGCAGTCTGCCGTGACTTCCAGGATCTTCTTCTGAAATACGGGCTTGCAGCAGATGACGCTGTCGCACAGAAGCTCATCCGCGGAAACGGACAGCACATTTGCGATGTCCACCAGTGTCGCAAGACTCGGATTTCCCGAACCGGACTCCATATTGCTGATATGTACCTCGCTGATGCCAACCGCTTCCGCCAGTCTGCCCTGTGTCATCGAGGCCTTCTTTCTTGCGGCCCTGATCCTCCTGCCCAGCGCCTTGCTGTCCACCGGCATCCCTGCCACCTTCTTTCCCGGCCGTATTCCCCCTTTATCGCTGCTATCCCATCCTGCGGACAGACGCGCTTTTCATCTCCTTCGACCGCTTAAACTATATTTATTGTAACCACCGGGAAAGTATAATATAATAAACTCACAGCATATTTTTCTCCTGATACTTTAACCTATCAGGTTTTACGGAAAGACTCTTTTCTCAAAAGCCCCGTAATATTTTCACTTTTTTCGGGAAATCCTTATAAGGAGACTTTCTCCGACAGATATGAATAAAGAAGGAAAGGACTCAAAGAAATGGATATGAACTCACCCGAAATACAGAAACTTCTGGCCGCCGTTACCGGGCGGACGGAAAAGGGGCTTTTAAGCTGGGAGGTCGTAGAATATGATCCGATCGGCTTCATGACGGAAATGGGCGTGGAATTCGACGGCTCTGAAACGGAAAATTTTGCGCAGAACATCACCTTCTGCTGTCATCTCAAAAAAGGGCGCACCATATGGCTGGAGGCTTATGAATCCGTAGGCTTTCCGACCTTCGGCGGCTTTCCCGAGCCCGGCGACGGCTACAGCTTAAGAGGCGTCGCCTATCTCACCATCCGCATACTCTCTTCCCGGGGGCAGGTCCTCTACCGGTATTCCAGTCTTGTCAAAAACCGCATGGATGCGCTTCTTCCCTGCCTGTTGTGCGACTCCATCTTTGTTTCCACCAAAGATGATTTTCTTCGTATGTCGGAAAATGATCCCGACCGCTTTCTTTCCTACCTCTCCCAGTACGATGAAAGCGGCGGCCTTCTGCGTCATCCTCTCACGCTGCTCATGGCGGATTTTTACCGCTACAACCGGTGCATGGATTTTCATTTTCTCGCCATGGCCTGCGCCACCGGTCTGACCAGAAAAGGGCCCGGCTGATCTCTCAGCCGCCCCTTTTGTTCATTCCCTCTCTGGCGTATTCGGTGGGGGATTTTCCCGTATATTTCTTGAATACACGGCTGAAATAATATTCGTCCGAAAATCCCACCCGGCTTCCGATCACCGACATCTTCCACGGGGTATTCAGGATCAGTGCCTCGGCGTGGTTGATCCGTACCCGGTTGAGATAGCGGAAGATCGTTTCTCCGGTAGCCTTTTTGAACACCCGGTTCATATAGTCAAAATTGCCGCCGAATTCCTTTTCCAGTAGCTCTCCCGTGATGTCGGAGGCATATTCCCGGTTCAGATAGTGCAGCAGCTTCTGCACCATCCGGTAGGACCGCGGCTGGGTCTCCATATACTGTGCGGTTTCCGTGGTGACGTAGCTCCGGGCGATCTCCGTAAAGGCTTCCAGGATGGTGCAGCCCAGCTGTATTTTGTAATTTTCCAGCTGCCTGGCGTTTTTCCCTGCGGCCTCATGGAACAGTCCGGTCACCTTCACCAGGGTTCCGTAATCCGAGATATGATACTGCTTGGGCAGATACAGCTTCTCCCCCTCGCACCGCTCGTAGCTGAAAATGTTGCTCTGGATGGAAGCCCGCCTGTTTTCCAGCAGCAGCTTCTGAAAGTCTTCTATTCCGGTTTCGTCGATCCGCCGGATAGAAGGATGTCTGAAATGAATGTAGAAATATTCGCACCAGGACGCCTTTACCCCCTCATGCGTACACTCCGGATCCAGCACGCAGACATCTCCGGGCTGCAGCGTCAGGAGAGTCCCATCCTCCCTCAGATACATGGCTCCCCTTTTGATCAGATATAAGATATATTCGTCCGCCTTCCTGCGCTTGTGCACATAGGGCGGCTCGATCACCACGGAATCCGCCAGCCTTACGGACGGCAGGATCCGCGGATCCATCAGATAAAACATAGAATCCCTTCGACCTCTTTTTTTCTGCCGGTCAGTCGTTCAGACATTTGCAGGAATCCCGGATCACCAGTCTTGATTTCACCATCTGCACCCTGGGCGGCTCCTCTTTGTGGATCGCCCGCACAGCCGTATCGATCAGGAGATGTCCGAACATCCTGTAATCGTATCCGACGCAGGTCAGCCGCGGCATGCAGGTTTCTGCAATATAGGTATTGTCAAAGCTCACGACGGATATGTCCTCCGGGATCTCATATCCGGCCTCCCGCAGGGTGCGCACGACGCCCACCGCGGTGAAGTCGTTGATGGCGATAATGACCGTCGGCATGGGATGATCCTCCCTCATGAACTGCCGCATGGCCTCCGAGCCGCTTTCAATGTCATAGCTGTCACCGTCTATGATATATTCTTCTCTCACGGGAATCCCGTATTTCCACAGCATCTGCCGGTAACGCAGCCTTTTATCCACCGTGGATTTCACACCATCCCTGCCGCCGAGGAGCGCGATGTCCCGATGCCCGTTTTCAATCAGGAACCGGATCAGAAGCTCCATCGCCTGTCCCTCGTCGATATTGACCTGATAGCAGTCCGCCCCATCCAGCTTTCCTGTGATCAGGACCGGCATGGAGCTGGCCACCTTGTTGACGTTTTCCACATATCCGGTGTCCGAGATCAGCTCGTCCACCTTTCCCCCGATCTGAATGACCGCATCCACCCGCTGACTGTTGAACTTTTCCAGATAGGAAAGCTCCATCTCATTGCTTCCCAGCGAATTGCACAGCATCATCAGATACCCTCTCTCGTTGGCCGCCTTCTCACATTCCACCACCATCGTCGCATAGAACGGGTTGCGGATGTCCGAAACCATCAGGCCGATCACCTTGGTCTCCACGCTGCTCAGGCCTCTGGCGAGCGCGTTCGGGGTAAAATTGTACTTTTCGATCAGGGACTGCACCCTAAGCCTTTTTTCTTCGCTGACCTTCGCGCTTCCGTTCAGTACCCTGGAAACCGTGGCCGGCGAGACTCCCGCTTCTCTGGCTATGGTATATATGCTGATCGTCTCTTTTTCCATTTCGCCCTGTGCCTTTCTCCCTGACGCAGGCGCCTGCCCCGGCCGGCGGCGCAGATCTTTCCGCGCCGCCCTGCAGGCCCGGCAGGAGCATATGACCCGCATCGGATATTTTCTTCCTATTATAATATATACCGCAGAAATTGCCAGCCTTTCCCCAAAATAAATCGCTTTTTTTACAGTTTTTCCGTAATTTAGCTCATTTTTTCCCTCTTCATTACGGAATAATACAAATTTTATCCAATATCCGGCTCATCCGTGAGGGTGATCTCCCCCGGCGCCTTCCCGTCCGTCTCAAACAGGATGATCTCGTTTTCCCCCTTCTGTAAAAGCGGTCCCGGGATGTACAGACGCTTCTGCGGCCCGATCTCCCAGTATCTTCCCAGATTGAAGCCGTTCAGGAACGCGCAGCCCTTTCCCCAGCCCGCGAAATCCAGCCAGGTATCGCAGCACTCCTCCGCTTCAAAGGTAAAACGGTAGAACGCAGGAAGCCCTTCCTCATATCCCTTCGTGAAGTCCAGCTTCGTCACATCATCCAGCGGCAGCGGGTACATCTCCCAGTTATAGTGCATGTGGCCGTTGATCTGCACGCACCCTTCGATCCCCTTCCTCTGGCTCTCCATCTTCGGGCCGAAGTTCACTCGCCCCATGTTCTCCATCAGGATGTCCAGGCGTGCCGGTCTCTTTTCAAAGCTTACATTCACCTCCGCTTCCTTCAGAAGCTCCCTGTCGTACAGCGTCGCCGCCGGCTTTCCTTCCACGAAGATGTTCGCGCGGTCGTTCGCTCCCCACAGGCGGATCTTCTCCACGTTCTGCTCCCTCTCCAGATTCGTTCGGTACAGGATATAGCCGTAGTTCTGGTCCAGCTTCTCCATGCAGATGGGGAAGGTGTTCTTCACCGGCTCCGACAGCTCGGAAAGGCTCTCAAACAGCCCCACTTTTCCCTCACAGACAAGCTTCCCGTACGCCTTTCTGCGGATGTCCGTGGTCAGCTCCACCTCCGGCACCGGCGCGTGCTTTCTCACCACCTCCTGATACCTTCTGTACTTCTCCGTGATCTGTCCGTCCTCGGTAAGCACCGCGTCATAATCATAGCTGGTCACGTCCGGCGTCAGTTCGTCATAGTAGTTGGAGCCGTTCATGAATCCGAAGTTGGTCCCTCCCTCGAACATGTAGATGTTCACATGGCCCAGCTCCAGCATGTCGTCCAGATCCTGCACGCTCTCCTCCAGATTTCCTCTCATGTGGCCGCCGTTTCCCCAGTGGTCAAACCAGCCCACCCAGAATTCCGTGCACATCAGAGGGCCTCCGTCCGTATACCGTTTCAGAACCTCGAAGCGCTCCTTCGTCCGGGATCCGAAATTTCCTGTGGGAAGCGCTCCCTCCAGATGGCCGCAGGACAGGGATTCGTCCATCGGTCCGTCCGAAGTCACGAGCGGCACCGTCACACCCCTCTGCACCATGTAGTCCCGCATGGTTTCCAGATAGGCGGTGTCGTCTCCGTAGTAGCCGTACTCATTTTCCACCTGCATCAGGATCACCGGGCCGCCCTGGTCGATCTGCAGGGGCGTGATGATCGGAAACAGCACGTCATAATAATCCCGGATGTGCTTTAAAAAGGGCTCATAGCAGCCGCGCAGGCGCATCCCGTCCTCCTTTAAGAGCCAGCCCGGCAGTCCGCCGAACTCCCACTCCGCGCAGATATAGGGCGACGGCCTTAAGATCACATACAGCCCCAACTCCTGCGCCAGAAGCACGAATTTCCGAATATCCAGCATGCCGTCAAAATGAAACTCTCCCTTTTTCGGCTCATGCATGTTCCAGGGGATATAGGTTTCCACCGTGTTGGCTCCCATGGCCTTCAGCTTTTCCAGCCGGTCTCTCCAATACTCCGGAACCACGCGGAAATAGTGGATCGCCCCGGAGATGATCCGGAACGGTTTCCCATCCAGGTAAAAGTTATCGGTAATTTCAAATCTGCTCATACTCAGCCTCCTCATTTTCTCTTTTTTAATGATAAAAAAGGAGGTATGGACATTCTCTGTCCATACCCCCTGACTTGCCGTATGAAAAACAGATCCTGTATCTGTTACTCGGCTATGCTTATCGCATTATTCTGCTGCGGTGGTCTCCGCTGCGCTGGTGCCGTAGAACGCATCCATCTGTGCCTGCAGGTTAGCAACCACATCTTCAACGCCGGCAGCACGGAGCTGATCCTGGAATTCCGCAACGCACTCTTCCGCAGTACCCTGGAACTGGCCATAGGTCAGAAGCTTCAGGTAGTTGTTGCAGATCTCGGTCAGGGTGCTCATGGTACCGCTGATCTCATCCGTCACAGGCAGGAACTGCAGATACGGGTTGTCCACTGCGATTTCATCATACTCTGCATACAGAGGCTCGATCACATCCCAGTTCAGAGTGGAATCCTTCAGGCCGATGTCATCGTTACGTCCGGCCCAGAATGCGGTATCAACCTTATCCTCGGTATCATTGTAGCCTTCCGGTCTCTTGTACTCGTTCTCGCCGACCAGCTCATACTGCTCGCCTTCGATACCGTACATGAACAGACGGTAGCACTCAGGATCATTTCTCAGAAGGTCGTAAACCATCAGAGCTCTTTCCGGGTTCTGGCTTCCGGAAGAGATCGCCATTGCGCCGTGAAGGATGGACAGGTTTACAAGGAAGTTGGACTCTTCACCGAACCAGAAGAAGCCGGCTGCTGCATCAGGATCTTCCTGATAGAATACGTTTGCCGTTCTTCCAGGGCTTGCAAGGTCAGTCCAGGTCTCGGTATGATGCTGGTCAACCGCGCCGCGTCCCTCTCTGAATGCCTGTCTGGTATCAGAGGTGGAGTTGTTCAGAACGTCGGTCCTCCAGACGCCCATATCGTTCCAGGTCTTCATCAGATTGCCGTATGCAACCAGAGCATCGGTCTCCTCCAGATACTGGCACTTCACCTGGTTTCCGGGATAGCCAACGATACCAGCGGCTACGCCGGTCAGAGGATAAGACTCAACGCCTGCGGATGCAAGGTAGCCGCCCGTGCACTCATTGATGGAGTTTCCGCCTACCACATCCCAGGGGATCATATCCGGGAAGGTATCCAGGCAGTACTGGAAGTAGGTGGTCATATCATCCCAGCTGTGAACGCCGTCTTCCAGGCCCGCTTCCTTCGCCCAGTCAAGACGATAGATGAAGCCGTGGTTGGTCCACTGTCTGTAATTGTCTTCCGGAATCAGATAGATCTGTCCGTCGGTATAACGGCACATATCCCAATCGCCGTCCTCTTCTACCTGCTGCCAGGTAGCGGGAGCATAGGTCTGAAGCATCTCGTCAGGCAGCTCCATGAAAGCGCCTCTTTCCACGTTCTGCCAGGCATCCAGCCAGTCATCAGCCGTTACGACCAGATCCACGGAACCGTCCATGGGGGTCAGGGTCAGGTTGTAGTTGGTCAGATAATCCGTCCAGCCGATGTAGTTCAGTTCCAGGGTAGCGTTTACCTTCTCCTGGAGAATTCCGTTCAGGACCTCCATCATCTCGTCGGTATCCGGGTTGGTGGGCTTGTCGCTGACGCACATGTAATTGATCACTACAGGCTCGGACGTATCGATATTCGCCCATCCGGCCCAGGGATCATTAGGGTCGATCTCAGCCGCCGCTTCTTCGGTAGCCGCTTCTGTGGAATCTGCCGCTGCATCATCCGCCGCCTCTTCCGTGCTCGCTGCTGCGTCATTTGCGGGCGTGCTTGCCGCGGTGTCGCTGCTGCTGCTTCCGCAGGCTGCCAGGCTTACCGTCATGGCAGCAGTCAGCAGGATCGCTACTAACTTCTTTTTCATACTTTACCTCCGTTCTTGTTGGATAAATGGATATTTTATCTCAAACTCCCGCATTGGGAATCAAGACCATATGTAAGCTTTTCGGCCTCTCGCGCCTTCATCAGCCCTTTACCGCGCCTACGGTGATACCGCTGATGAAATACTTCTGCACGAAAGGATACAGAAGGATGATGGGACCGGTCGCCAGCATGGCGTTCGCCATCTTAACCGTCTCAGTCGGCAGATTTCCGACGGTAACGAACTGAGCCGCTACGGAGTTCTTCAGAGCATCCGCCTTATTTACCACCTCATACAGATAGTACTGCAGAGGCTTGACATCTACCTTACTGCTTAAGAACAGGGAAGACTGATACCATTCGTTCCAGTAGCCCAGAGCCAGGAACAGGCCGATGGTGGCCAGTGCCGGCTTCAGCATGGGAAGAATCAGGGAAATGAAAATCCTCATATCGCCTGCGCCGTCGATCTTTCCGGATTCGGAGATCTCATGCGGGATCGCCTTCACGAAGTTTTTCATCAGGATGACCAGCCAGGGACTCATCAGAAGCGGGATCAGCACCGCCAGATAGCTGTCCTTCAGATGATAACGCTGCGTCATGGTCAGGTAGTAGGGCGCCAGACCTGCGGAAAACAGGCTGGTGAAGTAAATGTAGAAGGAAATCGCGTTACGGAAGGGGAAATCCCTTCTCTGCAGCGCATAGCCTGCCATGGAGATAAATAACAGCCCCAGGAAGGTTCCGATGATGGTCATGGCGATGGTCAGGATATAAGACTGCCAGATCCTGCCGCCCTTCATTACCATCTCGTAAGCTGCCAGCGTGAACTCATGCGGGATCAGCGTCACGCCCTTGGTGGTAACGTAGGATTCACTGGTAAACGAGGTCCCCAGGATGATCAGGAAGGGGACAATACAACACACGGCGTAAATCGTAATCAGGACATAACCGAAGCCGCGGATGAACATATCCGATGCGCCAAGCTTGACCTTGGTGCCCTGTTCATAATTCATACTGTTCTTTGCCATATCGCTTCCAACCTTTCTTAGAACAGGGAGTAATCCGGTTCTATCTTCTTAACAATAAAGTTTACAACCATAACGATCACGAAGCCGACCACCGACTGGTAGAAGCCTACCGCAGATGCCGTGGAGAAGTTGAATTCCGCCATCGTCGCACGGTATACATAGGTCTCGATAATGTCTGTCGTGCCGTACAGAAGGTTGTTGGTTCCGATGATGTTGTAGAACAGTCCGAAGTTACCTCTTACGATACCGCCCAGTGCGAACAGAAGCAGGATGATGATGGTGGGCTTCAGGCTGGGAAGCAGGATGTAGCGGATCCTCTGGAAGCCGTTGGCGCCGTCCACCTTGGCCGCTTCGATCATCTCCATGTCGATGCCCATGATGGAAGCGAAGTATACAACGGAGTTGTAACCCGTCTGCTGCCACAGATATACGATGACCAGGATCACCGGCCACACCTTCGGGTCGGAATAGGGCTGCCATCTTGCAAAGCCCAGGTTCTCCAGGATCCCGTTCACAAAGCCCGTGTCGTAGTTGAGCATGTTGTAAACCAGGATGCCGACCAGAACCTGCGAAATGAAGTAAGGCAGGAACATCAGCGTCTGGGAAACCTTCTTGAACCATTTGCTGCGCATCTCGTTGAGCAGGATGGCGATAAATACGGCCAGGAAATTGCCCAGCAGGATAAACGCCAGATTGTACAGGATCGTGTTCTTCGTCAGGCTCCAGAGCTTTCCGGAGGATGCCAGGAACTCAAAGTTCCTCATTCCCACGAACTCACTTCCGAAGATACCGTCGCGGACATTGTAATCCACGAAGGCGATCCAGATTCCCGGCAACGGCACATAACTCATGAAAAAGAAAAAGAGAATGGCCGGCAGGCACATCAGCAGCAGTACACGATAGCGCACCACGTTCTGGAAAAACGATCTTTTGGGCACACCGTTCTGCATCCGCACTTTAGGCGATGCGGTTTTTGAATTTTTCACTACTTTCCCTCCTGTTCCTCCAGGCAGATTATCCAATTTGCCCGGCTAATTGTTTGGAGATTTCATTGATTTGAAACCCATTTCATGATTCTGATTATATACACCTTTTTCATCAAAGTCAACAGTCTGCACAAAAAAAAAAAAAGCTAATTCAATTTTTGTGCATTTTATATATTTATCGTCCTTTTGCCTCCCTCAGCGCCCCTCCTTTTCAGCAGATATTCACATATTCTATTGTTTTACCGTTTATATTTAATCTTCTATACCGTCTTATATTGAAACCGATTTCTCGCATCTCTCGCTTTTTCGGTTTTCCTTCCCTCCGGGCCCCATCCGCACCGGAGCACAGGCGTCTGTGCGAAAAGCCCCCATCCCGCAGGGCAGCCGTCTTCCCGGAACAGAAAGAGAGGCAGCACAGGCCGTCCCCGGCCCGCGCTGCCTCTCTTTCTGTTTCGTATTCTGTCCTGTCCGTCCGTTCTCCGGCTTTACCAGTACTGCTCCCAGTCTCCCTTCAGGCGGGTGAGCGCCTCCATGTAGAAATAGTCTCCCCAGGAATTGCACTCGTCCACGCCGCAGTGGTTGCAGGTATTGTAGGGAGAATGGTTGGAATAGGTCGCATGGAGCACCAGACCGTTGGAGCTGTCATGATCCTTCACCGCATAGCTGTCCCACACGGACTTCATGATCTCCCGCGCTCTGGCCGTATAATACGCCGCATCCTCTCCGGACAGATATTTCGCCATTTCCAGCATGCCGCAGGCGGCGATCACGGCGGAGGAGGAGTCTCTGGGCTCGTCCGAACCGTCCGTGAATTCAAAATCCCAGTAGGGCACCAGGTCCTTCGGCAGATGGGAAAGGAAATAGCCCGTCACCGTCTTAAATGCCTCGATATACTTCTGCTCCCCGGTATAGCGGTAAGCCAGCGCCGTCCCGTACACGCCCCAGGCCTGTCCCCGCGCCCAGGCGGAGCCGTCCCGGTAGCCCTGGCAGGTGGCTCCGTGATCCGGCTCTCCCGTCTCCATGTTGAAGAAGAAGGTATGCCAGGTGGAGCCGTCCTCCCGAATCACGTTCGCCAGCGCCGTGTGGATATGTTTTTCCGCAATGTCCCTGTATTTCTGATCGCCGGTCTCCTCCGACGCCCAGTACAGAAGCGGCAGGTTCAGCAGGCAGTCGATGATCAGCCGGTAGTTTTCCGGCGCGTTCATCGCGCCCCATGCCTGGATGAACTCCCCTTTCTCGTGAAAACGGCTGATGAGCTGATCCGCCGCCTTGATGGCCGCCTCCCGGCCCTCTTCGTTCTTTGTCAGCTTCCACGCCGCCACACAGGAGGGCGTATACAGAAAGCCCATGTCATGGTGGTCCACCATGATTTTATTGTCGATCCTGTGCAGGAAATCCTTCACCTGCACCTCGGCCGCCTTCCGGAAGGCATCGTCCTTCGTATGCTCCCAGGCCAGCCAGATCTCTCCCGTCCAGAATCCGTTGGTCCAGTCCACGTTCTCGATGGGCGCATAAAAGCCGTTCTCGCTGTAGGCATTCTGGAACCGGTCCGTAAACTCCGGCAGGTACTTCTTGATCTGTGCTGCCGAAAAATCCAGCGCCTGCAGCACTTCTTCTCCGGTTATTTCAGGATAGTTCATAGTCCCCCCTTTCTCTGCCGCCGTCCGCGGCACTTCGCTCTTTCTTCAATAGTGGATCGGCTCGATGTCCTCCGGCACCGTCTCCCACGCCTTCTGCTCTCCGGCGGCCACACGGTACATCGCTTCGTGGCAGGCGCGCATGGCGTCCGCCATCCGGGTATACTCCTGCATACATACGTCGATCAGGCCGATCTGATAGTTTTCGCCGTCGAAACGGCCCAGGCAGCTCTGGTCGTTGAGCTGGAAATAATGGGCCCCCAGGAAATTGGGATGCGTCAGCCCCTGCTCCAGATAATAACGGTAGGCGCAGCCGCGCTGCTCCTGATCCGTCACGCCCCGGATGCCATGCGCGGTAAGTCCCACATCCAGCGCTCCCTGATGGAACTCTCCCACCATCACCGGCTTGTCCAGCCAGCCTGCCGCCTTCCTCACCGGCTCCAGCGGCGTGATCTGGTAGCTGTTGATGGAAAAGACGTCAAAATTCTCCGAACCGCACAGCAGGCTCCTGTCCGTCAGATAGGCATAACGCATGCCCAGGTTCAGATGGTTGGGATCCACACGCCGCAGCTCCTTTGCCGGGATCTCCACATAGCGGGTGATCATCTCTTCGGAAAAAGCCTTCAGGTCCGCTTCCGCCTCCGGTGAGAGAGCCGCCGCCTTGTACAGCTCCTGCTTCAGCCCGTCAAAATCGGAAAAGCTTGTATGCCAGGCCTCGTTGAAGCGTTCGATCCGCCCGTATTTTTCTTCCATTCTCTGCCTGAACTTTGCCCGGCAGGCGCTCTGTGCCGGGTTCGCCAGCATCTCCTCCGCGATATTCAGGCCGTACACGAAGGCCCATTCCGGCTCGTTTCTCATGAAATAGCCGATGAGGAGGGGATCCCCGGCAAAGGGCGCAAGCCCTTCCGCATAGCGTCTGGCGGAGCTTTCATATTCCGGCGAGAACACATCCGGAAAATCCCGGAAGATGGCCGTTTCCGTATGAGGAAAGCCTTCTTCGGAGAAGGAATCCAGCGGGATCACATAGGGCAGGCGGGCGAAGCGGATGAATTCCCGGTCCGACCAGTTGCCGATGGTGTTGACGCCCCAGGAGCACAGGTAATAGCGGATGATCTTCATCCAGCTTTCCTTCCAGTCCTCTCCGAAGGCCGCCTTCAGATTTTCCACGCCGTAGTTGAAGAAATCATACTCCTTCCTGCCGCCCCTGGCATGGCTGTTTCTGGCGTTCTCCTTCTGCCCCCGCGCGCTCTCATCCGCCGCAAGGGCCTTCCGGTAGCCTTCTCTTTCCGCCTCTCCCACAAAAGGGAGCACGGGAGACAGACGGGTTCCCTCGCCCGGATTGATGCAGTCCAGCCCTGTGGAAAGGAAGGCGTTTCCCTCCGGATCGGCCAGCCAGTATCTTCCGTTTTCCCGCTCCACATGAAACCACCCCGTTTTGCGGAACTTCTTTTTCTTCCATCCGCCGTAGGCATCCCAGTCCGGAATGGCAAAGGCGCTTCCCCTCTTCGCTTCCTCCTTTTCGGCCTCCTCCGCGCGGGCGAGAAGCTCCTGCAGAATGCGGGTGCATGCCTGCCTGTCCTTTACCTTTCCCGTCCATTCCTTCCCGGTCCACTGCCCCAGCTCGTCGATCAGGCGCTTCTGCGGCAGCTCATAACTCGGAAATTCCTCCGACAGGAAGCATTCTGCCGCCAGAAAGCGGAAGGTCTCAAAGCCCGGCGCGGTCTGCAGACGGATCTCCTTCACATCGCTCAGACGCACCGGCTTTCCGAAGATGCTCATCTTCAGCCTTCCCGGCGTACGCTCCGGAAAGATCACCTGACTGTCCAAGATCCGGAAATCGAAGGGCACCACGGTCCGGACACCGGGAAGCAGTCCGAAGATGATGCGCATGGCAGGCTCTTCTCCCTTTTTCTCCGGCTGTCTGTCTTCATAAAAAGAAAGCTGAAAGCACATGGAATGCGCCTCCAGCACCTCCAGGTCCATACACAGCCACTTATAATCAGAAAGCCGGATCTCTCCCTCTCTGTCCGCCGCATAGAGCAGATAATCCAGCCCCTCTTCAGGACAGGTAAAGAGGACTCGCTCCTGTTCCCCTTCCGGAGCCGCTCCCTTTGCGCTCCCCTCCTGTCCGCCGTTCTCCTCCCGTTCCATTTTCCCGCGATACAGCCCCGACGGATCCCAGGCCAGCCTGCGGCATCCCGGCAAATCGTTCTCCCTGTTCATATTTTCCTCCATTTCAAAACGTTTCCATTCTGCCAGACACGCGCCGGATCCTCGCTCCGGCGTCTGCGGCCCCGGCAGTTCGTATTCCGCCTCCGGCCCTCTCCGGGCCGCTCTTTTTGGCTGTTATCATTATACCGGCTGCCGGCTGCGCATGTCAATCACGGGCTGCGCCTCTGCCTTGACGGATCCTTCCCCGCATGCTATATTACTGTTCGCCGGCAATCCGGCAAGCTTCTCATATATGCAGACAGAAAACGGCAGAGCATGCCGTTTTTTTCTGTGGTAGGAAAGGAGAAATCTGTGAAAAAGAACTGGTTCGTTTTGATCAGAAAGCTGGGCATGATCCTATTCGGGAATCTGCTGTACGCGCTGGCTGTGACGCTCTTCATCGTGCCAAACGGCCTGCTCACGGGCGGGACCACCGGGCTTGCGCTGTTTTTTTACCGGACCGCCGGGATCCCGGTCAGCCTCTTCGTCTGCCTGTTTAACGTGGCCATGTTCCTTCTGGGAGCCTGGGTCCTGGGAAAGCAGTTTGCCGCGACGACCGTGCTCAGCACGCTGATCTATCCGCTGCTTCTGGGCCTTCTGGAAGGCTGCGGCCTGCCCGGCATCGTCATGCAGGATAAGCTCACCGCCGTGCTCTACGCAGGCGTCCTCATCGGAGCGGGGATCGGCATCGTCATGCGCGCGGGCGCTTCCACAGGAGGCATGGATATTCCGGCCCTGATCCTGAAAAAGAAGAAAAACATCAATGTATCGGCCACCATCTATCTGTGCGACTGCGTGATCCTGCTCCTTCAGCTGACGGGAACCGACATCCACGCCCTGCTCTACGGCATTCTGCTGATCGCCGTCTATACCGTCGCCCTGGACAGGGTCCTGCTCTTCGGCGGCGCAAAAATGCAGGTAAAAATCATCAGCCGGGAGCACGAGGCCATCAACCGCCTGCTGGCGGAGCGCATCGACTGCGGCACCTCGCTGCTCCATATGGAGACCGGTTACCTGCACCGGGAAGAAAAAATGGTTCTCGCCGTCATTTCCAACCGGGATCTTCCCCGGGTCAACCAGCTCATTCTGGAGGTGGATCCGGAAGCCTTCATCATCGTCAACCGCATCAATGAGGTGAGCGGACGGGGCTTTACGCTGAGCAAGGTATACCGCTGACCTTCCCTCCGGCACCATGTCCGGCCGGGAAAGCCGCCCGGCGGATCCTGCGGCCTGCCGGGGCGGCCGCAGGACCGGATTTCAGCCAGTCAGAGAGACGGCACAGGGTCAGATTTCTGCCAGACGGGGCGGCCGGCCGCTTTCCAGTATCATCCGCCCGCCGATCAGCACTGCGGCGGAGTCGGGCCCGTGGCCGATGCGGTCCGTTCCGGCGATGGGAAGCTCCGCCCCTGCGGCTTCCTTTGCCAGGGCTGCCAGCCTTTCCGCTCCGTCCGGCGTCTTTTTCTCCAGCTCCGTAAAGGTGCCCAAAAGCAGACCGGAGATCCGGTCAAAAACACCCATCTGCCGAAGCTGCGCCAGGCCGGAGGCGATCATCGCTTCTCCGCCGCTTCTGGCCTCCAGCAGGAGAAGCTTTCCCTCCATCTCCGGCCAGAAGGGCGTTCCCGCAAGCTTCAGCAGGCAGCGCAGATTGCCGCCCAGAATGACGCCCTCCATCCGGTCCTTCTGCAGGAAGCGGAAGGGAAAGGAAAAGAGCGTCTCCCCTGTTCCGGACAGAGCCTCCGTCAGGTCCGCTTCCTGCTCTTTTCCCCGCTCATACAGCAGATTTCTCACCTGCCAGAGCACGGAAGGCCTGCCGGTTTTCGCATATACCGCGTTCAGGATCACCGTCAGATCGCTGTAACCCCAGAACAGCTTGTCCGCTCCGGCGATCGCATCAAAATCCAGAAAGGGCAGCACTTCGTTCGCCGCGTTTCCGCCGGAAAGATCAAAGATCGCCCGGATGGAAGCATCCCGGTAAAAATCCATCAGCGCCCGGGCCCGCTCCCTCCCGCTTCCGGAAAAAGCGCCGTCCTTCTCATAGATACAGGGCGAAAGCCGGGGACGAAGCCCCAGCTCCTCCAGCTTCTGAAGCAGGGCGGAAAGCTCCTGCTGCCGTTCCCGCCTCCAGCCGTCGGAGCAGCAGACGATCCCCACGCCGTCTCCCCTTTCCAGCTGCCAGACAAATTTTCTTTCTCCGCTTCCTCTCATGGTTTTCCCTCATGCCCTGATTCCGGCTTCCCTTTTCTTCCGTTTCCGGCTTCCTGCGCTTCTTCCGTTTCCCTTATTTTTCCGGCGAAATGATATACTTTCCCTTCGCCCGCAGCTTTGGCCTGGCCAGAATCTCCGCCAGACGGTCCAGGCCGCAGACCTCATGGACCATGCTGCTTACGTCCAGCCTGCCGCTGTCGATCAGACGGAGGGCTCTGGTCTGGGTATAAGGATTGATGTAAGAAGCCTTCAGCTCCAGCTCCTTTTTGAAGATCTCAAAGGGCCGGATGGCTGCCGTCTCCTGCGGCGCGGTCAGCCCGAACATCATCACCACCGCCTTATAACCGGCCAGGTCGATGGCCTGTTCGATCGTGGCCGGCTTTCCCACACATTCGATCACCGTGTCCAGATGGCCCATGCCCGCTGCAGAAAGCGCCGCTCTCGCGTCCTCATGCAGAGGATCCACGCACACATCCGCTCCCAAAGCCGCTCCCACCCGGCGCTTCTCCTCCACGGGCTCCAGAAGAGCGGTCTTCGCCGCTCCGGAAAGTCTGGCAAGCTGCAGCATCAGAAGGCCGATCATTCCCCCTCCGATCACCGCCACCTGATGGCCGGGACGGATGCCGCACAGGTCGATGCCGTGCAGGCAGCAGGCGACAGGCTCTGCCATGGCCCCCTGCTCAAAGCTGGTATGGTCCCCCAGCCGGTACACCTGACGCTCCTTCACCGCGCAGAATTCCGCAAAGCCGCCGTTTACTGTGGTGCCGTAGCCGATCATGTTTTCACAGTAATGTCCCACGCCCTCCCGGCAGGGCGTACAAAAGCCGCACAGACAGTTGGGATCGACACAGACCCTCTCCCCCACTCCGCAGCTCGTGACAAGCGCCCCCGTTTCCTCCACCACGCCGGCAAATTCATGCCCCAGAATCGTAGGAGGCGTCACTTCCGCCGCTCCCTCATCTCCCTCAAAGATGTGCACATCCGTTCCGCAGACGCCGCAGGCCTTCACCCGGATGAGCACCTCGTCCGGCTCCGGGACCGGACGGGGCCGCTCCTCGATTCGCACCTCATGCCTTCCGTAAAATACCGCACATTTCATCTCATTTCCTCCTTCCTGCCGTCTCCGGCCTTCAACCCCTTTTTCATCACAAACTGATAATGAAGCCCTTCCATCACAAGCATGGCGCACCAGCCCACAGCGCAGGAAACCACAAAGCTGCGGATGCCAAGCCATCCGGAGAGCAGATAGACGAAGAGCACCCGCAGGCTGGTCTGAAGCGCCGTTGCTGCCAGCGTCATCTTCATCCATCCCATGCCCCGGTAGAAGCCCTGAATACCATTGGTCAGTCCGGGCAGGATGTAAAAAAAGGCCATCAGCCCCAGATACCCGGCTCCCTCCGCGATCACTGCCGTCTCCGCCCGTCCCACGAACAGCTCCATCACCGGCCTTCGGATCAGAAGCACCACCCCGCAGGCCAGCACACCGTAAACGCCCTCCATCCCCATGCCCGCCGCAAAGCCTCTGCGGATCCGGCTTTTCTTTCCCGCCCCGGCATTCTGCGCGATGAAGGTCGTCATGGCGTTGGAAATATTGCGCTCCGGTACCAGCGCGTAATCGTCGATCTTCGTCACCGCATTGAATGCGGCCATGATGTTCACGCCCATCCCGTTCACCGCGCCCTGGATCAGCAGATTCCCGATGGGCTGGCAGGCCTGCTGCAGGGCGGTGACGCCTCCGTAGCGCAGCGTTTCTCCCAGAAGAGCGCGGTCCGCACGAAGCTCCTGGAAGGGCACATACAGCACGGGAACCCGCCGTTTCACATACACCGCGCAGCAGACGGCGCTGACCGCCTGGGCGAACACCGTGGTCAGCGCGGAACAGACGATCCCGAAACGCAGGCCCCCGATCAAAACCAGGTCCAGCCCCGCGTTCAATACGGTGGAGATCACCAGAAAATACAGCGGCGTCCGTGAATCCCCCACACTTTTCAATGCGGAGGAATAGGCGTTGTAAAAATAGGTGAAGGGCATCCCGATAAAGATCAGACGCAGATACCCCGCCGCCAGAGACAGGATTTCCTCCGGCACCTGCAGAAGCCTTAAAAGCGCCTTTGCCCCCACCGCTCCCGCCAGTGCCAGAAGCACGGAAAAATACAGGCCGAACACGGACACCGTCGCCATCTCTTTTTTCAGCAGCTCCTCCCTGCCCGCCCCGAAAAAGCGGCTCATGATCACGGAGGCTCCCATGCTCACGCCCGAAATCCCCAGAATGAACAGGTTCATCACCGGTCCCGCCGTTCCCACCGCGGCCAGTGTCTCCGTTCCGATGAACCGTCCCACGATCACGGAATCCGCCACATTATAGGTGAGCTGAAACACGTTCCCCGCGATCAGCGGCAGCGCGTAGGCCAGAAGCTGTCCTGTGATCTTCCCCTCCGTCATTTTCACCGTTCCGGCCATGTCTCCTTCCCTCCTCAGCCTCTTTTGCCCGGTTCCGCCTTTTCCGCCCAGTCCAGCGTCTCCCGGCACCAGTCGAACAAAAGGGCAAACCGCCCTTCTGCCGAAAGCCTCTTCTTTGCTCCCGCCGTCTCCTGCGCTTCCGGAGCGGAGCCGAAGGCCAGCCCTTCTTCCTGCAGCACCCGTCTGCCCGTTCCGGACAGAAGCGGCAGAAGCTCCGCCCGACGGATTGCAAAGACACCGCTCTCCAGATACTGCTTATTCTGCAGGATGAAAAAAGCCTGTTTGAAAGCGCCCGGCAGCAGCCTCTCCCAGTCCGGCCTTTCCGGACTCCCTTCTTTCCGCAGTTTCGCAGGCGCTTTCCGTTCCGGCGTTCCGTCCCCGAGGGCCGCCTCCGGAGCAAAGCCATGCACCCGGCTGTGGCAGAGCTCGTGATAAAGGTTTCCGGTCATCAGGCGGATGTACCGGAGCACATCGTCCTGCGTATATTCCGGCACCAGCTCCTTTAACCTTCCGAAGCAGTCCATCGTGGTATGCAGAAGATGACAGATCTCGCAGCGGTTCCACTCCGCCAGCTCCCTTCTTCCGCACAAAAATCCGCAGGAGCGGTCCGCATGCTCCAGCCCCTTCACCACCCTGCGGTAGGCGTCCATATCCTCCGGCTCCAGCACATCCAGCACCGCCATGATGTCAATGTCGCTGGCATCCCCGGCCTCTTTGCGCAGATAACTTCCCTGCAGTCCCACATAAAGAAGCCGTTCTCCGAATTCCTTTTTCAGCGCGGCGGTCAGCTTCGTCACATAATCCTTCACATCCACTTTCATCCTGCTCTCTCCTTTCCCATGTGCTCTAAAAGAACCGTTCTGTCACAGACAATCCTAGTTACAGCTCAGCCTTCAGCAGAGCTGTAACGGCATCCGGCCATTCCAAGCGCTTCGCGCCAGGCCGGATGCTTCCAGCCGGTCTTTTTTCGTACGGTCTGCGCAGGGAATGCGCAGACCTGGCTGAGTAGTAACCAATCCTATCAGCAGCATGGAAAAAAGAATAGACTGCAATTTTCTTTTATGGTAAGATAAAACTTGTCCCGTGCCTTCAGGACTCCTTTTTTCAGGATTCCTTTTTCATGATCTCCTTTTTTTATCAACCGCCCATAACAGCTTCAATATAACACATTTGTACAACAGCGTAAATGCAATAGAAAGGAAAAAGATTCCCATGACAGATCTGTCATTCCAGCCTGCTTCCCTCCGGAAATCCCCTTCCGATGCCCCCTGTTCCTGCGGCATCTGCCAACGGATCGAGCTGACCCGGCAGGGCAAAAATCCATTCTTTGTCAGAGAACTGGAAACCGGCTACGTGGTGATCGGAGACTTCCAGCGCTTTCCCGGCTACTCCCTTTTTCTGTACAAGGAGCACGCCACCGAGCTGTATGCTCCGGCCTTCCGCCCCTCGCCCGAGGAGTTGGAACGCATGAAAAAGCGGCTGAATGAGGAGCTGGAAAAGCTTCTGCAGGCATAACGGTCCCCCTGCCGGTTTTCCACATGACAACAGGGATGGAAGAAGAGGAACGCCGGCGCTCTGCCGCCCGATTCCTGTTCTCTCATCCCTGTTTTTTTCAGATTTCTTTCCCCGTCCCGCGGCTCTGACCGGCGGATCAGGCCGCCTTTCAGGCTTCTCCGAGCTTGGCCAGCTTGGCGGCCTGATCTGCTGCGATGAGGCTGTCAAGGAGCTCGTCGATGTCCCCGTTCATGATGTCGTCGATCTTGTAGAGGGTCAGCTTGATACGGTGGTCGGTCACGCGGCCCTGGGGGAAATTGTAGGTGCGGATCTTTTCGGAACGGTCGCCGGTGCCGATCTGACTGCGCCGCAGCTCCGCCTCCGCGTCGTGGGCCTTCTGCTGTTCGATGTCGTACAGCTTGGCGCGCAGGAGAGCAAACGCCTTGGCCTTGTTCTGAAGCTGAGACTTCTCGGTCTGACTGTATACCACGATCCCGGTGGGATAATGGGTCAGACGCACCGCGGAGTCCGTGGTATTGACGCACTGGCCGCCGTTTCCGGAGGCGCGCATCACGTCGATGCGGATGTCCTTTTCATCGATGACCACGTCCACATCCTCCGCCTCCGGCATGACCGCAACGGTGATGGTGGAGGTATGGATCCTTCCGCCGGATTCGGTCTCCGGCACGCGCTGGACGCGATGCACGCCGCTTTCATATTTCAGGCGGGAATAGGCCCCCTTTCCGGTGACCATAAAGGTAACCTCCTTCATGCCGCCGATTCCGATCTCGTCCGCGCTGACGGTCTCCACCTTCCAGCGCCTGCGCTCTGCATATTTCACATAAAGACGGTACATTTCCGCAGCGAAAAGGGCTGCCTCGTCCCCGCCCGCCCCGGCACGGATCTCCACGATAACGTTTTTGTCATCGTTGGGATCTTTGGGAAGCAGAAGGATCTTCAGTTCCTGTTCCAGCTCTTCGATCCGTTTTTTTGCCGCCGCGTGCTCCTCCTTCAGGAGCTCCCGCATTTCCTCATCGTTTTCTTCCGCCAGCAGAGCCAGACTGTCCTCCTCGTCCTGCTTCGCTTTCTTATATTCTCTGTATGCCTCCACCAGAGGAGTCAGATCGCTCTGCTCTTTCATCAGCGCGCGGAAGCGCTCCTGATTCGCCGTCACGTCAGGCTCGTTCAGCTCATTCATGATCTCCTCATACCGGCGGAGCAAATCCTCCAGTCTGTCAAACATCTGTATCCACAACCTTTCCTTTTATATAAAAATGTGCGCCCTGACGCGGCACGCATCATGCCTGCCACCCGAGCAGGGCGCAATTGCCCGCGCAATTCCCCGGCAGCCGAAGATTTCTGCGCGGCGGGCCCGTCCGGCGCCACACGTTTTTTCCAAGCGGCAGCCGGTCAGACAAAAATCCGGAACGCTAGAACCAGACGCCGCTCACCACCCGGTCAAGCCCGGCATAATCCTTCGTCACGCGCACCTCATGAAAGCCGGACTCCTCCATCAGACCTTTCACGGCGTTTCCCTGATCCCAGCCGATCTCCAGATACAGGCTGCCGCCGCGCACCAGATAGTCCGGGCATTCCCGGGTGATCCTGCGGTAGAAAAAAAGTCCGTCCTCATGTCCGTCCAGAGCGGACAGAGGCTCATGCAGCCGGACCTCCTCCATCAGGCCGGGGATCTCGCCGGATGCAATGTAGGGCGGATTCGATACGATAAAATCATACCTTCCCTCCACCCTTTCAAACAGATCCCCGCACAGAAATTTTGCGGAAATTCCCAGTCTTTCCGCGTTTTCCTCCGCAACGGCAAGAGCTTTCTCCGAAATGTCGCTTCCCGTTCCCTCACAGCCGTTGGAATAATGCAGCAGACTCAACAGAATGCATCCCGAGCCCGTGCACAGATCCAGGATCCGGCTGCCGTCCGTCAGCTCCCGCAGCACCTCTTCCACCAGGATCTCCGTGTCCTGCCTCGGGATCAGCACATCCTCGTTCACCAGAAATTCCAGTCCCATGAATTCCTGCACGCCGGTGATATGCTGGAGCGGGACACGGGATGCGCGGCGGCCGATCCATTCCCGGTATTTCTCCTCCTGTTCCTTTCCAACTTCCCGGTCGCCGTGTACCAGCAGATCGTTCCGGGACGTCTGGCAGACCGCCTCCAGCAGCAGCCTGGCATCCAGGTCCGCTTCAGCGATCCCTACCTCCTCCAGCGCTTCTTTTCCCATCCGGAAGATTTCCGCGTACTTCATACCGCACCGCCCTCTGCAGTGGCTTCCGTCTCCGTCCCGCTTTCCTCCGTTTCCCTTTCATACCCGAATTCGTCCTTCAGGTAGGCTTTCCAGTCAAAGACCGCCTCCACGGAAGCAATGGCCACCTCCACCATGCTTTCCTCCGGCTCCCGCGTGGTCAGCCGCTGCAGCCACAGTCCGGGCCGGGAGATCAGATTGATGAGGACATTGTCCGTCCTGCCGGCCAGACGCAGCACCTCATAGGAAATTCCTGCGACCACGGGGATGAGCAGGATACGCAGCACAAGCCTTAAAACCGGGTTGCCGACCCGGATGAACATGAACAGCAGGATGCTGATCAGAACCACGAACAGCAGAAAGCTGGTCCCGCAGCGCTTATGGAACCGGGAGCTTTTCATGACATTTTTCACGGTCAGCTCCCTCCCGTTTTCCACACAGTTGATGCACTTATGCTCCGCGCCGTGGTACTGGTAGACCCGGCGGATGTCCTTCATGGAGGCGATAGCCGCCACATAGATCAGAAAGATCGCAAGCCGCACCAGTCCCTCCAGGATGGCGAGCAGGGAAGCGTTGCGGACAAAGCTCTGAAACAGCAGGCTGATGCCGAAGGGCAGCGCGATAAAGATCGCCACCGCAAGCACGACGGAAAAGGCCACCGTCAGCCCCATGAGGAGCTTTTCCGCGTTTCCCTTCGATACCTTATCCAGAACTCTGTCGGCCTTTGTTTCCTCTTCCTCTTCGTCCTCATAAAAGCCGGCGGACCAGGTAAGCGTCTGCATCCCCAGCACCATGGAATCTATAAAGCTGAAAACGCCCCTGACAAAAGGCAGCTTCACGATCTTCTTCCCGCTCAGGACGCCTTCGTATTTTTCTTTCTTCGTTTCGATCACGCCGTCCGGTCTGCGCACGGATACGGCGTATTCCTCGTTATTTTTCATCATGACACCTTCCAGGACCGCCTGTCCGCCGATCCCGGAATAATGTCCGCATTTTTTCGTGCCCATTCTCTTCCTCCATGCCCTGCTGCACGTCCCGCAGGCAGCTTTTTTTAATAAAAAAGGTTGAGATCATGACACCTCAACCTTTTTCCCCGGAATTCTTCCGTCTTCCTATTCCTGCTCTCAGTTCTGAGCCGTTCCCACGCCGTATTTTCTGTTGAACTTATCGATACGTCCACGGGCCTGGGCAGCCTTCTGCTGGCCGGTGTAGAATGAATGGCACTTGGAACATACTTCCACGTGCAGCTCCGGCTTGGTGGAGCCCGTTACAAACGTGTTTCCGCAGTTGCAGGTTACGGTTGCCTGATAATACTCAGG
>DWWH01000028.1 GCA_019119815.1 Candidatus Eisenbergiella intestinipullorum | reverse complement strand
TCCAGCCCCTTGAACATATAGTCCACGGCATTGAGAAAGTCCTCGTCATCCTCCTTCACTTCCATGCCGGAGATCATGTCAACCAGCGTATTCATGTTGCGCTCCTCCTCGGAGCCCTCAAAAATGATGTACCCCAGCAGGGCACAATACAAAAGCGTTTCGGCCTTCGTCCAGAACGGATCGCCCTCTTTGCCCTCGCCCTTGGTGTTGGAAATCAAGGCGTTTACAAACTTCAAGATGTCCGCCTCGTTCTTGATGTAGGCCAGCGGGTTATAGTGCATGGATTTTGAAAAATCTATGCTGTTAAATACCTTGATCTTATACCCCCGCTGCTGGAGAAAATGACCGACTTGCCCGAGGACACCTCCTTTCGGATCGACGCAGACATACGAGGAATGAGCTTGAAGAAGCTGGGGCGTGAGCCAGAACCGGGTCTTGCCGGAGCCGGACGATCCGATGACGCAGGCGTTGAGGTTGCGGGCGTTGGCCGGATTTTTTGGCCGGGTGTTGATGGTGAGCAGCTCCGTCCCGGTGAGAATGATATTATTTTCAAACTTGGGATCGACAAAGGGCTTGATGTCCTTTTCCGTTCCCCACCGGGCGGAGCCGTATTCCTCGTCCCGCCTGTATTTCTTTGCGTTCTTGCTTTTGAAGTAGATCAGCAGGCGAAAGGCCACCGCCCCCACAAGGCCCACCAGCCAGTCAAAGGGATCGAGCCCCGGCGCAAAGTCAGCAAAGGCCGGGCCGATGCTCCGGCCCAGCCCCAGCAGCTTTTCCCCAAACCCGGCCCCCGCCGCCAGACGGTAGGCCGTCCCCAGCTTCAGACAGGCCCAGCCGATGAACAAATAGGGAATGTTGGGGAGAATGTACTTTCGGATTTTATCTGTCGGCATGAGCCACCTCCTGTACCCGCTCTTTGGGACGGGGCTGCTCCTGGGTAAGCTGCTTCGACGCCCGTTTGAGCTGATCCCGGATGGGGATGCGCCGGGACTTGGACTTGTTCAGCACCTTGCGGGAGTACTCCGAGAAGCAGGCGATCATGGCGTCGGCCTGCCCAGCCTTGAAGAACAGCAGATATTTGTCCGGCCCGGTTTTGTAAAAGGCGTAGTCCACATTCCATTTCCGGGCCACCCGGTCAAACAGCTTGGTATCGCCGGACAGCTCGATGCTGGATGCCGATGCACCGTGGGCCATGAGCTTTTTCACGCTCTGCTTACCGTGGGGCGTCTGCTTGGCCCGGTGGTGCTTGGCGATTTTCCGGCCAATGGCCCGCAGCACATAGGCAAGGCCCCGGGCGGTCAGCTTGGACGCCTTCACGGAAACGGCAATCGTGCGCCGGGAAATATCTTCATCTACCAGTCAAACCACCCCCTCGTCGTCGCAAACTCCGCTCTGCTCCTTCGGGCGTTACCGCCCGAAATCCGCCCGCTTTGTTGCTCCTCCTCTCCCCACAAAGTCATGCGACTTTGTGGGGCACCCCATGTTTGGGACAAATTGTCCCGAAGTGTTGTTATCGCTCCGGCACCTCCTTTCTCGTGTGCAGCCGTTCTCCCTCCAGCGAGGAACGGTCAATGACCTCCTTGTAGGCGGCCATCTGCTCTCGGATGTTGAGCTTGGGCATGGAGAAAACCTTGTGTTCATCGGGAATATCCTCCCGCCCGTGGTAGTGTTCAATGAAGCTGCCGCCATTGTTCAGTATATAGCCGCCGGGGGCGTAGTGCCCATCCTCGTTGAGCCGAATATCTCGCCCGTATGCCTCGTAATCGAAATAGTTGAGCAGGTGCTCCGGCACATCGATAGCCTCCATGTCCTCCACATAGATGCGCCCCAGCGTTTCATCGTCTGTAACACCCGGATAAAACTCGAAGCAATCCAGATTTTGTGCCAGATTGATCAGCTCTTTCACGCTGCCGGTGTATTCGCCGCTGTCAATGACCGCTTCAAACTTCTCCAGATCGCTTTGATCCAGCTCGGAGATCACGCAGGCCAGATGGTTGAGTTCGTCGATGTTCTCATATTCACCCAAGTGGTCGTACAGCCCCAGCACATCCCCGTCAAAGTCGGTGATGAAGATTTCCTCATACCGCACCCCGTCAATGCCGATGCGCTTCAAGAGGGCCTGTACCTCCTCGGGTGTCGTGGGGAATTTCAGATATTCGCCTACCAGCTCACCTTCGTTGTACTTTCCCAAGTTGGTAACATAGGCTTCAAACAATGTCATGCAACACCTCCCAGCACTTCATATATCCCTGCCATGATGTACTCGGCGCAGGGCAGAGCGATTGCGTTCCCCAAGGCTTTATACCGCTGGGCCGATTTTATTTCTTCACCTCCGATGCCGTACTTTGTCCATCCCTCCGGCAACCCCATCATGCGCTCACTCTCCAACTCCGTGGGGAAGCGGATGCAGCCGCCCTCTGGATCGTCCTCATACCAAAAGGCAAATGGAGAAACCGCTCCCGCTAATAAAGTGGGAAAAGGGTCAGTTGGAAATCCGAAGCTGTTTTGGAACGCTGTTTGTTCTCCCTGCTTGGCAGCTCCCCGCATACGGAATCCTTGAAAGGGTCGGACGATGGGTATACGCCCCCTTGCTTCAAGAAAAGCGCCTCGATCTCCCTCGGGGGTGGACATCCGGCGCGTTCCGCCAGACGCAGGAAGTGGCTGCATTGTACGGGGCTTAAACAGTATTTCGGGAGCACGTCGCCCTCCAAAATCTGCCACGAGAAAGATGCGCTGCCGTCGTGCCAGCCGGGGGCTTGCCCAATATTGGGCGTCCATGAGCCGCCATGCGATGTCGGGGCATCCCCCTCGCACCATTCCGGCGTTTGCCCATCTTCCCGAAGGAGGCATTGAAATTTCGGTGTCTGCGAAAGCGGATAGCACGGCTCTAAAATCCATCCTGTCATTTGAAGAAAACGCTCCCATGACGTTTTCCCAAACAGCGATAATTGGATATACACCTTTGGTCGCATCCCTCATTTCTTGGATGATCCTGATGGCATGAAAAAACAGATTGGATTTTGCCCCGGCAAGGCCGGTGCGGTTTCCAATCTGTGAAAGGTTCTGACAAGGGGAGCCGAAGGTCAATACATGGACAGGTGGGATTGCGCCTCCATGCAGTTTTGAGATGTCCCCTAAATGCTTCATACCGGGGAAATGGCGCTTAGTGATAGAGATAGGAGCGGCCTCGATCTCGCTTGCCCATACCGGCACGATCCCACAGCGGGCCGCAGCCAAAGGGAATACGCCGATCCCATCAAACAAGCTCCCTAATGTGATCTCCGGCACCTTAGCGCCGTCCCTGTCCCTTGACGGTGAGGATGCCCTCCAGCGTTGTGGCGGTGATCCCCAGCCGCTGGGCCACGGCGATGTCGTTCTTCATGGCCTCGGTAACGGTCTGACCGCACACCACCAGCACATGGGAGCGCCGCAGCAGGTCACGGCTCATGTCGATGCCGCTCTTATGCTCCTCGGGAACGGCGTCGTTGAGGAACAAGGGCAGATACAACGTGGGGCAGATGGGCGAAAAGCCCGCCTCGTACACCGCCCGGCAGTACCGGGCCGCCTGTTCCGTGTTCTTGTAGTCCTCGCCGCACCATGCGGCGGTAATATAGGCAAGGGGTCTTTTCATAGAAAACCTCCGTTTCATGGTGTTCAACCCTATCCCCCGCCCTTTCCCATTCATGGGAAAGGGGGCGGCTCTGGAGGATATACCCCCGTCACGCCCCCGGGAATGGCACAGCCGGGGCCGCCCGTAAAGGGCAAGCCGCCGCAAGGCGGCGGTGCCATGCACCCTTGACGGACAGCGCCCGGCCATGCCGAGTAAAAGGCGGCGACGGGGGATAAATCCCAAGAGCCTTGAAAGATGGAACGAAAAAGACCTCGGGACAAATTGTCCCAAGGTCGGTTACTTCTCCATATCCTTTTTCTTGTCGGGCTTGCCCAGCTCCGGGGGCTGCTTCTCCTTCCACTCGTCCAGCAGGGCCAGAATGGTGTCCTTCATCTCCCGGGGCGTCTTGTCCTTACCAAAATACTTTTCCAGTTCGGCGCTGTTGATGATCACCTTGTCAACCTCCTTCTTCTGTTCGCTCAAAATGCCGTCGATCACATCTCCGTTCAGTTTGCCCTCCTTATCCAGCTCCCGCATCTTCTGGGCTTGGGAAAGGGACGGTGAGGACGCCTGACCCTCAATGGCAACGGCGATATACTTCTGGTGCCTGGGGCGGATGAAAGAAATCTCCACGGCGGGGGGAAAGGAGAGCTGCTTCTCGTCCACCATCTTTTGCAGATCAGGGACAAGCTCGGTCAGGCGGATATACCGCTGCACCTGCTTGTAGTTCATGCCGTTGCGATCCCCGACGATCTGCGTGGATCGTTTTCCGGCGTCCCGGTCATCCTCGCCGAGCCGGGCTCCTTGGTGCTTGATGGCCTCCACCTGCTGTTTCAGCGCAGCGGCCTTTTCCGTGGGCAAAATTCTCTCCCGGTGCCGCAGGTTGTCGTCCGTCATGGCGAGGATGGCCTCGTCATCGGTCATGTTGCGGACGATACAGGGCATATTGACAAACCCGGCCAGTTCGCTGGCACGCTGGCGGCGGTGTCCGGCGATGATCTCATATCCGCCGCCCTCACGGGGCCGCACCAACGCAGGCTGATTAACCCCAGCAGCCTTGACCGACTCCACCAGTCCCTGCATTTCAGCATCGTCCCGGACACCAAAGGGGTGATTTTTGAACGGATGCAGTTCGGAAAGATTAAGATACACGATTTCCTCTTGCACGCCACGGGCAGCATCCCGAGGGGCGGGCGGCTGCTCGGTTGCTGCCGGGGCCTCCGCCGTAGCGGGAGCGCCTTTCTCGGCAGGCGGTTTGCTTTGGGACATTTTGTCCCGAGGTTGCGGCTTGGCCTTGTCGGGGGCCGCCTTGTCAGCCTTGGGTGGGCGGCCCCTGCAGGGCTTGGCCGCATCCTTCGTTTTGTCCGCCTGCTTGTCCTTATCCGGGACCGCAGCCTTTTCCGGGGGCTTGTTCTTCGCCTCTCCTTCCCGGGCAGCAGTAAAATCCACCACCTTTCCAGCGGGGGCAGGATCTCCCATGCCGGGAATCGTGGTCTGCTTCTCGTCCTTGCGCGGCGGCGTACCCTCTTTAGGCGGAACCGGAGCATCCTTGCCTTTGGGGGCCTCCTTACCCGCCGGAGCCGACTGCTCCGCCGCAGGGGGCGTTACCACCTTGGGCGTACCCTCTACCGCAGGGGCCTCCGTCTTGACTGGGGCGTGCTTATCCTGCACCGGGGGAGCAGCTTTAGCAGGCTCTACCTTTCCCGGCTTGGGGGGCTCGTCTGCCTTCCCAGCGTCGGGAATATTCTTTTTATCGTCAGCCACCTAAAAACCTCCTTCGTTGTGAAATAGAAAAAGCCAGCCCGATGGCTGGCCTGTGGGGAAGCACCCCTCCTTTCTTATTGGGATATATGAAAACGCCGCCCGTAGTCCTGTTGGGCGGCCTATTTTCAATTTTCCTTTTACAGAGATTATTTTTTGTATACCATCATCTTCTAAGCAAATAGCTTCAAAGAACATATCAATTCAAAAATATTTCATTGGTTATGTTTATTGCACATAGAATGATAAATCGAATTATGATATAATTAGACATATCACAGCGAGGGAGGGAGAACCTTTGTCAAAGAAGCGTAAGAGCGGAGATACAGCATCTCTAACCGACAGCAACTGCGTTGACGATTTAATCACTCCCCAATATCGGCATATTAAAGAGTTATCTACATTGAAATATGAAGCAGAAGAAAAGAGAGAGCAAAATCTCATTCAACAATCCAGTCAAATGCAAACGGTCTTTTCTTTTATGACGGCGGCTATCTTTATGGCCGTTCCAATATGTATCGAGCATAGAGGGGCTCTTTCACTTGAATTTTTCTTGGTTTCCATATCAATTATTGTGTCGTTTCTCATTGCGAGCTTAGTTTTAGCATCACTTGCACAGTGGCGTTGGAAAACGGAAACTTTTCCAGATGTATTGCAAATCAAAGATAATGTCATAAATAATCCAGAATGGCAGAAGCTCACGGTTGAATACAACCAGATTGATCAATGGGTTGACATTATCGGTAAAGTGCAAGGAAAGAAAGCGAAATTAAATGACAGACGCGTTCACCTAATAATGGCATCAATGATTTGTTTTTATTGTTCCATTTTTAGCGTAGTCGTCTGTTTTATGGTTGGAATAGCAAAAATTATTTGATTGGGAGGATACATACATTATGGGAGATGGAAAGAAAACAAATACGCCATCAGCACCTAATCCTGCAACAGGGGTGAAAGCACCCGCTTTACCTACAAAATACACTCGCGATGACGGGAGCAAGTCCCGCACTTCTCCATCTAAAGGAGGAAAAAATGAGCGGTACAGAAGATAAAAAAACTTCAAGCGAAAACACAGATGTTCCTACGCAAGCAGTGAATCCTGCAATGCTGGTAAAAGCGCCTAAGTTACCTATCAAAGTTGAATTTTCTCAAGACGGCTCAAAGAAAGAGCAGCACAATGACAAAAAGTAAAAGAAAGGGTGCTGATGTAAAATAGCCGCCTGCCTTCTTCTTTTACAAACCTAATTATGACACTTATAATAGGATGGATAAAAGCCTTGCTTGCTGCTTGCTAACCATTGATATTACTGGATTTCCGCAGATCCTTTAATGACACTCCGACCACACAGAAAAACAGGACATCCTGCACGCCGCGGTTCTTCAGGTCATTGAGCATCCCCAGCCAAAACTTTGAGGTTTCATTGGCTCCTACAGTGATGCTGAGGATTTCCTTATAGCCTTCCGTTGTAACGCCCAGCACCACATAAGCGGCCCGGCTGAGGATCCTGCCCTCTTCCCTGACCTTGTAATGGATACAGTCCATAAAGACAAAAGGGTAGATGGGATTGAGGGGACGGGACTGCCACTCTTTGATTTCAGGGAGGATCCGGTCTGTGATCTTACTGACCATTTCAGCGGACAGTTCAATCCCATAGAGGTCCTGAAGCTGGTCATGGATATCCCTGGTGCTGAGGCCTCTGGAATAAAGGGAGATCACCTTATCCTCAATGCCGGAGATATCCCGCTGGTATTTGGGGATGAGCTTCGGCTCGAATTCCCCGTTGCGGTCTCTGGGGACGTCAATCTGGAACTCTCCATACTGGCTTTTCAGGGTTTTCTGGGAATGGCCGTTCCTTTTGTTAGAGGAAACGGAATCCCCTTTCTGATTCTTTTCATAACCGAGGGAGGCATCGAGTTCCGCTTCCATCAGCTCCTGGAGGATATCCTTAAAACTATCCTTGAGGAGGGAATAGACATCAGCAACACTGGATAAGTTGTTATCAGCAATAATCTGTCGAATCTGTTCTTTAGCTACCGGCATAAAAATACTCCTTTTCGATAAGAATTTTCATATCGTAATTCTTACCAAAAAGGAGTCATTTTCTTCCAAAGACACAAACTTTTTTACACTACCTCCACGCCTGTTTTCAATGCTCAAACAGGCATCATTTCCTATACATGGGATGATCTTACACAGGAAAAGCCGTCATGCCCACATTGTGGGGAACCCATGGAATACTGGTATTCCCGTAAGCGCGGCGTTATTATTTCCGACCATAAGTATACATTTATGTCACCGCGCTTTAAATGCGGCTGCAGGCGCACTATGACGATGCGTCCGTATTTCATTGCCGAGCGCAGGCAGTACAGCATCTTTTCCATCCAGGAGATCATCAATGCGGATGCATTTGGTGACAGCGTGGTCTCCGCTGCCTATGGAAGTTCCATGGTTGGCCGGCTCCGAAAATGGGCAGTTGCGCTCGTGAAAGGTCATGCGTCAGCTACCACAGTGCCGAACCACTGCGATGAGCGCAGTGTCATACGCGCATTGTTCCAGCGAAATGGCAGCTGCTGGCTTGTATTCTTTCTTCAGAACAGGTCAAACAGCCGACCGTTTTCCATGGCTCCCTGCCCGGACGGATAAAACATCTCTAAATCAGCACCATTGTTTTCTTCGAAAAGCAAACGGATTCATGTATCCTGAGACTCAAAGGGAGGGATATACATGGATTTGCAAAATCTGATGGAAAATAAGGAACAGATTTTAAAGGAATTTCTGGAAGAACGAAATGCCTGGGACTTAAAAAGAATCCGCTGTGAAATCGACTGGCTTCTGTCAAAGGCGGGCGGCAATAGCTGGGCTGATCTGGAGGATGCCTACAGGGAAAGAATTTCCGGACGGCATTACAGCGAGGCCACAAGGAACAACAAGAGATCCTGTTTTCGCTATATCAGCATGAAGCTATATCCAGGCTCCGTGTTCATGCGTCCGACCCGCTGCCATTATGAGGATCCGGGTGAAATGTTCAGACTCTCAAAAGGATACCGGGAACTGGGCACGGAATACAGAGCACTTCTGGATGCCTATGCTGCCCTCGCCCAAAAAGCGGGGAAGAAACGGGATACTGTTTTTTACACTGCAATCTTGCCAGCCGCTTTCTGCGACATCTTCAGGGCGCAGGTGCAGACAGCCTTGAGGAAGCGGATGAGAAGGCGGTAATGTCATTTTTTTATGCGGACGGCCGGTATGAGAAGCCAATCCGAAGCTACTCCTATAAGGAAAAGCTGACCGTTGTATTTAAGACATGCATGGCAACCGACAGGTACGGCGCCGGCTGCCGGCACATACTCAACAGGATCCCCGCTTTCAGATACGTAAGGAAAAACGTTGCATACCTCACCGGGGACGAGATCAGGGCCATACGTAACAGCATCGATTCGGATAAATTCTCTCTTCTGGAGCGTGCGGTCATGATGCTCCTGCTCTATACAGGCATGAGGTCCTGCGATGTAGCCGCCAGCAGGATCTACACCTGGATCTGCGGAAGCCGTATGTCAGCATTATAGGGAAAGGCCATAAACGCCGCACGCTTTACCTGATGCCGAAGGTGGTCGCGCATTTGAAGAAATATATTGAAGAATACCATGGGAAAACGCCGGATCCCAATTCATACCTGTTTTACTCCCGGAATATCGGTGTATCTGGAAAGATGACCCAGCCGGCAATAGACAAGATGCTGAAAAAGTACGCAAAAGCAGCCCACTTGCTCTGTGGAGATGTGCCACTGGATCTCCACGCTCACCAGTTCCGTCATTCGAAAGCATCCCACTGGCTTGAGGATGGTATGAACATCGTGCAGATTTCATTCCTGCTTGGACACGAGCATCTTGAAACCACCATGATTTACCTGGATGTTACCACAGAAAATGAGCGGAAAGCGTTGGCAACATTGGAGTGCGAAAAAGACGCAAAAGTCCTGGCGAAATGGAAAAAACCGGATGGTTCTTTAGTTGAGTTTTGCGGGATAAAATGAAAAAAATCCAAACCTTTTAACGTTTTGGATTCCCATAATCTCGGTACTTACTAAAAAGGGTTGGATATAAAAGGAGTTTGTATGTGTAAGGCTTTTGATGAAATGATGGCGGACAGCAGGCGTGACGGAATACGGATTGGCGAAAAGAGGGGAGAGAAAAGAGGAGAAAAAAGGGGTGAAAAGAACGGAGAGCGCAGGTTCGCCGCTCTGGCGGGCAGGCTGATGAAGGATTCCAGGACGGCAGATCTGGAACGGGCGGTGAACAGTGAGGCGTTTCGCAGGAAGCTTTACCGGGAATACGGGATGGTCTGAGAAGGGCCGGGCCCTGCTGGGAAGGTCGCTGGCAGGACCCTTCTTTCATTCAACAGGAAATTTCATCTCCTGTTGAATGAAAAAAGGGGTTGATACGCACTCAGCACACAGGCAATCAAAGATTGCCTGTAGATGTTGCCTGATGGCAACCGCGCTCGGCGCAAGTGTGCGCCAAGGCACACACTATTTCAGATTTTTCCGTCAGCCATACGCCTCCAGTTCTGTCGGCCCGTTCAGGGTTTCCCGGCGGATTACCAGATGGAGCCCGGAGTCTGCGGCTACGACCCAGCGTACCAGGCGGATGCGGCCATTCTCGATTTCCAGGGCGGTGATGCACTGGGGATGGACGCAGCTTCCGTCGTTAAAATAGGGGCATTCTCCCGGCTGCGCGAAAACCGGTCTGTGGGTGTGGCCCGCAATGAGGATGCGGCCGGTGTCAGAAGCATAGGCGCAGAGCTGCTTTTCGATCTTTTCCATGAGTCTGCGGGAACGGCCTGCACCCGTGGGGGCGGTAAAGCCGATGATTTCAAACGGCCGCCAGAGGTAGCGGACCAGAAAACGTCCCAGAGGCCAGAGCTCGTCGTTCAGGAGGCTGCCCTGATGACCGTGCAGCAGAAACAGACGCTGCAGGCTGTTCCGGTTTTCCAGGATCAGGCTCTCGAAAACCGCCGTGCCTGCGAAAATATTTTGCGGTTCTTCATTCGCATCACAGAAATAAGCGCCGCAGGCCGTCCGGGCAAAGCCTTTTTTCCGTTTGACAATGTCATGGTTGCCATAGAGGAGAATGAGACGATTTTCCTTCCGAAGCTTTCCCAGCAGCCGGAAGATGCGGCTGTAGGTTTGCAGGATCACGCCGATACAGCGGTTTTCCCACAGCTCGTCGCCATCGCCCAGCTCGATGTAGGTGTATCCGTTCTGATCGTAGTATTCCAGAGCCCCCTGAAAGATCATGCTGTTGGGAAGAAAATTATCCGCGCCGTTTCCCTGCCCTCTGTGACAGTCGCTCATGATGACGATGCGGGAGCTGTCGTCAAAGGGCAGGACAGGAGAGGCTGCGTAGAGCCGGTTCAGCTTTGCGGAAAGAGAGAACATGTCAGCTCCTTTCTTCCCGGTCTTTTCGGCAGGGGTCAGGGGAGGACCCGAAGACGGAGCAGTCTGCGCGGGAACGGTCAGAAGGCAGCCTCCGGCTGTGACAGCTCAGGCTCATATGCTGGCAGGAGACGAAACAGCCTGCACTGCCGGAACAGTCCGTCGAACAGCCCTTTCCTTTTTCCGGATGTCTGCGGCAGGGACATTCCTCACAGCAGCCGCAGCAGAGACGGTTGGCCCGTCGGACCGAGCAGCAGGACCTGGAGGAGCGGTCCGGATCACAGCAGGGCTCCGGTCTGCAGGGTCTGGGAGGGCAGGGCTTTGGAGGAACCGGGCAGGGACCGGGAGGACCGGGAGCCGGCGGAACCGGATCCGGCTGGTGGGCGCGGATCAGATCCAGCAGCCATTCAAAGCCCTCGTAAAAGGCCCGCGCATAGAGAGAGTGCAGGAAGAATTCATACAGCTCCGGAACGAGCGCTTTGATATATTCCAGCTTATCCAGCGTATCCGTATACTTCCCGGTCGCCTGCCGGTAGAGGGCACAGTTGCTCTGGTTGACCTTCTGTACGGCGGTTTCCTGTAGGGAACCGCGGGAGAGGGGCTGCACGCTGTGAGGAGTGGTGTAGTGAACGGTTACGGTGCTGCCGCGGACGGCATACTCTTTTTTGTCATAGCCAAGCTCCTGCAGCCCGCCGAGAAAGGCGTCCCGCATCCGACGGTCGGGAAAACGGATGCGCACGTCCATCGTGAGGGAATCCGGAGTGGAAAACTCGCCCAGCTTAAAACCGGTGAGCCACCAGTGGAGGCCTTTGCGTTTGAAAAGGACCCGCCCGTTTTTACGCAGGATAAAACTCATGGGAAGGCGTTCTTCATCCTGGGCGCAGTGGTAAAACGGTCCGGTAAAGTGTTCGGAACGAACGTCATCCTGATCGGTATTGTAGATCCCTACCTCCGCTCCGGTGGTGATGCCGTACTGGCCCTTCCACAGCTCGATCATCCAGCGTTTTCCCGCATGGGAGAAGCGGACGGGTTCGCAGTGCATCACCATATTGAACAGGGAGGATCCTTCGTCATAGAGCTGGCAGTAGCCCATTTCCCGCTGCCAGCAGTCCAGGAGGGAATAAAAGACGTCCCCTTTTCTGTCGTAGGCAAAGCCTGCTTCCTGCAGATCACGGTTCAGCTCCATCTGCTGGACGGCTTTATCCTGTGTGGGACGAAACCGCCGCGCCCGTATTTTGAGAGTGAGGAAAAATACGAGAAACGCGGCGATGAGAACAGCGGCGATACAGAGTAGAAGGATTCCTGTGGTCGTCATAAATCTGCTCCTTTCTGCCGGAATGGCAGAATGCTTTTAGTGTAAGGTATGCAGATTTCGACAGGATGTGACAGCATCTGAGCGGTCAGTGGAGCGGGGATTTTGGCATAAGCCATGCCCTTTTCCAGGAAAAAGGACCGGACAAAATGTCCGGTCTTTACGCGTCCTTCATCTTTGCATCAAAGCGCTTTCTCACCTCGATGTAAGCCTTGATGGCCTCCACCGTCCCGTCGAAGCCCAGTCTGGAGCTGTCCAGGGACAGGTCATAGTTCAGGGCGTTCTTCCACTCCTGGCCGGTATAATACTTATAGTATCTTGCCCGGTAGTCGTCGGTCTTTGCGATGAGCTTTTTCACTTCATTTTCCGAAAGGCTGTTCACCTTCATGGCCTCCTGCAGGCAGAAGTCCTCCGGCGCGTGAACGAACACCCGCACCACGCCGGGCATATCCTTCAGGATATGATCCGCGCAGCGTCCGATGATGATGCAGGAGCCTTCCTCCGCCAGAGAGCGGATGATTTTGGCCTGATAGTTGAACAGGTTGTCGTCGCTGGTAAAGCCGGCGCTTTCCGGAGAAAGCAGGCGGCTGCCCTTATACCCGCCGGAAAGCAGGGCGCGCAGGCCGTGATGCTTGAACTCATCCTGAAAGAGGGTGGGGTTCACACCGCTTTCCTCCGCGGCCATGGCGATGATTTCCCGGTCATAATAGGGAATGTCCAGCTCCTTTGCCAGCATTTTTCCCACAGTTTTTCCGCCGCTGCCATACTGACGCGCGATGGTAATAATTACTTTTGACATACTACCTCTTTTCTGCTGCCGAAGGCAGCACTTTATTCAGCCCGAACCTCCGGTTCGGGCGTTATTCTCCCAGATAGGCCTTCTTGATCGCTTCGTTGTTCAGAAGGGCCTGCGCGCTGTCCTCCATCACGATGCTGCCGGTTTCCAGCACGTAGCCCCGGTCTGCGATGGAAAGCGCCTTTTTCGCGTTCTGTTCCACCAGAAGGATGGTGACGCCCTGCTTGCTGATGCTCTCGATGATGTCGAAGATCTCCGAAACGAGAAGCGGGGACAGGCCCATGGAGGGCTCGTCCAGAAGAAGCAGCCTGGGATTGGACATCAGCGCGCGGCCCATGGCCAGCATCTGCTGTTCGCCTCCGGAAAGGGTTCCGGCCAGCTGTCTGGTACGTTCCTTCAGGCGGGGAAAACGTTCGTAAACCCGGGCGAGGGATTCCTCGATCTCCTTTTTGTCCTTTCGGGTATAGGCTCCCATGCGGAGGTTTTCATAAACGGTCAGGTTGGCGAACATGCGCCGTCCCTCCGGCACATGGGAGATGCCGAGCTGTACGATGCGGTGGGAGGGCATTTTCGTGATGTCCTGATTTTCAAAATGCACGGATCCGGATTTTGCCTGGAGCATGCCGCTGACGGTCTGCAGAGTGGTGGTTTTTCCGGCGCCGTTTGCGCCGATGAGGGCCACGATCTCGCCCTCCTCTACATGAAAGGACACGTCCTTGAGCGCATGGATCATGCCATAATATACGTTCAGATTTTCTACGGTGAGCATTGCCATGAGATTCTCCTTTTCAGCCGCCGCAGGGACAGTCCCGCCTGCGGCGTGGAATTCGGCACGAACTTCGGTTCATGCCGCCGGTTTCAGTCGCCCAGATAGGCCGTGATGACCTCCGGGTTGTTCAGCACGTCCTTCGGTTCTCCTTCCGTGAGAAGCTTTCCGAAGTTGAGAACGTACAGGTACTCACAGATTCCCTGTACCAGCTTCATGTCATGCTCGATCAGAAGAATGGTCACGCCGTATTCCTTCCGGACCAGGCTGATGGTTTCCATCAGCTCGCGGGTTTCATTGGGGTTCATGCCGGCGGCAGGCTCGTCCAGCAGCAGAAGCTTGGGATTCGTCGCGAGGGCGCGGGCGATTTCCAGCTTCCTCTGCTTGCCGTAGGGAAGGTTGGAAGCCAGGTCCTTCGCGGAGGAATCCAGGCCGAAAAGGCTTAGAATCTGCATGGCCTGTTCATCCATCTGCTTTTCCTTCTTCCGGTAGCTGCCCAGATGCAGCATGCTTTCCGCGAGGGAATAGGTGACCTGGTTATGAAGGGCCGCCTTCACGTTGTCGAGAACGCTCTGGGCGGTAAAAAGCCGGATGTTCTGAAAGGTCCTGGCCACGCCCAGACGGCAGATTTCGTGGGGCTTTTTGCCCACCAGGTTCTGGCCGTCCAGACGGATGCCTCCGTCAGTGGGACGGTATACGCCTGTCAGCATGTTGAAAACGGTGGTTTTTCCGGCGCCGTTGGGGCCGATGAGGCCCACCAGGCCTCCCTGTTCGATTTTCATGGACAGCTCGTCGACCGCGCGCAGGCCGCCGAAGGAGATGCCCAGACTGGTAACTTCCAGCATTGCCATGTTATGCCGCCTCCTTTCCGCGTTTCGCTTCCGCCTTTTCGGCACGGGCAGCGGCGCGCTTTTCCAGCAGCCGCTTTTTCAGGCCGGAATTGTTGAAGATCATCATGGCGATCAGCAGGATCGCGTAGATGAGCATCCGGTAATCGTTCATGGAACGCAGGAGCTCCGGAAGGACGGTGAGCAGGGCTGCCGCGATGATGGAGCCCCAGATATTGCCGAGGCCGCCAAGAACCACGAACACCAGAATCAGGATGGAGGTGTTGAAGTCAAACTTGGTCGCCGTGACGGTGGAAAAGTTCATGGCGTACAGCGTGCCCGCGGCTCCCGCCAGAGCGGCGGAAATGACGAAGGCAAGCAGGCGGTAGCGGGTGACGGGAATGCCGATGCTCTCCGCGGCGATCCGGTTGTCACGCACCGCCATGACTGCCCGTCCCGTCCGGCTGTGGATCAGGTTAAGCACCAGAAACAGGGTGATCAGGATGAGGACGAAGCCGGCGGTGAAGGAAGAAAGCTTGGTCACGCCGCTTACGCCCATGGGCCCGTTGATGATCATTTTTCCGTTTTCCGAAAGATGAAAGGATTGGTTTAAGAGGCTGAAATGCAGTCCCTTTTCATCCAGGCCGATATAGAGCACGTTGATGATGTTCTTGATGATCTCACCGAAGGCAAGCGTTACGATGGCCAGATAGTCGCCCTTCAGGCGAAGCACCGGAATGCCCACGATCACGCCAGCGATGGCGGCGCAGAGGGCTCCGATCACCATGGCGATTGCCAGGCGCAGGGGACCGAAGGGAATGGCGTCAGCCAGGCTGGTGGTAACGACGATGCCGGCGAAGGCGCCTACGGACATGAAGCCCGCATGCCCCAGGGAGAGCTCGCCCAGGATACCCACGGTCAGGTTCAGGGAAATGGCCATTACCACATAGGCGCAGATGGGAACGAGCTGGCCGTTTAAGGACGATGAGATATTGTCTGTCAGGATCATGCCCTGCACGATGAGAAAGGCGATGATCACGATGCCGAAGGCCGTCACGCTGTCGCGCCTTGAGGTCAGAAGCTGCTTAAACTGTTTCATAAAAAACTCCATTCCGAAGCGTTGTGACCGGTTGTGGCGGTTTGTGACGCTTCGGCACAAACCGCCGCTGCAAAAACGGGAAGAATGGCACGCAGGGCCATTCTTCGGTATGAGAAAGGGCGCAGCCCGTAGAACTTCTTAGCCGGTGTCCTGTGCCGGCTTAGAAGTTCTTCTCATACTTTACACTTTCTCGCTTACATGTTTGCCAAGCAGGCCGTCGGGTTTCACCAGAAGAACGATGATCAGGACGGCGAATACGATGGCGTCGGACAGCTGGGTGGAGATATAGGCCTTTGAAAAAATCTCGATCACGCCGAGCAGGATGCCGCCGATCATGGCTCCCGGAATGGAACCGATGCCGCCGAATACGGCTGCGGTGAAGGCCTTGATGCCGGGCATGGAGCCGGTGGTGGGCATCAGGGTCGGATAGGCGGAGCACAGAAGAACGCCCGCGATGGCGGCCAGGCCGGAGCCGATGGCGAAGGTGACGGAAATGGTGGTATTCACGTTAATGCCCATGAGTCCGGCCGCGCCTTTGTCCTCGGATACGGCGCGCATGGCGGTTCCCATTCTGGTCCTGGTGGTAAACAGCGTCAGCACGATCATGATGAGGATGCAGGCTGCCACGGTCACGATGGTCACGCCGGAAATGATGAGCCTGCCGCCGAAGAGCTGAACGGACCAGTTCCCCACGATGGAGGAAAAGGTCTTGGGGCTGGAGCCCCAGATCAGAAGGGCCGCGTTCTGTAAAAAGTAGGAGACGCCGATGGCCGTGATCAGGACGGCCAGAGAGGGCGCCTGGCGCAGGGGCTTATAGGCCATCCGCTCGATGGCGATGCCCAGGACCGTGCAGACGATGACCGCGAAAATCACGGAAATAAGGGGAGACAGTCCCAGATAGCTGGTGGTGCAGAAGGATATGTACGCGCCTACCATGATGACGTCTCCATGAGCAAAATTAAGCATTTTGGCAATGCCGTAAACCATCGTGTAGCCAAGCGCGATGATGGCGTACACGCTGCCGAGGCTGATGCCGTTGATCAGATGGGATAAAAAGGTCATGCAAATCTCCTTTCCGCCTGTGATGCCAGGCAGCAGCTCGTCCGCTGCCCGTACCCGGCGCTCCCGCCTTTTCGGGAACAGGCACATTCCGGACGTCCTTTCCGGACCTTCCGGAACGCGGGAGCATGTCGAGCCGTTGCCTCGCATCATGGGCCGGGAATCAACAACATTTTATCTGAAAAAAAGCAAACAGGCGGAAGAAATGTGAAACACATTCCGCCGCCTGTACACTGGAAGATCAGTCCATTCCGACGTAAGCGCCGTTTTCGATAACCATGCCCTTCGGGCTCTTGGAAACCGCACCCGTGGAATCCCAGGTCATGCCTTCACCGGTCAGACCGTCGAAGGTGATGGTGGGGAAGGTGGAAACCATCAGCTCGCACAGATCCTGCGCGCTCATGTCAGAGGTTGCGCCGGCAGTTTCCAGCGCTTCCTTATAAGCGTATACGCAGTCATAGGCGTCTGCCGCGAACTGGTTCGGGATCTCTCCATAGAGCTCCTGGTATTTGGTTACGAAATTAACGGTCTTTTCGTCCGTCGCGTCAGCGTTGAAGGGGGTCAGAAGCATAACGCCCTCTGCCAGGGAGGTATCGAAGCCTTCCAGGGTCAGGATGCCGTCCATGCCGTCCACGCCGAAGAACTTGGGCGCATATCCCATGTCGCTGGCCTGCTTTAAGATCAGGGAAGCGGGCTGATAGTAAATAGGAAGGAAGATCAGGTCCGCGCCTGCATCTCTCGCTTCAGTCAGCTGTACGGAGAAGTCGTTGGAGCTGGCGTCGGTGAAAGTGGTGGTGGAGACGATCTCCAGTCCCTTAACGCCGGCTTCTTCTGCGAATTTCTCATAAATGCCGCTGGAATATACATCGTCGTTTCTGTAGATCACGGCGATTTTGGTGCCCAGCTGCTGGTCCGCGATGTAATCGGCGGAAGCGACGCCCTGGTTGGGATCCGCGAAGCAGATCTGGAAGAAGTTGTCCTTGCCCTCCGTAACTGCCGTAGAGGAAGCAGAAGGAGTCAGACCGAAGATGCGGTCCGCATAATGCTCGGTTGCGATGGCCTCACAGGGCTTGGTGGTAACGGCGCCCAGAGACAGCTGCATGCCCCAGTCCTTCAGGGCGTTGTAGGCGGAAACGGCCTTCTCGGGATCGTTTTCGTCATCTTCATATTTTAATTCAAACTGGATGGCGCCGCCTTCCGCGTTGATCTCGTCAACCGCGATCTGCGCGCCGTTCATTACGGCATTTCCGTAAATGGCAGCGGAACCCGTCAGGGGAGCGGTGCCGCCCAACTTGAATACGGATACGCTTCCATCAGAAGCAGCGGCAGTTTCCGCAGACGCCTCCGAGCCGGTCTCTGCAGCAGCTTCGGTGGAAGCGGGCGCAGCGGCGCTTTCGGATGCTGTGGAAGCTCCGTTATCTGCTGTCGTGCTGCCGCAGCCTGCAAGAAGGCCTGCGCACATCACCGCAGTCAGAACAAAACTGATTGCCTTTTTCATAATATTCCTCCTTTTTGCCGCCAGAAGCGGCGTTCCATCAAGACGCGGACACTGGCCCGCATCGGTCTGCCGTCCATAATAGACGTGTCTGTATTATACACCAGATTTGTAAAAATGGAGAAAAAAATTTATGGAAATTTCAGATTTTGGCAGAATTGTCCCTTTTCCGGCATGGAAAAGAGAATATTTTGGGCAGGCTGGCAGGTCGTGCAGAACGGAAAAAAGAGCCCCAAAAGAACCCGGAATATGGTATACTGCTGAAAACGGGAAAGGAAATGAAGGGATGGAAGAAAAAGAATATCAGAAACGGGACCAGAAAAAAGACGCCATGGTGCCGGCTTATGCGCCCATGGGAATGATCGCGGGATACCCGGTAAGGCCCGGGCTGTTCCATCTGAACGGGGCGATGGCCCTTCCGGAGGGCGTGAACTTCACGGTGCACACCCATGAAGGGACGGGCTGTGAGCTGCTGCTTTTTCACAGGGGAGAGGAAGAGCCCTATGCGGTGCTGCCCTTCCCGGAGGAATACCGGGTGGGGGATGTGTATTCCATGATCGTCTTCGGCCTTGATATAGAGGCGTTTGAGTATGCCTACCGCATCGACGGTCCGTGGGAGCCGCAGAAGGGACTGCGCTTTGACAGGAAGGCGGTCCTTCTGGACCCTTATGCGCGCGCGGTGACAGGACAGAGCATCTGGGGAAAGCATCAGGAAAAAAACTACCATGCCAGGGTGGTGCGGGATGCGTTTGACTGGGGGAGCATGCCGCAGTCGAAGCGGCGGCTGAGCGATCTGGTGATCTATGAGCTGCACGTGAGGGGCTTTACGCGCCATCCGTCCTCCGGAGTCGCTGCGCCGGGGACGTTTGCCGGCCTGATGGAGAAGATCCCGTATCTGAAGGAGCTGGGGATCAACGCGGTGGAGCTGATGCCGGTCTTTGAATTTGACGAGACCATGAATTCCCGGGAGGTGAACGGAAAGCGCCTTCTGGATTACTGGGGCTATAATACGGTGAGCTTTTTTGCACCGAACACCAGCTATACGGCGGCAAACGAGTACAACCGGGAGGGCACGGAATTCAAGGAGCTGATCCGCAGGCTTCATGAGAACGGAATTGAGGTCATTCTGGACGTGGTCTTCAATCACACGGCGGAGGGCAACGAACAGGGGCCATGCTTCTGTTTCAAGGGCTTTGACAACCGCATCTATTACATGCTCACGCCGGATGGCTGGTACTACAATTTCAGCGGCTGCGGAAACACGCTCAACTGCAACCATCCCATCGTGCGGCAGATGATCCTGGAATGCCTGCGCTACTGGACCGTGTACTACCGGGTGGACGGCTTCCGTTTCGATCTGGCGAGCATCCTGGGAAGAAATGAGGACGGCTCTCCCATGAACCGGCCGCCCCTTCTGGAGAGCCTGGCCTGCGATCCGCTTCTGGACAACGTGAAGCTGATCGCGGAGGCCTGGGATGCGGGAGGCGTTTATCAGGTGGGAAGCTTTCCGGCAGCGGGCCGCTGGGCGGAGTGGAACGGAAAATACCGGGACACGCTGCGTTCCTATCTGAAGGGCGATCTGTGGGAAGCGGGCGCGGCCGCCATGCGCATCGCGGGTTCCTTTGACCTGTACGGGACGGGCGGAGACGAGGAAGAGGAGAACGGGGAGAACGGAGGAAGGATCCGGAATTATGCGGGCTACAACTCCTGTGTGAATTTTCTGACCTGTCACGACGGCTTCACCCTGTACGACCTGTATTCTTATAATGAAAAGCATAATGAGGCAAACGGCTGGAACAACACGGACGGGGCGGACGACAACCGAAGCTGGAACTGCGGAGAGGAAGGAGAGACCCGAAAGGAGGAGGTGCTCTCCCTGCGGTTTCGTCTGATCCGCAACGCCTGCGCCGTTCTCCTGTGCAGCAGAGGAACGCCCATGTTCCTGGCGGGAGATGAGTTCGGCAATACCCAGTACGGAAACAACAACGGCTACTGTCAGGACAATGAGATTTCCTGGCTGGACTGGGGACTTCTGCAGAAAAACCGCACGCTGCATGACTTTTTCCGCTTCATGATCCACTACCGTCTGAAGCATCCGGCCATCCGCGAGGAGCTTCCCGGCGCGGTCTGCGGCCTTCCCTCCGTGCGGGTGTACGGGGCGGACGCGGCGGCGGGAGAAGAAGCGGCACAGAACGCGGGGACCATCGGCATCTGCTTTGCGGGATATGACAGCGAAAAGGGGCGGGACGATCTGGTCTATCTGGCGGTCAACGTGTTCTGGGAGGATGTGCGGATCACCCTTCCGGACCTGAAGAAGGCGGGCGCCTGGTATGTGACGGTCAATACCTTCGGCGATGGCGGCGGCCGGTATTGCTACGAGGGAAAAGACCAGGTGCGCATCGATGGCGAATTCATCCTGCGCCCCCGTTCGGTTGCCGTGTTTACCGGCGGGTATGGACAGACCGGGAAGAATCTGTTACCATTTTAAAGAAGTGCCGTCCTGTCGGACGGTACCAGGAGTTTCGGAAACAAAGAATGGAGGAACATATGGGAAAAGAGAGAAAACCGCTTATTTTTCAGTCGGACTTCGGAAGGGCAGACGGCGCGGTGAGCGCCATGTACGGTGTGGCCTATTCCGTGTGCAGTGAGCTGAAGATCTCGGATCTGACTCATGAGATCCCGCAGTACGACATCTGGGAGGCGTCCTACCGTCTGATCCAGACCGTGAGCTACTGGCCGGAGGGAACGGTGTTCGTTTCCGTGGTGGACCCGGGCGTGGGCTCCACCAGAAGGAGCATCGTGGTAAAGACCTGCGGCGGCCAGTATGTGGTGACGCCGGACAACGGCACACTGACCCATGTGAAGCACCTGTGCGGCATCCAGGCGGCCAGAGTGATCGATGAATCCATCAACCGTCTTCCCGGCTCCGGCGAGAGCTATACCTTCCATGGACGGGACATCTATGCCTATACGGGAGCCAGACTGGCTGCGGGGATCATTGACTTTGAGGGCGTGGGCCCTGAGGTCCCGGTGGACAGCGTGGTGGAGATCGCCTACGAGCCGGCTGTGCTTTCCGGCGACGAGATCGTGGGCACGGTGGACGTGCTGGATGTGCGCTTCGGTAGCCTGTGGACCAACATTCCTAGGGAGATGTTCTTAAAGCTTGGCATTTCTTACGGGGACACGGTGGAGGTCATCATCGAAAAGAGAGGCCGCACCGTTTACCGTACCTCCCTGATCTATGCGCATTCCTTTGCGGAAGCCTATATCGGAGAGGCGCTGGTATATGTGAACAGCCTGGATTTCATGGCAGTTGCCATCAACCAGGGCAACTTCGCCCGCGCTTATAACGTGGGAACGGGCCTGTCCTGGAAGATCATCATGAGAAAATCCACCCTGCACAGATAAGCGGACAACAGAGACAGAAAGCAGGAGGCGCGGCGGTGATCCTGCACGGGAAGCCCGTGCAGGATCAGTCCGGCCGTGCCGGAAGAAGAAAGGCGGGAACAGTACATGGAACAGACAGACAGAACGGACTGCCGCACGGCCGGTCCGAAAAGGGAAGCCCCGGAGGAAAAAGCCTCCTGGGAGAGCGGCGTCAGGAGGGTGGTGCCCTATACGCCGGGTGAGCAGCCCAGGCGGGCAGGCATCATCAAGCTGAATACCAACGAGTGTCCCTATCCGCCCTCGCCCCGGGTGAAGCGCCTGGCGGCAGAATTTGAAACGGACGTGCTGCGCCTCTATCCGGATCCGGAAGCGTCCTTGCTGGTAAAAAGCATCGCGCGGCGCTTTCAGGTGAAGGAAGAGCAGGTATTTGTGGGCGTGGGCTCCGACGACGTGCTCGCCATGGCCTTTCTCACCTTTTTCAACACCGGACGCCCCATCCTGTTTCCGGACGTCACCTATTCCTTTTACGATGTGTGGGCGAACCTGTTCGGGATCCCGTTTCGCCGCCCGGCCCTGGACGGAAATTTCCGCCTGAAAAAAGAGGATTATCTGACGGAAAACGGCGGCATCGTAATCGCCAATCCCAACGCGCCCACCGGTATCTGCGAGCCCCTTTCGGTGATTGAGGAGATTGTTTCGGGGAATCCCGGCTCTCTGGTGATCATCGATGAGGCCTATGTGGATTTCGGGGGAGAAAGCGCCCTGCCTCTGGTGGAAAAGTATGAAAATCTGCTGGTGGTTCAGACCTTTTCCAAATCCCGGGCCATGGCGGGCATGCGCATCGGTTTTGCCATCGGGAGTCCGAAGGCGGTCCGCTGTCTGCGGGACGTGAAATTTTCCTTCAACTCCTATACCATGGATGCGCCCTCCATCGCCTGGGGAGCGGCAAGCATGGAGGATGAGGCTTATTTTCAGGAGACGGTGGAGAAGATAAAGGCTACCAGGGAATATCTGAAGGGGCAGCTGGCGGCTCTGGGCTTTTCCTTTCCGGATTCCCGGACCAATTTTCTCTTCGCTTCTCATGAAAGCATCCCGGCGCAGGAGCTTTTTGGGGCCCTGAAGGAAGCAGGCATCTACGTCCGCTATTTTCCGGGAGAGAGGACCGGAAATTTCCTGCGCATCACTGTGGGAACGGAAGAACAGACGGAGGCGCTGCTTTCGTTTCTGAGAGGATACCTGAAACAATAAAGAAAAGCGCCTTCGGGCGCAGCGGAGGCTTTGGGTGGAAGCATATACGGATTTTGCGGAGGTCTACGACACCTTCATGGACAACGTGCCCTATGAGAAATGGGCGGATTTTATCGCAAAACGTCTGGCACAGGCAGGCATCCGGGACGGGCTGGTGCTGGAGCTGGGCTGCGGAACGGGGACGCTGACGCAGCTTCTTTCCGGGCGTGGCTATGAGATGATCGGCGTGGACCGCTCGGAGGAGATGCTCGCCGTCGCATCGCAGAAGGCTGCGCAGGAGGGGCTGGACATCCTGTATCTGCAGCAGGAGATGCAGAGCTTTGAGCTGTACGGAACGGTCCGGGCTGTGGTCTGCATCTGCGACAGCCTGAATTATCTCCTGGAGGAGGAGCAGATCCTGGAAACCTTCCGGCTGGTGAACAACTACCTGGATCCGGGCGGACTCTTTATCCTGGATTTCAACACGGTCTATAAATATGAAACGGTCCTGGGAGATACGACGATCGCCGAGAACCGGGAGGACTGTGCGTTCATCTGGGAAAATTTTTATGATCCGCAGGATGGGATCAACGAATATGATCTGACCGTTTTCGTCCGGGAAAGGGACGGACGGGAGGAGGGGGAAGAAGAAGGCGGGCTGTTCCGGAGATTTTCCGAAACCCACTGCCAGAAGGGTTACGAGGCCGCGCAGATCGTGCGGCTGATCGAAGAGAGCGGGCTTGGGGTTGAGGATATGCTGGACGCGGACACGCTGGGGCCGGTTACGGAAACCAGCGAAAGAATTTACTGCATTGCGAGGGAACAGGAAAAATGAGCGATTATCTGGTGAGAGCGACAGCGGCCGACGCGCAGGTGCGTGCGTTCGCGATAACGGCAAGAGATACGGTGGAAGCGGCGCGTGCGGCGCACGATACCAGTCCGGTGATGACTGCGGCTCTGGGGCGGCTTCTTTGCGCCGGAGCGATGATGGGAAGCATGATGAAGGGCGAGGCGGATGTGCTCACCCTGCAGGTCCAGGGAGACGGCCCGGCAGGCGGCCTCACCGTGACGGCGGACAGCAGGGGAAGGGTAAAGGGCTATGCGGTCCATCCTCAGGTCATCCTTCCCGCAAACAGTCAGGGAAAGCTGGATGTGGGCGGGGCCATAGGCGCGGGAAGCCTGCGGGTGATCCGGGACCTGGGGCTGAAGGAGCCCTACGTGGGCCAGACTGCGCTGCAGACGGGCGAGATCGCCGAAGATCTGACCTATTATTTTGCGGCTTCGGAGCAGGTGCCCTCTACGGTGGGGCTGGGCGTTTTGATGGAGAAGAACAATACCGTGAAGCAGGCGGGCGGCTTTATCATCCAGCTCATGCCCTTTGCCGCAGAGGAGGTCATCGCGAAGCTGGAGGAGAACCTGAGCCGCGTCCATTCTGTGACGAAGCTTCTGGAGGAGGGAAACAGCCCGGAACAGATCCTGGCCATCCTTCTGGAAGGGATGGATATGGAAATTTTATCCGACATGCCCGTGGAGTTCTATTGCAACTGCAGCCGGGACCGGGTGGCGAAGGCCCTTTACAGCATCGGGAAGAAGGAGCTGGATGAGATGATCGAGGACGGGGAGCCCATCGAGGTGAAATGCCACTTCTGCAACACGGCCTATTCCTTCAGCGTGGAGGACTTAAAGCAGATCCGGCAGCTGCAGGAGTGAAGGATTCCATTCCGCCGCGGTGCGGCCGGCCGCCGTACTGTCTGCTTTTATGCGGCAATTTGTGCCGGAGCGTCACAGATTGTCCCTGGGCATCCGCCCTGTCGCGCTCCGGAAAAGAGGGATTATGAAGGATGGTTTTATCAGGGTGACGGCGCTGACGCCGAAAATCAGGGTCGCCGATCCCGAATATAATGCAGAACAGATCATGAAGGAGATGGACGCAGCGGTGAAGAAGGGGGCCCGCATCCTGGTCTTTCCTGAGCTGTGCATCACCGGCTATACCTGCCAGGACCTGTTTTTGCAGGAAACGCTGCTTGAGGGAGCAAAGGAGGCGCTGAGACGGATCGCCGCGCATACGGCAGGGACGGACGCGCTGATGTTCGTGGGACTACCCCTGGAAAAGGAGGGAAAGCTGTATAACGCAGCGGCCGTTCTGCAGGACGGCCGGGTGTGTGCCTTTGTTCCCAAAACGGCCCTGCCTTCCTATGCGGAATTCTATGAAACGCGCCATTTCACGCCCGCGCCGGAATCGGTTTCCTTTCTTTCCTTTGATGGAAAAGAGGTGCCCTTCGGCCAGAAGATCCTCTTTGCCTGCGACTGCGTGGAGGGACTGACGGTGGGCTGCGAGATCTGTGAGGATCTGTGGGCTGCGCAGACGCCTTCCACATCACACTGTCTGGCAGGGGCCACGGTGATCGTCAATCTTTCCGCTTCCAATGAGACGGTGGGAAAGGACAGCTACCGCAGGCAGCTCGTGACAGCGACCAGCGCGAGGCTTGTGACCGGATATGTGTATGCCAGTGCGGGGGACGGGGAATCCACGCAGGATCTGGTCTTCGGCGCACACAACCTGATCGCGGAAAACGGCGTTCTCCTTGCGGAGGCAAAACGGTTTGAAAATCAGGGCGTCTACGGGGATCTGGATATTCACCGGCTGCGCCATGAGAGACGGCGCATGAATACCTTCCCCGCCCCGGAAGAGGCGGGCTACCTGACCGTTCCCATACACATGAAAAAGGAGGAGCTTTCGCTTCTGCGTTCCTTTCCCAGACAGCCCTTCGTACCTGCGGCCGGGGGCGAGAGAGCACGCCGCTGTGAGGAGATCCTTGCCATTCAGGCCCATGGACTGAAAAAGCGGCTGGAGCATACGAAGAGCGGCTGCGCGGTGATCGGCATTTCCGGCGGCCTGGATTCCACGCTGGCCCTTCTGGTGACGGTCCGCGCTTTCGACCTGCTGGGGCTTCCCCGCGGTGACATCCGCTGCGTGACCATGCCTTGCTTCGGCACCACGGACCGGACCTATGAGAATGCCTGCCGTCTGACCCGTACCCTGGGCGCGTCTCTGACGGAGGTGAACATTCAGGAGGCGGTGCGGCTGCATTTCCGGGACATCGGCCATGACGAGGCGGTCCATGATGTGACCTATGAAAATTCCCAGGCCAGAGAACGTACCCAGGTGCTGATGGACATCGCCAATGCGCACGGCGGACTGGTTATAGGGACGGGAGACATGTCTGAACTCGCCCTGGGCTGGGCCACCTATAACGGGGATCACATGTCCATGTACGGTGTGAACGCGGGCGTTCCCAAGACTCTGGTGCGCCATCTGGTGCGCTACTATGCGGATACCTGTGGAAATGAGGAGCTTTCGGCCGTCCTGTCCGATGTGCTGGATACGCCGGTCAGCCCGGAGCTTCTGCCGCCTGTGGACGGAAAGATCAGCCAGAAGACGGAGGATCTGGTGGGGCCTTATGAGCTGCACGATTTTTTCCTGTATTATATGCTCCGCTGCGGATTTTCTCCTGCCAAGATCTACCGCATCGCAAAGGAAACCTTCGCGGGAGAATACGGAGAGGAGGAGATCCGGAAATGGCTGAAAAATTTCTGCCGCAGATTCTTCTCCCAGCAGTTCAAGCGCTCCTGCCTGCCGGACGGACCCAAGGTGGGAAGCGTGGCGGTCTCCCCCAGAGGGGACCTGCGGATGCCTTCCGACGCCTGCAGCGCGCTGTGGCTGTCTCAGGCCGAGGCTCTGTAAAAGACTGCGAAAAGGCAGTCCCTTGCATACCGGAAAAAGTGCCGGTACAGACTCACTCTGCGGAGTCTGTACCGGTGTCTGCGTTCTGCGGGGCGGGATCGCTCTGAGGGCTTTCTTCGCTTTCGGAGCCGGAGGAAGCCCCGGAGCCGGATTCGCTTTCGGAGCCGGAGAGATCCTGCGTGCCGGACCCGCTTCCGGAACGGGAGGGCTCCGGGAAGCTTCCGGGTTCCGCCTCCGCTTTTTCCAGGGCGGAGGAGATCGCTTCCAGCAGGACCTGGGAGGTGTATTTGTTGTCCTCGGAGTAGCTGACATCCTCCAGAGACTGGCTTTCGCAGATCTGGGCAGCCAGGTCATTGAGGGCGGGCTCCATCAGAGGATACATGGTAGTGACCGCTTCATCCAGATTTACCAGACGGATGGAATTGATGTTGTCGGCGTCTACGACCACCTCCACATCCACGGAGGAATTTCCCAGGATCACCGAGGTGGTGTATTTTCCCGGAACAAAACGGCTGCTCTCCTTTCCGTCCTGCGGTGCCCCGCTTTTGGCGGGCAGGAACATGATGACCAGCAGCAGAAGGAACAGGATGCCGAGTACCGCAAAGATCCCGGTATAGATCAATTCTTTTAAGTGCAGTACCACAATTCTGGTTTTTGAGCTCATATCCATATCCCCGATTCCTGTTATTGATACAGTTTACTCCGGACCTCCGGGAATTATGACGGGTTGTTGCGCTCTGTGCCGGTCTGCGGATGACCGGTACGGGCCGGGTTCCGTTACAGCCCTGCCGAAGGCTGAGCTGTAACACAGAGACGGTCAGCACAGAAAAAAAACAGTTGACAAAGCAGAAAACCTGTGGTTAAGATACAGGGTAGGGCAAGGGCGCTTTTACCAGGAGGTAAGAGCGCCCTTTTTCGGGAAAAGGAAGAGGCCGGTAAGAAGAAAGAGCACTCTGACATGGAGGCGGAAAAAGGCGCTGCCGTTTTTCTGGCGCGATTTTTACCTCCATGCCGAAGCGTTCTACGCTGAGGCCGCGAGGAGAAATCACGCATGTGATTTCTCCTCTGCGATCACAGCAGTTTTGTGCTTCGGCGCAAAACTGCCGATTGAAAAATAAGCCATCAGGCT
>DWWH01000027.1 GCA_019119815.1 Candidatus Eisenbergiella intestinipullorum | reverse complement strand
AGCTTTGACGATAAGCGCAAGGTGGTTGATATACTCATATCACAGATTGACGCTACCAGTGAGAGTGTTACAATCCACTGGAAAATCTAAAACCTTTTCACTTGGCATTATGCCCTTGTAAAAAATAGTTTGTCAAACGGCAAATGTCGCTTATGCAGTTTGCCGGGCAGCCAATCTTCGATTGCAGGGAGAATCCTGAGAGGAGGATCCTTTTTCGAGGGAAAGACGGGGATCACATATTGCAAAAATAACACATATGATGGGAGATGCTGTTTTACATATCTGAACAGAAACCACAAATTGAAATCAAAAAGGGAACTGCTATACTGACAGCAGATATTCCAAAAAAAGGAGGAGGAAATTATGGTTCCCAAACAGAAAACATGGGTGCGGCTGAAAAAGAATTTTATCAGATACCGATATATTTATCTGATGCTGATTCCGATTGTGATTTATTATGCCGTGTTCTGCTATGCGCCGATGGGCGGAGTAGTGATCGCTTTTCAAAATTTTAAACCGGCTTTGGGGATAGCCGGCAGCGAGTGGGTGGGATTTAAACATTTTGTGGATTTTCTGACAGGGCCATATGCGTGGCGACTGATCCGCAATACGCTTTTGATCAATGTCCTGCAGATTCTTTTTGCGTTTCCGGTCCCCATTATCATAGCGCTTCTAATTAATGAGATCCAGTGCAAAAAGTATAAAAAGGTGGTGCAGACGATCAGTTATATGCCTCATTTTATCTCTTTAGTGGTTATGTGCGGACTGTTGGTCACATTCTGCAGATCTGACGGAATCTTCAATGATTTCCTTGCGCTTTTTGGAGTGGAAAGACAAAACCTTCTTGCCAATGCCGGACTGTTCCGTCCTCTATATGTACTCAGCGGAATCTGGCAGGAAGCGGGATGGGGAAGCATTATCTATCTGGCTACATTATCAACGATTGATCCAGGGCTGTATGAAGCGGCCACCATTGATGGAGCGAATCGGTTTCAGAGAATGCTTTATGTATCTTTTCCGGGACTGGTGCCGATCATTATCGTACAGCTGATCATGAGGATCGGAAATATTCTGACAACCGGTTTTGAGAAGGTATTTCTTCTTTACAGCCCGCTTACTTACGATACAGCGGATATTATTTCCACATATATATACAGACAGGGCCTGGAGCTGAGCAATTACAGCTATGGAACAGCGGTCGGTATCTTTAATTCCATTGTGAATCTGATCATTCTGATCCTTGCCAATTATATCAGCAGAAGAGCTACGGAAGAGAGCCTGTGGTGAGGAAGAACGGAGGGCAGTATGAACAGTAAAGTAAAAAAATCAAAGGGAGACAGAATCTTTATTTTCATTGTATATGTACTGATGGGACTTCTGGCATTGATCTGTCTTTATCCGATGTGGCATGTTGTCATGGCTTCCTTCAGTGATCCGATCAGGCTGATGGGACATTCGGGTGTGATCCTGAAACCGCTGGGACATTCCCTGGAGGGTTATAAGGTTGTGCTGCAGAATCCGAATATTCCGATCAGCTATAGAAACACTATTTTTTATGTATTGGCCGGAACAGCGATCAATATGCTTATGACAACGTTAGGTGCTTACGCGCTTTCCAGAAAGGGCTTCATGTTTAAGCGGACACTGACGCTTCTGATTGTTTTTACCATGTATTTCAACGCCGGGCTGGTGCCTAATTTTTTGCTGGTAAAAGGACTTGGAATGTACGATTCCGTATGGGCCCTGCTGCTTCCGGGGGCAATTTCCACCTGGAACCTGATCGTTATGAAAACATCATTCCAGTCCGTACCGGTCAGTCTGGAGGAATCGGCCCGACTGGATGGAGCGAATGATTTCGTGATACTCGGAAGGATCTTCCTTCCTCTGTCCAAGGCAACCGTCGCGGTCATGATTCTGTTCTATGCAGTTGCACACTGGAGTTCCTGGTTTAATGCGATGATCTATCTGAACGACAGATCGAAATATCCTCTGCAGCTGATCATGAGAGAAATCCTGATTTCCAATTCTACCAGCGGAAATATCATGGCAGACACAGATGCCATGTTCCTTCAGGAGGTTGTAAAATATGCAACCATAGTAGTATCTACCGTACCCATTTTGTTTATTTATCCCTTCGCACAAAAGTACTTCATGGCTGGCGTGATGATGGGATCAGTAAAAGAGTAAAGGAGGAATATCATGACTAGGAAAAAGGTAATCAGTTTTCTGCTCGCAGTGACAATGATGGGACTCACTGCGTGCACGGGGGCAGGGGGAACACAGGAGACACAGAAAGCAGGAAATGAAGCTGAAGGGCAGGCCGCTTCAGAAGAGAGCGGAGAGGCGGTAACACTGACCTACTGGGTGCCAATGCATTCAGGTGCATCCAAGTACATCACGAGCTACAATGAGAATACCGCATATCAGGAAGCAATGAAACGGCTGGGGATTCAGGTTGAATTTATCCATCCTGCAATCGGACAGGAGCAGGAGGAATTCAATCTGCTGTTTCTGGGAGATGAACTGCCTGACATCATTGCCTATGCGGACCATTATACCGGCGGAGAATTTCAGGGAATGAGAGACGGCGTATTTCAGGATATTACGGAGCTGGTGCCGGAATATGCGCCGGATTATTATAAGATGCTGACGGAAGATGAGGAATTCTATAGGGAGTCAACGGACAATGAAGGACATATTGTTTCCTTTAATGGCTATAAGCCGGTAGGGGATCCTCCGTTCCGCAGATGGATCCTGAATCAGGATCTTCTGGATGAAATGGGATGTGAAATTCCGCAGACCATACCGGAATTTGAGGAAATGTTCGATAAGATGCTGGAAAAGGGAATCACGCCCTATCTGCTGGATTCCACGGGGTATGAGGTACAGCTTATGGGAATGTACGATATGTACATGAATACCACAACCCGCTTTTATCAGCAGGACGGCATTGTAAAATTTGCTCCACTGGAGGACGCCTATAAGGATTATCTGACTCTCCTGAACAGCTGGTACGAAAAGGGATATATTTCCAAAGACTTTTCCAGCATTAAAGGAACGGAAGCGGACACCCTGTTTGACAGCGGACAGATCGGCACCTATTTATCCCCTATTGTCGCGTGCTATAATCGTGGTGAGGTACAGGGCATCCCTGTGGTATCGGCTCCTTATCCCAGACTGTATGAGGGACAGGAACTGCACTGGGATGACTGCGACACCTGGCCGAGAATGAAATATAATGAGACAACAGTAGTGATAAGCAAAGACTGCGAAAATGTGGAAGCGGCTATGAAGTTCCTGAATTATGGATATACCGAGGAAGGAATCGAGCTATATAATTGGGGAGTAGAAGGCCTGAACTGGGACTGGCAGGGAGATAAGAGAGTATATAATGATACCATGTTGAATAACGAGTTTGGAACAGAGGAGGCAAGTTATATTTATAAGCTGCATTTTGCTCCCAAATATACCTACCCTGATGTGGAAGTGCATGCCAATCTGTTGAAAAGTGAAGGTGCGCTGAACAGTCGTTTGATGTGGTCTGAGGACGATAAATCTGACAGCTCTCTGCAGCTTCCTCCGTTCCAGCTGGATGAAGAGGACCAGCAGACACTGGCAGAGGTAGCAACGCCTATCTACACCTATGTAGATGAGATGACATTGAAATTCATTACGGGGGCAGAGCCTCTGGATCATTTTGAAACTTTCCGTGAAACGATCCGCTCTATGGGAATGGAAGAGATCATTGCACTGGAACAGGAAGGATATGACGCTTATATTTCCAAGGCAACGATCGGATGATCCGAAGGACATGTAAAAATGGAGGAGGATATGAAACCTAATTTTCTGGTTTTTGTTACGGACCAGCACAGAGCTGACTGGCTGTCCTGTATGGGAAATACGATTCTGAGGACACCGCATATTGATGACATTGCAAAGCAGGGAGTGATGTTTGAACAGGCGTACTGCAATACTCCGCTCTGTATGCCGTCCCGGGCAACCATGTGGACGGGACTTCCTTCCAGCGTGCACAGCGCAAGAACAAATGGTGTGGATCTGGATGATAAATATCCGGTACTGCCGCAGATCCTGCACGACAACGGGTATTACACGGCTTCCATAGGGAAAATTCACCTGAAAGCCTGGCATATGTCTCCGGAAAGAGGAAATAAAAATATTACGGAATATGATCCAAAGCTTCTGCCGGAATGTGAGACAGTATGGAATGAAGAAAAGTGTACAAAGCTTCCGGAAGGAATGTGGGGACTGGATAGCATACACTTTTTGGGAGGACACGGAAATTACTGCTTTGGAGAATATATGCAGTGGCTGAAGAAAGAATATCCGGAAGAATATACGGCGCTTCGGACCAAAAAATCATCCAGACAGACGACCGGAAAGGAAGACAATTATTATTCCACTCTGCCTCTGGAACACCACTATAATGAATGGATTGCGGAACATACGATAGAAGAGCTTGCAAATATTCCTGAGGATAAACCATTTTTTATCTGGTGTTCCTTCCCGGATCCGCATTTTCCGTTTGGCCCTCCTGAACCGTACTGCAACAGTTATCGCCCGGAGGATATGCCGGATCCGATCGCCTGGGATGATGACAGAAAAGAAATGAATGAGCTGTACCATGCGGAATATTATAAAAAGCGGGGTGAGACATCGATAGACGGAGGCCCCTGTGAATATAATCTGGAGCAGATCCGGGAAACGAAGGCTCTTGCGTGGGGAATGGTACAGCATGTGGATGACTGTATCGGAAAGGTGATGAATTACCTGGAACATTCCGGGAAGAGGGAGAATACAGTCGTGATCTTCCTGGCGGACCATGGAGAACTGATGGGAGATCATGGAATGTATTGTAAGGGACCTTTTCATTATGATGGCCTTTTACATATTCCGCTGATCATGTCATGGCCGGGACATTTTCAAGAGAAAGCCAAAACAGGGGCATTGGTTTCCATACTGGATTTTATGCCGACGATATTGGACCTGGCAAAGATTTCCTATCCGTCCGGGCCGGTGAAGCCCTGGGAGGGGCCTTTTGAAGGCAAGGTGCTTTATCCGGGGTCTCCGCTTCCGGGAAAGTCACTGGTGCCGCTGCTGACGGGAAGGAAGGATCGGGTACAAGAGAGCATTCTGGTGGAAGATGATGATGACATCAGGGGAGTTTTTCTGAGGACATTGATCACGGAAGAGTATAAAATCACTGTTTACAGTGACAGAATCTATGGAGAGCTGTTTGACCGCAGGGAGGATCGGGAAGAACGGCATAATCTGTGGAATGCGGACGACAAAAAAGAAGTGAAGCAGGAAATGATCTGGAAGCTGATGCAGAAAATGCTCGCTCTCCAGGATCGTACATCAAGGAGAATAGGTATCGCCTGAAAATGATAAGCAGTTCCGGGAGGGGTATTTTTAAACCCGACCGGAACTGTTTTTATGACTGCATATCCATGAAAAAGAGAAAAATAAGGATTTCGGAGCGGTTTTGCGACAAACCGCAGACTTGTTCTTTTGGCATTATTATGCTAAAATGTGCAAAGGCTATTTATAAGCTGAAGAAAGGTGCGGTTTAACGGAGTGAAAGCGTTTTCCTTAACGGATATTGGGAAAAAAAGACAACTGAATCAGGATCATCTGTATACCTCGCTGGAGCCTGTGGGGAAGCTGCCGAACATTTTTCTGGTGGCAGACGGTATGGGCGGCCACCGGGCAGGAGGCTATGCCTCCAGCTGTGCGGTGGAAACGATCCTCAGGGAGGCCGGGGAATGCGGCGGGGAGGATGCGCAGCAGATCCTGACAAAGGCGATCCGCCGGGCCAACGACGTGATCGCGCAGCGGGCGGGAGAGGATGAGCGCTTTTCCGGAATGGGCACCACCGTGGTCGCGGCCTGTGTGCAGGGAACCGTTCTGACCGCGGCAAATGTGGGGGACAGCAGGCTGTATGTGATCCACAGTGATTCCATCGAGCAGGTGACCGAGGATCATTCTCTGGTTCAGGAGATGGTCAGATTCGGCGGGATCAACAGAGAAGAGGCCAGAGTCCATCCCAATAAAAATATCATTACCCGGGCCGTCGGCCTGGAGCGGGAGCTTCGGGTGGACTGCTTCAGAAGGACGCTGAAGCCGGGGGACAGGGTGCTCCTGTGCTCCGACGGACTGACCGATATGCTGGAAGATGAGCAGATCAGACGGATCATTGACAAAAAGAGGGATGTCCGCAGCGCGGCTCAGGCGCTGGTGCAGGCGGCGAATGACAATGGCGGCAGGGACAACATCGCGGTCATCGTGATTGACCCGTTCACATAAATGGCAGGTTTTGCTGGAGGAATGGAATGATTAAAATTGGAATGATGCTGGGAGACAGATACGAGATCCTGGAAAAAATAGGAACCGGGGGGATGTCGGATGTCTACAAGGCAAAAGACCATAAGCTGAACCGCTTTGTGGCGGTGAAGGTGCTGAAGCAGGAATTCAGTGAAAACACAAATTTCGTTTCCAAGTTCAGAGTGGAAGCCCAGGCGGCAGCGAGCCTGATGCACCCCAATATCGTGAATGTGTATGATGTGGGCGAGGATGCGGGTGTCCATTATATCGTGATGGAGCTGGTAGAAGGGATCACTCTGAAAAAATACATCGAAAAAAAGGCACGTCTTTCCGTAAAAGAAGCGGTCAGCATTGCCATCCAGGCATGCATGGGCCTTGAAGCAGCGCACAATAATCACATCATACACCGTGACATCAAGCCTCAGAACATCATTATTTCAAAAGAAGGAAAAGTCAAGGTAACGGATTTCGGCATCGCGAAGGCCGCGACCAGCAATACCATCACCTCCAATGTGATGGGAAGCGTCCACTATACCTCACCCGAGCAGGCCAGAGGCGGCTACAGCGATGAGAGAAGCGACATTTACTCCATGGGCATCACTCTGTTTGAAATGCTCACCGGACGCGTGCCTTTTAATGGAGACACAACGGTGGCCATTGCCATCAAGCAGATTCAGGAGCCCATGCCGTCTCCCAGGGATTTTGTGCCGGAGATCCCGGTGAGCGTGGAGCAAATCGTGCTCAAGTGTACCCAGAAGAGCCCGGACAGACGCTATCAGAGCGTGGGAGCCCTGATCGAGGATCTGAAAAGATCGCTGGTCGCACCCGACGAGAATTTTGTAAAGGTCATCGACACGGATGCGAACGCGGCTACCCGCAAGGTGAGCCGGGACGACATGAACGAGATCAAAAAGCAGTCCAGAAAGAGCTCGCATACGGAGGAGATCCGGTTGAAGAAGAATTCCGCCAGACCGCCCGTCCAGCCGCAAAAGGGCGGAAAGAAGAGAAGGTCCGACTTTGAGACTGAGATTCTGGACGAGGAGGATGAGGAGGAGTATGAATCCCGGATGGAGCGCTTCACCACCATCCTTGCCGTTGCCGGGGCGGTCCTGATCGGTTGTATCGTCATTTTCCTGGTGGGACGTGCGATCGGTCTGTTCCGTTTCCCTTCTTCTCAGGAGGGAGGCGGCTCCCAGATGGTCGCGGTCGCCGGAATGACGGAAGAGGAGGCTCTGAAGGCTCTGGATGATCTGGGCCTGGGGCTGGATGTGACGGTTGCTTATGAGGAGAGCGGCGATACGCCGGAGGGGCAGGTGATCAGCGCCAGCGTGGAGCCGGGAACACAGCTTTCCAGGGGCGATGCGGTCACGCTCACCGTGAGCGGAAAATCAGAGGGCGGAGTCACGGTTCCGGACACGATGAACAAGAGCCTGGCAGAAGCAGTTTCCGAGCTGGAGGCGGAGGGCTTCCAGACGGAGAGAAAGGAAGGCTATTCGGAAACCGTTCCGGAAGGGAACGTGATGAGCCAGAGTCCGGAGGGCGGAACCAAGGCGGAGCGGGGGAGCACCGTGACCATCACCATCAGCCAGGGGCCGCAGGACAGCAAGGTGGCGGTACCGGATGTGCTGGGCATGCTGCCGGATGAAGCACAGGCCACGCTGGAGGCAGTGGGCCTGGTCGGCAAGGTGGAGGAGGTCAGCGACGATGACGAGACCATGGTCGGAAAGGTGATCGGCCTCAGCTACTCCATCGGAACGCAGGTAGAGCCGGGAACGGCCATCAGCATTTATGTCAGCACAGGCCCGGCGGCCACTTATATGTATGTGGAGAACATTGAAAGTCCTGCCCTGGAGGATCCGGCCTATGTGGAGGGAACGCAATGCGTGATCGTGCTCACAACGGCCAGCGGAGCGGAGATCTACCGAACGGCTGTTACGTCCTTCCCGTATCCGGTGAATCTGCTGAACATCAGTGAGCCCACCGGCACCCTGACGCTCATCTATACCGTCAGCACGGAGTCCACCACGGTCACAGACCCTGCGACCGGAGAGGTTACCACCGTGCCGGGAACTTCGGAACAGAGAACCATCAACAGGCCGATCACATTTATCAGGAACGATTCTGGGACATGAGAGGAAGAATAATCAGAGGGATTGCCGGTTTTTATTATGTCGCTCCTGCTCCCGGCGGAGCGGAAGGAAACGGAGGAACGTCCGGCATAACGTCCTTAAAGGAGCAGGACAGGGAGGTCCTGTATGAATGCCGGGCAAAGGGGATCTTCCGCAGGGATGGGAAGAAGCCCCTCCCCGGCGACTATGTGGAGTTTGACATCATCAATGAGGAAGAAAAGGAAGGCAATGTGCGTCAGCTTCTGCCGCGCAGCAGTCAGCTCATCCGCCCGGCGGTGGCGAACGTGGATCAGGCGCTGATCATCATGGCAGCAGTCAGCCCCCGGCCGAATCTGAACCTGATGGACCGCTTCCTCGTCACCATGGAGCAGCAGGGCATAGCCTGCTGCATCTGCTTCAATAAAAAGGATCTGGCGGATGAAGAAACCTGCCGGACGCTTGCCGAAAGCTACCGTTCCACGGGCTATCCGGTGGTCTTTACCAGCGCGGCCACACAGGAGGGGCTGTCCGGTCTCCGGCGGCTCCTGGAAGGCCGGACAACCACGGTGGCAGGGCCCAGCGGCGTGGGAAAGTCCTCGCTCATCAACACGCTGCAGGACGGTGTGTCCATGCAGACGGGAGAGATCAGCCGTATTGAAAGAGGGCGGCATACCACCAGGCATTCGGAGCTGATCCGCATCCGTCCCGGAACCTGGATCGTGGATACGCCGGGATTCAGCTCCATTGAGCTTTTTGGAATGGAAAAGGAGGAGCTGGACCGGTATTTTCCGGAATTTGTGAAATGGGAGCCTCAATGCCGCTTTACCGGCTGCGCGCATATCAGCGAGCCCGGCTGCGGCGTGAAGGCGGCTCTGGAGCGCGGGGAGATCAGCGAAAGCAGGTATGAAAATTACTGTCAGCTTTATGCGGAGCTGAAGGACAGAAAAAAATACTGAGCTGTCCTTGAATTGCCCCGATGGGCGCAAAAGGGCGTAAAAAAGGTGTAAACAAAATACATAGAAAGGCAGAAAGCCCGTAAAATCAGGGCTTTCCGGACAGGTAAAGATAGAGATGAAATTAGGAATCGTCGGTCTGCCGAATGTGGGAAAGAGCACGCTGTTCAATTCCCTGACCAAAGCGGGAGCGGAATCTGCAAACTACCCCTTCTGCACCATCGACCCCAACGTGGGGATTGTGTCCGTTCCGGACGAACGGCTGAAGCTTCTGGGGGATCTGTATCATTCCAAAAAGGTGACGCCCGCCGTGATTGAATTCGTGGATATTGCCGGACTGGTCAAGGGAGCTTCCAAAGGAGAGGGACTGGGAAACCAGTTTTTGAGCAACATCCGTGAGGTGGATGCCATCGTTCATGTGGTGCGCTGCTTTGAGGACCCCAACGTGGTGCATGTGGACGGCAGCATCGATCCGCTCCGTGACATCGAGACCATCAATCTGGAGCTGATCTTTTCTGACATCGAGATCCTGGAGAGAAGGATCGCCAAGGTGGGAAAACAGGCCAGGATGGATAAAACTCTGGCGAAGGAGGCCGATCTTCTGCAGCGGGTGAAGGAGCTTCTGGAGACCGGCGCCTTGGCTGCCAGATTCCAGCCCGCAGACGAGGATGAGGAGGCTATTTTCGCTTCCCTGAACCTGCTGACCGCGAAGCCGGTGATCTATGCGGCAAATGTGGGAGAGGACGATCTCTCCGATGACGGCGCTTCCAACGCAGGGGTGCAGGCTGTCCGGAAGTATGCGTCAGAAAACGGAAGCGAGGTATTCGTCATCTGTGCGCAGATCGAGGAGGAGATCTCCGAGCTGGACGACGATGAGAAGGCTATGTTCCTGGAGGATCTGGGACTGAAGGAGTCGGGTCTGGACAAGCTGGTAAAGGCCAGCTACCATCTGCTGGGGCTGATCAGCTTTCTGACTTCCGGAGAAGATGAGACGAGAGCGTGGACCATTAAGCGGGGAACGAAGGCGCCTCAGGCTGCGGGCAAGATCCACAGCGACTTTGAACGCGGCTTCATCAAGGCTGAGGTGGTAAATTACAAGGATCTGCTGGAGCAGGGATCTCTTGCGGCCGCAAGAGAGAAGGGTCTTGTGCGTATGGAAGGAAAGGACTATGTGGTCCAGGACGGAGATACGATCCTGTTCCGGTTCAACGTCTGATCCCGAAAGCGGAGGCGTCAGAAAACAACAGAAAAAAATGAGCGAAAGAAAGCTTTTTTCCGTACGGATGTATGGAAAGGGCTTTCTTTTTTTGCAAATCCCCGGTTTTTGCTTGCAAAATGCCCTGACTTATACTAAAATTGATATAAAAGTGGCGGAAAGTGGATGAAAGTGGTTTGAAGTGGGAAAATTCTCCGGAAAGCTTCCGCTGCTTTTAAGGCGGTGATTGTCATGTTCATGGGTGAATACAATCATACGATCGACGCGAAGGGCAGGCTGATCATACCCTCCAAATTCAGAGACAGTCTTGGGGAAGAATTTGTGATCACAAAGGGGTTGGATGGCTGCTTATTTGCGTATGACAATCAGGAATGGAACGCCTTTGAAGAAAAGCTGAAGGCCCTCCCGCTGAGCCGGAAGGACAACCGTCAGTTCGCCAGATTTTTTCTGGCAGGAGCCGCCCAGGTGGAGGTGGACAAGCAGGGCAGGATCCTGATCCCGGGCAATCTCCGGGAATTCGCCGGACTGATAAAGGATGTGGTCATGGTCGGTGTGGCCAGCCGCATCGAGATCTGGAGCCGGGAGAAATGGGAGGCCCTGCAGGAAGACGAAGAGGAAGCCGTAGAGGATATTGCAGAGCGTATGTCCGAGCTGGGGCTTGGAATCTGAAGCGGAAAGGATGCGGCCGGAATGGAATTCAGGCACAGATCGGTACTGCTGGAGGAGACAATTGAAGGACTGAAGGTGAAGCCGGACGGCGTCTATCTGGACGGGACGCTGGGCGGAGGAGGTCACAGCAGCGAGATCCTTCGGCGCCTGAAAGGCGGACATTTGATCGGCATCGATCAGGATGCGGAGGCCCTTGCGGCAGCGGGAAAACGGCTTTCCGGATTCGGAGAAGAAGGAAAGCAGTTCACTCTTGTGAGGGATAATTACTGCAACGCGGCGGAGGCGGTTCGCTCGCTTGGCTTTTCGGGAGTGGACGGCGTCGTCCTGGATCTGGGCGTTTCCTCTTATCAGCTGGACAACGCGCAGCGCGGGTTTTCCTATCGTTATGATGCTCCGCTGGATATGCGGATGGATACCCGGCAGACTCTTACGGCAAGGGAGATCGTAAATGATTATCCGGAGAACGAACTTTATCGGGTGATCCGGGATTACGGGGAAGATCCCTTTGCCAGGAATATCGCAAAGCATATCGTTCAGGCAAGAAAGACCGGACCCATCGAGACGACGGGGCAGCTCAATGAGCTGATCGCTGCAGCGATCCCGGCAAAGATACAGAAGAAGGGCGGGCATCCGTCCAAGCGCACGTTTCAGGCGCTGCGCATTGAATGCAACCGGGAGCTGGAGGTCCTGAAGGACTCCATCGACGGCTTCATTGAGCTCCTGAATCCGGGAGGGAGGATCTGCATCATCACCTTCCATTCCCTGGAAGACAGGATCGTGAAGACGGCATTCCGCAGAAATGAAAACCCTTGCACCTGTCCGCCGGATTTCCCGGTCTGTGTATGCGGGAAAAAGCCCGCGGGCAGAGTGATCACGAGAAAACCCATCCTTCCCTCAGCTGAGGAGATGGAGGAGAACCCCCGTTCCAAGAGCGCAAAGCTGAGAATTTTTGAAAAGCAGGGAGAATAGCCATGGCACAGAATGTACAGAGAACACGCAGAAGCGGACAGGAAAGAACCGGAAGAAGAGAATATGGAAGAACCGGAGGCCGCAGTGCCTATGGCAGGATGACAGACGGAAATACGGCAAGACAGCTCGATGTGGTGACAGAGCTTCAGAGGCCGCGCCGCCCGGAGGAACTGAGCCATGCGGTGAAGAAGAACCGGGACCGGGCGATCTACATGAATTTCGGCTACGTCCTGTTTCTGACCGTTTCGCTGCTTGTGGCCGGCTGTGTACTGATCGGCTATATCCGTCTGCAGTCGGAGATCACGGCGAGCGTAAAGCGGATCGCGACGATGGAAAGTACCCTGAACAGCTTAAAGACTGCGAACGACGAGGAGTACAGCAGGATTGAAAGCTCCATAGATCTGAATGAGATCCGTAGGATCGCCATCACCGAGCTCGGAATGGTATATCCGGATGAAGATCAGATCGTGACCGTCCCGGACGAAGGAAACGACTATGTAAGGCAGGTTGCGGACATCGATCAGTGATCCCGCCCGGAGGAAGATTTTGGAGAAAGAAAGAAAAGAAAGACGCAACAACAGATTTACGACAAAAATGCAGAAAAAGCTGGTGGTACTGTTTCTGTGTGTACTGCTGGCTTTTACCGGGTTAAGCGCCCGGCTGTTCCTGATCAACCGGGACGACGGAGAGCGGTATGAAAAGCAGGTCCTCTCCCAGCAGCAGTATTCCAGCCGCACCCTTCCCTATAAGAGAGGAGAGATCACGGACCGAAAGGGCACGAAGCTTGCGGTGAGCGAAAAGGTATATAACCTGATCCTGGACTGCAAGGTGATGAACGAGAAGGAGGAATACGTGGACGCTACGATCTCCGCGCTCACCCAGTGCTTCGGCCTGGATGAGGGAGAGATCCGTAGCTATAACGAAAAGAATCCGGATTCCCAGTACTATGTGCTGGCGAAACAGCTCACCTATGAGGAGATCGCTCCGTTTCAGGAGATGGAAGCGGATGAGGAAACGGGAAAATATATCCAGGGCGTATGGTTCGAGGAGGAATACCGCAGAAGCTATCCGCTCGGCTCCCTTGCCAGCGATGTGATCGGCTTTACCAGCAGCGACAATGTGGGGAGCTACGGGCTGGAGGAATATTACAACGACGTGCTCAGCGGCACCAATGGCCGGGAATATGGCTATATGAACGACGACGCCAATCTGGAGCGAACGACCAAGGCTGCCGTGGACGGACAGAACCTGGTGAGCACGCTGGATGTGAACATCCAGAGCATCGTGGAAAGGAAGCTGCAGGAATTCAACGATACCTATAAGGATGCCGTACGGGAAGGAAACGGCGCGAGAAACGTGGGCTGCGTCATCATGGATGTGGACAGCGGAGAAGTGCTCGCCATGGCGAGCTATCCCGGGTTCGATCTGAACGATCCGCGCAACACCGATGCTCTGATCGGACAGAATGTGGTGGATGCCGACGGCACGGTGCTTTCCGATGTCATCAACGAGGCTGTACTCGCCGGCATGGACGATGAAGACCTGTATCGGCAGCTTAATTATCTGTGGAGAAATTATTGTATCTCCAATACCTATGAACCCGGTTCCACCATGAAGCCCTTTACGGCGGCCGCCGGGCTGGAAAGCGGGGCGCTGACCGGAAATGAGACCTATGACTGCGGCGGAAGTCTGGTGGTGGCGGAGGGACAGAAGCCCATCAAATGCCACAATGTATACGGCGATGGTGTGCTGACCATCTCCCAGGCCATCGAACGCTCCTGCAATGTGGCACTGATGAAGATGGGACAGGCCATCGGAAAGACCACCCTCTTAAAATATATGGAGGAGTTCAATTTCGGTCTGAAGACCAACATTGACCTGGCGGGAGAGGCGCGGACGGCCTCGCTGGTGTTCACGGAAGATACCATGGGCCCGGTGGAGCTGGCCACCACCACCTTCGGACAGGGCTTCAATGTGACCATGATCCAGATGATCACCGGCTTCTGCGCCCTGATCAACGGCGGCTATTATTACGAGCCCCACATGGTGAGCCAGATCACTTCCTCAGACGGCTCTGTGGTGAAAAACATCGAGCCCAGGCTGCTGAAGCAGGTGATCTCCGAGGAGACGTCTGCGAAGATCCGGGATTACTGTCTGCAGGTGGTGATCGGAGAACATGGAACGGGACATACGGCGAGACCGGCGGGCTATCTGATCGGCGGCAAGACGGGAACCGCAGAGACCCAGCCCAGAGGAAACAACGAATACGTGGTCTCCTTTATGGGCTATGCACCTGCGGACGACCCTCAGATCGCTATCTATGTGGTGGTGGACCGGCCGAACGCGGAGAACCAGGACGATGCCAAATACGCCACCAGGATCGTGCGCAGCATCCTGACCGAGGTACTTCCCTATCTGGACATTTTCATGACCGAACCTTTGAGTGAAGAAGAACAGCAGGAGCTGGAGGAAGCACAGATTGCCTACCAGCAGGAGCTGGTGAGCGGAAATGATGTGAGCGGAAACCAGACGGACGCCGGCGATGAAGGGGCGGAAGGAAGCGGAACAGACGGTATGCAGGAAGGAACCGCGGGAAGCGGAACAGACGATACCGGAGAAGGGACTGCGGGAAGCGGAACGGACGATACCGGAGAAGGGACTGCGGGAAGCGGAGACGGCGGGGCGGACGATGCCGGAAGCGGTCAGAACGGGACGGACGGATCCGACACGGACAGCGTCGGAGAGGGTCAGGAGGACAACGGCGGATATACCGAGGACGACATTACCATCGACCCGGAGACAGGCGAGGGTGTTCTGCCTGACGGGACCCGGGTGGATCCGGAGACGGGCGAGGTGATCGGAAACGTGGAGCTGGGACTTCCCGAACCCAGTCTGCCTCTGGGAGAGGCGGACGAGGGCGACTCCCCGTTCTGAGGCTGTGCCGGCAAAAGAGAACATAAAAGCGAATAACCTCATAAATCCGGTAATAGATTGTATCAATACCGCTTTATGAGGTTTTCCGATGGAGGAAAAGCACAAAACCTTCCACAGAAAGAAAACGTTTTGGGCCTTTGTGATCTGCCTTGCCGCCTTCTTCGGGCTTTCCGGAAGACTGGTATATCTGATGGTCTGCAGCTCTGCCTATTATTCGGAGGCAGCCGACAGGCTGCACCAGAGGGAAAGGAGCATCAAGGCGAAGAGAGGAAGGATCCTGGATGCCTCTGGGAATGTACTTGCGGATAACCGCACGGTCTGTACGGTTTCCGTCATTCACAATCAGATCACAGACCCGGAGGCGGTGGTGGAGGTCCTTTCGCGGGAGCTTGGCCTTGAGGAGGAAGAGGTCCGGAAGCGTGTGGAAAAATATTCCGCCATCGAACGGATCAAAAGCAATGTGGATAAGGAAACCGGAGACGCGATCCGCTCATTCGGGCTGGACGGCGTGAAGGTGGATGAGGATTATAAGCGTTATTATCCCTATGACAGCCTGGCTTCCCGGGTGCTGGGATTTACGGGAGCAGACAATCAGGGGATCGTCGGTCTGGAGGTGAAATATGAAGAATATCTGCAGGGCGAGCCGGGCACCATCCTGACAGTGACGGACGCCAGAGGGATCGAAGTGGACGAAAAGGGAGAATCCCGTCTGGAACCAGTGGACGGAGAGGATCTGTACATCAGCATGGACATCAATATTCAGCAGTATGCCACCCAGCTCGCACAGCAGGTGATGGAAGCAAAGGAAGCGGAAAGTGTTTCCATCCTGGTGATGAAGCCGGACAACGGAGAGATCCTGGCGATGGTGAACGTGCCGGAATTCGATCTGAACGATCCCTTCAGCCTGCCGGAGGGCACGGACAGCACTGGGCTGTCAGAGCAGGAAAGACAGGATATGCTGAATCAGATGTGGCGCAATCCCTGCATCAGCGATACCTATGAGCCGGGATCGGTCTTTAAGACCATCACTGCGGCCGCAGCGCTGGAGGAAGGAGCGGTGACCATGGAAGATACCTTCAATTGTCCCGGCTATGTGATGGTGGAGGACCGCAGGATCCGCTGCCACAAGGTGACCGGGCACGGTACGCAGACCTTCGTACAGGCCACCATGAATTCCTGCAACCCGGTGTTTGTGACCGTGGGACTGAGACTGGGCGCACAGAATTTTTACCGCTATTTTGAACAGTTTAATCTGCTGGAAAAAACGGGTGTGGACCTGCCGGGTGAGGCGGGGACGATCATGCACAGGCAGGAGGACATCGGAGCGGTGGAGCTTGCGACCATTTCCTTCGGCCAGTCCTTTCAGGTCACGCCCATCCGGCTCGCCGCGACGATCTCCTCTCTGATCAACGGAGGAACGGCGGTTACACCCCATTTCGGGGTGAAAACCGTGAATGCGGACGGAGAGGAAACCCGGCGTTTTGCATATCCGGCAGAGGAAGGCGTGGTATCCGAAGATACGGTGGAAAAGCTGCGGTATATGCTGGAGCAGGTGGTGGAAAACGGCGGCGGACACAACGGTTATGTGGAGGGATACCGGGTGGGCGGAAAGACGGCTACCAGCCAGACCCTTCCCAGAGGAACGGGCCGCTATATCGCATCCTTTCTGGGCTTCGCTCCGGCGGACGACCCGAAGGTGCTCGCCCTGGCGATCATCACGAACCCGCAGGGAACCTATTACGGCGGCCAGGTTGCCGCTCCGGTGGTGCGCCAGCTCTTTGAAAATATCCTTCCTTATTTGGAAAACCTGGATTATAATGTATAACAGCGCGGACGGACTGGACGGCGCAGGCCGGAAGCGGTGAAAGGAAAGGGCAGATGAGTTTATCCATATATCTGCCGGTCCTGATCTCCTTTTTCGTGAGCGTATCGCTGGGACCGGTGATCATCCCTTTTCTAAAGAGACTCAAGGCTGGGCAGACCGTCAGGGAAGAAGGGCCCAGAAGCCATTTGAAGAAAAACGGCACCCCCACCATGGGCGGGATCCTGATCCTGTCCGCGGTGGTGGTTTCCTCCCTTTTTTATGTGAAGGATTATCCTCAGATCCTGCCGGTGCTCCTGCTGACGCTGGGCTTCGGGCTGATCGGTTTCCTGGATGATCTTCTGAAGGTCCTGCTGCGCCGC
>DWWH01000026.1 GCA_019119815.1 Candidatus Eisenbergiella intestinipullorum | reverse complement strand
CCCACGATCTTGCTGGTGACCACCTGATGTCCGATATGCTCGGAGGTGATGACCAGGATAACCGGAAGGATGGTCAGGATCGCCTGCAGGTTGAATTTTGCAAGCTGAAAATTCGGCAGGGAGAAAAAGGGAGCTGCGGCGACCTCCGCAAAATCCACAATGCCGCATAAAACGGCAGCCACATATCCCGCAACCACGGCGATCAGGATCGGGATGACCGAAAGGAAGCCGCGGAAGATGATGGAGCCGAATACCGCCACGCCCAGCGTTACGAAGAAAACGATCACGTTTGCCGGCTGGATCGTCTCATCCAGAAGGCCCGCATTTTCTGCGGCGCTTCCCGCCAGCTCCAGGCCGATCAGCGCCACCACCGGTCCCATGGCCGCCGGAGGCAGGACCACATTGATCCAGTCCGATCCGAATTTATAGATCACCGCCGCCAGAATACAGCCGCAGAAGCCGACCACGACGAAGCCGCCCAGGGCATACTCATATCCCATCTCGCTGATGACGATCCCCGCAGGTGCCAGGAACGCGAAGCTGGAGCCCAGATAGGCAGGCGCCTTTCCCTTCGTCACCGCGATGAACAGCAGGGTGCCCACGCCGTTCATGAACAGAACGATGGCAGGGTTGATGCCGAACACAAAGGGCACCAGGATGCTGGCTCCGAACATGGCCAGCAGGTGCTGGATGGACAGCGGAATGAGAAGCTTCACCGGGACCTTCTCATCCACCTGAATGATTCTTTTGTTTTCCATTGGATTTCCCTCCTCATATTGTGAAAACAATCTGTCAACAGGTCATGCCGGCATCCCGCAGCAGACGGACAGCCTCCCTCAGCAGCGCCTCCGGAGGCCGGACGCTCCGGCCGCATCCGGGGATTCCGACACATTTTTACAATTCTACCACAAAAGGCCGGCCGATACAACGATTTCTTCTTTGTCCTTATCCGGCATTCTTTTTTGTCCTTTTCCGGCAGGCGTCCTCCATCGGCCGGAGAACGCCTGCCGCCGGATCTCCGGAAGCACCTGCCGGAAATGCCGGCCTTGAATTTCCCTTTCAAATCGGCTACAATGAACGGGAAAGCGTTCCGGCGTTTTCAGAAGAATGCCGCAGAGCGGCAAAAGGACAGGGGATAAGCAAAATGAAGGAAAAACTGTATACCATACCGTTAAACGACGCGATGAACGCGGACGACGAATGCCCGTTCTGCTACATTGAACGCAACGTGGAGCAGGACATTATGGACTATGTTCTCGGCTCCTGCGCCTCCTACATGGAAAGCGATACCAGGGACGCTACGGACAAAGCCGGCTTCTGCCGCATGCATTATAAGAAAATGAACGACTACGGAAACACCCTGGGAAACGGGTGGATCCTGAAGACACACTATAAGAAGCTGATCGCGGAAATGAAGGAGCAGTTTTCTCACTTTACGCCGGGAAAGACCTCCCTGGTAGACCGGCTGAAGGGAAAGCCCTCCGGGGAGAATCCCGTTTCCGCCTGGATCGCAGAAAAGGAAAAAAGCTGCTATATCTGCGATTATTTTAAAAAGGAATACGCCCGTTATCTGGACACCTTCTTCTATCTTTATAAAAATGACAGCGCCTTCCGGGAAAAGCTGGAAAAAAGCAAGGGCTTCTGTCTCCACCATTTCCGCGATGTCCTAAACGGCGCGGAGGCGAAGCTTTCCGATGCGGAGAAAAAGGACTTCTTCCCTCTGGTCTTTTCCCTGATGGAAAAAAACATGGAGCGCGTGTCCTCCGATGTGGACTGGCTCATCGAAAAATTCGACTACCGCAACAAGGAGGCGGACTGGAAAACCTCCAGAGACGCCGTACAGCGCGGCATGCAGAAGCTCAAGGGAGGCTATCCTGCGGATCCGCCGTATAAGATGAACAAATAGCTTTGCTTAAGCGGAGCACAGCCCTTCCAGCAGCTTCAGGTAAGAAAAGATCTCGCCGAACAGCTCCTCCGGCGAAAAATCCTCCCGCCGGCAGTGCTCTCTGGTCAGCCCCCGGAGGGTATAATCCACAATGCGGACGGTCTTCTCCAGGCCGGCCTTCGGCCGAAGCAGGCGCACATCCGCCTGCTTCAGCATTTCCGCAAGCTTTCTTTCATACTGCTCCTTCTGCTTTGCGACGGCTGCCGCCGCTTCCCGGCTGTTTTCTTCTCGCACGCTATCCAGAAACGCCCTCAGCCAGGGATACTGCCTGCACGCACGAAAGGACGCCTCCTCGATCAGACTAAGGCGAGCAAACAGCCCGTTTTCCGTCTGCTTTTCATCGCCGGACAGTTCCAGCAGCATATACCGGACCGCATAATCATATAAGAACACATACAGCCCCAGCTTGCTTTCAAAGTAATGAAACAGCAGGCCCTTGCTGATGCCGGCCCGCTTCACCACCTCGTCCGTCCCGGCATGGCGGTATCCGTTCTGTGAAAATACCCGCATGGCCGCATTGATAATCCTGTCCTGCTTTTCCTTGGAAAGGTCAAAAAATTTCTCGTTCATGCAGCGCCTCCCTTCCGGCTGCCTTCCGTTCTCTTTTTTCCTTCTTTATCATACCATATGAAAGCGGAGCCGTACAAGAGCGCAGGCGATCCGGTCCGGAATGGCCGATCCGTCCATCGCGAAGCGCTTGGAATGGCCGGATGCCGTTACAGCTCGGCCGAAGGCTGAGCTGTAACCTCTTTATACATTTTTTATACATAATTTCTTTTCAAATCTTCAAAATAGTATTAGAATACAGATAAATGGGGCCATGATCACGGTTCCAGAGGCAGAGATACCGGAATGGATGCAAAAAATCACCTGAAGGAAAGGGGAAAGACAATGGCCAGAAGATCACATGGATTTGGAAGGCTGCTCACCGCCGCGGCGGTTCTGGGAGCGGCTGCAGCAGGCACCTGGTATTACCTGAAGAAGAAAGACGGCTCCACCGTTCAGAAAAACGGCGCGGAGGATGATTTTGACGAATATGAGGATTTCGACAGGTTTGATGAAGAAGACCTGGACGATGCGGAAACGGACAGCGCCGGAGCTGAGAGCGCAGAAACCCGGGAAGAATCCGCTTCTTCGGGAACGGGGCGTTCCTATGTATCTCTGGATCTGAAGAAGGCGAAGGAAAAGGCCGACGAATTTTTCACCAGCGTTTCCGGTAAGGTGGAAGATACCGTAAACAAGATCCGGTCTTCAGAAGAATATGAAAACGTGACCAGCAAGGTGGACGAAGCGGTCACCCGCCTGCGCAACTCGGAAGAATTCAACACCGTTACCAGCAAGATCAACGACGCGGTGGACCGCATCAAAAACAGCAACGAATACGCCAACGTGGATGAGCAGATGGAGAACGCCATCAACCGGGTAAAGGAAGCGACGGAAAAGGCCGTCAGCAGGGTGGGCCAGAAGATCAGCGCCACCATCGGTTCCGCGGACTCTGCCCCTTCTGCGGAGCAGCCGGCGGCTTCTGAGGAAGACGGCGGGGATGCGGAAAACCAAGAGGCTGCAGAAAGCCAGGAGGCTGTGCATACGCAGGAACCGCAGGACTGATGTCAGCAGAAAAAAACGGAAAAGCATGCGTCTTGCGCACCATGACAGACGGGCAGGCCCCTTTTTCAAAAGGGACCTGCCCGATTTTTATCCTCTGCGCCGTTTACGTAGTCTCCCGTTCCACGAGTGAGACCGGAAGGATGGTCCTGCTCGGTACCATCTCCTTGTTGGAAGCCCGCAGGATCGTCTGGACCGCGAGAGAAGCCATTTCCGGAATGGGCTGACGGATCGTCGTGATCGCCGGGCTCGTCAGCATGGAAATGAGGCTGTCGTCAAAGCCCACCAGCTTGATCTGATCCGGAATGCGGATCCCCTTCTTTCTGCAGATCTGGATCACCTGGGCGGCGATCACGTCGCTGCTGGCAAAAATTCCGTCGATCTCCGGATGCTCCTCCAGGATCCGCTCAATATATTCGTGATAGTCCAACGAAGCGTAAAGCGCGTCCGTTTTTTGCTCCTCCAGGTCCAGATAGTTCATCCCTTCCTGGCGGCAGACCTCCGAAAAGCCCAGCGCCCGTTCATCCGCAGGCATGGGCTCCGCATTTTCTCCGCTCAGATAAGCTACCGTCCTGCAGCCTTTCTGGGCCAGATGTCTGGCCACCATCCTGCCTCCCTGCCGGTTGTCGCACTCGATCGACGCAGTCCCGCTTTCCAGAAAGCGTTCGATCGTAACCAGAGGCACGCCAAGATCCTCAAAGCGCTGCACCTGAACGGTGCCGCTGCACAGGATGATGCCCGCCACGCGGATCCCCCTGCACATCTCCAGATACCGGACCTCCTTATCGTCCCTGTCATTGGAATTAAATACCATCAGCTTGTATTCATTCAAATACGCGGCCGTCTCCAGGCTGCTCAGAAGCCGTGAAAAATAGGGATGGTCAATGTGGGGAAGAATTACCCCGATCGTGTTTGTGGTCTGCTTGGACAGGGAGCGCGCCACCTCATTGGGCTGGTAATTCAGCTTCTTCATCGCCTCATATACCTTCTCCCTGGCCTCCTTGCTGATATAACCTCTGTTATTCAGCACCCGGGACACCGTACTGACCGTAAGACCGGTCTCCCTCGCCACATCCTTCAGTGTTGCCATGATTTCCTCCAGCGCCTTGTATTCTGTCTGTATTTCTTCCTGAGTTAAGGCGCTTCCATTATATCACAACCGCTTGACATTTCCAATGTTAATTCCTGTGAAAAAGCGGGAAACGAAAAAAGGCTGTTACGGTGCCGGCCAGTGCCGGTCACCTGATGACCGGCACGTAAGAAAAATGTTGCGGCCCAGTTCCAGAGCCGCATCCAGAAAAGCTTCCGCCCCCTTTTCTTCCACATCGCCAAGCCGCATGCAGCCCACCGCTACCAAAGACACCTGAAGGCCGCTTTTCCCAGGGGGAATGAGTTTCATCATAAAATCCTCCCATCATGAATAAAATATGGTTTTTCCAACCGCCCACAACAGGAAGTATAACACAATACTTTTTTCAAAAAAAAGACCGCAGGGGTCGGGGGAGACCCATGCGGACTCAAAAAAGAAGGGGGTTAAGATGACCTGCCATGTACCGGGAATTTAGGGAGGGGACCCGGCCGGTACAGGACATCTTTATGGTAATGATATCTTTTGGGGAAAAGATATCAGGAGGGGTATTGCTACAGTCAGGCCTGATTCCCGGAGGACCGATGCCGCACCGCCTTTATAAACATGAAAGGGAGGGGGAAAAGAGTTCTCAGCGGATGAGCTCCGGTTTTTTCCGTTTTTTGTCTCACGCCTTACTGTGCTTAAATCATAGCATCCCAAAAGGGATATGTCAACCGGTTAACATACGTTTCGTGCTTTTACCGAACATATTCATATGTCACTTTTACAGAAATAGAATTTTGCACAAAACCCCAGGCAAAATCCCCGTTTTATGCGGCTCTTTTCACCTGTCGTTCCGACATTTCCCCCTTTTTTCCCCTGTCGGATATGTCAATCGTTTGCGATTCCCTTTTGAGCGTGCATGGCCGCATGCTCCCTTCTCAGCTCCCAGACGAGCTGCCTCGCATTCCAGAAACGGTTTGTCTCTGTGAGCATGGCCTTCAGAGCGATCCCGGAAACACCCGTCCGGCGCATGGCGTCCAGCGCCCGGTCCAGCTCCTGTCTGGTGATCCCCGAAAAAACCAGCATTTCCTCCTCCGGTTCCGCCTCCTGCGGGCCGCAGCTTCCCTGAGCTCCCGCAGAAGCCGTCCCTCCGGACATCCCCGGAGAGACGGACGGGGCCGGACGTCCTGCCGCAAACAGAAAGCTGCCCGGCAGGCCCGCCAGAAGTCCTAAAGGAAGACCGTATTCCTCCGGCTCCACTCTTTTTACATCGATCCCCAGCCGGGAAAACGCCTTCTGCAGCCTTTGTACCTTCTGCTCTTCAACCTGAAAAAGAAGCGCGCATTTTTCCATGCTGTCATTTCCTTTCAAAAAAGTCTGATCCTGTGCAGCATTTTTTCCTTCGCCCTCGTATAAGGCGGATAGCGCAGCGGCACATCCGGCCGGCTCCTGCGCTCCACGATGGACTTTTCATGGGTAAAGGTATCGAAGCTTTTCTTTCCGTGATAGCTTCCCATGCCGCTCTCTCCCACACCGCCAAAGCCCATATGAGGCGAGGCCAGATGGAGGATGGTATCGTTCACGCAGCCGCCCCCATAGGAAAGCTTTCCGGTGACTCTGCGGACGGTGTTCCGGTTCCGGGTAAACAGATACAGAGCCAGGGGCCTGGGTCTGGCTGCGACGAAAGCCTCCGCCTCGGACAGGGTGCGGTAGGACAGGACGGGAAGGACCGGCCCGAAGATCTCCTCCTGCATCACGGGAGCGTCCGCAGATACGTCCCGGAGCACGGTGGGCGCGATCTGAAGCGTGCTCCTGCGCCCTTTCCCGCCGGTCACCGTCTTCTGCCCGGCCAGAAGCCCCATCACCCGGTCAAAATGCTTTTCATTGATCATGCGCGGATAATCCGGCCGCTCCAGCGGATGCTCTCCCCAGAACCGCCTGATCCATCTGACCAGGCAGGAAAGGAAGGGCCGCAGCACCTCCTCCTGCACCAGGCAGTAATCCGGCGCCACACAGGTCTGACCGCTGTTTAAAAACTTTCCGAACACGATCCGTTTCGCCGCCAGGTTCAGATCCGCATCCTTCTCCACGATGCAGGGACTTTTTCCTCCCAGCTCCAGCGTGACCGGCGTCAGATGCTCCGCCGCCTTTTTCATGACAAGTCTTCCCACCTCCACACTTCCGGTAAAGAAGATATAGTCAAATTTCTGTTCCAGCAGGCGGGCGTTCGCCTCTCTTCCTCCTTCCGTCACGGCCACATAGCAGGGCGGAAACAGCTCTCCTATCAGATCCCGGAGCAGACGGGAGACCGCAGGCGCATAGGCCGAGGGCTTGAGGATGCAGCAGTTGCCCGCCGCGATCGCCCCGGCCACGGGCTCCAGGGACAGCAGAAAGGGATAATTCCAGGGCGACATGACCAGAGTCACTCCGTAAGGCTCCTTTTTCACGCAGCATTTTGCCGGGAACTGGGAAAGTGTCGCCGGAACGTTCCTGGTCCTTGCATATTCCTTCGTATGCTTCAGCAGATGCTCGATCTCCCCGAGCGCCATCCCGATCTCCGTCATATAGCTTTCGGCAGGGGACTTATGCAGATCCTGATACAGTGCCGCAGTGATTTCCTTCTCCCAACGCCTGATGCCCTCCTTCAGCCGTCTGAGCGCTGCGAGCCGAAATCCCACCTCTTTCGTCCTTCCCGACGCAAAAAAAGCTCTCTGTCCGGCCACAAGCGCATCGACAGACCGCTCTCTCCCGCCGTTTTGCATAGTCCTTTCTCCGCCTTCCTGCCGCTTTCTTTTTTCTCTGTTTCCGCTCTCCATAGACTCTCCTTTCCCGCCTTTTGGCGCTTCATCCCTTCACAGGGCCCGGTCCAGTCTGTAAACGCCTTCTCTTATCTTTTCCCCGTCCAGTCCTCCATATCCCAAAAGCACGGTGGCGCACTCCGTCTCCAGAGGCGCTAACGCCGCCTCTTTCAGCCCGTAAATCCGCACGCCGCAGGCCGCTGCCCGTTCCAGAAGCTCTTCCTCGCGCGCGGGTCCGCGGGAGGTCAGCAGCACGTGCAGGCCCGCGTATTCTCCGGACAGCCGGTAACGGTCCAGAAGCGGCTGCAGACATTCCAGGAGCAGGTCATGCTTTTCCCGGTATGCCTTCCTCATCCGGTTCAGGTGCCGTTCAAAGGCTCCGCTTAAGATGAATTCATTCAGAATGGTCTGATCGATTCTGGAAACGGTGGAGGAAAAAAAACTGCAGTTTTTTTCATAGGCCTCCATCAGCCCCTCCGGAAGAACCATGAAACTGATGCGGATAGCCGGAGCAACGGATTTGGAAAAGGTGCCGATATAAATCACCCTTCCCGCCGTATCTGCGGACTGAAGCGATGGAATCGGCTTTCCCCGATAGCGGAATTCGCTGTCGTAATCATCCTCCACCAGATACCGGTCCTCTGCCGAAGAGGCCCACCGCAGAAGCTCCGTCCGGCGCCCGATGGGCATGACGGTTCCGGTGGGGAACTGTCTGGAGGGCATCACATAGGCCACGTTCGCGCCGACTGAGAGCAGGCCGTCCACCCTGATACCGCTTTCATCGGAAGGGACGGTAACCGTCCTTGCCGCAAAGGAGGAAAAAATCCGAAAGGCCCGCCGATAGGAAGGATTTTCAAATGCCGCCGTAATCTCCCTCCCCAGAATGTACTGAAGGAGCAGGAGCAGATAATCGTTTCCCGCCCCCACGATGATCTGCTCCGGCGATGCATTCACCCCTCGGGAGGCGTGCAGATAACGGCAGACCGTCCTTCTCAGCTCCAGATCGCCGCGCGGCTCTCCCAGGGCGAACAGCTCCTTCCTGTCCCCGCTTAAAATATCCCGGGTGATCTTTCTCCAGGTACCGAAGGGGAACCGGTTCATATCGATGGCATTTGGGGAAAAATCGATGTCAAAGCGCCTGTCCCGGTCCGACAGGCCGCTCTTTTTACCGCCTCCGGTTCCATCCGCCTCCATTCCGCCGGATTTTCCCGCGCCCTGTCCTGGCTTCTTTTTCTCTCGTGGCCCTGTGGTCTGCCCGTTTTTCCCGGAAGCGGACTCCCGCTCCCCGCTTCCCGATGCCCCGATGCGGTACAGCTCCTCCACCCTGCAGATATAATATCCCCTGTAGGGAACGGATTCGATATACCCTTCCGAAGCGAGCTGGTCATAAGCCAGCTCTACCGTGCTTCTCGCCACCTGAAGATACTCCGCCAGAGAACGGGTGGAGGGGAGCTTCTCTCCCGAAAGAAGCTTCCCCTCCCTGATTTCATCCGCAATATACTCATAGATCTGTTCATACAGATGCTTTCCGTTTTCATCCGTCAGATGAATTGCCAGATCGTTCATTTCACGCCTTTCTGCTCCGGGCAGGCATTCTGCACCGCTAAAGCGCCTGTACGCCGCGCCGACTCACGCTCACTGCTTCGGAAGCTTAAAGGAGCTCTTCAGCGAAACGACGCGGTTAAATACCGGTTCTCCCGGCCTGGAATCCTTATAGTCCACGCAGAAGAAGCCCTGCCGCACGAACTGGAAGCTCTCATAGGGCTTTGCATCCTTCAGAGAAGGCTCAAGGAAGCATTCCTTCACCGTGAGGGAATTGGGATTCAGGTTCAGACTGCCGTCCTCATTGTAGACGCCCTTTTCCTCATCGATGATGTTTTCATACAGACGCACGGTGGCGCGGAAGGCCTCCGGCGCATAAACCCAGTGGATCGTTCCCTTTACCTTGCGGGCGTTAAAGCCGCTTCCGGATTTCGTTTCCGGATCATAGGTGCAGTGAACCACGGTCACGTTTCCGTTTTCATCCTTTTCAAAGCCCGTACAGGTCACGAAATACGCATTCATCAGGCGCACCTCGTTTCCGGGGAACAGGCGGAAATATTTCTTCGGAGGCTCTTCCATGAAGTCCTCACGCTCGATATACAGCTCTCTTCCAAAAGGAATCTGACGGCTTCCCAGCGCCTCATTTTCCAGGTTGTTGGGCGCTTCCAGCAGCTCTATCTGTCCTTCCGGATAGTTGTCGATCACCAGCTTGATGGGATCCAGCACCGCCATCACTCTGGACCGCTTCAGCTTGAGGTCCTCACGGATGCAGTATTCCAGCATCGCATAATCCACAGAGGAATTGCTCTTAGAAACGCCGCACAGATCCACGAACATCTGGATGGATTCCGGCGTGAAGCCGCGCCGTCTCAGGGCTGCAATGGACACCAGCCTGGGATCGTCCCAGCCGTCCACGATGCCGTCCTCCACCAGCCGCTTGATGTAGCGTTTACCGGTCACCACGTTGGTGAGGTACATCTTGGCAAACTCGATCTGTCTGGGCGGAACCGGATATTCCAGCTCCCTCACCACCCAGTCATACAGAGGTCTGTGATCCTCAAACTCCAGCGTACAGATGGAATGGGTAATTCCCTCAATAGCATCCTCAATGGGATGGGCAAAGTCATACATGGGATAGATGCACCACTTGTCCCCGGTGTTGTGATGGCTCATGTGAGCCACGCGGTAGATCACCGGATCGCGCATGTTCATGTTGGGGGATGCCATATCGATCCTGGCGCGCAGCACCTTTTCCCCGTCCGCGTATACGCCGTTTTTCATATTTTCAAACAGGGCCAGATTCTCCTCCACGCCGCGTCCTGCGGAAGGGTCCTCCTTTCCCGGCTCCGTGAGCGTCCCGCGGTACTCCCGGATCTCATCCGCAGACAGGTCCGATACATAGGCCTTTCCCTTTTTAATCAGCTTTACGGCCGCCTCATACATCTGGTCAAAATAGTCGGAAGCGAAGAACAGCCTGTCCTCCCAGTCCGCTCCCAGCCACTTCACATCCTCCTTGATGGAGTCCACGAATTCCTGCTTTTCCTTGGTGGGATTCGTGTCGTCAAAACGGAGATTGAATTTGCCGCCGTATTCTCTGGCAAGTCCCGCGTTTAACAGAATGCTCTTGGCATGTCCGATGTGCAGGTATCCGTTGGGTTCCGGGGGAAAACGGGTATGCACCGTGTCATACACGCCTTCCGCCAGATCCTTATCGATCATCTGCTCGATAAAATTGCGGGAAGTCTTTTCTTCCGTGTTCTCCGCGCTTTCCGTATTTACCGCCTTTTCCAGCTCTTTATCGCTCATATTCCGGATCTCTCCTCCTCGAAGCATAGATTGTAATAATAGTATGGTTTATCTTATCACAAGAATCCGGAATACGCAAACGGCAGATGCATTTTGCGGGGCTCTTTTTTCTGAAAAGGGGCGCACTTACTATTCACAGTAACCTTAAAAAAAGAATTCCGGAAGATTCTCTCTGCCGGAATTCCTTTTCCTGTGTTTATGCAGCCCCAAAAGCCCTTCCCCGTTTTCTGACGGGCTGGCGGACCACAACGCCGCTTTCCCCTTTACATGGCAGGACGCGCATCGCTCATGTTATTCAGTTCATTCTGCAGAAGCGCCCATGCGATGATGGAAAACCCAAACAGGGTGAGCAGCAGATAGACCAGACCATTGTTCTGGGAAGGAAGCCCCCTCATCTGCCGTGCCGCATCAATCTTCTCCCCTGCCTTGTACATCCAGTAGATGTGGTAGATATTGCAGGTAATGATCGAAAACAGCACCACCATTCCGCCGGAAGTGTCATTGCTTCTCCCTGACGCGGTGTTCGTGTCATTGGCGAGACATGCCAGCCAGTACAGACCGTAGATCCCGCAGGTAACGAGTGACAGAAGGATACACACTGCAATGTTTCTTTTCTGAATCATAAACGTCCCCTCTCCTGTGTAATTTTTCTCCATTCTGTCATAAAAGCGCTTCTGCGTCAAGTAAATATTGTGAAAAGACAGAAAATTCGTTACAGTTCAGCATTCAGCTGAATAGTAACGAAAATTCACACTTCGGCAAAAAAGCATAAATTTTCATGGTAATTGTGTTACTTTAATGGTACAATGGTGACGAAACGGAAACGGGATGCAGGAAGCCGTTTAATGCCTGTGATTTCCTGTTGTCTTAATTATCTTATCTTTTTACAGGAGGACTTACATAATGGATCGCATTCAGCTAAAAACCGATGCCAAAGATGCCATGCGGACAGCAAATCCGCATCCGGTGCTCGTTGCTCTCATTTATACGGTGATCGTCGCTGCCGTTCAGATGATCATTTCCACCTTCAGCGGCTTTTCCAGTATGCTCACCAGCATTTTCGGCGGAGATTCCGCGGATATTTTCGTTTTGGGCATGCTTCTCCCCACGCTTCTGACCTCCATCGTGGCATCCTTTGTCGTTGCCTTTCTGGAGCTTGGCTTTGTAGGATATACGCTCCGGGTCATCAATCGGCAGCCTGCCGGCATCAGCGACCTGTTCGCCTATGCCAGACTGTTCCTGAAGGCCTGGGGATTAAGCTTTATGATCGGCCTCTTCGTGGGACTGTGGTCCCTGCTTTTCTGGATTCCCGGCATTATCGCCGCCTATCGCTATTCTCAGGCATACTATATTCTCGCTGAGAATCCGGATAAGGGCATCATGGACTGCATCCGGGAGAGCAAATCCATGATGATCGGGCACAAGATGGATAAGTTCATTCTGGATCTGTCCTTTATCCCCTGGTATCTGCTCACCATTGTCACCTGCGGTATCGCATCAATCTATGTCACCCCTTATACATCGGTAACCAACGCCGCGTTCTATAATATGCTTCGTTATGGAAGAAGCTCCCAGGCCTACGGCCAGAATCAGGGCTATGGCCAGAACTGGCAGCAGGGCGGTTATCAGCAGGGCTACGATCCCAACTGGCAGCAGAACGGCTACAACCAGAACGGCTGGCAGCAGGGCTACGATCCCAATGCCCAGCAGAACGGCTACAACCAGAACGGCTGGCAGCAGGGCTACGATCCCAATGCCCAGCAGGGCGGCTACAACCAGAACGGCTGGCAGCAGCAAAATAACGGAGCGGATGGCAATCAGAACGGCTGAATGCAAATTCTGCTTGACTTTTTTTCACAAAAGTATTAAAACTAAAATCGTTAACAGACAATGTCAAATGCCAGGAACAGAACAGGTTGTCAGAAGGTTTCGAATTACAGAGAGCCGTCGGATGGTGCGAGACGGTATTCGTTTTCTGTCAATATCCTCTGTGAGCAGTACGCTGAATTTTCCGGCACAGGGAAGGAAAGCAGTAGGCGTCACCGGTTTTCCACCGTTATCAGGAAGCCTGTTTGTATCCGTTTCGGACTGAACCGGAGCCGGATGTAATGACAGGACAGAGAGGCTGTTTTTTACGGCAACCAGAGTGGTATCGCGGAAGCACAGGGCTTTCGTCTTTGGATGTACGGGTGTACATTCAGAGACGGAGGCCTTTTTTGATGCATCAGGAAGCACGCTTCTCATCCGGTTATATGCTGCCGGCGGACATATGCCGCCGCGGGCCGGAAAACGTCTGCGCGGTATCCGCTGTTTTGGCAATGACCATTTATGAGGAAAGGAGAGTCTGTTTTACAGACAACATCAGTTATGAACGGATTAGTCATCATCTTAATCGGCATCGTGGCCCTTGCCGCCGGTTATCTGCTCTATGGCGGATGGCTGGCGAAGAAGTGGGGCATCGATCCCAACGCGAAAACACCCGCCTACACCCATGAGGACGGACAGGATTATGTTCCCTCCTCCCGGTTTATGGTTTTTTCCCATCAGTTTTCTTCCATCGCGGGCGCAGGCCCGGTAACCGGCCCGATCCTGGCCTCCGTATTCGGCTGGGTTCCGGTGCTTTTATGGCTCATCATCGGCGGCCTGTTCTTCGGCGCGGTTCAGGATTTCGGCGCGCTGTACGCCTCCGTGAAAAATGAGGGAAAATCCATCGGCATGGTGATTGAGAAATACATCGGAAAGACCGGCCGCAGGCTGTTCATGCTGTTCTGCTGGCTGTTCACCCTGCTGGTCATCGCCGCCTTCACCGACATGGTGGCAGGGACCTTCGTCGGCGTGGGTGCAGAGGTGGCGGATGAGGCGACCGCCTATGCAAATTCCGCAGCGGCCTCCATTTCCATGCTCTTCATTCTCGTTGCCATCCTCTTCGGCCTGATTCAGAAGCATGTGAAAAACATGCATGAGTGGGTAAAGGCCATTGTCGCCATCGCGCTGCTGGTGGTGATGTTCGCCGTGGGCATGCAGCTTCCGATCTATGCCACCAAGACCGCATGGATCTACATCATCATGGCATATCTGTTCCTGGCTTCCGTCCTGCCCATGTGGCTTCTGATGCAGCCAAGGGACTACATGACCACCTTCATGCTGCTCGGCATGATCATCGGCGCGGTTGTGGGCGTTCTTGTCGCCCATCCCACCATGCAGTTAAACGCCTTCAACGGCTTTGTCGCGGCGGACGGCAGCGCTCTGTTCCCCACCCTGTTCGTCACCATCGCCTGCGGCGCGGTGTCCGGCTTCCACAGCCTGGTATCCTCCGGCACCTCATCCAAGACCATCAGCAATGAAAAGGATATGAAAATGGTGGGCTACGGCGCCATGGTTCTGGAATCTCTGCTCGGTATCATCGCCCTGGTCGTGGTTAGCGCGGTAGCGGTCGGCGGCACAAAACCGGACGGTACGCCCTTCGCCATCTTTTCCTCCGGCGTGGCGGGCTTTCTGGAGACGCTGGGCGTTCCGGTTCAGGTGGCTACAGTATTCATGACCATGTGCGTATCCGCTCTGGCGCTGACCTCTCTGGACTCTGTGGCACGGATCGGCCGCATGTCCTTCCAGGAGCTGTTCTATCCCGACTCCACGGACCCGGCTTCCATGTCCCCGGTTCAGCGGGTGCTGACCAACAAATATTTTGCCACGGTAATCACCCTGTTTTTCGGTTACCTGCTGACCCTTGGCGGCTATAACAATGTATGGCCTCTGTTCGGCTCCGCCAACCAGCTACTGGCCGCTCTGGTGCTGATCGCCCTTGCCGTATTCCTGAAAACCACAGGACGCACCGGCTGGACCCTGTACATCCCCATGTTCCTGATGCTGATCGTGACCTTCACCGCCCTGGTGCAGAAAATGATCGCTCTGGTCACCAATTTTGCCGCCGGAACGGCTACGCTTCTGGTGGACGGCCTGCAGCTCGTGGTGGCAGTTCTTCTTATGGTGCTTGGCGTCATGGTCGCCTTCAGCTGCTTAAAGAAGCTGTTTACGGCGAAAAAGGCGGCATAAGCCGGACCTGAGCACCGCTGTAACAAAGGAGAAGATTGAAAAATGCGCTCGATAGCGCATTTTTCAATCAGGATTTGCGCTGAAGCGTCGCAAATCCCGTTATCGCAGCGCCGAACTGGAGGTTCGGCGCGCGTGCCTCAGCGTAAAGTGCTTCGACATGGAGGTAAAAATATGACACAGGAGAACAGAAGAGAAAACGAAATCAGGACGGAGACGGGGGCGCAGGGCCTGCCTCTTCCTCTGGCCGATCCGGAACATTTTCCCGAATCGGGAGAACTGCCGGATGGCGTCCGGACGGTCAGACTGAAGGATGCTTACGGCTGTCATCTCCGTTTCCTGCCGAATGTGGTATATGCGGACCGTTCGGGGATGGAGCTTCATCTGCAGCTGTTTCTTCCGGAGGACTCCATGCATAAAAAGCACTGGCCTCTGATCGTTTTCATACAGGGATCCGCCTGGTTCCGCCAGGATATTTTCGCAAGCCTCCAGGACATCGTCCGCATGGGCGAAAGAGGGTATGCGATGGCGATCGTGGAATACAGACCCAGCGATGCGGCCCCGTTTCCGGCGCAGGTGCAGGACGCCAAAACCGCCATCCGTTTTCTGAAAAAGCACGCCTCCGAATATGGAATCGATGAAAGCCGCGTGGCCCTCTGGGGCGATTCCAGCGGCGGTCACACCGCGCTCCTGGCCGGCTTCACCTGTGATGAAGCGCCGGACACAGAAAAGTCTGACGGGATAAGCACATCCGTGCGGTGCATTGTGGACTGGTATGCACCGACCGACCTCGCAATGATGAACTGCTATCCGAGCATTCAGGATCATTCCGCCCCGGACAGCCCGGAGGGAAGTCTGATCGGAAAAAAGAGCGTGCTGGAAAACCGGGAGCTTGCGGATGCCGCTTCTCCCATAAACTATCTGTCCGCAGACCGGCCGACACCCCCGCTTCTGATCATGCACGGCAGCAGCGATATGCTCGTGCCGTTTAATCAGAGCTGCAGGCTGTATGACCGGATGAAAGAGCTGGGAAAAGACGTGGAGATGGTCAAATTGCTGGGGGCCGGCCACGGCTGCGGCGGTTTCCATTGCAGCCAGGCACTGGATCTGGTAGAAGAATTTTTGAAAAAGCATCTGTAGGCTGTCAAAGGGTGCGGCCCAAAAGTCCGGATCGCGATCCGGTTCCGAAAGGAAAGAGGATACCGTCAGACACAGTACAAAAAAGGCGCCGTAAGCTGCCCGGAAAGGAAGCTTATGCGCCTTTTTTCATTTCGATTTTATTTTCTAATATCCTCCGGTATCGTGATCGTCTCAGAAAGCACCATTCGGCTGCTGTCCGTTCCGATCATGATCTCAAAATCTCCCGCTTCCACTACCCATTCCTTCTGCAGGTTGAACAGCCGGAAAGATTCAAAACCCAGCAGGAAATCCACTTCCCGCTCCTCCCCCGGCTTCAGACATACACGCGCAAATCCCTGCAGCAAACGGTCGGGACGGACCACGCTGCTGGCCGGATCACTCACATACATCTGTACGATATCCGTTCCTTCCATTTCCCCCACATTTTTTACCTTCACGCTGGCCAGATATGCACAGGGCCCTTCCAGCTTCTGCACACGCAAATCACTGTAGGCAAACTGAGTATAGCTCAGCCCATAGCCGAAAGGGAACAGGGCCGTGGATGGCCCTTCCAGATAATTTGGGCTGCCTCCCGGCAGCTTGGAGTAGTAGCAGGGAAGATGCCCCACACTCCTTGGGAAGGAAATCGGCAACCTTCCGGAAGGGTTGAACCGGCCGAGCAGAACCTCCGCAATAGCACGGGCCCCCAGCTCTCCACCGAACCACGCCTCCAGAATTGCATCGGCCTCCTCAATCTCTTCCCTCAAGTCCACAGGTTTTCCGCTTTCCAGTACCAGAACCATCGGCTTATGCAGCTTAGCTACCTGTCGGATCAGTTCTCTTTGCTTTCCATACAGCTTCAAGTCACATCTGTCCATTCCTTCTCCGCTGGTAACTTTGTCATCCCCACAGACCAGAACCACCACGTCACTGTCACTGGCCAGTTCCACGGCTTCTTCGATGGAATCATGATGAAAATCGATTCCAAGCGTCACATCCCAGCCATCTACGTCGCAGACATATTCCACTTCAATCTCGTGCTCCGCCCCATGTTCAAAGACGAAGGCGCACTGGGGCAGATCCATCTTATGATCACCAAAGCTGTCAATTCGGCACACACCGTCTACTATCACACGGACACTGTCCCGGGTGGAGAATACCAAGCGGCCGTTAATTCTGTCTTTATCCGTAAATGAATGGGTATCTACCTTCAGCCTTGCTTTCATGCGCACAGAATAACCCTTAAATTCCAGATCCCGGTGCGGTTTTGCCAGAATCCAGTTAAAATGAATCCGTTTCATCCGACTGCTTCCGATTGCTTTCCCCCCGAAGTGATCGTTTCCATAAAAGGACAAGGTCACACCCTCTTCATACCAATCCTCAGGAATCATATCAATATCCCGATCTGAAATACTGCAACCGTCGCACTGCCGAATGAGCATTTCTTCTCCCACCATCCGCTTCATTTCTTCATACAGGGAAGGGACCTGATATCCATAAGGAACGGAAGAATAGCTGCCAATCCTTTGATAGCCGGAGCTTGGCCCTAAAAGAGCCAGCTTTTTTACCCCCTTCAGAGGCAGCAGACCATCCCTGTTCTGGAGCATGACAATGGATTCTCTCGCCGCCTGCAGACTCAGTTTCCGATGTTCTTCACAGCGCACCACGTCCAGGTAACGCTTCTCATCCGTATAGGGATGCTCAAACAGACCCAGCTCAAACTTCACTGTCAGGATTCGGGACACCGCTTCATCGATTACCTCTTCCCTGATTCTCCCTTCTTGTACAAGACGCACCAGAGTCCCCTCCCAATAGCGGTTGGAAAAATCGAAGCCCTGTACATCCAGTCCGCCGTTTACTGCCATCCGAATGCTGTCCTGGGAATCCGTCGTCATGTGATGATTGGTCTTCAGACGATTCACCGCGCCAAAATCTGCCCTCACATATCCTTTTAGTCCAAATCGTTCCTTCAGGATTTGGCGCAGATAGTGTTCGGATGCGATCACCGCTTCTCCATCTATGCAGTTATAGGATGCCATAGCATTGTATGCACCGGCCTTCCGGATCCCTGATTCAAAAACAGGCAGGTATTCCGTTTCCACCTCCCGTTCTCCCACTCTTGCAGGGGAGCAGTTCGTCCCGCCCTCCGGTATGCCGTGCACGCAGTAATGCTTAGGCTCGGCAACTACCTTATCCGGCGCTCCAATATTGTCTCCCTGTTCTCCTGTGATGATGGCATAGGCCATCTGCGAAGACAGATAGGTATCCTCCCCGAAGGTTTCCTCTACCCTGCCCCAGCGCGGTTCCCTGGCCAGATCCAGATTAGGAGCAAGGATTTCATGTATACCCAGACTCCTGGTCTCCGCTGCGATGGCAGCACCCACCCTATGCGTCAGATCAGGGTCAAAAGCCGCTCCCAGGTTGATGGGCATGGGAAACACCATCGCCCCAGGGCTGGAGAGGCCGTGCAGCGCTTCTCCCGTAAAGATACAGGGAATACCCAGACGGGTCTCTTCCACCATATAGTGCTGCAGCTTATTCAGCACTGCCGGCACGGAATAGATATCATGAACAAATCCCATCCCCCGGTCTCCAAAGCTCTCTTTCACTTTATCCCACTGAAAATCCGATTCCTCATCCACTGCACAGAAGTGAGCAGAATGTACTTTTTCTGCCAGTTCTACCCCTCTGATCATATCCATCTGTGCCACCTTTTCTTCCAGGGTCATCCTTCCCAGAAGATCCTTCACCCGTTCTTTCACAGGCAGTGCAGGGTCCTTATAATTTTTCTCCATTTTTACCTCCATGCCGAAGCGTTCTACGCTGAGGCCGCGAGGAGAAATCACGCATGTGATTTCTCCTCTGCGATCACAGCAGTTTTGTGCTTCGGCGCAAAACTGCCGATTGAAAAATAAGCCATC
>DWWH01000004.1 GCA_019119815.1 Candidatus Eisenbergiella intestinipullorum | reverse complement strand
ACAGTGTCTCCAGTCGCAGCGTTCAGCTTCTCTACCTTGAGAACATCGCCTTCGGAAACCTTGTACTGTTTTCCACCTGTTGCAATAATTGCGTACATAGGGCACCTCCTATTTCTCAAACTCGCTGACTGCGGTGATGTGCGGCCTGAAGCCGGACATACTTTTACCCCGTCATGCGGCATACTCATAAATCATAGCATCGAAGGGGAAAAGTGTCAATCTTTTTTTGCCGAAAGTTATAGAAAGTTATAGAAATAATTGAAAATTTTGCCGTTGACTCATATTTTTTATGTTTCATAATAATTGGGAAGAAACATTTTAAACAGTTGATCAGAGACAATGCGCACCTGATTCTGGAATTCGCTCAGAAAGGGGGGATTCGGAATGCATGTGTTATTGACACTGTCGATGATTGGTATTATACTCATATAAAATCAAATAGAAAGCGAGGTACCTGATTATGAGAAAAAACAGAACTAATATAAAATCTGAATATCTTTTAAGGACCTCGGTTACATTATAATAGTTTTGAGAGTTTTTTTGCCGTGGTTTGTTAAGCCGCGGCTTTTTTGTTTTCTGATGTAATCTTCTGTCCTTTATAGATGTTCATACAAGACCAACTTGCTAATTAAGTCAGGATAATGTATGGAGGAATTTATGATTAATCTCAGAAAAATTACAGAAGAAAATTTTATTGACGCATTTCATCTAAAACTTGCCCCTGAACAGGAGCGCTTTGTTTCACATCCGATTCGCAGTCTCGCACAGGCTTATGTCTACAGAGAGCAATGCCAGCCTTTTGGAATATATGAAGGTGATACTATGGTTGGCTATGTTATGGTCGTTTATGATTATGATATCCCTGAATATGATATATGGCACATGATGATTGATATATCGAATCAGAGACAGGGCTATGGCGGAGCTGCATTGGAGCGTGTACTTGAATATATCAAAGCCAAACCTTTTGGCGCTTCAAACCGGATCGCCTTAACCTGTAACAGAGATAACATCCAGGCGCTAAAGTTATATAAAAGCAGAGGCTTTACAGAGACCGGAACAGTGGACGAAGATGAAATAGAACTATCTTTGATGATGCAGTAACCATATACTGTCGAAAAAATCCTTCAAGCCTCTCCAGCCTTCCCCCGGCCCGGCAGGCCGCCGTTTTTGAAAAACCAGGCGACGGTCTGGGAACGGGAGCTGAAGGTTTCCGTTTTCAGCATTTCTCCGATCTGCTCTCTGGTGTAAAAATCAGCGGAGATTTCCTCATTTTCAGAAAGGAGGAAGCTTCCCGCATTGGAACAGGCTGCCCCTGCACAGTCCGCTGCCGCGCAGAGGGCTTCCTTACGGGGCTTACCCTCCGCTTCCAGAAACACCAGCCAGGTGGCCGTATCGGAAAAGCCCACCGCCGAATAGGAAGGGGGAAGGATATCGAGAAAACGGGCCACGCGCAGGCCGGTTTCCTCATACAGCTCTCTTCTGGCACAGTCCTCCACGCTCTCGCCCTCTTCCAGCATGCCGGCGCAGAGGTTGTAGATGGTCCGGTTGATGCTCATGCGGAATTCCTTAAGAAGAAGGAGTCTGTCGTCCTTCCAGGCGACAATGGTGACGCCGCTCACATGGGTTCCGATCTCGGAAGGGGCATTCAGGGCATTGCGGCTTACCATCTCAAAGGTCTTTTCCCTGCCTGCACGGTTTTCATAAGTCAGCTCGTAGCCATGCAGATATTTTCCTTCAAACCGTTTTTTCATGCCAAGCAGTTTCATGATTCCACTTCCTTCGGGGGCATTCCACATGCAGCTCCCTCTGCCGTTGCTTCTGTTACCGCAAACCCCGCAAGCTGTTCGTAGATGCTGCGGCGGACCTTTTTCCGGGTGATTTCCACCAGACCCAGAGGCGTCATGTCCACCAGCACAGCTTTGACAGGATCTTTTTTCAGCTCCGCGGAAAGAAGCTGAAGAAGCTCCTTTTCATCCTCTTTTTTCTCCATGCTGATGAAATCCACAAGGATGATGCCGGAAAGGTTGCGCAGACGCAGCTGTCTGGTAATCTCCAGAGCGGCTTCCCGGTTGATCAGGCGGAAGGTGTCGCGCGCGCCCTTTTTGCCCGCATATTTTCCGGAATTGACATCGATGACCGTGAGCGCTTCCGTGGGTTCGATGACCAGATAGCCGCCGCTTTTCAGCCAGACCCGTTTTCCGCAGGCCTCCCGGATTTTCGAGGGAAGGCCGTAGAGGCTCTGGAGGGAAACGGCGGTGTCCCGGTACAGGCGCAGAGCGGGAAGGGCTTCCGGACAGGAATGCTCCATCCAGACGCGGAGCTGCGCATACAGGGCAGGATCGTCGGTGAGGATTTCTTCATACGCTTCCTGCGGCGTGTCCCGGATTTCGGTGAGGTATCCGCTCTCCGGCCGGTACAGGCAGCTGTAGCAGGTCCGCATGCCGGCCGTCTGCCACAGCTCTTCCGCCTGGCGGGTCAGAGTCCGGGCTTCCCGGATCAGGGGAGCGTAGCCATCCTCCGCAAGCTCACCGGCATTGGTCCGCACGATCAGGCTGCAGCCGTGTGAAGTCAGACTGTCTTCCCGGATATCCGCAGCGGCAAGGGCTTCTGTGATCCGCAGCCTGGCATCTTCGGCAAGCTTTCCGGAAAACTGCAGGCGGCCTCTCTCCTTTCCCGGGAAAACCACCGCATAACGGCCCGCCAGGGAAATCTCCGTGGTGAGCACCGGCTCCTTGGTTTTAACCGCTTCCCGGTCCACCTGCACCAGCAGCTCATCCCCGGCAAGAATCCGGCCGTCCGCCTTCCGGTTGAGAATCCGGGCGGATTCTATATGGGAAAGGGGCAGAAAGGCACGCCGGCCCTTTGTAAGCTCCACGAAAGCGGCATTGATGTTTTTCGCCACATTCATCACCTTGCCCACATAAATACTGTTCAGCCGTGCGGCCGCAGGACTGCCGTTTTCTTCGTTCCCCGTTTCGTCCGGCCAGGTGGAAAGCGCGGCAAGCCGGCCGTCTGAGAGCAGCAGGGACAGAATCCTGTTTTTTTCTTTCAGAAGAATCCGGACCGATTTTGATTTTTTCAGGGGGGAAACCTCTTTGACCATGGTCAGAACGCCTCCCCCACATCGCCCAGAGGAATCAGCTTACCATCCGCTCCTGCGCGTGTCCAGGTTTCCAGCCGGGTAAACTGGACGGCCCAGAAGGGCGGCGTATCCTTTCCTGCGAAGGAAAGCAGCGCGTCAAGCAGCGCATAGGGCTTGATGTTTCCTGCACTGCTGGCATCCACCTGAAACTCCAGAATTCCGTCATGAACGGAAAGAGAAAAGAGGCCTGGACGGATGTCCATCTGAGAGACGCCCTTTTTCGTTTCCTTTGTGATGAATATCTGTTCCTGGGCCAGAAAAGCGGGGATCACACTCTCCAGGCAGGAAAAGTCCGAAAGAGAAACGCCTGCCTGCCGGACCGCTTCGTCCTGCTTCATCGCGGCGGTATAGGATGCTGCCGCCACGCTCGCCATGGCGTTTCCTGCATTTTCCGGAAGGCGGACGATCCGTACGATCTCAATCCCTTCAACGCAGACGGCGTTCAGGCGGTCCTTCATCTCCTGCGCGTTCATGGGAATCTTCGCAGGACTGTTGCCCGTGGGCTCATTGACCTGGATATCCAGATATTCCCCACGGCTCTCCACACCGAGGCCCAGAGGGGAGGCAAAGCTCATGATCTGGTGCGGGCTGAAGCCGGAAGAATAGGAAATGTCGATTCCCGCTCTCCGGATGGCCTTCTGAAAGAAGCGCATCACGTCCAGATGGCCGATAAACCGGAGCGGCCCATATTTGGAAAACTGAATCCGAAGCTTCATGCCTGTACACCTCCTTCGCCTTCTTCCTGATGCCGGGCCGCGTATTCCAGAAGCGTCTGGGCGGAGCCGTCCTCGATCACGCCGTCGGCGTTTCGCTTTTCATAGCAGATGCCGCCGCCGAAGCGCGCCGCGCCGCAGCCCTGGCACTGCTGTTTGCAGTTGGGAGTGACCACCCCGTCAAGCGCCCGCTGCCATTCTCTTTTCAAAAATTCCTTTGTTACGCCGCAGTCCAGAAAATCCCAGGGGAAAATCTCGTCAAGACTCCGCTCCCTGGTGGTGTAAAAGCCCACGTCGAGACCGCACTTTTCAAAGCAGTCCATCCAGATATCATTGTGGAAATACTCTCCCCAGGAATCATAGATGCAACCTCTTTCGTAAGCCATGCGGATGACAGGGGAAAGTCTGCGGTCCCCCCTGGCGAACACGCCCTCCATCACGCTCACATCCGCCTCGTGCCAGTTGTATTTGATCCTTTTCTGGTTCAGCTGCTCATGTATCGCCTGCCTGGTGAGCCGGGCCTTGTCCAGAAATTCCTCCGCCGTGTTCATGGCCGCCCACTGAAAGGGGGTGAAGGGCTTTGGAATGAAGAAGGAGGTACTCGCCACGATCTGGATCTGGCCGGTGCGCTTCTCCTTCGGCACGGTTTCAAAGAAGGTGGCCGCGATCTTGTTGCAAAGCTCGGCGATGCCGCGGATATCCTCCCCGGTTTCCGTGGGAAGTCCCAGCATGAAATAGAGCTTCACCCTGGTCCAGCCTCCTTCAAAGGCCATAGCGGCACCCTTCAGGATGACCTCCTCGGTCAGCCCCTTATTGATCACGTCGCGCAGCCTCTGGCTTCCCGCCTCCGGCGCGAAAGTCAGACTGCTCTTCTTCACATCCTGCACCTTTCCCATAATGTCCAGAGAAAAGGCGTCGATGCGCAGGGACGGAAGGGAAATGTTTACCATTTTTTCCCGGCAGGTGTCCATCAGGAAGGTGACCAGCTCCTCCAGATGGGAGTAATCGCTGGAGCTTAGGGAGCTTAAGGTGATTTCCTCCTGTCCGGTGCCCTCCAGCATATCCACCGCGTATTCCTTCAGCATGTCGATGTTCCGCTCCCGGACGGGCCGGTAGAGCTGTCCTGCCTGACAGAAGCGGCAGCCGCGGATACAGCCCCTCTGAATCTCCAGGGTTACCCGGTCCTGGGTGATTTTCATGAAGGGAACCACCGGCTTTTTGGGATACCAGGTGTCCGTCAGATCCATCTGGATCTGTTTGACAATTTTTTCCGGAATGCCCTCCACGGACGGGGTAAAGGACGCGATGGTTCCATCCTCATGGTAGGAAACCTCATACAGGGAAGGCGCGTAAATTCCGGGAAGCTTCGCCGCACAGGTCAGAAACTCCCGGCGGGTCCAGCCGCTTTTTTTATATTCCTGATACAGATCCAGCAGCTGCCGGTAGATGGTCTCGCCCTCTCCGATGTAAAAAAGATCGAAAAAGTCCGCGATGGATTCCGGATTGTAGGTGCAGGGGCCGCCGCCGATCACGATCGGGTCGTTTTTTCCCCGGTCCGCTGAAAGGAGCGGAATCCCCGACAGGTCGAGAATCTGAAGGATGTTGGTGTAGCACATTTCATATTGAATGGTGATTCCCAGAAAGTCGAAATTCTTTACCGGATCCTGGCTTTCCAGTGCAAACAGCGGGATATGCCGTTCCCGCATGATTTTGTCCAGATCCACCCAGGGGGAATAGACCCTCTCGCACCACACGTCATCCCAGCTGTTGAACATGTCGTAGAGGATCTGGATTCCGAGATGGGACATGCCGATTTCATAAACGTCCGGGAAGCACATGGCAAAACGGGTCTTTACCTTTTCGGGATCCTTCATCACCGAGTTGACCTCGCCGCCGATGTAGCGGGCGGGCTTTTCGATGGATAACAGTATTTCATCGCTTAATGCAAGTTTTCTCATTCCAATCTCCACATCCATTTGCTCATAGAAACTCTTTAAATCTGATTTTTCAGTATACAGAAAATGAACGGCTTTTTCAAGGAAAACACGAAAGAATGAGAGACTTTTTCCGAAAGCCGCATCAAAAGCGGATTTTGAAGGCAAAGAAAAAAGGGGCCTTTTTTATGGCCCCCCTGAAAACATCCGAATCGCGCGGTTTACCGCTTCCGTATTCCCGAAAACAAGCCTGGCGATTTCACCTGCGATCCATACGCAGGTATGGTGGAAATGAAGGAGCAGGCTGTCAAAGGCAATGCCAAAAAGAAAACCCGTGACCACACGGCGCAGATTCGTTCTGGTATATTTTGTCAGAAGCTGAGAGAATCCATCGATCAGCATGGGAAGCATGAACAGGATCATGACAGGAACGCTGAGACTGCCAAACAGAAGGCTGGCAGGAATCCCGATGAGGATTCCTGCCAGTTCTCCGGTACATCTCGCACAGATTGGGAACTGGCGTCCGTGCCAGTAGAACGACCGGTCCGGACGCGCATGACACCCAAAGAAAATCCGTAAAAACTTCCCCATGTCACATTCCCATGGAAGCGATTCCGATGCCAAGCACGATCATAAGGATATAGTAAACAACGCCAACGATTACGCATACCAGCGCGCCGATGCCTGCCGCTTTCGCCGTCTTCGGCTTCTGATCCTTCCACACCAGGAACAGGATGAGTCCGGCGATAGGGACACAACACCCCAAAAGGCCCCAAAGGAAACCGCCCTTATCATTGTTAGCAGATTCAACGTTCGTATTCTGGTTCATTTCCTGTGCCATCTTTTGTTGCCCTCCTGAAAATAAGATTATTTGCGGCAGATGAAAACGCCTGTGAAAAAGCCTGTGAAAAAGCATCCTTCCACCTTCTCTATTATCATACGGAAGGATGCGGAATGTCAAGAAAAAACGGTTTTAAGAAAATGTTAAAGTACTGGTTACTGTTCAGGCCCAATGTCAGCCAGTTTAGTACGCATGGTTAGATCTCCTGGGAGGTCTTACCTGTTTTTTTAAAAACAGCATAGAGGCAGCAAAAACATACTGTAAGGCGTTTGGCGCAGAAATAACGTTTGAGATCAAAAATGACAGCAGGACTGCCTATGAGCATTGTGAATTATCCGTTAATGGCGGCAGGCTTCCTCCTTGATCTTTATGAGAATGAATCGATCAGGCGGCAGAGCCGGCATGTCTGCGACTGTGATTACTCCATACAGCTGTCGCTGAGGACCGGCTCTGCATGGAGTCTGACTTCGTTGCGTTTCATGGTACTCCTCCGTTATGTTAATAAAGAATCGGAAGAATTACGATTTATGAAAATCAAAATTGTTACTTTGGATTTGCATAAATTCATTGACAAAAACGCTACCTTATACAATAATAAAATTGTACTTTGGATTTACATAAAAATATCTGTGCTACATAAACTGAGAATGATTGAGGAGGTGCGCCATGTATTATACAAGAACCATCGAGCCAACAATAAAGAAGATCAACGAAACTTTTCCGGTATTGATGCTGACAGGACCTCGTCAGGTCGGCAAAACCACATTATTGACAAAACTGGCCGAGAAGGAGCGCAAAATCGTTTCCCTGGATAATCCTACGATTCGTGCCTTTGCCAAAAGTGATCCTGAACTGTTCCTTCAGCGGTATGCTCCTCCTGTTCTGATTGATGAGGTTCAATATGCTCCCGAGCTTTTTGACTATATTAAGGTATATGTAGACCGGGAAAAGCATTGTGGGGATTTTTGGCTTACAGGTTCTCAAACTTTCCGCATGATGAAACATGTTACTGAATCACTGGCTGGTCGTGCTGGTATCGTTCAAATGCTGGGCTTGAGCAACGACGAGATCAGAGGCGTCCATTTTCCGCCTTTTCGCGTTGATATTTCAGAGCTTACACAGCGAATGGCTCAAGTTTCCCCTATGACTCTATCCGAAATTTATGAGAGGATCTTCAGGGGATCTATGCCTCGCCTTTATGAAAATCCAGATGTGGATCGAATTCAATATTATGAATCTTACCTGGAGACATATATCAGTCGTGATATGAAAGATCTGTCACAGGTCGCAGACGAAACCTCTTTTCTGAACTTTATGAGTGTGGTGGCTGCCAGAACAGCCACCAATGTCAATTACGAAACTCTCGCAAATGAAGTTGGGGTCTCTGCACCTACAGCAAAGCATTGGTTATCTATTCTGGTGTCGTCTGGTATTGTTGCACTCATTCAGCCCTATTCTAACAATGCGCTCAAGCGCGTCATTAAAGCCCCCAGGATGTATTTTCTGGATACCGGTCTTTGTGCGCACTTGACCAGATGGAGCAGCGCCGAAACTTTGGAGGCTGGTGCAATGGGCGGAGAATTCTTTGAGACATGGGTTGTCTCCGAAATCTACAAAAGCTACCTGAATGCGGGTCAAAAGCCGCCATTATACTTTTACCGCGACAGCAATAAGAAAGAGATTGATGTCATCATTTATCAGGATGGTACGGTTACTCCCGTCGAGATTAAGAAGAGCTCTTTACCTAAAAATGCCGTCAAAAATTTTTCTGTCCTTGATCCAATCGAGCAAGATCCCAGCGAAGAGGATGTTTTTTCCGGAGCCGCTCATTTGAAAGTCAAAGTAGGGACAGGAGCTGTTGTTTGTATGCCGGTTGATTTGATTCCTGTCGATAAGAAAAACTGGTATGTTCCGGCCTGGTTGATATAAACTCTCTCTTATTATTTTTGAGAGTCGAGTCCTGCCGATACTCACATGGTTTTGAAGAAGGGGCAATTATACCACAAAATAAGCAGCTTCTCCATCATAAATTCACAATTCTGTGTTATACTTCAACAGATCACAAGGGAAGGAAGAACAGAAAAAGTGAAGAAAATTCTGATTGTAGAGGACGAACCGGATATTCAGGAGCTGCTTGAGGCTTATCTGCGGGAAGCCGGATATGAGACCGTTGTGGCCGGGGACGGGGTGGAGGCTCTGTCGCTGTTTCAGACGCAGCCTTTCGATCTGGTGCTTCTGGATGTATGCCTTCCGAAAATCGACGGGTTCGGCGTGTGCGAGATGATCCGGCGGCAGTCCCGGCTTCCGGTTGTCATGCTCACGGCTCTGGATGGAGAAGCGGATCAGCTCCGCGGCTTTGGACTGGACATTGACGACTATGTGACCAAGCCCTTTTCCATGCCTGTCCTGCTGGAGAAGATCCGTGTGATCCTCCGCCGCAGCGGTAGCGGAAGCAGGCAGGAGGACTGTCTGCGCTACCGGGACCTGGTTGTGAATCCGGATACCAGGGAGGCGCTGTTAGACGGACAGCCGCTGGAGCTGACCACAAGAGAGTTTGAACTGCTGCGGCTTCTTCTGGCGTCTCCCGGACGGGTGTTTACGAGGGAGATGCTGCTTTCGCGAATCTGGGGCTATGATTCTTATGTGGAGGAACGTGTGGTGGACAGCCATATCAAAAATCTCCGTCATAAGCTGAAGCGGAACTATATTGAAACGGTAAGGGGGGTGGGTTATCGTGCTGCGAAGGAAGCTAGCTGAGAGTTTGACCATCCGGATTTTTCTGATTACCGTTCTTCTTCTGCTGGGAGCGGGAGCCGTCACCTTCGGGCTGATTGCATGGGCCACTCCGAGCACCTACACCGCGGTGGTTAACGACGATCTGGCACGACAGACAGACCGGCTTGTGGAAAAGCTGGCTGATACCCCTCTGGCCGACAGCGGTCCCCTGCTGGATGACTTCATCCGCGCCACAGGGACGGACGCGGTGCTTGCCGGAACGGATGGACGCATCGTGGATACCGGTTCTGTGCTTGCCGGACAGACCCTGTACGGGGCGGAAACGGCAGCGGTTACATCCGTGGCGCCCGCAGCAACGGAAGGAAATTCTTCGGTCACTTATTCCGCATATGAATCAGATTCCTCTGACGCGGTGACCATCACCATGTCGGAACAGGCCGTCATATCCGCCGGGGTGCATTTCGCTGACCGGACAGAAGCCTATACCCTTTATGTCGCTCCGCGCATCGTGGCGGAAAATCTGGCGGTACGCGCGCTGGCGCAGATGGCTCCCTGGCTGCTGCTTGCGCTGCTCTTCTTTTCTCTTCTGTGCGCCCTGTTTTATTCCCGTTATATCACCCGTCCCATCGTCCGCCTCAGCGGCATCGCGGAAAAAATGGCAAAGCTGGACTTCGGCTGGGAATGCAGGGACAGCCGGAAGGATGAGATCGGAGCGCTGGGACGCAGTCTGAATGAAATGTCCGCGCGGCTGTCGGCCGCTCTGAAGGAGCTGGAGGCAGCCAATCAGGCGCTTCGAGGCGAGGTGGAGCGGGAACGGGAGCAGGAACGGAAACGGACGGCCTTTTTTTCCGCCGCATCCCATGAGCTGAAAACGCCGGTCACCATCTTAAAGGGCCAGCTGTCCGGCATGCTGGAAGGCGTGGGCGTTTACAGGAACCGGGATAAGTATCTGCTTCGCTCCCTGCAGATCACGGGCCGGATGGAACGGCTGATTCAGGAAATGCTATCCATCGCCCGCATGGAGACGGATGCGGCGCCAAAGCAGGAGACTGTAAATCTGTCCGATCTTATAAAACGGCAGCTGGACTACAGCAGGGAGCTGGCGGAACGGCGAGGCCAGCATTACTGCTGTCAGATCACGCCGGAAATCTTCGTCAATGGGAACGCCTCCCTGCTGGAAAAGGCGGTGGGAAACCTGCTTTCCAACGCTATCCTCTACTCGCCGGAAGGAGCGGAAATCAGGGTGTGCTGCCGGATGCAGGAAAACCATTCGCTCCTTACCGTGGAAAATACCGGAGCACATATCCGTGAGGATGCGCTGCCCCATCTTTTTGAGCCATTTTACCGGGAGGAAGGCTCCCGAAACCGGAGCACCGGAGGCAGCGGACTGGGACTTTATCTGGTGAGGCTGATTCTTCAGCAGCATGGGGCGGAATGCGTCATGGAAAATACGGGGGACGGTGTGATGGCCTCGGTGTGTTTTCCTGAAAACGCCTGTTGACCGGACTGGCGGAAGGCTGAATTCCGCCAGTCCGATCAGGTTCTTTTGGCAGCCGCTCTGCCGCTTCAGGAACGCCGTCTCTCCCAGCTCTCCATCCACCCTGTCACCCGCCGTTTCATGCCCTCCACGTCCAGCACGCCCAGGGCAAAGCCCTTTCGCACCAGCTCCGGCGGCACGTATTCGTCGTATTTTTCAAAGACGGGAACTTCCTTCGGATAGAGCAGCAGCTGCGGATCGAATTCCGCTGCCGCTTCCTCCGCCGTGATCCGGTAAAAGGTCTCTTCATCCGCCTTCATGGTAAACTGCAGGTAGTAGGGTCTTGAGGCATTCAGGCCCTTCAGCCCCAGCCGGGAGGCGCAGCGGATTTTCAGGAACCGCTCCAGGGCGAGGAAGGCATAGCTTCCAAGCCAGGGAAACAGGGCCCACATATTTCCGCCCAGATGGACCAGAGGATGATCCGGCATGCCGGATTTCCGGAAGGTGTCTCTCGCCTCCCGCAGTCTGCAGGCCGCGTGCCGCAGAAGATACGGATAGGCTTTTTCTTCGTTTAAGACACCGTACATCCGTTCCAGAATATGCGTATGAATATCCCCTGCCACGTCTCCGAAATAAGCCGGAATGTTTCCCTTTACCAGGGTGCAGTAGACCTCCCGCTTTTTGTGGTCCACCTCCTCCACCACCCAGACCCGTCCGGCGATGGCGATTTTATCTCCCACCGGCGGGGGCTTTACGATGGTACCAAGCTCTTCCGGGCCGGAACGCACGGAATATTCGATATTTTCCTGAAACACCGCGTAAAATTTATAGTTGTTTACGATCCGTTCTCCGGTAAGGCCCACGATCAGGCCGCCGTTTTCCGTTTGGCTGATGTGATCGAGTTCAAGCAGATGACGGAGCAGAATCCGGTAGTCCTCCTTCGTGATCCGCTGAAAACAGGACAGGGTCAGCACCCGGGAGGCAAGCTCCGCCGGGGTCATTTCCCCGCCGGAGGCCAGGGTGCTCATGGTCTGGTGGTAAAGCAGGCTGTAGGGAAGCCGTCCCGTCCTGGGAGGCTCCACAAAACGTTCTTCGATATAAAGCTGGATCAGCGCGATGCCCTGGATCAGGGGCCATGGGATCATATCGGGGAGCATGGCCCGCGGTTCCGGATGGTTTTCCCGCATGACGAACCACATTTCAGACGGGCTGCCGCGCCTGCCGGTCCGGCCCATCCGCTGCAGAAAGCCTGACACCGTAAATGGCGCGTCGATCTGAAACGCCCGCTCCAGCCTTCCGATGTCGATGCCGAGCTCCAGCGTGGCGGTGGCGCAGACGGACAGCAGGGAATCGTCGTCCTTCATCTCTTCTTCCGCGCTCTCCCGGTAGGAAGCGGAAAGGTTTCCGTGGTGGATGAGGAAACGGTCCGGCTCATGGTTGGCCTCGCAGTACTGACGCAGACTCTGGCAGACCGCCTCGCATTCTTCTCTGGAATTGGTAAAAATCAGACACTTTTTCCCCCGCGTATGCTCAAAAATATAGCCCATGCCCGGATCGGCGGCTTTGGGAGCGGTGTCCGTCGCTGGCTCCGGGAGGAGCGTTTCCGGCACGTCCTGCTTTCCTTCATCCGCCTGGGGATCCGTATTGAAAAAATGCTCCATGGACAGCCGCCAGACCTCTTTTCCGCCGTCAAAACGGGGAATAAGGGTGGAACGCCCGCTGCCTGCGGCGAGAAAACGTCCCGCTGCCTCCGGGTCTCCGATGGTCGCCGAAAGGCCGATCCTTCTGGGATGGCAGCCGGCCAGGCGGCAGAGCCGTTCGATCAGGCAGAAGGTCTGCATGCCCCGGTCTCCGCGCAGGAGGGAATGGATCTCGTCGATGACGATGAAACGCAGGTCTCCGAACAGGGACGGGATTTCCATGTGCCTGTTGATCATCAGGGATTCCAGGGACTCCGGCGTGATCTGCAGGATGCCGGAGGGCTTTCGGATCAGCTTCCGCTTCTGCGTCTGCGGCGCGTCCCCGTGCCAGCGGGTTACGGAAATCCCGGCTTCCTCACACAGCTCGTCGAGCCTTCCGAACTGGTCGTTGATGAGCGCTTTTAAGGGGGCGATATAGAGCGCTCCGACGCTGGAAGGCGGGTCCTCGTCCAGAAGGGTCAGAATGGGGAAAAAGGCCGCCTCCGTTTTGCCGGATGCCGTGGAAGCGGTCAGAAGCACGTTGTCCTGCGTGCCGAAAATGGCGTCTCCCGCCGCGTTCTGTACGCCCCGCAGCGCGTGCCAGCCGGAACGGTAGATGTAATCCTGAATAAAGGGCGCGTATCGTTCAAAGACATTCATATCGTAAACTCCATATAGCTGCTGTCCGCCTGGTCGGAAACCGCTTCGGATTTCGAGAAGGAAAACTCTTCCGACTGCAGAAGCTCCTCCGGTTTCATGGACGGATTCTGATATAACAGGTCCAGAAGCTCGATAAAGTCCCGGATCACCTCACGGGGCGTAATATTCTGATCCGCTCCGATCCGACCGTATTCCATCCGGATAAAACCGGCCAGCTCATCGGTGCCGATGGACCTTTCATAGCCATAGAGGCCGGCATGCATGTCGGAAAGCTTTTCGCATAACACCAGCATTTCCTCCGGCGTCAGCGGCTCCAGGCGGATGACCGGAGCCAGCAGGTCCCTTGTGCCGGGACGGGAAAATTTCCCTTCCGAAAGGCGGGAACGGAGGGCTTCGTAGCTGTAGATGCCCCGTCTTTTATCCTCAACCGCCTGCGGCGTCGCGCCCATGATGATGCCGAGATACCGGGCCTTTCCCTGCAGGGTGTCGTTATACATGGTCAGCAGCTTTTCATAATTGTACTGCCGGGTGATGGCATTGGGGATCTTATAGAGGTTGACCAGCTCGTCGATGAAGATCATCATGCCCGCATACCCTGCCAGACGGAAAAAGACGGCGAAAATTTTCAGATAATCATACCAGTCGTCATCCGTGATGATCAGATTGACGCCAAGCTCCTCTTTTGCCTCCCGTTTCAGGGTATATTCGCCGCGAAACCACCGCGCCACCTGCGCTTTTTTCTCATCGTCTCCATCCAGATAGGCGTGATAATAGACCGAAAGGAGCCTTGCGAACTCAAAACCGTGCACCAGCTCGCTGACCGCGGCGGTAACCGCATAGATCTTTTGATCCACCGCTTCCGTCAGCGCCGGGTCGCCCGGCTCTCTCCCGGTCTCCTGAAGGGCCTGCATCTGCACGCTGCTGATCCACCGGTCCAGCACCAGCGTCAGAGCGCCGCCCTCCGGCTTTGTTTTGGTGGAAAGATTGCTGATCAGCTCGCGGTAGGTGGCAAGCCCCTGCCCTCTGGTTCCCTGCAGCCGACGTTCCGGAGAAAGATCCGCGTCCGCCACGATAAAGCCCCGATCGCAGACATAGTTGCGGATCGTCTGGATCAGAAAGCTTTTGCCGGACCCGTATCTGCCCACAATGAAGCGGAACGACGCGCCGCCCTCCGCGATGATGTCCACATCGTGCAGCAGGGCTTCGATCTCATTTTTCCTTCCCACCGTGATGTAGGGCAGGCCGATCCGGGGAACCACGCCGCCCTTCAGGGAATTTATAATGGTCTGCGCAATCCGTTTCGGTACTTTTTTATTTTCTTTTCTATCCTCACTCATCGGTCTTTTCCTCCCTGCCGATCGCAAAACAGGCCATCGGGCTTACTTTCAGTCTCCTTCAAACAGCTGCAGAAGCTCTTCCCTGTAATCCGCAACGACCGTGATGGCGCTGCCGTCGCATTCCAGAACGTTATCTCCAATCTCATCAAACAGCGCCCCGTTGATCGTATCGGCTACGACAGAGGGCATCAGATGCCGGGCTTTTATGGCCTCATCCACAGACTCTCCCCGAATCAGCCGTAAAAGCAGCTGCGCATGCAGGGGATCCAGCCCGCCGGGCAGGCTTGCGGGCTGGCCGGCGAAGCCGGAGCATACCGGAGGCTGTGTTTCCTTCTGCCCTGCCGGCTCCGTCGCCGCCTGCGGGATTTCCCCCGCGGCCGGTTCTTCCGGAAGGTTTTTTTCTGCGGGCGTCACAGGCATCTCCCGGTCCGGACGATCCTGGTCCGGGTGAATATGTTCCGGGTGAATATGTTCCGTACCCTCTGACCTCTCCTCTTCGGTCAGGAGACTGTCTCTGGTATGAAGCGCATCCTTCCGGATCTGATCCAGATGGGAAAGGTCGATGGTGATCTTCGGCCTTCTGGCCGCAAGCTCTGCCTGTCGTTCAGCGTCAATTACCGCTTCCACACAGGGCGCCGCCCAGGCTTCTTCCGGATTTTCCTGCAGATAGTGTCCTGTTTTCAGGTACCTGCGAAGCAGCCGGTCCGCTTCGCGCAGAAGGCCCTGAAACCGGCTCCGGTCAAAGTACAGCCGGTCGTAACGCTTTTCCTGCCAGATGCCGCCGCGGCAGTGATAGCTGCGGCAGGCATCCAGAATATAATCGGCATCCGGATGGGGCTTTTCTTCCAGGTAGACGGCGTTGGCAAGGGGATGCCAGGAGAAGGCCTTCTGTTGTCCGAAGCAGTCTGAGAAAAAGTCCCGGCCTTTTTCGGACCATGCCTCGGATACCAGACGCCAGACCGCCGCGAACAGACGCTTTCCCCGTTCTCCATGCTTTTTCACCACGGGGGACTGCTCCATTTTTTTCCCCGCCAGGAGGCAAAGAGCCCCAAACAGTTCTTCCTCCGAAGCGGACTGCGGACTTTTCAGAACCGCGAGAGCGTCGTCCTGTTCCAGCAGGACGGGATCGGCATATTTACGTGCCAGCGATGCGGGAACGTTATGGACCACCGCATAGTCCAGCATCCAGCGGCGCAGGTTTCTGCGCATGCCGGAGTCTCTTTTTTCAAAGCTTTCAAATGCTCCCCGGCCGGAGCTGTCCATGCCGGAATCCAGAAATCCTGCCTGAAACGCTTCCATCTTTTCCAGGGCGTCCTCCGGCGAAGCGGTTCCGATTCCATTTAGCAGCTCATACAGGTACAGGTAGGCAAGCGATGGGGAGATGGGAGAAAAATCGCCCTTCCTCACGCGGGTGCGCCAGGTGAAATATCCCCTGAGCTGACGGATGTTCAGGTCATGGTAGGTGGGAAAATAACGTCTGAACACCCCGTCCCATGGGGCGTCATCCTCATAATCCTCCATAAATCTGCCCTGTCGGAGAAAGTTCCGGCATTTCTGCGTGAAGGAGCCGTCTCCATACTGGTACAGCTTCTGCATGCTGCGGATTCTGACCGGGATTTCCGGCAGAGCGGTATCCGTATCCATTTCCGGAGAAGAAGCTGCTTCGGTGCGGATGGAAAGGCCGGCGGGCATTCCGGTTTCGGAGAATGCCTGCGCATCGGCAGCTCTCTGCACTTCGGATAACGTCCGCTTTCCGGCGTCTGCCGGTATCTGACCGCTGCCTGCCGCCCGCGCTCCGGCAGGCGGAATCGCGGTATCCCGGTATACGGATTCACCTGCCGCAGGCGTATCCTGCAGCACGATGGTGCAGCTTCCCTGTCTGTCGGAGCGGACCGCGCGGTCAAGGAGCCGGAATACGACCTCCGGTTCCGTCCGGTCGTCAAAGGTAACCCCGACCCATTTCTGCCCTTTCATCCGAAAGGGAGCTGACAGATAGGGCTTCGGCATTTCCGGAAGGCTCTGCCGGCCGCATTTGATGTCGCAGCGCTGGATTTCCGTGCCGGTATCAAAATCCCACTGGCGCATCAGGAGAGCGGCCCATTTCCCGGTGTCCGGAACCGCAAGGACCGAGAAGCCGGGAAAATCCGTCCATTTATGCTGCTCCCGCATATAAAATTTTTCCTCGGCGTATGCCGTAAGTTCTGACAGTTCCAAAGTTTTACTCCGTTTTTTATCAGGCTACAAGAATTATACTATATCCGGGCGGAAAAGCAAATACATGTTCGCTTTTTGTGAAGCACGGCGTTACTGCTCCGCCAGGTCTGCGCATTCACTGCGCAGACCGTACGAAAACAGACCGGCCGGATGCCGTTACGGCGCTGCCGAAGGCTGAGCTGTAACAGCGCGGCCTGGCGAATGGAGGAAGGAACCATGGCTTCTCCATCAAAAATACAAACGACCTCCATCTTCTTTCCATCCTGCGGTGATATGCTTCCGGTGAAACCCGAAACAATGAGGAAAAAATGGAGGAATAGATGGAAATCAGCATTCAAAATGTCAGTGAGACGTATCCCGATGGAAAGCAGGCGCTGAAAAATTTCAGCCTGGATCTACGCGCCCCGGGGCTGGTAGGCCTGCTCGGGCCGAACGGCGCGGGAAAATCCACCCTGATGAAGCTGCTGGCGGCGGCGCTTCTTCCCACAGAAGGCAGGATTCTGGTGGATGGGCAGCCCCTTGCGAAGCGAGAACGGCAGCTGAAGGCCGGTCTGGGCTATCTGCCCCAGGACTTCGGGCTGTTTGACGAGCTGAGCGTGACGCAGTTTCTGGACTATATGGCCGCCCTCAAAGGGCTGCGCAGACCTGCGGAAGAAATCCGCAGAGTGATCCGGCAGGTCAATCTGACGGAAAAGGCGAAAGCAAAAATCCGCACCCTCTCCGGAGGCCAGCGTCAGCGGGTGGGCATCGCGCAGGCGCTTTTGGGAAATCCGCAGCTTCTGATCTTTGATGAACCCACGGTTGGGCTGGACCCGGAGGAGCGCATCCAGTTCCGCAGCCTGTTTTCCCACATGGCGCAGGACCGGCTCGTACTGCTCTCCACTCATATCATTGAGGATGTGCAGTCCGTATGCGGCCAGATCGTGGTCATCAGCCAGGGGCAGATCCGGTTCTCCGGGACGCCGGAGCAGCTCATCCGTCTGGCCGAGGGACACGTGGGCGTGTTCTGGGAAAGGGATGCGGCCCGGGAACGGGGACTTTCCATCACCGCGCGGGTCAATACCGGTCAGGGGATCCGCTGCCGGGCGGTCGGGGATTTCCTTCCGGACTACGCCCGGGCGGAGGAACCATCGCTGGAGGACGCATATCTGTATCTGATTTCCAGGGAGGCGGCACGATGAAGAAGCTTCGATTTCCGTTCAGAAACACATGGACCTTAACGAAAAATATCCGATTTTACACGAAAAATATGCGGCTTTTTGCCTCGGAGCTGAGGCGGCTTCTGAAAAGCCGTCCGACCTGGCTCATCATGCTTCTTGTGACGGTCTCGCCTGCGGCGGGGCTCGTCTGGTACAGGCCTGCTTCCGTGGAAACCATGCTTTCTCTGTATCTGGCGAATCCGGCCCTCGCCGGAGGCGCGGCGGGCGGAATTCTGTTCGGCCTGCTTACCTTGTATGAGCTGGACCGGACCGGGAGAAGCCGGGTGGATGTTCTTGTGGACGCGGTCATTTCCCCGCTGACCATGGCGGCTGTCAGGCTTCTGTCCCTGCTCGCCGTATCTGCGCTGACGCTTGTGCTTAGCATGCTGGTGTGGCTTCCCATCTGCCGGGGCCTGACCGGAGCGGTTTTTGATCTGGGAGACTATGTGCCTGCCTGGCTTTTATTTATGGGAGCTGCTCTCCCGCTGGGAATATTGGCGGCCTCTTCTGCCCGGCAGTTTACGGGGCGGACGGACCTGGCTCTGGCGCTGTCCGCGGCTTTTGCCGGACTCAGCCTGACCGTCTGGGCGGATGACTGGCAGCTTTGCTGGCTCAATCCCTGCGTCTGGGCGCTGTCGGATGATTTTTCCAATGTCCGCATCTTCCGCTCGGCGGCCTGGTTGCGTCTGACCTGGCTTGGGCTGCTTTCCGGGATATGGACCCTGTCCTGGCTCTGCATCCGGCAGTACCGGAAAGGCCTGATGGGATCGTTTGTCCGCAGCGTCCGGCACATCTGGAGGCCGGCCCTCGCGCTGCTGCTTCTGGCCGGTTCGCTTACCGCCTGGGCCGCCCAGCCCATGGTGGATCACAGCAATCCGGACCAGACCCTGATGTCCTTTTATGAGATTCCCTGTGCGGAGGATCTGGTCTGTACCGGGCGATCTGTTCAGGTGTATCCGGACACCGATTCGGGGACGGTATCCGGAAAGGCTTCCTACCGGTTCCGGAACACCTCCGGCCGGGAACGGACGGCTGCCTTCGGGATCAATCCCGGCTATGCCGTCTCTTCCGTCCGGGCAGACGGGGTGGACGTTCCTTTTTCCGTGAGCAGCTATCAGGAATATAACGAGGCCATGCTGGAGGTTTTCATTCCCGCCGGAAAGCAGGTGGAGCTGACAATCGAGTACGGCGGATTTCCCAGAGAAAACCGGAACATGGCTTCCATGCAGGGCGGGGACGAGGTCAGCGGGGAATATCTGTGCCTGGAAAACGCGGAACTCTCACCCCGGCTGCTGAATGTTCTGCCGGGAGAAAACGGATACCCGACCTCCGTGGAAATCACCCTGCCTCCTTCCATGACCGTGATTCCCTTTGGAACCGGCGAAGCGGAAAAGGTGCAGGAGAACGGGGACGGGACCATCACCTGGAGATATGAGTATAACGGAACGGGCGGAATTGTATACGCGGGCGATTATGTGCGGGAGGAAATCAGGGCCGGCGGCATCACCATAGAATTTTACTACGGCAGGAAGCATCAGCCCGTCATGGAAGCCGCAGGGGCGGCGGACGCTGTCAGAGCGGTGGCGGATTACTGTACCGCGCATTACGGAGAGCTGTCCTTTCTGGCCGGGGATACGCTGAAGCTCATCCAGAGCCGCGTTTCCGGAGGAGGATATGCCGCGAACGGAGCCAGCCTGCTGGATGAAGCGGATTTTACCGCAAAAAATCTGAGCGATACGGGCAAGGGAGCGGCCTCCGGCGAGGTGATGATCCATGAGCTGGTCCATCAGTGGTGGGGGCTGGGAAACATGTTCGATGCCTCGGATGAGACGGAAGGCTGGTCGGCGGAAGGGCTGACCGTTTACACCACGTACCGCATCGTCAAGGAGCTTTTTGGAGAAGAATACGCGCTGGAGTATTATGTGAAAGAATGGCAGAAGGCGGTGGACGACTACAATCTGAACTTCTACGTCCGCCATCCGGAGTATCTGACGAAGCTGCCTGAGAAAAAACAGCTGGAAATCACCAACAGTCTAAGCTATGTGCGAAGGTACTGCGAGATGCCGCTGAAAATCCTGAAAGCGGAACGGCTGGCCGGCGGCGAGGAAGCCATGGACCGGATCTTAAACGGCCTGTTTAACCGGGAACTGGACCCCGCGTATCCGTATCTCACCTATCAGGAATTTTTGGATGCCTGCGGGCTGACGAAGGAGGATCTGAACCTTGTATAAAATATTTTGGTATGAATGCAGACGGCTGCTTGGAAATAAATTCTTTTTTGGAATTCTGCTGATCCTGCTGTTCTATGGATGGCAGATACTGGATCGGGTGACCATTTTGGGAGTGGCCCATACCGCTCCCTTCTCCTGCTGGAGCTTCGGGGATTACCTGAGCCAGATGCTTCCCCTGCTATGGATCGGCGCTCTGTTTTTTCTGACTTTTTTCACCTCAGAAAAGGCGCGGCGGGTAAGGACTCTGACGGATGCTGCGCCCATGCCGCCCCGGCGTTATGAGCTTTCCAGATTCGCCGCGGCGGCAGCGGGATGCGGCCTTCTGGCATTGGCCTGTATTGGGGAAGCGCTGTTTTTTTATGCCTGGTATTTTGGCTGGCATGTCTGGGGAGAGCTGATTCTTCCCGCTCTGGCCGCGCTGCTTCCCTCTCTGGTATTCGCCCTTGGAAGCGGCCGGCTTCTGGGGCGGATCAGCCCAAAGCTTCTCTATGTGTGGATGGCGTTTCCTTTTCTCTGCATGGCGCTTCCGCTGCCGGAGCCTTTTGGGATCTTAAACGGCAGCTTCTTTTCCACATGGGCGATTACGATGGGAGTACCGGATCCGTCGTTTTCCATGCCGGGTTCCGTCATCGCGGCTCAGGGGCTGCTTTTTCTCGCGGGGGCGGTTCTGTTGGCGTTTGGTCCTGCAGAAACAGGCAGAGAGAAACGGCTTTCCCATGTCTGAGGCAGCGCGGATCAGGAAAGCTCCGGCCTCAGATACTTTTTAACTTTTACATTATGACAAAACAACAGGAAACATCCTCAATGGCCGCCGTTTTTAGACGATGGCCGTTGAGGACAGGCTTTTTAGCGCAATTTGTCCAATGCAATATTTACAGAAAGATGCAAAAAAAGAATATCTGTTGCTCCATCATATACTGCAACACAGGAATTTATCATTCATCCTTTATCTGGTTTCCTGTCATATGGACTCAGACAACCGCTTCGATCAGAAGCTTATCTCCGACGGAGATTTCCTGGATACCAACCTGCTTTGTTTTGTTAAAATTAAAACTGAGCATATATCCCTTCTGCAGATGAAAATAATCGAGATACCCGGAAAGCTGCTTTTCTCCTCTCGTATTGTAAGCGTTCCCCCGCCAGATTTTCAGCTCAAGGACAAATTGTTCCCCACGATAGTCAATGACCAGATCCATGCGCTCCCGGTTCCGTGTTTCGGGCTCTACATAACAGTTTCCCACGCCATTTATGATAGGCTTTAAATAAAGCATAAAATATCTTCTTCCATCTTCTTCCAGAAAAGTTTCTTTTCGGTCTCCATACAGGGAAGTGAGATGTTCAACAAATTTTTCAAGGACTTTTCTCATATTCAGATGGCCTTTGACAATAAACTGGTTCTTCTCCTGCAGACCGGCGTCATATTCTCTGCTTTGCATATATTCCTGTGACAGGAACAGATTATACAGGACGGATTCAAAAATACGGTTGGCAACGACGGCGTTCCCGTTGCTGTTTTTGACAAACCCAAACATCTCAGCCGTGTCGATGTACTGGTTGAGCGGATTATAGGGAATCGCCTTTCCGGTAAACAGAAGCTTGTAAAGTACGGTTCGAAGCTGAGGATAGTCGGTGAGTTTATTTACCAGGGATTCAAACAGCGTATTGCGCTCTGTGAGGAGCTGCTTCTCGGCTTCCAGATAACCGGCCCTCGTCCATGCGCTGGTTTTATCCGGAAATTCCTTTGTGCCGGAAATCCTTTCATCGATTAGTTTACATAACCGGGAGACCAGATAAGGGTATCCGGAAGTAGAGGCATACAGAAGCTCAGACATAAGCGAAATATCCATTCCTGTCTGGTGGTCGGATTCGTATTCCTGTAACATTCCGGCAATTTCAGAAATAGAAAAGCTCATATCAACAAGGAAATCAGCCGCTATATTCCAGGGGCTGTTCGTTCTGTGTTCTTCATCCGGGCGGATTTTCCGCCGGATATTTTTGACATCATATACGCCCGCCAGGATAACGGACTGAAAGGCTGCCACCCGATCGCGTTTCAGGTAATAGGCACGCAGCTGAGAAAGAAAATCAAGAAATACCTGATTGTTTGTCGCAGAATCAACCTCATCAATAATCAATACAATCTTCCGCTCTGACAGCTCACACCACTGAACCAGTGTTTTAAATAAAAGGGACAGAGTGACTGCCGGATCAGGCTCCATAGAAAATCTTTCCAGATTTTCCCTGACAGAATCAGGAATATGCGCGGAGGCTTCCAGAAGCTCTCTGGAAAAAGCCGCAGTAAAATAAGACTCGTTTTTAAAGTCCTCAAAGCTGAGCATTTGAAAATCCAGACTCAGAACCTCATAATCCTTTCGAAGGAAATCAACAAGGCCGTGAATCAGGGTGGTTTTTCCATACTGTCTTGCCCGGTTTATGGAAAAATATTGTCCGTCATCTATCATCTGTTTTATTTCTTGCAGACGTGAGGAAAGATTGACCATATAATGGCGTCTGGGATCACAACAACCGTTCGTATTAAAATATTTGCCCATGCTTCAGACTTCCTCCCAGAAAAATGCATTTCCTGCTTCACCGTCAGTATAGCATGGATGTGCCAAAAAGGCGAGAAGAGGTTTTTAGAAGGCGCTTTTCTGCATACTTTTTCTTTGAAAAAGGGGGACGATATGGCAAAATGGATTGACCAAATCAGTCAATTCGATAAAATCACGGTAAAAATTGACTGACAAAGTCAATCAACTGTTCTCCCTGCTCTTCCACCGCCGTTTCAATCTGCGCGGCATTCAGTCCAAGGACGCTTACATCCTGCGTTTTGCTGTAAAAATACAGGCCGAACAGAATGGCGGCCAGAAGGAAGCGGATGCCGAAGGAGGACGTGCTTCCCCGGCTCTGCCCTCCTCCATATTCCGCTGCGGTCAGAGGATAATCATATCCATCTTCATTCATATAGAGATTTTCGTTCTGATAGCTGTCGCTTTTTCCATAGAGGATTTCCTCTCTGGCGCGGATGCGCTGCTGATTGCTGTGGTTTTCCTCACGGATCAGTCTCATCAGCTCCAGCCGGCGTCTGGTTCTTGCGTCCTGCATGCTGCCCTCCGAAGCGCTGCACATACTTCTTGATAAAAAATATGAGCCGGCCGGGAAGGGTATTCCGGAAACCCTTCCCGGGCCGGCCCGTTTTCAGGACTCGTTACCGTTTTGGATGCTCCTCTTTCTCTTTTTTGCTCCAGGGATCCGTGGAAAGCTTCCTGTACTGCCGGAAGAACAGAAGTCCCGTTACGGTGACGGCAATGGTATCAGCCACGGGCTCTGCGAGAAAGACGCCAAAGGGCTTGTTGGCGGTAAACAGCGGCAGGATGAAGATCAGAGGGATCAGCAGGATGACCTTTCGCAGAAGGGCAAGGAATACGGAGGTGACCGCATTGCCGAGCGCGATGAAGGTCTGCTGGCAGGCAAGCTGGATGCCGAACAGCAGGGAGGCGGACATATAGATGCGGATGGCCCACACCGTATACTGCGTCAGCCGGACATCGCTGGTAAAGATGGCGATGAACGCCTGCGGAAGGAACATGGCGATGGCCCACAGGAGTGTGCTGTAGCAGAGAGAGGTCACAAGCAGCAGGCGGAAGGCCTTTTTCACCCGTTCCAGATTACCCGCCCCGTAGTTGAAGCTGACGATGGGCTGAGCGCCCTGAGTCATGCCCTGCAGAGGGAGCAGGGAAAACTGCATGACGCTGGTGAGAATCGCCATGGCTCCCACCGCAATGTCTCCGCCATAGCGCTGCAGGGAGGTATTGAAACAGACGGAGATCACGCTTTCCGTAAACTGCATGATGAATGGGGAAACGCCGAGTCCTATGCTGGGAAGAAGGACCGGAAGGGAAAGCCTCAGATTTTCCATCCGGATGCGCAGGGTGCTTTTCTTTGAGGTAAGAAAGACCAGGACCCAGACGAAGGAAACGGCCTGGGAAAGGATGGTGGCAAGCGCCGCGCCCTTTACGCCCATCTGAAAGCCGAAAATAAATACCGGATCCAGGATGATGTTGCAGACAGCGCCGATGGCTACGGTGCACATACCTGTCATGGCGAAGCCCTGCGCGTTGATGAAGGCGTTCAGTCCCAGGGAAATCTGAACGAAGATCGTGCCGATGGCATAGATCTTCATATAATCCCAGGCATAGCCGATGGTATTTTCGCTGGCTCCGAACAGCAGGAGCAGGGGACGGCCGAACAGCAGGATGAGAGCCGTTAGGACAAGAGCCATGAGGACCAGCATGGTGGTGCAGTTTCCCAGGATCTTTTCCGCACTCTCCTTCTCCCCTTTTCCCATCATAATGGATGCTCTCGGAGCGCCGCCCATGCTTACCAAAGCGGCAAATGCGGAGATCGCCATGATAAGAGGCATGGTGACGCCCACGCCGGTGAGCGCATCCGGACCGATGTCTTTGATGTGGCCGATGTACATGCGGTCCACCATGTTGTACATGACGTTGATGATCTGAGCTACGATGGCCGGAAGGGCCAGCTTAAAAAGAAGGCTGCCAATCGGGCCATTTCCCAGATCAGCCTCCTTTGTCTGTGCCGTTTTCATAAAAACTCGCCTCGCTTCCTGAATGGATCCGTCCGAAAAGGACTGTTTTCAGTTATCCATCATACAGTCGAAAGGGGAAAAATGTCAATTGACATTTCTCCCCTTCTGTATGAATCCGGTTACTACTCAGCCAGGTCTGCGCATTCCCTGCGCAGACCATACGAAAACAGACCGGCTGGAAGCATCCGGCCTGGCGCGAAGCGCTTGGAATGGCCGGATGCCGTTACAGCTCTGATGAAGGCTGAGCTGTAACGGCATCCGCAGCAGCTCAGCCTTTCCTTTTTTCCGGTCAGCGCTTGGCAAGCTCCTCCATGATCTCTTCCCAGGTGATGTTTTTCTCAGCCATAAGCACCATCATATGATAGAGAAAATCGCAGATTTCGTATTTGATCTCGCCGGGATTGGGATTTTTGGCCGCGATGACGATCTCCGTCGCTTCCTCTCCCAGCTTTTTCAGGATCTTATCGATGCCCTTGTCGAACAGATAATTGGTATAGGAGCCTTCCTTCGGATGCTCCTTCCGGTCCTGAATCACGCCGTAGACTTCCTCGAAAACCTTTGCGGGATTGTGAGGAAACGCTCCGTCCTCCTCCGGGGCAGAGAGGATTTCGTTGAAAAAGCAGCTGTAGGAGCCGGTGTGGCAGGCCGGGCCGATCTGAATCACCTTTGCCAGAATGGTATCGTAATCGCAGTCGGTGTACAGGGATTTCACATACTGGAAATGCCCGCTGGTTTCTCCCTTTACCCAGAGCTGTCCGCGGCTTCTGCTGAAATAGGTCATCTTTCCGGTACGTATAGTGGCCTCATAGGCCTCTTCGTCCATATATGCCTGCATCAGCACCGCATCCGTCCGGCAGTCCTGGACGATAACCGGAACCATGCCGTCAGAATTTTTCTTCAGCTCCTGCCAGGTAAAGGCGGCCTGAACCGGGGATTCCTGTTTCCTGTCAGAAGCGCCGTTCTCTGACGTGCTGCCATCTGCAGATAAATCAACCGCAGAGGAGCTGCCGTCCATGGACAAATTATCCATGGATAAACTGTCCATGAACAGCTTCCGGATGGCTTCCAGCTCATGGATGTTGTCATTGATCAGCCTTCCGGCAATGCCGTCCACGTTGTCCAGCTTCAGGATTTCCATCAGCTTGTCCAGGGAAATGTCCGGAGGTACCACGGTAACAGGGACCGGACTGATCCGGACAGCGGTTTTCAGGGCGGAAATATCCGTCAGGAGCACGCCGCTCACACGCTCCTTCAGCCAGACCGCGGCTTCCTCCAGCATCTGTTCGTTTCCAATCCGGGCGAGCAGCCTGTTCGGACCGAATTTCAGAGAAACCTCCTTCGTCAGTTCCACGTTGTCCGGTCTGTCATAATCCAGAACGGCCTTCCTGCAGCCTGCGTACAGGAGTTTTTTCACGTCCTCCATTCTGCGGATGCGTCCCGCGCCGATGACGGGAACGGGAACCGCGGAACAGATGTTCCGGATCAGATCGATGGCTTCCTCATGGGAAGCATCGTCTTCGGAAAGATCGTATACCAGAATTTCGTCGCATTTCCATTCCACATAGCTTTCTGCCAGCACCACCGGGTCCGGACTGAGCTCAGTGCGATCCTCAATGCCCGCCACCGCGCGATTCTGCTCCAGATAAATGCAGGCTGTCATTTTTTTTGTCAGCATTCGTAATTTCCTCTTAAACGCCGTAGCATTCTTCTGCCCTGCGTTTCCTTCCCTGATTTGTCTTTTTGTATCTGCCCTTTGGAATCACAGACTCCCCTTCGTGCTGAGCACGCCTTCAATGCGGTCATCCTTCCTGCATGCCATATCCAGCGCCTTCGCAAAGGCCTTGAACATGGCTTCCGCCATGTGGTGTCCGTTGCTTCCGGACAGTATGTGGATGTGCAGGTTCATGCCTGCGCTGTAGGACACCGCATAGAAAAATTCCCGGAGCAGCTCGGTATCCAGATCCCCGATCATGGGGGCTGTGATGCTGCAGTCATATTCCAGCCAGGGCCTGCCGCACAGATCCACCGCGCACAGCGCAAGAGCATCATCCATGGGAAGGATGAAGAAACCGTAGCGGCTAATCCCGGCCTTGTCTCCCACCGCCTCTTTGATGGCAGTTCCCAGAACGATTCCCGTATCCTCCACCGTATGATGGCCGTCCACATGCAGATCGCCGTCCACATGTACCGTCAGGTCAAACAGACCGTGCCTGGCAAACCCGTCCAGAATGTGGTCGAAAAAGCCGATCCCTGTCTGAATCCCGCTTTTTCCGCTTCCATCCAGATTCAGCTCTATTGTAATATCCGTTTCCTTCGTTTTCCGTTCGATTACGGCACTCCGTTTTGTTTCCATAACTGCCTCCATGAAGAGATAATACAGGAACGACTGATCACACAGATCAATAACATATATGCGCTTCGGACCGGCCTACTCGAATCTCACGTGGATGGAATTGGCATGGGCCGTAAGGCCCTCCCGCCTGGCAAACAGCTCGATGTCCTTATGCGCCGCTTCCAGCGCCTGTCTGGAATAAGAAATCAGGCTGGTCTTTTTCATGAAATCATCCACGTTCAGGGGAGAGAAAAAACGGGCTGTCCCGTTGGTCGGGAGCACATGATTCGGCCCTGCAAAGTAGTCGCCCAGCGGCTCGCTGGAATACTCTCCCAGGAAAATGGCGCCCGCGTTCCGGATCTTCGTCATCATGGAGAAGGGATCCGCCGTGAGGATTTCCAGATGCTCGGATGCGATTTCATTGGCTGCGTCAGCCGCGGCGTCCAGATCGGGGGCAATCAGGATATAGCCGTAATTTTCCAGAGATTTCTGAATGATGTCCCGGCGTTCCAGGGTGGCGAGGAAGCCGTCGATCTGCTCCGACACCTGCTCTGCCAGTTTTTTGCTGGTGGTGATCAGGATGGCGCTTGCCAGTACGTCATGCTCCGCCTGGGAGAGGAGATCCGCTGCCACATAGCGGGGATTGGCCGTTTCATCCGCGATAACCAGAATTTCGCTGGGGCCGGCGATGGAATCGATGCCCACATAGCCGAAGCAGGCTTTTTTGGCCAGAGCCACGAAAATGTTGCCGGGGCCGGTGATCTTATCCACCCTGGGCACGCTTTCCGTACCGAAGGCCAGAGCTGCGATGGCCTGCGCGCCGCCCATCTTGTAGATTTCATCCACGCCGGCCACGCTCGCCGCGGCGAGGGTTCCCGCATTGACTTTTCCATCCGGGCCGGGAGGGGTCGCCATGACGATCCGTTCCACGCCAGCCACCTTAGCGGGAATCACGTTCATCAGCACACTGGAGGGATAGGCCGCCGTACCGCCCGGCGCGTAGACGCCTGCGGAGGCCACCGGGAGCAGACGCATGCCCAGAATGGAGCCGTCCGGCTTGGTTTCAAACCAGCCGGTTCTCTTCTGCTTTTCATGAAAGGCGCGGATGTTCGCCGCGGACTTCTTCATGACCTCCAGAAATTCCTCACCCACCTGACTGCGCGCTTCCCGGATTTCCTCCTCTGTGACCCGCACAGTCTGCGCCGTCAGGTCGCAGTGATCCAGCTTACTCGTATAGGAAAAAAGAGCTTCGTCTCCCTTTTCTCGCACATTGGCGATGATGTCGGCTACCACCGCCTCGTACTGCCCGTAGTTGTTCGGACTCCTTTTCAGAAGCGTATTCAGCAGGTCTTTTCTGTTTTCTTCCGTAAGTTCCAGTATTCTCATATTACCTCTCCAATTTTCCGCGGAGCCTGGCGATCAGATCCTTGATCCGCTCCGGCTGCATCTGCATGCTGACCTGGTTGACGATCATCCTGGCCGAGATGGGGCAGACCTCCTCCAGCACCTCAAGCCCGTTTTCCCGGAGGGTGCTGCCGGTTTCCACAATGTCAACGATCACGTCGGAGAGGCCCACAATGGGGCCGAGCTCAACGGAGCCGTTCAGCTTGATGATGTCAACCGTCTGATTTTTCTTATTATAAAAATATTCCTTCGCTATGTTGGGATATTTGCTGGCGACCCGGATCATTTCATGATGCTGCAGAAGCTCTCCCGCTTCCGCGGGGCCGCAGACGCACATCCGGCATTTCCCGAAGCCCAGGTCCAGCACCTCATAGACCCTTCTGCCTTCCTCCAGCAGGGTATCCTTTCCCACCACGCCGATGTCCGCCGCGCCGTACTCTACGTAGGTGGGAACGTCCGGGCCTTTGGCCAAGAAAAAACGAAGCTTCTGTTCTTCATTCACAAAAACCAGCTTCCGGGAGCTTTTATCCTTCATCTCCTCACAGGTCAGGCCGATGCTTTCCAGAAGGGAAAGGGTCTTGTCCGCGAGCCGCCCCTTCGTAAGGGCAAAGGTCAGATATCTCTTCTCTTCCATTTTTACCTCCATGCCGAAGCGTTTTACGCTGAGGCTCGCGCGCCGGACCTCCTGTCCGGCGCTGTGATAACAGGCTTTGCGACGCTTCGTCGCAAAGCCCAACTGAAAAACGCACGGTTGAGCACACTTTTCAACCTTCTCCCCGCTTTTCCGCTTTCGGCGGCATGATATTCTGAATTATTCCGCCGCCGTCATTGTCTGTGTGCCGCCTTTCGCATCCAGATAGAGGATCTTCCCCTGCCGGTGGGAGGCTGCCGATTCGCGGTATACCTTCCAGTCATCTGCCATACATCCGCCTTCTGCGGGCATCATCTCGGCAGGAATGCCTGCCGCCCTCTGCTCCTTTGCCAGCTTCAGCGCGTCCGCGAAGCGGTCCGGCTCATAGACGATCAGAACGCCGTCCGGGCAGACGGCGGGAAGGCGCTTCTGCCTGGAGAGGGCCTCCAGCAGATCGTCCACCACCACCACGAAGCCGACGGCGGCCGCCTCCTTTCCAAAGTGTCCCAGCAGCCTGTCATAGCGGCCGCCCTTTGCCACTGCGTCGCCCACGCCGTAGGTATAGGCCTTGAAAACGATGCCCGTATAATAATTGTATTTGCTGAGCAGTCCGAGGTCAAAGGAAACATATTTTTCCACCCCGTACTGACAGAGCACCTCATACAGCTCCTGCAGCCGTTCCACCGCCTGCAGGGAACGTTCGTTGTCCACCAGGCTTTTCGCCAGCTCCAGAGTGGAAACGGACCCGAACAGATCATAGACCTTCAGGATTACCTGCGCATAGTCCCTGCGGACCTGGCGGCTTTCCAGAAGCTCCTGCGCACCGAAGAAATTTTTGCTGGAAATCAGTTCTCTTAGCTCCAGCTCCGTTTCTTCATCCAGCCCGGCGAGGGAACAGAGACCTTTGAAATATTCCACATGGCCCACACTCACCTGAAAATCCTCCAGGCCTGCCGCTTTCAGGGCTTCCACCAGCATGGCGATCATTTCCCCGTCCGCCTGGACCGAGGGCTCCTGAATCAGCTCCGCCCCCAGCTGGGTCACCTCCTTCAGCCGTCCGCGCAGGCTGGAGGTGTTGGTGAAGGTATTTCCCTGGTAGGAAAAGCGGATCGGCAGCTTTTCTCCCATGAAATATTTGGCCGCGCACCGGGCCATGGACGGGGTGAAATCCGGCCGTAGCACCAGGGTATTGCCCTCCTTGTCAAAAAATTTGTACAGCTCTCTGGAAGGCGTGGTGCCGATGCTGCTTCCGAACACATCAAAAAACTCGAAAGTGGGGGTCTGGATATCCTGGTATCCAAAGGAAGAAAGGACATGATGCAGACGATCCTCCACAGCAAGCTTTCTTTGGTATTCCGCTCCGTAAATATCCCTTACCCCTTCCGGGGTGTGGATCAAAGGTCTGCTCATATCCTCTTTCCCTCCGTCTGAATGTGTCAGCAAAACTTTAACAGATTAACGTGATGCCTTGATAATATGCTACCATAAAAAACTATCAACACTATACTAAATCCCCCGGATGCTGTCAAGTATCCGGTTCCATTTTTTCTCATCGGGAAGCTCTGCGCCCATATCGCTGCCGTTCAGCTGCCAGCGTACGAGGCGGTCGCCTTCATAGCACAGCTTCAGGGAGAAGAAGGGCACATTTTCCTGAAGAAGCCGGAAAAAGATCAGATCGCCCTTCCACAGATTCAGCTTCGGAATGTCCTTTTTGGCCACCCATTCCAGACAGCCCTCGTCGCAGTCCGACAGCTCCCCTTCAAAGCCGTCCGCCGTATACAGGCACATATATTCCGTGCCCCACCGGTCGGAAACAAAGGTAACCAGGCCGCGGAAACGGTAGGATGTAAGGGTGAGGGAGGTTTCTTCCTTCGCTTCCCGCAGCAGACAGTCCTCCGGGCTCTCCCCTTCTTCCGCATGGCCCCCGATGCCGATCCATTTGTGCTCGTTTAAGTCATTTTTCTTCTTGATGCGGTGCAGCATCAGATAGGCGTCCTCTTTTTCTACATAACAAAGTGTTGTAACAGGATTTTTCATATCTGCTTCTTTCCCGCCGTCTGTAAGACGGCGCTGTGTATCCTGGAGGCACCTGGCCGGGGGATGCTTCTCCCCGCGTTTTAATCCGGCCGGTCGTCCAGATCCTTCTGCAGCATGTCCAGATAGGGAACCAGCACGCTGCTCTTTTTGGGAAGGAAATATTCCGGGTTCAGCTCTTCATGGCGGAAGCTTTTCCGGCCGCCGTTTTTCGCCCGGTCCCAGAAATATTCCAGATGGGCCAGAGGCAGATAATAGAACTCGTCCCGGCCGGAATAATAAATCAGGAAAAAAGCGATGCCGCCCTGGGCTTCGAACTCCTTCATAAACTGAACCTGATGCTCATGAATGTTCGCGAGGGCAAAGGTATCCTGCGCGCATTCCTTCGCATCAAAGCAGACGGGCAGCCCCTGAACCGCGCCGATATAGTCAACCGTACTCTTCTGGTCGAAATAGGCCAGGGTGATGTGACGGTGCTCCTTGTCGATGCGGATGGGGGTGATGGGCGTGGGGATTTTCTGGATGAGCGCAAGCCCGCTTTCCCTGTATTTTTCATTTGTCCGGTTAATCAGCTCCTCCAGGGTGGAGCCCCGGAGGCCTCTTGAATTCCATGTTGCCATTGTTATACGTCCTTTTCTGCCGGCCGCGGGCCCTCTTTGGGCCGGGCGTCCTGTCCTTCACAGAACCTGCGCATGCGCAGGAAGCTTTCCGGCTCCGGAGCGACGACGCTTCTTTCGCTGAGGCCGGAAAAAAGTCCGTCCAGGGGCGGAAATTCCAGCCGGAAGGCATGCAGCAGCTGGGAGCGGACGCCTGCCTTCCGGAAATGCCGGTTGACGGCTTCCTTCCCGTAACGCGCGTCTCCGATGAGAGGAAAGCCAAGCGCCGCCATCTGGGCGCGGATCTGATGGGTCTTTCCGGTGAAAAGCTCCACCTCAAGACAGGAGCAGTCCTCATAGGCTTCCAGAAGCCGCCATCCCGTGCGGATGGGAACCGCTCTGGAGTCAGAAGGCTTTTTCTCATAAATTCTGACCTGATTGCTGTTTTCTTCCCGCAGAAGCCAGCTTTCCGCCAGCCCTTCGGCAGGCGGCTTTCCCGCGACGAAGAGCCGGTAAAATTTGCGCAGGCTCCGGTTCCGGATCAGTTCGCTCATCTTCTGACTTCCGGCCAGTGTTTTTCCGCAGATCACCAGACCGCTGGTGTTCCGGTCCAGCCGGTTGCAGACGGAAGGCCGGAACGTAGCAAGGTCCTCTTCCTTCAGTTTTCCGCCCGCAAGCAGATAATCCGTCAGCCATTCGTTCAGGGAATAATCCTGTGCCTGCGCCTTCTGGGTCAGAAGGCCGGCGGGCTTGTCCACAAGAAGCACCTGGCCGTCCTCATACAAAACGGGAATGGGAAGAAGCGTTTCCTTCCGGACGGCGGAAACCGGAGAGGCGCAGGACGTTCCGCGGAATTTATCAATGGTTTCCTCAGCAAGGAAAAAGCAGACCCGGTCTCCCGCGTTCAGCTTCTCGCTTCCGTCCGCGCGGCGTCCGTTCAGCGTGATGTTTTTTTTCCGGAGCATTTTATAAAGGAAACCGTTTCCGGCTTCCTTCAGATATTTTTTCAGATATTTGTCAAACCGTTGTCCGCCCTCGTTGGGGCCGATGGTCACTTCTCTCATGCGCTTCCTTTCCTGTGCCGGTACACCGGGGTTCAGATGGAAATGGCCTTAATCAGAGAAAATACGGCGTTGGTCTGCGTATCTTCCACAGTAAGCTCCCTTAACTGATCCAGGCGGTTCAGATATTTGGGCACATCCTGAAAGATTTTCACGCGGACATTCTGAATGGCATCCTTTGCCATCATTTCCTTTAGATGCTTTTCGCAGGCGTCGGTCTTACATTTGGGGTTCACGGTAAGGCCGATCAGGCTGTTGCCCTTAAAAACCAGGTGCGCCAGTTCAAAAGTGGCGTCATAGCTGGTGAGAACCACATCATAAAGCTGGGGAAGCCCCTGCGCACGGGGAAGGATCCGCTCATGCAGCTCCTCGCTGCAGCCCTTCGACCGCAGGAATAGGATCATGCCCACTGCGCTTCGGCTGGCGGGCAGGCAGCCGAGCACCGCCACAATGGTCAGCAGGTTTTTGTTCGTGCCGGTGGTAATCAGGCCTGACAGATAGACCGCAAGTGAAAGGCAGAATAAAATGACTGTTTTGGCGATCTCCAGCTTCCGCTGATGCTTCAGATATCCGTATTTCCCCTTGGGAACCTTCTGGTTTTTCATAAAAATCTCCATTCCGGGTTTTCTTGCGGCCGACAGAAAACACGCTGTCCGGCTCCAACGCGCCGGACGGAATATACCGGATGGTATATGCAGCCGCTTTTGTTAGTGTACCATATTCTGATGTCAGGGTCAAAAGTTCTTTTGCGGATTGGATGTGTAATGAAAGGAATACGTTACTGTTCAGGCCAGTGCCGGGCACTTGCTGACCGGCACGTAAGAAAAGCTTTCCGGCCCGAATCCGGCTCGTCCATCGCCGAAGGCGATCTGGAATGACGGGCCGGGTTACTGTTCGCTGGCTTGCCAGTGAACAGTAACAGGAATGCTTCTGCCACCGTACGGCAATTTATGAGTTAGTTCACAAACTGCTCCAATTCTTCCTTATCCACGGGAACCAGCCTTTCGATATTACCGTTCTCATCGCGGACAACATTCAGACTGACACCGTCGCTCACGCCTTTATTGCAAAACGTGCAGTGATCTTTATCATAAAGAATGTAGACAGGCTTTTTCCCGTATACCCAATGATTGGAAGCCTTGTCATAGGAAACGCCAAATTCGGTGTAGGCATCCAGGCTGTCATCATGATCGTTCGGATCGCCCTGCTCAAAGCTGCCGCTGTCCGTCGTAATTCCGGCTTTTCCCAATTCGGTTTTCAATGCCTCCTGCTCTTTGGTGTGAGCATTAAAATCAGCGTCTGAGGATTGCTTCAGGCCCGTCAGGGCTCCGGATTCATCTCTGATGGGTTCAACGTCTATCACGCCGTCATCATAGGAAAAGCCATTCGTTTCATCAGAATTGATCTGATCCTTGAAGTAACGCACGACTTGCCCGTTATAGAAAAAACGATCCTTTTTCGTGTCGTATGTCATGCCATACGGAGCATAGATAGAATACTTTTCAGCAATCTCAGCCCGGCGTTCCTGCTCTGCTTCGGCCTGTTCCTCAGAGGAAAGGACTTCGTCATTCTCGCAGGCCTGCGCCGGGGAAGCCTCGTCAGAGGAAACGGGAGTGCCGCTGTCTTTCGCTTCCTCCAAAGGTGTTGAGCTGGTAGTTGACTGGCTGGGTTTTGTCTGGCTTGCCGCACATCCACTTAAAACAGCCGATGCACAAAGCGCCATTGTGAGGAATAAAACTGTGATTTTTTGTTTTTTCATATTTTGAAATACTCCTTTCCGTTTCTGAATATATCGTAACAGAACTGTTTGGGATACCATTGTGGCGAATCTGTTTTTTCTGTGTAGTAAAACGGGGCGGTCAAAGCTGACTGCCCCGCTTTTTCAAAACCGGATTGAAAATAATACGCCTCTTTCGGTATTTTTCAGGCTGTATATGAAATTGTGCTGTTCCAAAATGGTTTTTACAATATAAAGCCCCAGGCCGCTTCCCCCTGTTTTTCGGCTGCGTGACTGCTCCATTCTGTAGAAAGCGTCGAACAGTCTGGGGATCTCGGCATCCGGGATATGCACGCCTGTATTTTCCAATCTGAAAATTACCGCCCCATTTTCAGAAAATGCGTCCATATAGAGCGAACCGCCCTTTGGAGAATACAGAACAGCGTTGGAAACAATATTGTTGACCGCTTTTTGTATCAGCGTTTTGTCCGCGAAGATCCGGAGGGCAGGAGCAACATTCTCGTTCCAGTCAATTCCTTTTTGCGCGATCAGATCCTCAAACAAAGCGTATTCCCGTCTGAGAAGATCAGAAAAATCCACGGTTTCCCTGCGAGGACCCGCTTTGGAGGATTTCATACGCGAAACCGTCAGGATTTCCCGTACCAGGCCTTCCATTGTATTGATGATTTCAAGGGAACGGGACAGATATTTTTCACGATCCCGATAATCTCCAATCTTCAGAATCATTCCTTCTGTCTGGCCTTTGATGATGGTAACGGGCGTTTTCAGTTCGTGCGAAACAGCGGAAAAAAAGTCAAGCTGCGCCTGTTCCAGCTCTTTTTCATGTGCGATATCCGCCCGCAGCTTTTCGTTTGCCGCCTGCAGGTTTTTCAGAGCGGCGGAAAGCTTTTCAGCCATTTCGTTCAGGCTGTGCGCCAGGACGCCGAGCTCGTCCGTCCGGTTTTCTTCGCATTTCCAGTTGAAATTCAGCTCAGACATATGTTTCGCGGCGGCGCTGAGGTGTAATACGGGCTCTGTCACATATTGAGAATAAAAAACGGAAGCGAGCGCAGAGATCGCAAGAATCGCAAAAAAGAGAAGGATGAACACTCCTGCCAGGGTACTTCTGAGCAGGTCGACCTCATGTGCGCTTCCGGCAGCCGTCAGCGTATAAACGGCGTCCGACCCCGCGAAAGAGAACAGGTAGCTGTGGGATGCCCGGTAAGCCGCCGGATCAGAATTCTCAGTTGCTGTTCCTCCTGCTGACGGGCGGGGAAATTCCGTTTCCCCCTGAGAGGGCAGTTCGATTGCGCTTCCGCTGCTATCAAAGAGCTGAAGCAGCACCCCGTTATTGTTCAGGAGGAACTCGTCAAAAAGCCTTCCGCTTTCCAGTGGGGAGATGGTTTCCAACTCTGAAATCAGGGAAGAGACCGCCTGCTCCAGGTTCGCGTCAAGGGTTGTACTGTATGTTTGTGGAACCAGCCATGAAATAACGGTATAGGTCAGAACACAACAGAGGATGGTCAGCAAAAAGGTGATTCCAAATATTTTGGCAAACAGGCTCCTCTTAATTTTCTTTATCAATTTTATATCCCACCCCTCTGATTGTTTTGATAAAGTCGATCCCCAGTTTTTTTCGGAGATTTTTAATGTGCGTATCCACCACCCTTTCGTCGCCGTAAAAGTCGTATTTCCACAGCCTGTCCAGCAGATTCTGCCGCGTAAGCACACGTCCCTGATGTGTCAGAAGCTCCCGCAGAACCTCAAATTCCCGCTGCGTGAGCTCAAAAGAAACCCCATCTACCGCAGCGGTATAGCTGTCCAGGTCCAGAACGAGATTCTTATAAGCGATCGTCCGGTGCTCCTGTTCCGACGCCATCGAGCTTCTGCGCAGAACGGCTCTGATTTTACGGACCAGTATCGGCATGGAAAAAGGCTTGGTAATATAATCGTCAACCTGTAAATCCAGGCCCCGGATCTGTTCCTCTTCGCCGCTTAAGGCGGTCAGCATGATGACAGGGACACGGGACTTTCTGCGGATCAGTTCGCAGACGGTAAAGCCGTCGATTTTGGGGAGCATGATGTCTAACAGAATAAGATCAAAATGAGTATCTGAGAAGAGAGAAACCGCTTCTGCTCCGTCGCCCGCAAGGGTAACGGTGTAGCCGGCATCCTGCAGGAAATTTTTCAATAATTCCTGAATATCCAGATCATCCTCTACAATTAAAATATGCTGCATGAAAACACCTCCAGAAGTCATTATAACAGAGAATTTTGTGATTGGTGTGTAGCTATAGAAAATGGAAAATATAATCCGTCGCTGGAGCTTGCATTTGTCATCGCGGATTTTTTCGGGAAAAGAATTGAAGAGATTTTTCTCCACAAAACGGCGGGCAGGCCGGATCAGGAGAAAGCAGGGGAAACGGAAGACGGGAGAACATAAAGGGGGAGTTTCTTATGAAAAAAAGTTATTTCATCACGGGAGCGGTTTATCTGGCGTTCGGATGCCTGATGCTGACCGTTGCTCTTCTTACGGAAAGCAGGCTGGAAGGGATTCTGTTCGGGCTGGCAGGAGCCGGGATCGTACCGGGAATCCAGATGATCGTACAGTATTTTTACTGGAGCCGTCCTCAGAACAGGCAGCATTATCAGGAAAAAAGGGAGCAGGAAAGGATCGAGAAGCATGATGAACGGAAGGAAAGGCTCCGGGACAGGGCCGGACGATATGCCTACGCGCTGGGGCTTGTGGCAGTCAGCCTTTCCATTCTCGTTTTCTCTGCTCTTGGAGCGCTGGGCATTGTACAACAGAGTGGACCGATTCTTCTGTTTTTAAGCGGATATCTGATATTTCAGATTGCGGCGGGAGAAGTTTTCTACCGGACGCTTCAGAAAAAATATTAGGGACAGTGACAGATAAAATACTCTGCTTCATACAGCGACCTGCTCTTACGTTGCAATTTATCTGCTTAGATGAGTTTGCTGTTAAAGATTCGTGCAAAGTATTATTTCCTTCGTGCAAATGGCATATGCTAAATGTACCAGCAGAAAGGGGTTAATAATATGGCTGGAAACAAAAAGGACTACAGGCGGACAAGCCACCTGTAATCCCAAAACTGTCCTATAATCCCAGAAACCGAATCAGCAGAAGCCACGCCAGCCCATAATAGGAAACGGCGGCGACCAGGTCGTTTACCGTAGTGATCAGAGGGCCTGAAGCGACTGCCGGGTCGATCTTTAATTTTTTGAAAAGAATCGGAATTGCGGTTCCGGCCACGCTGGAAAGGGTCATGGAAATCAGCAGCGCGATTCCGATGCAGGCGGATACCGCAAAGGCAAAGCCCGGCGTCCGGCCTTTGATCAGGCAGATATAGGCGCCGATGAGCAGGAGGGACGCGGCGGCGAGCACAATGCCGTTCAGAGCTCCCACACGGGTTTCCTTCATGATCAGAGCCAGCTTCTGCTTTCCGGTGATCTGTTCGTCCATCAGCACGCGGATGGTGACCGCAAGGGACTGGGTTCCCACATTTCCGGCCATATCCAGAACCAGCGACTGAAAGCTCACCAGGATCGTCAGCTGGGCGACGATGCCCTCAAACAGCCCCACCACACTGGATACCACCATGCCGAGGCCGAGAAGAATGATGAGCCAGGGAAGTCTTTTGCTGACGCTTTTTTTCAGCGGCTCTTCCATATCCTCTTCGGCGGACAGACCGGCCAGCTTTGCATAGTCCTCTCCCATTGCCTCATCCACCAGCTCCACGATATCCTGAGAGGTGATGACGCCGATGAGCCGGTTTTCCTGATCCAGAACGGGAATGGAATCCTCGGAATAATCCCGGAGGCGCTCCATGCATTCTTCCGTCTGCTCCTGCGCGTACACGTAAGGGTAGGAGGTGGCGATGATTTTCTCAAGTTCTGTGCCGTCTCTGGCGATGATCAGGTCTTTCAGGTCAATGGCGCCGTAAAAGGTCTGATCCGCGTCAGTCACATAAATCGTCGATACATTGTCGTTTTCTGCCGCCTGATCCACCAGCTCCCGCATGGCCTGCCGGACGCTGATTCCGGTCTGAATGTGGATGTAATTGGTGGTCATCCGGCTTCCGATCTCATCCTCATCAAAGGAACCGATCAGGGCGACATCCCGCCTGGTTTCGTCGTCCATCAGATCGATCAGCGTCGCCCGTTCCGTTTTGTTCAGCTGCTTTAAATATTCCACCGCCGTGTCGGTTTCCAGATGGGACAGGATCTCCGACTGTTTCCGCACGCCCAGCTCGCTGAAGTAAAGGGCGAAATCATCCGTATATTCCAGCACGTCGGAAAGCGTCTGCGCATCCAGCAGGCAGTAAAGCCTCGCGCGCTCCTCCCGGCTGAGCTGTTCCAGCACATCGGCAATATCGTTTTCATGATAGTTGCGGATTTCCTCTTTCAGAAGCTTCGGGGACATCCCGCTTCTTAAGAGGGAAAGAAGTTCCTTCTGATAGTCGGGATGTTTCCCTCCGGAAGTGTTCCCGGCAGGAATCCCGCTGTTGATCTGGCTGGAAAGATCAGTAAAATTCACATTCCTGTTTTTCTCCATACCGTCTGCTCCTTTCGCTTAAAAATGCTGAATTTCCGAAAGAAGCGTCCGGAATCATCCCTGGCAGAATCATCCCGGAATACTCCCTTCGTCCTCAGGCTGCCTGCGCTGAAGCGTGCGGATGAAAGGCGGAACTGCCATTCCGGAAGGACGCCCGCCCTGCGGCGGAAGATCCCCGCAAAAAAGAGCGGCACCCGACAGGAAATGCCGGAAGCGGCCGCCCTTTAGGGCATAAAAATACCATTGCCGCGCAAACCGGTGCAGATCCTTTCATCAGCACATACTGTTCGCAAAAAGGGCAATGGTATCCAATATCGTCAGATGGTATGTGAATCGGAATATGGACGGATCAGGCCGGTCATGTCCGCATTCCGACATACATGCATACGATGCCTATTGTCTGCCATGCCCCAACTTCGTCCATTACTACTGCCGCAGCCGTCCATACTCTCACCTCGCTTTTCCTTTTCTGTCGTATTTTGATGTTCCATGAGCGGAAAAATTTCCATTTCCGCCATTTGTAAACTACCACAGGTGGAGGGGAATTGTCAACCTTTCCCGTAAAAAAGGACACCCAAAGTTCCAGGCCCGCAATGGCTTGAAATGACGCCTCCTGCCCTGGTGATGAGAATTTCTTCAAAATGATGCAGGCCCTTCAGATATTCTTCCACAGACCGGATGACGGATTCTTCGCAGCCGGAATGGGTGATGAAAACTCTGTGTGGATCCGCCTGCCGGAGCTGCGTCTCCATATCCTGAACATATTTCAGAATCACCTTATCCTGATTGCCCCGGTACTTTTTCCCGGCTTCCATTTTTCCGTCCGTCACTTCAATTCTGGGCTTCAGCTTCAGCTTTCCGCCGAGAAGCGCCGCGACAGAGGAGCACCTTCCGCCCATTGCCAGATAATCCAGACGCTCTACCACAAAACTGGCCCTTACCCTGCTCCGCTCCTGTTCAATCTGCGTTACGATCTCCCGTGCGGCAAGTCCCTGTGCGGCAAGCTCCGCCGCCCGGAGAACCTGCAGCCCGATTCCGGTGGAAAGATTCCGGGAATCGATGACGTACATGTCCTCGTAGTTCAGCTCTTCCTTCACCATGCGCATCACATTGCAGGTCGTGGACATGGACTCCGATATGCCCAGAAAGATCATTTCATCCCCGTTTTTCTGAAAAGCGGAGGCCGCCTCCAGCGCCCTGTCATAGGCGACGGCGGCCGTTTTCGGCGTCTTATGCATTTTTTCCGACCAGGCATAAATCTCATCGGGGCTGATTTCCTCCCCGTCGCTGTAGCTTTTCATGTCCAGAACGATGTTCAGGGGCAGGATGGTGATCTCATATTTCTGCAACAGGCTTTCTGATAAGTCACATGTGCTGTCCGCTGTTATTCTGACTTTTCCCATTTTGATTTTCTCCCGTAATCTCTTTTCCATTTATTCTGTTCTCCGGATTTCTCTGACGGTCAGTCCGCGGAATGCGCCCCACTCTTCCACCATCCCTGAAATCTCCCGAAAAAGAACGGTCTCATCCGGCAGCTTTTCTTCCCGGTCCGGCCAGAGCGTGACCGCTGCATCCATTTTGTTCCCCTTCTTCCGGGTGGTCCAGATCCCGACCGCCCTTCCCTGAAAAATCACTGCGCCGGGATTGGAGACGGTCCGCCAGATTTTCCGCTGAAGGACTTTGTCAGGCTGGAGCACCGTCCGGTCGCGCTGATCCAGATAAGGATCGTAACCGTTCAGAAGAAGAACCGGGCGGGAAAAATCCGGTTCCGAAAACAGGCTGTCGTGGTCAGCGGCAAGAATCCATGCCGTTTTTCCACATACCCGGACTTCCTCCATTTCCTCCGAAACCGCGGCCCACAGCCTGCGTGCCTGCTCTTTAGAGCAGCCAAGCCAGTCCGCGAACATGGCGGGAACCGCCGGTCCATAGCAGTGCAGGTACTTTCGCACCAGCTCCTTCTGCGCTTCCTGCCGGGCCGTTTCTTCCAGGGAAAGGGAAGCTCCCAGCCAGCTTCGCAGGGAGGTGAAGGAAGGGCCTTCCGGCATGCGCCTGCCGAACACGACCAGGCCGCAGAGGGCGCATGGACGAAGCAGGAAGGAAACCACCGCGCCGCCTATGGTCTGGCGGTCCGGTTCTCCGTAAATGGAAGGGCGGTTCCAGAGGCTTCGCTTTTCTTCCGGGAGGAAGGGAAGCATCCATTCCGCCAGCGTCTGATCCAGAACGTTTTTTCCTGTGATTACAACATTGTCCAGCCGAAGGATGACCTGCTTCAAAAGTTCCAGCAGAGGTTCCATTTCCATTCCCAGATATTCCAGCGCCAGAGCGATGCCCCGCGTATAGATCCAGGGCTCCTCCGCCTGCGGAATCAGCGCGGAGAGAAAGATGCCGCTTTCTGATGCCGGAAACACAAAGGGCGCGCCCCGCAGGCTCCAGGCCTGAAGAAGCGTTCTGCCCGTTTCTGAAGCTGTTGGGCAGCCCCGATTTTCCGGGGATTGCGGACAGCCGTACAAAAGCTGTTCCAGCTGTGCAGGACTGCAGGAGGGAACGCGGTGATACAGAGCATTTTCCCAGGCGCCGGGGGGCGTGTTCTGCAGGCCGCAGGCTCCCGCGGCCTCCGGAATATCCTCATAAGAATAGATTCGGTCCAGATGATGGGCGCGGAGCCGGAAGGCCCGGATCTGCGCCATATTCGGAGTGTGTCCATTGCTGCCGCCGGCCATACGCTCACCTCGCTTTTCAATCCGCACTTTCCAAGCTGCTGCCGTGTTCCTGCATCCGGAACCTATAGAAAATCAGGGGCTGTCAGTCCTCCGTTTTCTGCCGTCAGCCAACGGTAACGATTCCGTCCGCTCCGTCGATGTCACGGATGACTTCACCCACGGCGGGAACACGGATATGGCCGGACAGAGGATTTTTGATACTGATCACGGGAGTGGTGATGACAGCATCCACTCCGGAACGCTCAAAGGCCAGATCACAGTCGATCATTTCACAGTTTACCAGCTTCAGATCCTTACAGTAACAGAGCGGCTGGGTGCCGATGATCCGACAGTTTTCAAAAGTGACATTTTCGCTGTACCAGGCAAGATATTCGCCCTTTACCGTACTGTTTTTTATCACCACGTTCTTCGCGTGCCAGAAGGCGTCCTTCGTATCGAACCGGCAGTTTTCAAACACGGAATCGGTAATATACTGGAAGGAATATTTTCCGTTCAGCCGCACATCACGAAAATGCAGATCGGAAGAACGCATCATAAAATATTCGCTCTGCACATCACAGTCTTCCATCTGCATGGTATGTACGGACCAGCCGAATTCCGGGGAAATAACGTCGCAGCCCTTCATGCTCACGTCGCTGCATTCCCGCAGAGCCTTGATGCCGTGAAGCCTGCTTCCCGTGATCTCCACATGATCGGAATACCACAGGGATGCACGGCACAGCTGGGTCATTTCGGAATTGCTGATCACAAGCCCATGGTCATGCCAGAACGGATAGCGCAGATTGAAAAAGCACTGCTCGATCCGGATCTGTCGGCCTTCCTTGAAGGCGCTTTCCCCGTCCGCCGGGCCGTCGAAGGAACAGTCCTTCACGAGAATGTCCTGTTCCCCGTAAAAGGCCCGTTCCATGTCATAAGTTCCACCCTGTATTATTTTCATCGTTATTTACCGTCTTTCTGCGAAAGACACCAATGCGTCATGAAACTATTGCGATGGCCTTTCGCTTTCCAATCCGTTTCTCTTCTGATATTATTCTCTTAATAAGACTGACACACTACAGAACACGTGGAGGTGAATGGCGGGGCTGTATAGCGGCGACCTCGTATCGTTATATGTTGTCGGTCATCCGTTTAAGGCATCAATGAGTGGCGCATAACCGTAGCCCGTAAACTTATCTCTTCCGAAGTCGACTCGATCTCGTCGGATGGCCAGTCACTGTCAGTTTTATAACTATTAAATCAGGAGGTAGTTACTTGTCTTTTAAAATCTTAAAGTTCAACTGCTGTGGACTGGATGTCCACAAAACATGGATCTATGCCTGTATCGGTATTACAGATTCCAACAACCTGAGTATAAGCAGGCTCGCTTTTCTTCCTTTACCAAAGGATTGAATGAGCTGTGTGACTGGCTTGCTAAATACAACTGCACGGATGTTTGCATGGAATCTACCGGTAAGTACTGGATCCCTGTTTTCAATATCTTAGAGCAACGTCAAATATGGGTTACTCTGTCACATCCCAAATACACGAAGCCGATGAAAGGAAATAAGACTGACCGTAAAGATGCTAAATGGATCTGCGATCTTTATATGTGTGGTATGGTCAAACCTTCCTTTATCCCTCCTGCCGACATCAGAGAACTTAGAGATCTCGTAAGATACCGCTCCAAACTCACCTGTATGATCACGGGAGAGAAGAACCGGGCTCAAAATTGTCTTACTGTGTCCAATTTAAAACTCGATGATGTCTTTTCCGATGTATTTGGTAAATCTGCCCGTTCTATTGCCGAGCACATTCTGCAACACCCTGGGGAAAAGTTTGATGTGGCACCCTTTGTTGACAAACGCTGTAAAACTCCTATAGAAGAAATACAGGCTGCCGTTGATGGTGCCATCTCGAAAGAACAGGCTGTGAAACTCAGACAGTGCCTTGATCACATCGATGAACTGAAAAAGCACATTTCAGAAGTAGAACGGGAAATCCTTTGTCTCAGTGATAAATACGAGCCCGCTTTAAATCTGATAAGAACTGTTCCCGGATTCGATAAGAATCCCATGACTGCTATTCAAGTACTTTCAGAGATCGGTGGTGATATGTCTGTCTTCCCCACAGCAAAACACCTTGTCTCCTGGGCAGGTTGTTGTCCTCGAAATGATAAAAGCGACAGCAAAATCAAATCCACTCGGATTTCCCGTGCTGGTTCCTATTTTAAACCAGTTCTGGTGCAAATTGCAAATGCTTTAATCAAATCGAAGAAGCACCCCGAATTTACTACCCGTTACAAACGCATCAAAGCACGCCGTGGCCACAAGAAAGCTATCATTGCGATCTGCCGTATGATCCTGACCGCTATCTGGCACATACTCTCAGATCTGAAGCCCTATACTCCGGAAGGCTTTCTTGAGCATCGTCCTAGGAACGAGTCAAAAGTACTGACTACTTCTCAGGCACTTAATCTGCTTAGACAACGAGGTTATCTAATCAAAGATGATCCTATGCCTGCCTGATCGAGTGCTGCGTCAATATTCACTTTTCGAAAACCACCTCATAAGATGGTTTATTTGTTATGCTCTTTATCCTTTGGCTATCCACTACTTATTTGTTTCATTGTTCCTCCTGTAAATCAAATATCAGATTTCTTTTTGCAGTTATGCTACCCGGTTATTTTACTTCCCTTTTGTATAAATAGCAAATATTTATGTACTATTCATCTGCATAGGCTGCGTCAATCTGAAAATGATGGGCCGCCGCTGTCGGTTAATTGAAATCCTTACCGCTGCTTTCCCCGCCGGTCTGGCGGCGTTTCAATAGCCGCATCGCCCGAAGGAGCAGGGAATGAGGAAGAAGCTTTGTGAGCACTGCAAAAGCCCGGATCGGCAGGCTGTAGACGGCAACGGAACGCCCTCTCGCAGAGGCCTGCAGAGCGTTCTCCACCACGGCTTTCGCATCGGCCATCACGTATTTTTTGATCGCCAGCGTGGACGCCTTTTTCTCGGCACGTTCGAAAAATTCCGTCCGTACCGGGCCGGGGCAGACCGCTGTGACGAAAATGCCCTTTTCCCGAAGCTCCTCTCCCAGCGCCCGGGAAAAGCTGAGCACATAGGATTTTCCCGCCGCGTAGACCGCGAAGCCGGGCTGGGGAAGGAAGGCGGCGCTGCTTGCAAGCTGGATGATCCGGCTTCTTCGTCTCATAAAGGGGAGGCAGATCCGGGTCATATGGGTCAGCGCCCGGCAGTTTAAGTCGATCATGCCAAGCTGCTCCTCCGTTTCCAGATCCGCCACATTTCCCATCACCCCATAGCCGGAGCTGTTGATGAGCATGCGGATCACAGGGCGTTCCCGCTCCAGCGTTCTCTGAAAGGTATCCAGCTGTATGGAATCGGTAAGATCCATGGCAAAAACGCGCGTCTTGTGCTGCAGCCTGCCGGAGAGCTCCCGCAGCCGTTCTCCCCGTCTTGCGATCAGCCAGAATTCGTCTATGGATTTCAGTCCCTGATCCAGCTGGCAGGCGAACTCCCGTCCCATGCCGGAGGATGCTCCGGTTATGATGATTACGTTCATATCGCAAAATCCTTTCAACTGTTTTAACGGATAAAATTCGTCATCTCACCGGTTTCCCTTTCGGGAAGGCCGTACCGTTCCTTTCCCAGCTGAATGCTCTTCATCAGGAAGGTCATGTTGCGGGCAAGGGTGCGCATGACGCGCAGGCCCTCCGCATCCTGAAGGGCTTCCCCGGGAAGCCGTCCGTGGATGCTGTTCCAGTAGCAGCTGGAGGCCACCGGCATGCCGGAAATGGTGAAAAATTTATTCAGCTCGTCAAAGGTCGCGGACAGGCCGCCCCTTCTTGCCGCCACCACCGCAGCGCCCACCTTCATGCTCTTGTCAAAATGGGTGCTGTAGAAAAGCCGGGTGAGAAAGGCCATCAGCGTCGCGTTGGCAGAGGCATAATAGACCGGGCTGGCGACGACCAGACCGTCGCAGGCCTGAAACAGAGGCGCAGCTTCGTTTACCGCATCGTCAAACACGCATTTCCCCGTTTCCGCGCAGCGGCCGCAGGCGATGCAGCCCCGGATGTCCCGGTTCCCGATGGAAAGAATTTCCGTTTCCACCCCTTCTTTGGCAAACACCTTTTCCATCTCTCCCAGCGCGATGGAAGTATTTCCGTTTGCTCTGGGACTGCCGTTGATCATGAGTACCTTCATTGCTGTTTCTCCTTTCTTTGCATTTCAGCCGGGAATCCTTTTTCCCGGATAAGCTCCCACAGACAGCTTCAGCCAGAGAGACCGCACGGTTCCTCCGCCGTCTCTCTGGCTCCTGTATGCCGGATAAAGCTGTTTTCTTTAAAATTTGCGGACAGCTGCAGGCTGTGCGTTTCACCGCTTTGCCCGCACCGCTGCTGTCCGTTTACTGTCTGGTATTGATGTAGTTCACAAGCCCTTCCGCGTCGATGATCCGCTGCATGAACTCAGGGAAAGCCTGGCCCTGATAAGTGGTGCCTTTGGTCAAATCGGTGATCACGCCGGTATCAAAATTTACCTCAACCTCATCGCCGTCCTCGATTTCTGCCGCCGCCTGGGGGCATTCGATGATGGGAAGCCCGATGTTGATGGAATTGCGGTAAAAAATCCGGGCGAAGGTTTCCGCGATGACGCAGCTGACTCCCGCCGCCTTGATGGCGATCGGGGCATGCTCTCTGGAAGAGCCGCAGCCGAAGTTTTTCTCGGCCACGATGATATCGCCCTTCTGCACTTTTTTGATGAATTCCTTATCAATATCCTCCATACAATGGGTGGCGAGCTCCGCCGGGTCGGAGGAATTCAGATAGCGGGCGGGAATGATTACGTCCGTATCAATATTATCACCGTATTTGAATACGCGTCCTTTTGCATTCTTCATTGATTCTCTCCATTCTGCCGCAGCCTGGCCGCAGCGCTTCAAGCATGATCCCTGCAGGCTCCGTCAGGCGTCCAGAGCGCCGGGCCAGGAAATGGTTCCCGTGACCGCGCTTGCCGCGGCTACCGCAGGGCTTGCCAGATAAATTTCCGAGTTTACATGGCCCATCCGTCCCACAAAGTTGCGGTTCGTGGTGGAGACGCAGCGCTCTCCCTCCGCAAGGACGCCCATATAGCCGCCCAGGCAGGGACCGCAGGTAGGAGTGCTGACAACGGCGCCGGCTTCGATGAAAATTTTCAGAAGGCCTTCCTCCATGGCCTGCAGATAGATGGCCTGTGTGGCGGGAATGATGATGCAGCGGACTCCCTTTGCCACATGACGGCCGCGCAGGACCTCTGCCGCGCAGCGGATGTCCTCGATCCGTCCGTTGGTGCAGGAGCCGATCACGACCTGATCGATCCTGATCTCGTCCGTGATTTCGTCGATGGTTTTCGTATTTTCCGGAAGATGCGGGAATGCCACAGTGGGCCGCAGGGAGGACAGATCAATGGTGATTTCCTCATCATAAACGGCGTCCGCGTCCGCCTCATAAACGACGGGCGTTTTGCTGGAATGTTCTTTGATGTAGGAAAGCGCCTGTTCGTCCACCGGGAAGATTCCGTTCTTCGCTCCCGCTTCGATCGCCATATTCGCGATGGTGAAGCGGTCGTCCATGCACAGGCTGGCTACGCCGTCCCCCGTAAACTCCAGAGATTTGTACAGGGCCCCGTCCACGCCTATTTGTCCGATCAGATGCAGGATCACGTCCTTGCCGGAGACCCATTTGGGAAGGCTTCCGGAAAGCGTGACGCGGATCGCGGAAGGAACCTTGAACCAGGCCTTTCCCGTCGCCATTCCGGCGGCCATATCCGTGCTTCCCACGCCCGTGGAGAAAGCGCCCAGAGCGCCGTAGGTGCAGGTGTGGGAATCCGCGCCGATCACCACGTCGCCTGCAACCACCAGACCTTTTTCCGGCAGCAGGGCGTGCTCGATTCCCATCTCTCCCACTTCAAAATAGTTGGTGATCTGGTTCCGGTACGCGAATTCTCTTACGCATTTGCAGTGTTCCGCCGATTTAATGTCCTTATTCGGAACGAAGTGATCCGGCACCAGGGCGATTTTATCCTTATCAAAAACGCCGTCCACCTTCATCTTTTCCATTTCCTTAATTGCGACCGGACTGGTAATATCATTCCCAAGCACCAGATCCAGATCCGCCTCGATGAGCTGTCCCGCCTCCACGGACGAAAGGCCGGCATGAGCAGCCAGGATCTTTTGTGTCATTGTCATTCCCATCGTATCTACCTCCGTCTGATTGATAAAAACAGTGTAACATATCCGGCAAATATGGAAAAATACTTTTCTTTCATGTTTACTATAATAGCATGTTATATTATAATTAAATTCAATGAACACAGGTTATAAAAGCTTTGACGGATTTTCCCGCATGGAGGAAGCATGGAACAGAATCTGAATCTTTATCATATTTTTGTCACGGTGGCGAGATGCAAAAATATTTCCGGAGCGGCCCGGGCGCTTTATATCAGCCAGCCCGCCATCAGCAAGGCGATCTCCCGCCTGGAGCAGAACCTCAATACCACGCTGTTTCTGCGCTCCAGCCGGGGCGTGAAGCTCACCGAGGCCGGTGAAATCCTGTACCGTCAGGTGGAGAGCGCGTTTCTTGCCATCAACCAGGGCGAGCAGCAGCTGAAGAAAATGCAGGAGCTGGGAATCGGCCATCTTTCCATCGGCGTAAGCAGCACCCTCTGCAAATATGTGCTTCTCCCCTATCTGCGTACATTCACGAAAGAAAATCCGCATATCCAGATCTCCATCGCCTGCCAGTCCACCTACCGGACGGTTCAGGAAATGGAAAACGGTTCCGTGGATATCGGGCTGATCGGAGAAAATGACCACATGGACAAACTTTCCTTTTATCCGGTCCAGGAAATTGAGGATATTCTCGTCTGTACCGGAAGCTATCTGAACAATCTGAAGGAAAGGGCCGGTCTCTCCGCCTCTCCTTCCGTCAGGCAGATCATCGGCGCGTCCACGCTGATGCTTCTGGATAAGGGGAATATTACGAGACAGTATATCGACAAATATCTCGCGGGAGAGGGCATCCTGGCAGAGCAGACGCTGGAGGTCACCTCCATGGATCTGCTCATCGACTTTGCCAGGCTCGGCCTTGGAATTGCCTGTGTGATCCGTTCCTTTGTGGAAAAGGAGCTGGAGGAAGGAAGCCTCATCAGACTGCCGCTTCCCGCGGCAATCCCCAGGAGGCGAATCGGCTTTGCCGTCCAGAAGAATGCGCCGCTGTCTCCGGCCCTGCAGAAATTTATGGCCAGCGCTTTGGGCCCGGACAGGAAGCCTTCCCGCCCGGCTTGAAGAAGGAGCGCAGAAAACCGGCCGTATGAAGAATACGGGCCGGTTTTCTGTCTTTTCTGATTTTATTTTCTCAGAATGCTGATCAGGGGAACCAATCAGTTGTCGATCAGCTTGCTGGTGTCGTTCCAGCTGTAAAGCTTGCGGAGCTCCGCGCCAACCTTTTCGAGCTGGTGGCCGGCCTCTCTCTTTCTCATCGCCATGAAGTGCGGGCAGCCTGCCTTGTTCTCAAGCAGCCAGTCCTTCGCGAAGGTGCCGTCCTGAATATCGGAAAGGATCTTCTTCATCGCCTTCTTGGTATCTTCGGTCACCACCTTAGGTCCGGTGATGTAGTCGCCGTATTCCGCCGTGTTGGAGATGGAATATCTCATTCCGGCGAAGCCGCTCTCATAGATCAAATCCACGATCAGCTTCATCTCATGGATGCACTCAAAGTAAGCGCTCTCCGGCTCATATCCGGCTTCTACCAGAGTCTCAAAGCCTGCCTTCATCAGCGCGCATACGCCGCCGCACAGAACTGCCTGCTCGCCGAACAGATCGGTCTCGGTCTCCTCACGGAAGGTGGTCTGAAGCACGCCTGCTCTTGCGCCGCCGATGCCCAGCGCGTAAGCCAGAGCCAGGTCATGTGCCTTGCCGGTGGCATCCTGCTGTACTGCGATCAGGCAGGGCACGCCCTTTCCTGCAAGATACTCGCTTCTGACGGTATGTCCGGGTCCCTTGGGAGCGATCATGGTCACGTCCACATCTGCCGGAGGCTTGATCTGGCCGAAATGAATGGCAAAGCCGTGGGCAAACATCAGCATGTTGCCAGGCTCCAGATTGGGCTCGATGGATTCCTTGTAAAGAGCGGCCTGCTTCTCATCATTGATGAGGATCATGATAATATCGGCTTTCTTTGCCGCTTCCGCAGCTGTATATACGGTCAGGCCCTGAGCTTCTGCCTTTGCCCAGGATTTGGAACCTTCATACAGTCCGACAATGACATTGCAGCCGGATTCCTTCAGATTCAGGGCATGTGCATGTCCCTGGCTGCCGTAACCGATCACTGCGATCGTCTTGTCCTGAAGTAAAGACAGGTCACAGTCTTCCTGATAATAAATCTTTGCCATTTTTCTTTCCTCCATTATGTTTTATAACTGAAAGGCGGCAGAACCGCCTCAGAGTCCAGAAGAATCAATCTGTACGGAAATTTCCCTGGAAGGCTCCGTCTACAGATCAATATAAACCACGTCCTCCGTACCTCTGGAGAGCCCGGCGATGCCGGTGCGCGCCAGTTCCAGAATCTCATAGTTGCCCAGAAGACTGATGCAGGCATCCAGCTTGCTCTGATTTCCCGTAAGCTCCACGATCAGATTTTCCGGCCCCACGTCGATGATATTGGCCCGGAAAATATTGGAGATGGCGATTACCTCCTGCCTCTGGGCCGAGGACACCTTCACCTTGATCAGGGCGAGTTCACGGTATACGCTTTTCTCCGGTTTCAGTTCCCGAATATCCCTTACATCCACCAGCTTTCCGACCTGCTTTTCGATCTGTTCCAGAATCTCGTCGTCTCCCGTCGCCACGATGGTGATTCTCGTGATTCTGGGATCCGCGGTCACGCCGGCCGTGATGCTTTCAATATTGTAGCCTCTTCTGGAAAACAGCCCCGAAATCCGGCTGAGAACGCCGGAGGTGTTGTCCACAAGAAGCTGAAACACCTTTTTCTGCGTTGTCTGCATGATGCATCTCTCCCTCTGTTGTTGATTTATTCTAGCAACATTGCCGGCCCTTGTCAACGTATGATAGTCAGTCATACTTCGCATAACATCAGGTTATGGACGAAGCTTCTGTACAAAATATCCGTTATATCGGACCGGTGGCCGGCGTGCTTCCTCCTATTCCCCGTTTCCGCCTCAGCCATCGTTTTCCGCACATTTGGTCAGGGCCAGGGTCCCGGTGCGTGCCACTTCCACAATGCTGATGGTCTGGAGCATGTTCAGGAAAATCTGCACCCGTTCCGGCGTGTCGCAGATCTGGATGAGCATCATGTGCTTGGACATGTCCACGATGGAGGCGTGCATGATCGCGCAGTTTTCCATGATGTCTCTGCGGTTGTTCCGGTTGTATTTGATTTTAACCAGCATCAGTTCCCGGCTGATGCTGATTTCCTCGTCGAAGGTGCGGACCTTGATGACGTCCAGCTTTTTGTTGAGCTGTTTTTCGATCTGCTCGATGGTACGCTGGTCTCCGCTGCTGACGATGGTCATGCAGGAAACGGCCGGATCGTCCGTTTCTCCCACCGCCAGGGAATTGATGTTAAAGCATCTTCTGGAGAACAGGCCGGCCACCTTGCAAAGGACGCCGGACCTGTTTTCCACAAGAACCGAATATATTTTTTTCATAGTACCTCTCCATTCTGCCGCCCAAAGGGACGGCCCGTTCCCGCCCTGTCGTTTTTTCTCTGCACCGCCGGTCCTTCCGGCGGACTGTCAGACACAGCGCCGCCAGGTTACTTTACCAGATCTTTCGGATCGATCATGCATTCCATGAGGTAAGAGGAATCCTCCTTCAGGAATTCATCCAGAGCGCTGTCAATCTCTTCATTCCGTGACAGCTTCAGGTAGGGAATCTCATAGGCCTCAGCAATTTTTTCCAGCTTCGGCATGCCGGAAATATCCACGACGGAGTACCGGTCCTTATAGTTGTAGTGCTGGAATTCTCTCACCATGCCGAGATAGTTGTTGCGGAATACGACGATCTTGACAGGAATATGATGCTGCTGGATGGTCGCAAGCTCCATCATGGACATCTGGAAGGAGCCGTCGCCGCAGACCGCGATCACCTGCTTGGACATGTCTCCCAGCTTTGCGCCCATCGCCGCAGGAATGGAGTAGCCCATGGTGCCCATGCCTCCGGAGGTGAGGAAACGCCCCTCCCGCACGATATGATAGGCGCAGGACCAGATCTGGTTCTGTCCCACATCGGCCACATAAACGCCGTCCGGCTGCATGCGTTCGGACAGGCGGCGGATGAATGCCTCGGGATCCACATAATCCGGATTGGGGTGGCGGATCTGCTTCATGGTGTTCCGGTATTCATTCAGCTTTGCGATCCATTCCTCATGCTCGCAGGTGAATTCCTGCTTTTCAAAATCCGCGAAGATATGTCTCGCATCTCCCACCAGCGGGATGGTGGGACCTGCGTTCTTTCCGATCTCCGCAGGATCCACGTCGATATGTACCAGAACCTTGTCGTGGGTGATGAGATCCGGCTGGTTGACGGAACGGTCAGCAACACGGGCTCCCACCATGATCAGAAGATCGGATTCGTTCATGGCCCGGTTGGCATAGGGCTTTCCGTTATTTCCCACCATGCCGAAGTACATGGGATGCTCCGTGGGCATGACGCCGATTCCCATCATGGTGGAAACCACGGGAATCCGGAATTTTTCCGAAAAACTTCTCAGCTCCTCGCAGGCGCCGCTTAAGGTCACGCCGCCGCCTGCATAGATCAGCGGCCGTTTCGCCTGTTCCAGCTCATGAATGACTTTTTTGATCTGGACGGCATGCCCTTTGACCGTGGGTTTGTAGGTGCGCATATTGACTTCCTCCGGATAGCGGAACCGGGAAAGCTGAGCGTTCTGAATGTCTACCGGGATGTCGATGAGCACGGGCCCCTTCCGGCCGGTACTCGCCACATAAAAAGCCTCCTTAAAAATGCGGGGAATGTCGTTCACATCGCGGACCAGATAGCTGTATTTTACGAAGGATTCCGCGGCCCCCGTAATATCCGCCTCCTGGAACACATCGCTTCCCAGAAGCTCACTGTTGACCTGGCCGGTAATGCATACCAGAGGAATGCTGTCCGCAAAGGCCGTGGCGATCCCGGTCAGCAGGTTGGTAGCTCCGGGGCCGGAGGTGACGGCACAGACGCCCACCTTTCCCGTTACTCTCGCCATGCCGCTGGCCGCATGGGCCGCGTTCTGCTCCGTCCGGATCAGAATCGTCCGGATATTCGAATTTAAAATGCTGTCATAAAAAGGACAGATTGCCACGCCGGGGTAACCGAAAACCTCCGTCACCCCTTCCAGTTCCAGACACTTTATGATCGCATCTGCTCCATTCATCTGTATTTCCCGCCTTTCCTGTCTTATTTTTATTGTTACAGGCCCTTTCTGCCGCCTCAAACCGGCTGCAGAGGAAGCCTGACGTTTTGCAGACCGTATGGAACCTTACTGAAACCGTCCGAAAAATTCGGCCAGAGGCTCGATCACCCGGTTCAGGTCGGCGATCGCGTCATTCAACTGCTCAATATCCATCTGTTCGATCTTTTCCATGGTCTGCCCTACAGCTTCGCTTCCTGAATTCACCAGTTCGTTCACGTTTTCACTGACCTCATCCAGATCCGCAATGGCGGTCCGGGCGTCCGCAAGCACCGCATTCGCCTGATCCAGGACCCGGACCGCGCCGGGCAGCAGGCGCAAAACGGCAGCCAAAAGGACAAATGTCAGGAGCAGACCTGCCGCTGTCTGGATCCTCATGTAAAAAAGCTGTTTTCTTAAAAGCCTGATTTCTTCTCTGTCATCTTCTCCCGCCGGCGTTCCGCCGGAGGAGGCTTTCTGTTCCATCTGCATACGAATCCCCTTCTTGTTCTGGTTTCTGACCTTCCGGCTGAGGCCCCGCCTCCGGACTGTTTTCCCGGGAAGGTGCCTGCCGGCACCTCTTTGGTCCGGATCCGGCGTCACAGGAGATCGGCCCCTGTCCCGGCGCTACAGTCCGAGCAGCCGTCTGGCAAGACGCACGGCATCTGCGGCGTCCTTTGCATATCCGTCCGCATGGATCTCATCCGCATAATCCTGGGTGATGACGGCGCCGCCGATGATGATCTTCGCAGGAAGCCCGGCTTCTTTTGCCAGGCGGATCACATGCCTCATCTCCTGCATGGTAGTGGTCATCAGAGCGGAAAGTCCGATCAGAGCCGCACCGTTTTCCTGTGCTGTCCGGATGATCTCTTCCGCCGGAACATCCTTTCCCAGATCGATCACCTGAAAGCCGTAGTTCTTCATCATCAGGGCGACCAGATTCTTTCCGATGTCATGAATATCGCCCTTCACCGTGGCAAGCACCGCAACGGGGAGCTTTTCTACACTGTCCTCTTTCAGGAGGCAAGGCTCCAGGACGCCGATGGAGAGCTTCATGGCCTCTGCTCCGGAGATGAGCTGCGGCAGAAAATATTTTCCGCAGTCAAACAGCTCTCCCACCCGGTTGATGGCCGGCATCAGACAGTCATTCAGAATAAAACCCGCCTCCATCCCGCTTTCCAGAGCCTGCTCGGTGAGAGCTGCGATGCCGCTGCGATTTCCCTTCAGCACCGCTTCATAGATCTGTCCTCCCATTCCTGCCGGGATCTCCGGATCGTTTCCGGCCGCCGTCTGCTTTGCGGAAGCCGCAGCAGCCGGATCTTTTGCGGTCCTCCCGCCGGGCGGAGTCAGAACAGCCGGACGCCGGGCCTGCGCCTCGGCCTCCCTTGCCTTTTCCTCCTGTCTGGCAGTAAATGCAATATAACGTTCCGCTGCCTGTTCTCTGTGCAGAAGCAGGTCAGAGGCAAAGGCGGCAGCCAGAAGCTGCTCCTGAGAAGGATTGGCGATAGCCATGGTAAGCCCTGCCTGGATGGCCATGGTGAGAAAGGCGCTGTTCACCTGGATGCGCTCCGGCAGTCCGAAGGAAATATTGGACAGGCCCACCACGGTGGCAAAACCGTTCTGCCGGCAGTAGCGGATGGTCTCCAGTGTTTCCAGCGCCGCTTTCGGATTGGCGCCGACGGTGGTCACCAGCCCGTCCACCACAATGTCCTCCTTCGTCAGCCCAAAAGAGGCGGCACGCTTCCAGATGGTCTCTATGATCTCCTTTTTTTCCTCCAGGCTCTGCGGAAGGCCCGCATCTGAGAGGGGAAGAAGGATGAACATGGCTCCGTATTTTTTGGCAAGAGGGATCAGCTTTTCAAATTTTTCCGTTTCCAGAGAGATGGAATTGATCAGTGCGCGCCCCGGATAACGGCGAAGCGCCGCTTCCAGAACGTCGATATGACTGGAATCCAGCGAAAGAGGGAGCTGGACCGCCTGCGTCACCTCTTCCACCGCCTTGAGCATCAGCGCCTTTTCATCTACGCCGCTCATTCCCATATTAACATCCAGGACGGCCGCTCCCGCAGCCTCCTGCTCTTCGGCAAACTGTACCGTCCGCTCAAAACAGCCCTTCCGCAGCTCTTCCTGGAGTTTCTTCTTTCCGGTGGGATTGATCCGCTCGCCAATGATCAGGAAGGGATCGGAGAGACCGAAGGAAACGGTCTTTCGTTCTGAGGTCAGACAGCGTCTTCCTTCCGGACGCCTGGGAACGGAGGCCGGAGTCCTTCCCTTCACCGCTCCGGCCAGAAAACGGATATGCTCCGGTGTGGTCCCGCAGCAGCCGCCCAGGATCCCGGCTCCCGCCGCATAAACGGCTTCCATTTCCCGGGCAAAACCGGGAGCATCCATATCGTAGACCGTCTTCCCGCTTTCGTCCAGGACGGGAAGGCCGGCATTCGGTTTTGCGATGACCGGGATCCGGGTCGCCTCCGCCATCTGCCGAATCACGCGGGCCATTGCCTCCGGTCCGGTGGAACAGTTGGCCCCCACGGCATCCGCGCCCAGGCTCTCCAGGACGACCGCCGCCGTCACCGCGTCCGTTCCGTACAGGCTTCTTCCATCCTTTTCAAAGGTCATGGTTACCATCACCGGAAGGTCCGGGCAGGTTTCCTTTGCTGCGATGAGGGCGGCGCGGCATTCCTGCAGGCTCATCATGGTTTCCACCACCAGCAGGTCCACACCCGCTTCCGCCAGGTATCCGATCTGCTCCCGGTAGACATCTACCAGTTCTTCAAAATCCATGCGGCCGATAGGGGAAAGCTGTTCTCCTGTCATGGTCAGATCTCCGGCGATCAGCGTTTCCGGCCCCGCCGCCCTCCGGGAGGCCTCCACCAGCGCCAGGTTCAGCTCCCGGATCTTTTCTTCCAGACCATACTCGGCCAGCTTGATCCTGTTGGCGGTAAAGGTAGGAGCATACAGGATGTCGGTACCGGCACTGACGTATTCCCGCTGCAGTCCGGTCAGGACGTCCGCATGCTCCGTGATCCATTCTTCAGGGCAGACGCCGCCCGGCATGCCTCTTGCCATCAGGTTGGAGCCTGTCGCTCCGTCCAGAAGAACGATCCCTTTTTTTATGCAAAAATCTCTGAATTCCTGTTTGGTCATTTCCACTCTGCCTTTCCGGTCCCGTTTCCGACGTGCCGCTTTCGGAAAAATTCGCTTTTGAAGCCGCATCCCGGGACACCTGATTTTGCAAATATGAAATATTCTATCATGATTTTCCTTAAAAGGGAAGACATCGTACTTGCCTCTCTGCCCGAAAAAGGCCTCCGTCCGGCAAAGCGCTTTTCAAGCACCAGCCGGAACGGAAGCCTTTTTATGTGTCAGGGAAATACCCTTTCAACGCTTATTTGTCCGCGATCGCCGCCTGCGCTGCGGCAAGTCTCGCGATGGGAACGCGGAACGGGGAACAGGATACATAATTCAGTCCGATGCGGTGGCAGAATTCAATGGAGGAAGGATCTCCGCCGTGCTCGCCGCAGATGCCCAGCTTGATGTCCGGACGGGTGCTGCGACCCTTTTCCGCCGCCATGCGGATGAGCTGCCCCACGCCATTCTGATCCAGCTTGGCAAAGGGATCGGACTCGTAGATCTTGCTCTTATAGTAATCGACCAGGAATTTGCCCGCATCGTCACGGGAGAAGCCATAGGTCATCTGGGTCAGATCGTTTGTGCCGAAGGAGAAGAATTCGGCCTCTTCCGCGATTTCATTGGCAAGGAGCGCCGCGCGGGGAATCTCGATCATGGTCCCGATGTGATAGGAAATATCAGAACCCTTTTCCGCCTTTACCTTTTCCGCAGTCTCCACGACCACGTCCTTGACGAACTTCAGTTCCTTCTTGTCGCCCACCAGAGGGATCATGATCTCAGGAACGATGTTGAATCCCTTTTCCATCTTCACTTCGATGGCAGCTTCGATCACCGCACGGGTCTGCATTCTTGCGATCTCCGGATAGGTGACGGACAGGCGGCAGCCTCTGTGACCCATCATCGGGTTGAATTCATGCAGGCTGTCGCAGGCGGCCTTGACCTCGGCAACCGTCAGGTTCATTTCCACTGCAAGATCCTCGATCTCCTTTTCCTCAGTGGGAACGAATTCATGCAGCGGAGGATCCAGGAAACGGATGGTGACCGGATGATCTCCCATCACCTCGTAGATGGCCTTGAAGTCGCCCTTCTGGAACGGGATCAGCTCGTTCAGAGCCGCTTCTCTCGCCTCGGTGGTGGTAGAAAGGATCATCTTGCGGATCTTCGGGATTCTCTCGGGAGCGAAGAACATGTGCTCGGTACGGCACAGGCCGATGCCTTCCGCACCCAGCCTCAGAGCGTTGGCCGCGTCTTCGGGAGTATCTGCATTGGTGCGTACCTGGAGCCTGCGGAAGGAGTCCGCCCATTCCATGATGCGCTTGAAATTGCCGCTGATGGTAGCGTCCTGGGTGGCGATGTCGCCGTCATAGATCTTACCGGTGGAACCGTCCAGAGAGATGTAGTCCCCCTCGTGATAGGTTTTTCCGCCCAGAGTAAAATATTTTGCCTCTTCATCGATCACAATGTCGCCGCAGCCGGAAATGCAGGCGGTGCCCATGCCTCTGGCGACAACGGCCGCGTGGGAGGTCATGCCGCCGCGTACGGTGAGGACGCCTTCCGCCGCATGCATGCCTTCGATGTCCTCCGGAGAGGTCTCCAGTCTGACCAGGATGACTCTCTCTCCCTTTTCATGCGCTTCCTTGGCCTCTTCTGCGGTGAAGTAGATCTTGCCTGCCGCCGCGCCGGGGGATGCGGGAAGGGCCTGTCCTACCACAACGCCGTTTTTCAGCGCTTCAGGATCAAAGGTGGGATGCAGAAGCTGATCCAGAGACTTCGCCTCGATACGGCTTACCGCTTCCTCAGGCGTGATCATGCCTTCGTCTACCAGATCGCAGGCCACCTGCAGAGCGGCAGGCGCGGTCCTCTTTCCGTTTCTGGTCTGCAGGAAATAAAGCTTTCCGTCCTCAATGGTAAATTCCATATCCTGCATGTCACGGTAATGGTTTTCCAGCATGGTGGCGATTTCCACAAACTGCCTGTAGCATTCGGGCAGATCCTGCTCCAGCCGGGAGATCGGCTGCGGTGTGCGGATGCCTGCCACAACGTCTTCCCCCTGAGCGTTGATCAGATATTCGCCGTAGATGCCCTTTGCCCCCGTGGAAGGATTTCTGGTGAAGGCAACGCCCGTTCCGGAAGTATTTCCCATATTTCCGAATACCATGGACTGTACATTGACCGCCGTTCCCCAGTCGCTGGGAATATCGTTCATCCTGCGGTAAACGATGGCGCGTTCATTGTCCCAGGAGCGAAACACGGCCTTGACAGCTTCCATGAGCTGCACTCTGGGATCCTGCGGGAAATCCGTGCCCATCTTCTCTTTATAAATCGCCTTGAAGCGTTCAATGACCTCCTTCAGATCATCTGCCGTCAGGTCTGTGTCAAAGCGCGCTCCCTTGGCTTCCTTGATCTCATCCAGCACCCTTTCAAAAAGGGACTTGGGAACCTCCATTACCACATCGGAAAACATCTGAATGAATCTGCGGTAGGAATCATAGGCAAATCGGGGATTTCCCGTCTTCTTTGCAAAGCCCTCCACGGAGACATCGGTAAGTCCCAGATTCAGGATGGTATCCATCATGCCGGGCATGGATGCCCTCGCACCGGAACGGACGGAAACAAGGAGCGGATTCTGCGTATCGCCGAAGATCTTTCCCTGCTGCTTTTCCAGCTCGGAAAGCGCATCGAAGATCTGCTCCTGAATTTCTTCGGAAATCTGTCTCCCATTGTTGTAGTAATCCGTGCAGGCCTCCGTGGTCACGGTAAAGCCCTGCGGAATGGGAAGGCCCAGGTTGGTCATCTCTGCCAGATTGGCGCCTTTCCCGCCCAGAAGAGCCCGCATGTCCGCGTTGCCCTCCTTGAAAGAATAAACCCATTTTGCCATTTGATCAGTTCCCCCTTTGAACAAAATATTTGGTAATGGTTTTCAGACAGAAGTTTTTTTGTTACTTCTGTCCGTTATTGCGAATTCATTATAACATAACTTTCTGCATAATGCACGTTAAATTTGTCATTTTTTAGATAAATTTCCGCACTTTTACAGAAAAATTGTTCATTTCCTACAAATAACCTGTGCCTGGAGCCGGCCTTCCGAAAGGAAAGGGACAAAAAGGCCGGAACAGTTCTTCTGTTCCGGCCCCGGTCCGATCAAAAATCAAATTTATCCGCAAAATACGTTTCCAGGCTGTCGATCGGCACCCTCTCCTGTTCCATGGAATCACGGAAACGGACGGTCACGCAGTGATCGGTCTCAGAATCGAAATCATAGGTCACGCAGAAGGGCGTGCCGATTTCGTCCTGACGGCGGTAGCGCTTGCCGATGTTGCCTCTGTCGTCAAATTCACAGTTGTATTTCTGAGACAGCTTCTCGTAGATCTTTTCCGCCCCCTCGTTCAGCTTCTTGGAAAGAGGAAGGACGCCGATCTTCACAGGCGCGAGAGCGGGATGGAAATGCAGCACCGTTCTCACGTCGCCTTCTCCGATCTCCTCCTCATCATAGGCAGAGCAGAGGAAGGCGAGGACTACGCGGTCGGCACCCAGAGAAGGCTCGATCACGTAAGGGATGTACTTTCTGTTCTTCTGGTCGTCAAAATAACTCAGATCCTGTCCGGAAACCTCCGCATGGCGGCTCAGGTCGTAATCCGTTCTGTCTGCGATTCCCCACAGCTCACCCCATCCGAAGGGGAACAGGAACTCGATGTCCGTGGTGGCTTTGGAATAGAAGGAAAGCTCCTCCTTTTCATGGTCACGCACGCGCATCTCCTCTTCCTTCATCCCGAGGGACTTCAGCCAGTCAATGCAGAACTGCTTCCAGTAAGCGAACCACTCCAGATCCGTATCCGGCTCACAGAAGAATTCCAGCTCCATCTGTTCGAATTCTCTGGTGCGGAAGGTGAAGTTGCCGGGCGTGATCTCATTGCGGAAGGATTTTCCGATCTGACCGATGCCGAAAGGAATCTTCTTTCGGGAGGTGCGCTGCACGTTCTTAAAGTTGACAAAAATGCCCTGTGCGGTTTCCGGGCGCAGATATACCGTATTTTTCGCATCCTCTGTCACGCCCTGGAAGGTCTTGAACATCAGGTTGAACTGACGGATCTCCGTGAAGTTATGCTTGCCGCAGGTGGGACAGGGAATATTGTGCTCTTTGATGAAATCCATCATTTTTTCCTGGCTCCAGCCGTCCACAGAGCCGTCCAGCGCAATGCCGTTCTCCTCCGCGAAATCCTCGATCAGCTTATCCGCGCGGAAACGCTCATGGCATTCCCGGCAGTCCATCAAAGGGTCGGAAAAGCCGCCCAGATGACCGCTGGCCACCCAGGTCTGGGGATTCATCAGGATGGCGCAGTCCACGCCCACATTGTAGCGGTTTGAGGTGATGAACTTCTGCCACCACGCCTTCTTCACATTATTCTTCAGCTCCACGCCAAGGTTGCCGTAATCCCAGGTATTGGCAAGGCCGCCGTAAATCTCGGAGCCGGGATACACAAAACCTCTCGCCTTGGCGAGCGCCACGATCTTTTCCATTGTCTTTTCCATACTTTTCTCTCCATTCTGCCGTACCGACGGCATATGATTTTGTAAAAAAGTGTACGTCCTGATGCGGTACGCATCATGCGCACCATTCGCGCCGGGCGCGGTTGCCATCAGGCGACATCTTCCTTTCCACCGCAGTATGATCCACCGTAGGTTTTTATTTGAAGATGATATAAGAAAGTGCCTGGGAATCCGTCACCGACGCTTCTCTTTTGCCGGAGACCTCGACGCCCGCACTGGTATACAGAATATCCCCGTAGGGTCTGACGACCACCTGCTCACGCACGACGATGATATGCCGGTCTCCCATTTCCAGGATGTCCTGCCGGCCGATCGTCGTATTTTCTTCCCGGACGCCTGTAAGCTCCACGTTGAGGTCGTAGCCGGCATGAAAGGCATCCCTCACCGTTCCGCAGAACAGGGCCTGCCGGTAAAAGGAGGAGTAGTCCTCCGCTCCCTTATAGGTCATGACCATGGTGATCACCCCGTCGGAAACCTCTGCGGAATCCAGGGAGATCCGACGGCTTCCCGCCTTATCGTTGTAGGCGTCCACCTGTGCCTGGACTTCGCTCTCAAGCTCATCCAGACTGTAATAGGAAGCAGAAAAATCCTCCACAATGGAGTGGACGACTTCGCCGTTTTTCTTAAATTCCAGATTCGTCACAGCTTCCGTACTTTTGTCCCCGCCGCATCCGGAAAGCAGCAGAGCCGCCGCCAGAAGAAGCAAAACCATTTTTCGCATATAGAAATCCTCACATTTTTCCGTATCTTCCCCGTTGTCCGTAAACAGATATACACCGCATTCCGCATGGCTGCGCACATATCTTCCCCATTATATCCAACCTGCCTGCGTTTTTCAACCCAAATTTTCCGGATCCGGAGGCCTGTAAATTTTCCGGAACCAGGGAGCTCACAGCAGGTCCAGCATCTGCAGGCTGTTAAACGGCTCATTCAGGAAACGTTTCCGGTAAAAATCGGAAAGCTGTTTCAGCTCGCCGAGCACCGGAGGACTGACGGTAAAGGTGTACAGCTTTTCCACCGGCGCGGCCGTGATATGACGGATGGCGTATCGGGTGGAGTCCAGCCATTTGGATTCATCGGGAATGCCCGGAAACTCTCCGTTGATTACCACGGTGCGGATCTCAAATATGTAGCGGACCAGTTTCTGAGGAATGCTGGAAACGCAGAGCGCCCGCAAGGACTGATAGAGGAGCTTCAGAAGCTCTCTTTCATCGTTGTTTTCGCGGGTGCAGTGATCGCAGATCTCCAGAAAATACATGCCGTAGCAGGCGCCTTCAAAATCCTTCCGGAGCGCTTCAAAATAATTGGAAATGCTGGCCTCCGTCAGGGTATAGGAATTTCGTCCTGCATACAGACTGAACTGACCGAAGGAAAACGGACAGGAGGGGGCAAGCAGGCGGCTGTTTGGCTTCCTTGCGCCTCTGGCAAACGCAGCGAGCTTTCCCCTCTCCTTCGTCAGGATGACCACTCTTTTGTCATATTCGCCGATCGGCTCCGCCTTCAGGACGAGGCCTGTCACCGTAAGTAAATCCTGCATAAGTATTCGTTCCCGTCTTCCCTTTCTCCTCTTTTGCCTTTGCGGCGTATCTCAGATAATCCTCCACCTTTCCCGACAGATAAAACCGGTTCCATTCGTTCCTGTCCTCCATTGCTTCCTCCATTCCGAAGTGCTTTGCGCTTCAGGCACGCGGAACGGGCTTTCCGCGATATGCTGCCCGTCCGCGTGTTCCGATATTTTCTTCTGTTTTTCAAAAACGGATGGTATTAGGTTCTGCCGTTTCGGGCTCTTCTATACGGTATCCTTCGGATCGTAGCCAAAATTTTTTAAGAGGAAATCGCTGTCACGCCAGTCTTTTTTTACCTTCACCCAGAGCTGGAGGTTGACGCGGCTGCCCAGCATCTCCTCCATATCAACGCGGGCTTTGGAGCCGATGGTTTTCAGCATTGCTCCGCCCTTGCCGATGATGATGCCCTTGTGGGAATCCCTTTCACAGATGATGGTTGCTTCAATGTCCGTAATCTGGCCGCGCTGCTTCATGCTCTCCACCGCAACGGCGATGCCGTGCGGCACCTCGTCGCCCAGGCAGCGCAGCGCCTTTTCCCGGATCAGCTCCGCCACGATCTGACGCTCCGGCTGGTCGGTGACGGTATCTTCATCATAAAAGGGGTCTCCGTAAGGCAGGTATTTCAGAATGCAGCGGATCAGCTCGTCCGTGTTCGCACCTGTCCTGGCGGAGACCGGAACGATCTCCGCAAAATCCAGCTCCTTCCGGTAAGCGTCTATGGCCGGATAGACTTCATCCTTTTTCACCGTATCGGTTTTGTTGATCACCAGGATGACCGGCGTGTGGATCCGGGCCTTTTTCAGCTGTTCAATGATATAGCGCTCTCCGGCCCCGATGAAGGTCGTGGGCTCCACCAGCCACAGGATCACATCCACGTCGCGCAGCGTCCCTTCCGCAGCGCGGAGCATATAGTTTCCCAGCTTGTTCCTTGCCCGGTTGATGCCCGGCGTATCCAGGAATACGATCTGCCCCTCCTCTCCCGTATAGACTGCCTGAATGCGGTTTCTGGTGGTCTGAGGCTTGCGCGAGGTGATGGAAACCTTCTGTCCCACCAGCCGGTTGATAAGGGTGGATTTTCCCACGTTCGGTCTTCCGATCAATGTGGCAAAGCCGGAACGGAAGTTTTGTTTCGTTCCGGCAGCCGCGCCGTCTCCCGCCCCCTGCGGCCCTGTGCCGCCGGAGCCATGCTCTGCAAAATATGCGTCAAGATCCATTCTGTTCTCCATTCCGGAAAGCCGGCAACCGCTCTGCTTTCGCCGGACTTTCCTGGTATTGTTTTTCCGTTTTTTGTTTCCCTGGTTTCAGCTTTTCGTCTGGTCCTGCGGACCGGCGGCATGTTCCTGCCTGCCATTTTCTTCCTTCTTTGCGTCCGCTGCGGAAGCGGTCTCGGGCGGAGCAAAAAAAGGAGCACAGGGAGCACCGGACGGACCCGGAAACGGACCGCCGGAGGGACCGGCCCCGGGATGGCAGACCGGCCCCGTATTTCTGCGCCGCGCCGCTCTTTTCGCATTGTTCTTGTCCGAAATGCGCAGAAGCAGACGGATCACGAACACCAGCAGTACGATGATAACGGCGAGGACGAAGAGGACAGGAAGGGAAATGACGAAGCCGATAAAAAATTCCCGGATTCCGTTTCCTACCCGGTATACGTTTTCCGCAAAGCCCACCCGGATGCGTTCCCAGGTTCCCTTTTCGGCAGGCGGCGTGTAGCGTTCCACCTCATCAATGGACAGATAGACCGTGCTGTAGCTCACCTGATTGTCCATGGCGCGAAGCTGGGATTCCATGCTTTCCAGCTGATAGCGGACCTCCGTGAGACGGTTTTCCAGAGCGATAATCTCCTCCAGCGTTTCCGCCTGATCCAGCAGTGAAAGGAGCCGCTCCTCCTCTTCCTCATACATGCGTCTGCGGCTTTCCAGATCCACGTAGGAAAGGGTTATATCCTCCACCGTTTCTTCACGGGAAACGATATTGGAAAGCTCCTCCACACGGGAGACAAATTCCTCCAGCCGGTCTGCCGGGATCCGCAGAGTCAGGCTGGCGCTCCGGCTTCCCACCGTGCTTTCGTTGTAGGATTCATAGCTTTCCGTATAACCGCCAAGCTCCTCCACACGGCTCTGGACACTGGAAATCAGGCCGGAATAATCCTCCGTTTCCACCGTCAGGCTCACGTTTTTGATCAGCTTCCGGTCGGAAGCTTCGTTTTCGTCAATCGCAGCGGCTTCCTCCGCAGATATTTCCGCGGAAATGTCCGCGGAAGAGGCCGTCCCCATATCCCATTCAGCGGCCTCTTCATAGATTCCGTTTTCCAGCGCGGCTCCCGCACCCGACGACATGGTGCTGATGGATGCGGAATCCGAAGAACCGGAGCCGCAGGCCGGAATGGTGAGCATGACCAGAAGTGCCGCAGCAAGCAGAGCCATTTTTCCCTTCATGAAAATCCCTCCCTGTAATTCATATTAATACAGACTTTCCAGATGCAGGAACAGCCCCTCCTCTTCCCGGAGCTTTTCCTCATTTCCCACCACGCACAGGCAGTCATCCTGCATAAACGCGCGGATATGAGCTGCCAGAGCGCGGATGTCCTCCTGTGTGGCGGAAAGTACCTCATCCCTCTCCTTCTGCAGATCGTCAAGCGTCTGGCTGGTCAGATAAGCGCTCATGGAACGCAGACCCCTGGCTGCGGGATTTAAGGGCGTGTCCATCTCGCTGACCGCGCCGATGATGTACTGGGTCATGGTGCGCTCGTCTCCGTCAAAGGCTTCCACGAAATCCGCTGCCCTCTCATAGACCTCCACCGTGCTTTTCAGGCCGGGATCCCGGTAGGAAACGAAGTAGCTGTCCCCGCTCTTTCCGAAGGAGCACATGCAGCCGTAGGCGCCGCCCTTGACGCGGACCTCCTGCCACAGATATTCGTAGCTCATCAGCACCTTCAGCACGCGCAGGGCTCCGGTATAGGAAAGGCCCTTATTGATGAAATTTCCGGCCCGACAGACATACTGCACCTGAGAGGCGGACAGGAAGCCTTCGTTTTTCTTTTCCGGATGAACGCGGAATGGCTCTCCCGCCAGGCTCTCCGTAAAGAGGGAGGCCTTCACAGCTTTCGCAAGCCGCAGAAATTCTTCGTAATGGTCCCTGGTTCCGATGTAGTCGATGAGCAGGTTTTCCGGACGGAAAATGCAGCGTGTCAGGCGGTTCAGCCTGTCTTTCAGTTCCTCCTTCCTGCTGTCGAAATTTTTCTCCAGATCGTCCACCAGACGGTAGAAGGGCATGCCGCTCAGGCGCTCCTGAATGGCCGCCGGTCTGGAAAAATAGGACATGGCGCGTCCGGCCGCCACGCTGTGCCCGGCGGAAATGAGCGCGGACTGCAGGTGGGATTTCAGCTCTGCCAGAATCTCATAGAGCCGCTTCTCATCGTCGAAACGGGAGTGCAGCATGATCTCCTGTGCCAGTTCCACCGCCTTCGGAAGATTGTCCTCCAGAGTTTTTGCCTTGATCTCAAAGGTCACCCGGCACTCCGACAGATTCTTCGCATTGGTGAACAGGTTGGTCACCGCCGTGATGCCGCCCGTCTCCATGTTGATCTCATGGAACAGCTCGTCATAGGAATGATTTTCGGTATCCACATAGCCCAGCGCCGCCTTCAGGATGCCGATATAGGAAAACAGCTCCTCCGGCACCGATTTCAGATCAAAGAGGAAACGGAAATAGCTGATGTGGTTGGTAAACAGCTCATGATACATCACCGTGCTGCCGTCCAGCGATCCGATTTCATTGACCAGCGGCTCCGCTTCCTTCCGGATGTCCTCCCGCTTCAGAAGGGGAATGCAGGCCAGCGCCTCCTTTGTATCGGGCGTTTCCTGATACTCCCGTAGCGCCTTCGTCTCCCGGATGATGGCGTCGGTCTCTTCTTCGGAAAGCCCGGCCTTATAGTCGGCCAGCTTCTTTTTTAACAGCTCATCATGCGCTCTGGAAAGGCCCTTCTCCGGCTCCAGGGTCAGGATGCTCTTGTGGCTGTTTTCGATCATGCAGGTCTCGATCAGCCGTTCAAAATAGTCGGTATCCGCCTTTTCGCGCAGGCTCCTGTAGGTATCTCCCGCCTCAATATGGATGAAGGGCTTCCTGTCATCGTACAGCCAGCTGTCCATCACCTGCAGGCCGTACATCAGACCTGCAGGCCAGGAGCCGAAATCCGCTTCCCGGTACCGGAATTCGTAGTAATTCAGCCCGGCCTTTAACGCCTTCTTATCCATGCCCTCCTTCGCGATGCGGGAAAGCTCCTCTTCTATTGTCCTGACGAATTCGTCCCTGTCGGACAGGTTCGCGTTCTTTGCGATGATGCTGAAATAGGGCTGGCGCAGGCCGTTTTCATAATAGCTGTAAACGTCCTTTCCGATCTTTTTGTCCAGCAGAGCCTGCTTTAAGGGCGCGCCCGGCGCGCTGCACAGGACATAGTCCAGCACCTGGAAGGCGATATAGCGCTCCCGGTCCAGGTTGTCTCCCACCACGATGTTGTAGGACAGATAGGTATTGTCCGTCTCCGGCTCGCTGTCCGTGATGGGATACCGGGCGGCAGCCTCCTTTTTTTCCGTAAATGGCGGCTGGACGCGGATTTCCGAATCCACTTCGATCCGGTCAAAATGGGAAAGATACTCCCGGTCCAGATAGTCCAGCTTCTCCGCCATGTCCATATTTCCGTACAGATAGATATAGCTGTTGGAAGGATGATAAAATTTCCGGTGGAAATCAAGGAATTCCTCCCAGGTCAGCTCCGGAATCACATCCGGATCGCCGCCGGATTCCATGGCATAAGGGGTGTCAGGATACAGGGTTTCGGAAATTTTTCGTTCCAGTACGTCGTCCGGAGAGGAAAACGCGCCCTTCATCTCGTTGTAAACCACGCCGTTGATGGTCAGCTCCGCCTCCGGGCTTTCCAGCTCATAGTGCCAGCCTTCCTGTTCAAAAATCTTCTTTTCTTTATAAATATTGGGATAAAATACCGCGTCCAGATAGACGTGCATCAGGTTCTGGAAATCCGTATCGTTGCAGCTGGCAATCGGATATACGGTCTTGTCCGGGTAGGTCATGGCGTTTAAGAAGGTGTTCAGACTTCCCTTTGCCAGCTCGATGAAAGGGTCCTTCACAGGGAAATCCCGGCTTCCTTCCAGCACGGAATGCTCGATGATGTGCGCCACGCCCGTGCTGTTCTTCGGCGGGGTGCGGAATCCGATGTAAAATACCTTGTTTTCATCCTCGTTGGATAACAACGCGATCCTCGCCCCGCTCTTCTTATGCTCCAGCAGGCAGCTTAAGGAATTTAAATCCTCGATCCGGCGCGTTTCAATGATGGAATAGTTTGTCAGTTCTTCCAGCTTCATATTTTCCTCCAAGTGGTTTGTTTTTTTCTTTCTGTGTTTTTGCATAGAATAAAGTATATCATCTTTTGGAGGAATTATAAAGCTTGAGTTATCTCGCGCAGAAAGAGGCACTTGGGGGAGACGGGGAGAATCCGGGCAGAGAAAATCGATTCCGGAAAAGCTTCCGGAAATTTGAAATGCCGCTTTTCTCTTGCGCTCATAATATCCTGAATCGTATAATTTACTAAGAAAATAAAAATCAGGAGATATGGAAAGTATGAAATTTAAGACCAGTCCTTTCGACTCTTTTGACAGCTATTTTTCAGCGGATGTCTTTGCCGTATATCAGGGAAAATGGATTTTCTGCAGGCATAAAGAACGAACCACCTGGGAGCATCCCAGCGGATGGATCGAAGAAGGAGAAACGGCTCTGGAAGCGGCAGAACGGGAACTTTTTGAGGAAACGGGAGCGGTAGACTTTGAACTGGAGCCATTGTGCGATTATTCCATAGACGGGACGCTGAACGGCTATCATTATAAAGGAAACGGCCAGGTTTATCTGGCGATGGTACACAGGCTGGAAGAAATTCCTTCCTGCAGTGAAATGGGTGAAATCGGCCTCTTCGATTCCCTTCCGGAAAAACTGACCTATCCGATTCTGAGAAAGTATTTTCCGATTGCAGAGGAAAGGCTGCGGTCGAAAACGGCTGTCAAAGATAACCTCTGACAGCCGTCTTTTAAATACTCTGAATCAGCGCAGGTTTTTCCCGCCTACAGGTCTTTGCAGAAAAGAAGCCCGATAGAGCTGTTTTCGTACCTGAAGGCCCAGGATGCAGGCAAGAGCCAGCGAGCAGACATCCTTGACCAGATAAGGGACGGAAACCAGAACCGCCGCCTGCCAGAAGCCCATGTTTCCAAGAAGAGCAAACTGTGCTGTCCCAAGCACATGGCAGATGAGAAGGCCGATCAACCCGAGGGCAAAGCCCGCGGCCGTAGACAGAAGCTCCGTTTTACCTTTTCCCACATCTTTTTTTTCGCTGTCCGAAGACCCTTTCATCATCGCCGCCCCCGCGCCCGTAAAAAAGACCAGAAACAGAAAGCCCCAGATAAAGCCTCCCGTCTTACCGACAATCGCGCCGAGACCGCCGTTGAATCCGGAAAATACGGGAACGCCCACCGCGCCCAGCAGAATATAAATGAAGGTGGAAATGGTTCCGAGCTTCGCGCCGAGCACGATGCCGGTAAGCGCTACCGCGAAGGTCTGAAGGGTAACCGGAACACCGGAAGGAAGCGGAATGGCGATCTGAGCCAGAACGGCGATCAGCGCCGCAAACATTGCTGTTACGATCATGGTTTTTGTTGATTTCATTGCGTTATTCTCCCTGCTGTCTCTTTTCCACGTGGAAGAAACTGCCTTGGCGGTTTCTTCCATGCTGACCTTGCAAAAAGAGGATAACATAGGCAGGAATGATTGTCAACTAAAAAAGTTATATGGTTGACAATCCTGATCTCAATAACCTTGTTTTCCGGCTCTGAGACAGGCTTTTATTCATCATATCCGCATCTTTAGTTCTTCTAAAATCCCCGTACAGTATTCCTGGCCTGCTTTTTTCTCAAAAGATTGGGCAGCAGTACCTCTGAGATGTTCCGGCTGCGATGTGCTGCTGAAGAAGCTTCTGGCATAGCCGTTTCACTCTCCCAGAACAGACTTTGCCCAGACGCCTGCTCCGCTGTTCACCAATTTACCCTGTTTCCAATTCGCCTTCGGGCAGTGCTCCCGCAGGCTCTCTTCGGCTCTGCCGCTGCCGCCGGAAGTTGCGAAGGGGATGACAGCCTCTGCGATCTCTTTTGCCGTATGCGCCGTTGTTCCGCTTGCAGAAAAATATGCGATTAGTGTCTTTGCCATTTTCAAACTCTCCTTTACAAGACTCTCACCAGGGGAGGTCATCCTGTGACAAACGATACAGGGCTTTTTCATGTCTGATTTACCTCTCCTGTTATTTTTAATTCTGTTTTCGATTCTGATATCATGTCAGTATGCTTACTAGAATACCATTCTGACATAGTGTCAATATAAAAGAGCAAAAAATTTCCCCTTGCCCCACAGGAGGGTTAAGTCGTGTGATTGGCGGATGAATCACCCGGGACAAATTTGCAATAAAAATCATGAAAAAAGAGACCGCCCCGTTTCATCCGGACGATCTCTTCCCTTCCATCACTCTATACCACAACAGCCGCAAGCCCCAGCTTGCTGACGCGCATCTCTTCCACCACGATGGTATCCTTCTTCTGATGCAGCTCTGCGCTGTCGACCACCTCATCCAGCGTATACTCCCGGTTCACGTAACCGGATTTTTTCCGCTTTCTGCCATCCGCTTCCTCCCAGACGCTCATGCGGAAACGAACCCTCATCTTCTTCATGAAACGGTAGGAAGCGCTGTCCTTCGTCAGATAAAAAATATGGTTTTCCGGAGTGGTATCTCCGGCAACCTCCTGCAGAAAAATGCGGACGATCACTTCCCTCAATTTGAGAGGAAGCTCCTCATTTTCCGCAAGTTCCTCATATGTGGAACGGGCGCCGATATAAATATTGGAAATATCCTGAATCGTGTATTTGAAATCGTTATCGGCCATAGCTGCCACCACCCTCTCCGCCGCTCTGGCTGTCAATGTCTTCGATCGCGTCCCCGGAAAGGTCCACCGCTTCCTTCAGATCGAAGAGGCTCATTCCCGTTTCATCCGCAAGCTCGGCAAGGGTCACCTTCCGGCCGAGGCTTTCGGCCAGCTCCCTGGCCTGGTCGGCCACCTGATTGACCTTATCCGCGATCTTCTGTCCGGTCTCCTTTTCCTGAACATTTTCCGCAATGTGATTTTCCATGGCCTCCATGATCATGCTTCCGATCATGCCCTGGGCTTCTGAGGCATTTGCCGCTGTTCCCAGCATTTCTACCGCCATGGCAAGAGCCACATTCCCTTCTCCGATCAGATCCTCCAGAAGTGCGCCCTGACCGGCATACAGTCTGGCAATGTCTACCACCTGAGGCAGAAAAACCTCTGTCAGACGGCGGCGCGCATCCGCGTCCCCCGCCATGGCGGACAGGGTAACCGCTTCTTTTTCTCCCTCGGAGAGCTCAGCGAGTCCCGTCAGGCTCTCCAGGTAGGAGTCCAGGTAGCTGATCTCCTCATCAGTAAGGTATTCCTCCGGATTTAACGGTTCTCCGATCCCGATATTCTGTCCGGTCAGATAATCGAAGACCAGCTTCATCTGACCTTCGTCAAACTGCATGTCCGCAAATGCGTCCCGCACCTGCTTTTCCTGTATCAGACCGCCCTGCTCCTTTGCGAGCCGTTTGATCTCATTCAGCCTTGCGGCAAATTCCATTTCCTGACTCATGATGCCTCCCTGCCGCCTGCAGAGGCGGCTCGTATGAAAAAATTTATTTTACCTCATGCGGCGGCTTGATGTGCACATGGGTGTAGAGGTGATGCTGACAATATTCATAATTTCCGTAGCATTTGGAGCAGAAACGGAATTCCAGCGTGGGGTCGTCCTCCTCCGTCCTGCCGCAGACCGCGCATTTGTGTTTGGTGACATGGCCGCCGGGACGGGTCTGACGCCGGAACTCATGTCTGCGGCGCATCTGCTTCGGAGACATGTGGATACGGTTTCGGCTGGTGAGAAAGAACACCAGGAAATTCAGCAGGGAAGAGCCAATCACCACCCAGGTGACAAGGCCTCCGGTGAGGCAGGAAAAGACCAGCAGGGCGCCATAGATGATCCCCAGCCACTTGACCCGGATCGGGATGATGAACATGAGGAGCACCTGCATATCCGGGAAGGTCGCCGCATAAGCGAGAAAGATCGACATATTGATGTAATAGGTAGAGAACGCGCCGAAATAAACCGCTGTCCCTCCGCCGAGCAGATAGACCGAGTCCGTTCCGAGCGGGATCTCTGTCGCTCCCAGGATCAGACAGATCAAAAACAGGATGATGCTGCCGAGAACGGTGAACAGCATGCCGGAAAAAAGATAGACATTATACCGGTAGGTTCCCCAGACACGCTCCAGCTGCGTCCCGATGGAGTAATAAAAGACCAGCGTGATCAGCACAAAAAAAAGGTTGGAGGTATCCGGCGGGATGACCAGCCAGGTGACGAGGCGCCAGATCTGCCCGTGCGTGAAGATCTCATAGGGATCCAGGGCGAGATAGCCGAGGAAGGCAGGGTTGATGATATAGATCAGATACCCCACCGCATAGCAGATCACCAGATACAGAGAAAGGTTCGGGATCGCGTATCGGCCGAACTTCCTTTCAAATTTACCGGAAAAACCGTTTCCTGTCATAATAATAGCAACTCCTTTGTCCGCGCGGTGCGCTGTGATTCTCCAGCCATTTTATCATCAAGCCAGCCAAAAGTAAACGGACGCTTTGTCAAATTAAGAAAAGTTATAAAAACTTAATATTTTCCCCGCGGGATCCGGCTGAAAACGGCGGATCTTCCGGCCTCCCTGCGATTTGTGCACAACCCTTGCAAAAATGCCGGACACGTTTTTAGCAGGTTCTTTAGTTGCTTTTCCTGAAACTGTGTCGTATAATGTAACAGTTAGTCGAAAACACATTTAATAAGAAGAAAGGAAGAAAAAGGCAAATATGAGTAACACAGACACTTCCCTTTCCAAAGGCGGAAGGTTTTGCAGTCTTGGAATCGACATCGGTTCCACCACCGTAAAGATCGCCATTCTGGATGAAGCGCACCACATCCTTTTTTCCGATTATAAAAGGCACTTTGCAAATATACAGGAAACGCTGACGGAGCTTTTGCATGAAAGTCTGCAGAAGCTGGGCAATCTTACTCTGCATCCCATGATCACCGGCTCCGGCGGGCTTACCCTTGCCAATCACCTGGGCGTCCCTTTTGTCCAGGAGGTCATTTCCGTTTCCACAGCTCTGCAGGAGCTGGCGCCGAAAACGGATGTGGCGATCGAGCTGGGCGGTGAGGATGCGAAGATCATCTATTTTGAAAACGGGAACGTGGAGCAGCGCATGAACGGCATCTGCGCCGGCGGCACCGGATCCTTCATCGACCAGATGGCATCGCTTCTGCAGACCGACGCGGCAGGACTGAACGAATATGCCAAAAGCTACAAGTCACTTTATACGATCGCGGCCCGCTGCGGCGTGTTCGCCAAATCGGATATTCAGCCTCTGATCAATGAAGGAGCGACCAAGGAGGATCTGGCTGCCTCCATTTTTCAGGCCGTGGTCAACCAGACCATCAGCGGCCTGGCCTGCGGAAAGCCCATCCGCGGCCATGTGGCCTTTCTGGGAGGGCCGCTCCATTTCCTCTCGGAGCTGAAGAAGGCCTTCATCCGCACGCTGAAGCTGGATGAGGAGCATACCATTGAAACGGATAATTCCCATCTGTTTGCCGCCATCGGCTCGGCGATGAATGCGAAAGAAGAGGTTTCCTTTTCCATGGAGGAAATGGTAAAGAAGCTTTCCGGAGGCATCAAGATGGAGTTTGAGGTGGAGCGCATGGAGCCGCTCTTCGCTTCCGAAGAGGAATACGAAGAATTCAGGGAGCGTCATGACAGCCACTGTGTAAAGACCGCATCTTTAGAGGATTATGAAGGCAACTGTTTCCTCGGTATCGACGCCGGAAGCACCACCACCAAGGTGGCTCTGGTGGGCGAGGACGGCTCTCTTCTGTACTCTTTTTACAGCAACAATAACGGAAGCCCCTTAAAAACCGCCATCGGCGCGATCCAGGATATTTATTCCCAGCTTCCCAGGGGCGTGCGGATCGTGCGCTCCTGCTCCACCGGCTACGGCGAGGAGCTGATGAAAGCCGCCTTCCTGCTGGATGACGGAGAGGTGGAGACCGTGGCTCATTACCATGCCGCCGCTTTCTTTGATCCCCAGGTGGACTGTATCCTGGACATCGGCGGACAGGATATGAAATGTATCAAGATCAAGAACGGCACGGTGGACAGCGTGCAGCTCAACGAGGCATGCTCCTCCGGCTGCGGCTCTTTCATCGAAACCTTTGCCAAATCCCTAAATTACAGCGTGCAGGATTTTGCAAAGACCGCTCTTTTTGCCAAGCATCCCATCGATCTGGGAACCCGCTGTACCGTTTTCATGAATTCAAAGGTGAAACAGGCACAGAAGGAAGGCGCGGAGGTCGCCGATATTTCGGCGGGACTGGCCTATTCCGTCATCAAGAATGCGCTGTTTAAGGTCATCAAGGTGTCCGACGCCTCCGAGCTGGGAAGCCAGATCGTGGTGCAGGGCGGAACCTTCTACAACGATGCGGTGCTCAGAAGCTTTGAGAAGATCGCAAACTGTCAGGCCATCCGTCCGGACATCGCCGGCATCATGGGCGCTTTCGGCGCGGCTCTGATCGCGCGGGATAATTATACCACCGGCTATCAGACCACCATGCTGACCATCGACCAGATCAATTCCCTGGAATTCGAGACCAGTATGGCAAAATGTAAGGGCTGCACCAACAACTGCCGCCTGACCATCAACCGTTTTTCCGGCGGCCGCCAGTACATCTCCGGCAACCGCTGTGAGCGCGGCCTGGGAAAGCCGAAGAACCCCAGCCAGGTGCCGAACCTGTTTGAGTACAAGCTGAAGAGGCTGTTCTCCTATGAGCCCCTGTCTGCGGATAAAGCCTGGCGCGGCCGGGTAGGCATTCCCCGGGTGCTGAACATGTATGAGAACTATCCCTTCTGGTATACCTTTTTTACGAAGCTCGGATACCAGGTGGTGCTCTCTCCAAGCTCCACCCATGCCATCTATGAGCTGGGCATTGAGTCCATTCCCAGCGAATCGGAATGCTATCCGGCCAAGCTGGCCCACGGACATGTGGCCTGGCTGATCAAACAGGGCGTGGACTTCATCTTTTACCCTGCCCTGTTCTATGAAAGGAACGAGACAGAGGGAGCGAACAACCACTACAACTGTCCCATCGTCACCTCCTATTCGGAAAATATCAAGAACAACGTGGAGGAGATCGGCCGGGGCGAAGCGGTGCTGCGCAATCCCTTCATGGCCTTCACCAGCCTGGAGATCGCGACGGACGCGTTGATCAAAGAATTCCGGGAGCTTCCCGCCGAGGAGGTCCGCCGGGCCGCCGCTGCCGGCTGGGAGGAGATGGCTGCTTCTCACGAGGACATTAAGAAAAAAGGGGAAGAAGTCATTGACTGGCTGGAAAAAAATCATAAGCAGGGCATTGTCCTGGCCGGACGGCCTTATCATCTGGATCCGGAGATCAACCATGGCATTCCGGAGCTGATCACCTCCTACGGCCTGGCCGTGCTCACGGAGGATTCCGTGGCTCATCTGGGCTGCGTAAACCGGCCGCTCATCGTGTCCGACCAGTGGATGTATCATTCCAGGCTCTATGCCGCTGCGGCTTTTGTACGGACCAGAGACGACCTGAACCTGATCCAGCTCAATTCCTTCGGCTGCGGCCTGGACGCTGTCACCACCGATCAGGTGAACGACATCCTCTCCGGTTCGGGAAAGATCTATACCTGCCTGAAGATCGACGAGGTCAATAACCTGGGTGCGGCCAGGATCCGAATCCGTTCTCTGCTCGCCGCCATCCGGGAAAAGGAGAAAAAGCATGAAAAACGGGAAATCCACTCCACAAAGCTGGACCGGGTGGTTTTCACAGAGGAAATGCGCAAAGATTATACCATCCTCTGCCCGCAGATGTCTCCGATCCACTTCGAGCTTCTGGAGTCCGTCTTCAACGTCTGCGGCTATCATGTGGAAGTCATGGACAATGACAACCGGCGGGCGGTGGACATGGGTCTGAAATACGTGAATAACGACGCCTGCTATCCTTCCCTGATCGTGGTGGGACAGATCATGGATGCCCTGCTTTCCGGAAAATATGACGTGAACAAGGTGGCGGTTGTCATGACGCAGACCGGAGGCGGCTGCCGTGCTACCAACTATGTGGGCTTTATCCGCCGCGCTCTGGAAAAGGCCGGCATGGAGCAGGTGCCTGTCATCTCCATCAACATGGCCGGCATCGAAAGCAATCCGGGCTTTAAGCTGAGTCCGAACCTGCTGATCCGTGCGGTGTACGGCGCGGTATTCGGAGATATTTTCATGCGCTGCGTCTACCGGATGCGCCCCTACGAGCTGACGCCCGGAAGTGTCAACGCCTGCCATAAGAAATGGGTGGAAAGGTGCAGGGCCTTCCTTACCTCGAAGCGTCCCGGCATTCCGACCTTCTTCAGGCTGTGCCGCCAGATGATCGAGGACTTTGACCGAATACCGGTTTCCGATGTCCCCAAGCCCCGTGTCGGCATCGTGGGCGAGATCCTGGTAAAGTTTGCGCCTGCGGCCAACAACCATCTGGTGGAGCTTCTGGAGGCGGAAGGCGCGGAGGCTGTGGTTCCGGATCTGCTGGACTTCATGTTCTACTGCTTCTACAACCAGCTTTACAAGGCGGATCACTTCGGAACCAGCAAAAAGACGGCCTTCATCGCCAAAGCCGGCATCCGCGCCATGGAGTGGATGCGTTCTGCCGCTGTGAAGGCCTTTGAAAAGTCGGAGCACTTTCACGCGCCTACCAGGATTGAGACCATCGCCTCTTATGCGGAGCCCATCGTTTCCATTGGAAATCAGACGGGCGAAGGATGGTTCCTCACCGGAGAAATGGTGGAACTGATCAAGAGCGGCACCAACAATATCGTCTGTACCCAGCCCTTCGGCTGCCTGCCGAACCATGTGGTGGGGAAAGGCGTGATCAAGGAGCTGCGCAGGCGCTATCCCAAATCCAATGTGGTGGCCATCGACTACGACCCGGGCGCCAGCGAGGTGAACCAGTTAAACCGCATCAAGCTGATGCTCTCCACCGCTCAGAAGAATCTGAAAAAAGAGCTGGAGGAGGCCGAACCGCTGAAGGCAGTGGCCGGAAGCTGTCAGGACAGAGCGGAAAGCGGCTCTTCCGATACACAGCAGACCGTTTCTGCATGAATGGGGGTTGGAAATGCCGGCGGATTGTGTTATCCTTGGGTGGAAACACAAAAATATCCTAATTCAGGAAGGATGGTGAAAGCCATGAAGATACAATCTTTATTTGCCGGAAAACGTGTTGCTCTCGCAGCGATCGCGGCCTGCCTGCTGTTCACACGGCCCCTTTCTCTGTCCGCTGCCCAGGCTCTGCCTGCAGGAGGGATCACCACGACCGTTTCTGACAGCAGATACATTGATGCGGGCTGGATGGACCAGGCTGTCGTTCTTTCTCTGAACGGCCAGACCTGGGCCATGGGGATCGGGCTCATGAAGGATTATCCTGTTTTTCTGTCTGACGACGGAGGGATCCGCCAGTGCGTGATCGGCGACAGCGCCGTGATCGACGTGTTTCTCTCCGCCATCAACGAACAGCTCAAAGGCCAGGTCTTCAACAGTGATACGCCCATTTTTGATACCGGAACGGGAAGCTATATCTACAATTCCGGCCAGACCTATTACCAGCTGAATGATAACGTGAAGCTGTGGATCCTCACGACGCTTCAGCAGCAGTTTGCAGCCGGAAAGCCGCAGACGCTGACCCTGGAGCTGACAGACGGGTATCTGACCCCTGTTGTGACGGAGGGGACGCTGACCTACAGTCCGGATTTTGTGCTGGCCGGCTCCTGCTCCACCAGTTTCTCGACCAGTTCCTCCAACCGGATCAACAATATCGAGGTAGCTTCCGGACATCTGAACAATATGATCGTCATGCCCGGTCAGGAGGTTTCCGTCAGCGATGCCATCAAGCCCCGTACCACGGCAAACGGCTACAAGTCTGCCGGAGCCTATCTGAACGGAAGGACGGTTCCGGCCATCGGCGGAGGCATCTGCCAGGTGTCTTCCACCGTCTATAATGCGGTGAAGAATGCCGGACTTACGGTCCTGGAACGCCATCCGCACAGCATGCCTGTCCATTATCTCCCGTTGGGACTGGACGCAGCGATTTCGGCCGGAAGCAAAGACCTGCGTTTCCGCAACGATTACTCTGCACCTGTGATCCTGCAGGCTTATACGGAAGGAAAGACTCTGATCGTCAACTGCCTGGTTTGGGATCATGATCTGAATGGGCGCAGCTTCAAGCTCTGGTCCAAAGAGACCGGAAGCCTTTCGGCCAAGACCTATTTCACCACCTACCAGGATGGTACGGAGGTCAGCACGGAATATGTGGGTGCTTCTTATTACATGGCGCCCAAGCCCGCAGATTCCGATGCGGAAGACGAATAATCGGAAGAATCAATATAAGATTTCCCTGCATAAATACGCCTACGGCGGCTTTGAACAAATCAAAGCCGCCGTTTTTTTCATGCGATATTAGCTGTGTCCATTCCGCTCTCCTGCGTCCGTATGTGCTCCAGCACTTCCTCCACGGAAACACCGGCCTCATCCAGCGCATCGGAAAGCTTTTCCAGCTCCTGTCTTTTCTTTTCCTCCAGCAGTCCCTGAAGCTGTTCATACAGCTCCTGCGTCCTGTTTTCCAGGTTATAGATGGACTGCTGGGTCTCACGGATCTTTTCCTCCAGCGTCAGCTTTTTTCTTCCTCTCGGCATAAACCTGTCCTCCAATCCGAAGCGTGTGCACGCCTCCTGTCCCAGTTTATTCTCCCGGGCATGAACGGCATCTACCGGACATGTCCCTGTTGCTGTATAGAAGTATATGAGCTTTGGCTGGAAAATATTCGCAGAAGCTTCAGCAGAACACATCATAGTTGATCGTGCGGTAGAACATCTGCCGCACCTGTTCATAGCTTTCCGGACGGCAGCCGAGGATCCACATCAGTTTGGTGAACACTGCTTCCAGGTTCATATCGTAGGCTTCCAGCAGGCGGAATTTGTCCCGCACCCTCTTTCCCACTTCATAGACGCCGATATTGCTGCCCTCATAGGTCACCTGCGTGGTCATCACGACGATCTTGCCGGTTCCGTACTTTCTCATCAGGCTTTCGAACTCCTGCAGGATGCTGTCCGGGATGCCGCCCACGCCGAAGCTTTCCACGATGAGTCCGTCATAGCGGGCAAAAATATCCTCCAGGATGAGGGGCGAGATACCCGGCGTGAGCTTCAGCAGAAAGACTTTCGGATCCATCTCATGATAGAAAACAGGGCCGCCGTCCGTTTTCCTGGGTTCGATGTAGCGCACCAGATGCTCGTCTCTCATGACAGCGAGCTCCGGATAGTTGATGCTGGAAAAAGCGTTGTAGCTCATGCTCTTGGTCTTTTTGGCCCGGGTCCCGGCGATGATCTTGCCTCCAAACACCAGGCTCACCCCGCTGGAGGCGGGATCCAGGACGTAGAGGATGCTGTCCCGCAGGTTCATGCGGGCATCGGAGATCTCCATTTCCAGAGGACGCTGGGAACCGGTGAGCACGATGGGTTTGGGCGAATTCTGGATCATATAGGATAAAGCCGCCGCCGTATATGCCATGGTATCCGTGCCGTGACAGATGATAAAGCCGTCGTATTCCCAGTAATGGCTTTCGATCTCCCGTGCGATCTGCTTCCAGTGGCCGCAGGTCATGTTTGTGCTGTCGATGCGGAACAGATTCTTCGCCTCCAGGCTACAGAGCTTTCCCATATCGGGAAGCACATTCAGGATGTCCTCTGCCGTCAGCGTCGGCACCAGGCCGTGGCTGGTCATATGGGAAGCGATAGTCCCCCCCGTGGTCAAAAGCAGGATTCGTTTTTCCGCCATATTCTGTCTCGTTCCTTTCCCTGAAAAAATCCTGATCTATTTCTGCCAGGGCCGTTCCTCATTCAGCCCCATCCGGTACAGCTCCTGCACCTGTTCGTCATATACACTCTCCGGTTTATAGGCGCGGAGCATGCGGAACAGGTTCTTTTCCCGCATATCCTGCCACTGACGGCCCTCCAGAGCGGACAGAGTCCCCTCCTGCATGGCCTCCGGCGTCAGGAACTCCCCTCCGGGGAGGCCGGAAAGACGGCACAGCAGGCCGCAGATATAGGCCATTTCATAATTTCCCGTGATCACGTTCGTATCGTGATCCGCCTTGATGATCACTGCCATTCTCGCAAGGATCGGCACCATATTTTTCTTCCTTTCTGCTCCATTTGCTTCTGTCGGTTCTGTATCATCGGCATCGCCGTTCAGGTTCCGGCGGGGCCGGAGCCCTGCGCCGGAGCGGAATTGCCGCTCACCGCCCGGATGATCGCCTTGGGATAGATCCTTTCCATCCGTTCGTCGGTAAACCGTTCGTCCAGCAGCCTTCCCAGTTCTGTCCTTGGCGGTTCGCCCAGGTACCTGGAGCTGTAGCGGGTCAGAGCCATGGAAGAGATCAGCATGTTGAAGCTCATGAAGATCACCATGAGCCAGGTGATCACCACGCCCGGCTTTCTGGGGATCTTTTCAATGAGCCGGGATACGGGCGGATAGAGCTTTCGGATCCAGACCACGGAAACCAGTCCCCAGAAAAAGCAGTAGAGCAGGTTGATCCGTCCGCCCAGATTAAAGGGAAGCTTGCTGTAATCCCAGAAAACGGTTCCGAACACGATCTCCGTAAACACGCTGCAGATGTATTCGTAGGCTCCGCCCACCACCGTTCCAAAGACAAAGATATAGCTGTCGCTTTTTTCCCGGTAGCGGTGCAGCATCATGGTAAGGACTACTACGCCGATCCCCCACACCACGCTGAACGGGCCGTAGACCACGCTGCTTCTGCTCATCCAGTAGCCCATGGTGACCCGGCAGAAAATGGTTTCCACAATATCTCCCAGGAAGGCACCGATGAAAAACAGCCAGACCAGCTTGTAAAAGCCGCAGCCTTCGGCGAAGACGCCGCTTTTTTCTTTTTTCTCGCGAAGGGCGAAAAGGCTGTTTTCTCCCCGCTGAGACAGGTTGGGGAAGGCCCTGGTCATACGCTTTACGATGCTGCCGGAAATGGCCTCTCCCACCCGGTTGGAAACTTTCTGCATGCCGTTTGCAAAGCCTTCCATGCGGCTGTTTTTCTGCAGTTTCCGGATCGTCCCGGCTACGGAAAGAAAGTCCAGCAGGCACAGGAGGCTCAGCGCGATCGCCAGCGTCCTTTCTGCCCAGAGAGGAAGAAAGGCGAACAGACGGTTCAGCCAGGGCTGGAGGAAGGTGAGACAGACCGCCGCTCCCACTCCCCACAGACAGGAAAAGGGCAGGCAGACATAACCGCCCAGACTGCTTTTATAGCCGGAATAATCCCACCATTTGCAGTGAAACGCCCGTTCCATCAGCATTCCCGTGAAAAATTCCAGGACCACAGCCACCACGCCGCAGCCAACGGCCAAAAACAGGAAGGAATCCAGCTCCGGGCCGAAGAAGATCAGGATCAGGACCATGCCGAAGCCGTAAACAGGACAGAACGGACCGTTCAGAAAGCCCCGGTTCATAAACCTCTTATGCCGTACCGCCGCATAGGCGATCTCGGCGCACCAGCCCAAAAAAGAATACAGGAAAAAATAAAGGATCAACTCATAAAAACCGTAATACATGCCGCTCTCCTCACGTCGTTGTCATCCCCTGCGCATCAGCCGTCTGTACGCGCTGGGGGTCATGCTCATCTGCCGTCTGAAATATTTGGTAAAATAAAATTGATCGGAAAAACCGAGCCGGTCTGCGACCGCCGCGATGCTGACCTCCTCCGAAAGCAGCAGCCGGCAGGCTTTTTCCAGAACCAGCCTGTTCAAATAGGCGCCGGGAGCCATCCCGGTTTCCAGCCGGAAACGCTTGGACAGCGTACTTTCCGCCACATGCAGCCGCTCCGCAAGCCCTCTGACGTGATTGGAAGCGCTGACCGGATTCTGCGCCAGGAAAAAGAACCGGCTGACCAGTTCGGAACAGCTCCGGCCGGATTCGGGAGGAAGTCCCTCCGCCTCCGCAAAGGCCGCAAGCTCTTCCCAGATCAGCCCCTTCAGACGGAACGCGTCCGCCGTGCTCTCCGAACGGTAAAGCTGCAGAGCCAGCCCGTTTTGCCCTGCCTGCGATTCCCGCTCCAGGATCCTGCCGCAGCCCTGAAAGAGATCCATGCCGTTTTCCCCATTCACATTGACGTGGAAAAAAGCTGCTCCATATAATGCTCACAGGAATAGGAAAAGGTCACGCCTGCCGGGATCAGATACAGGCTGCCTTCCTTGAGACGGAGCTTCTCTTTTGCCAGACAGACGTCTGCCTGGCAGGCGGATGTCGGACAGGCAGCTGTGGTACCGGCCCGGCTGGTACCGGCCCAACACACGGTCCCCTCTCCCTTCAGAATGAAATAAAGTCTGGAAAAGGGGGAACGGACATTTTCCGCCTGCCATTCCGTCCCTGTCCGCGCCAGGCCGGAATACAGGATATTCAGCTCGAAAGCCTTCCAAATCCGGAGCGCCCTTTTGTTCTCCAAAAGTTCCATACCGAAAACTCCATATTTTGTCCGTATTTTTCCATGTCGCCTTCTCCCGCGGTTTCCTACAATAAGGTCAGGAGCCCTGCCGCCGTCTGATCCGGCAGGGCAGCAAAAGAAACACACGGTTCTGCGTCTGCCGGCGGAGCCCCCATCCCGGTCCCGGAATGGCGTGCCTGCTGCAGGCGCATTGAAAGGAGAGACAGAAATGACAAGCTATGTTACCCGCAAAACCCCCGGTGATACCGCCTGGTTCACGCATGACCGCTTCGGCATGTTCATTCATTTCGGCCTGTACGCCATGCCCGCCCGGCACGAATGGGTCAAAAATCATGAAGAAATCCCGGAGGAAAAATATGATCTCTATTTCCGGCATTTTGATCCCGACCTGTTTGATCCTGCGGACTGGGCGAGACAGGCGAAGGCCGCAGGCATGAAATATGCGGTCCTTACCACCAAGCACCATGAGGGCTTCTGTCTGTTTGACAGCAAATATACGGATTACAAATCCACCAATACGCCCTGCGGAAGGGATCTGGTCCGGGAATATGTGGACGCCTTCCGTGCACAGGGACTGCGCGTCGGCTTCTATTATTCCCTGATCGACTGGCATCATCCGGATTTTACCATTGACATGAACCATCCCCGCAGAGATGATCCCGACGCCTTTTCCCAGAATCAGGGCCGCGACATGAAGCGGTATGCGCAGTATATGCGCGACCAGGTCACGGAGCTTCTGACCAATTACGGGAAGATCGACATCCTCTGGTTTGATTTCTCTTACAGCGACTTCAACGGCACCGGTGACAGGGCGTGGATGAAGGGGAAGGGAAAGGACGACTGGGAATCCGAAAAGCTCATCGCCACAGCGCGCGCTCTCCAGCCCCATATCATCATCGACAACCGGGCGGAGATCGATCAGGATCTGTGGACGCCGGAACAGTATCAGCCCACCCAATGGATGACGCATCCGGAAACCGGGGAGCTGGTCACCTGGGAGGCCTGCCAGACCTTTTCCGGCTCCTGGGGCTATTATCGGGACGAGCAGACCTGGAAGTCTCCGGAAATGCTCATCCGCATGCTGGTCAACACCGTCTCCTGCGGCGGGAACCTGCTGATGAACGTGGGTCCCACTGCCAGAGGCTATCTGGACTACCGCGCCGAAGAGGCCCTTCAGGTCTATGCCGAGTGGATGAAGTACAACAGCCGCTCCATCTATGGCTGTACCATGGCCGAACCGGAATTTGTCGCTCCTGCGGACTGCCGCTATACCCAGAGCACGGACGGAAGCCGCCTGTACCTGCATCTGTTCGCCTATCCCTTCGCCCATCTGCGCCTTCCCGGCCTCGGAGGCAGAGTGGAATATGCGCAGTTTCTGCACGATGCCAGCGAAGTGCTCTTTACAGAAGGACAGATCGATCACTTTTCCGCCAAGAATGAAAAGGGCAGGGACGATGATCTGATCCTCTATCTTCCTCCGGTAAAACCCCATTCTCTGGTGCCGGTCATTGAGCTGTTTCTGAAGTAAGGGTTACTACTCAGCAGGTCTGCGCATTCCCTGCGCAGACCGTACGAAAACAGACCGGCTGGAAGCATCCGGCCTGGCGCGAAGCGCTTGGAATGGCCGGATGCCGTTACAGCTCTGCCGAAGGCTGAGCTGTAACAAGTAAGGCGGGGAAAACGGGGGAGCCGGTTTTCAGCGAAACCGGATTTCTCCCGTTTTTTCATCCATGGAATCGATAATGGCCAGAGATTCCAGGTGGATCCCTTCTCTGCGGAGCCGGTCTCCGCCCGACTGGAAGCCCTTCTCGATCACGATCCCGGACGCCTCTATGGTCAAAATCTTCGTAACCTCGTCCTCCGCAAAACGGCGCCGGAATTCCTTCCCGATTTCCGCAAACAGCTCCACGTCCATCTGATGGTTCAAAAAGGCGTCCACCTTCAGGACACCGCCTGCTCTGACCCTGCCGTCCCGGCGGATCCTCTCTTTCAACAGTTCCATTTTTACCTTCATGCCGAAGCGTTCTACGCTGAGGCCGCGAGGAGAAATCACGCATGTGATTTCTCCTCTGCGATCACAGCAGTTTTGTGCTTCGGCGCAAAACTGCCGATTGAAAAATAAGCCGTCAGGCTTATTTTTCA
>DWWH01000025.1 GCA_019119815.1 Candidatus Eisenbergiella intestinipullorum | reverse complement strand
GCAAGGGACAGGCACTGTCTGACCCTCTCTCTGTCAATGTCCTCCCCGTTATCCGAGGCCACGTTCTGGGCGATGGTGAGGGGCAGGAGCTTCACATCCTGAAAAACCGCGGCGATCATGGAAAAGTATTCTTCCCTTCCGAAGGAGGACAAAGGTCTTCCTCCCACCCGGATCGTGCCGGAGGTGGGCCGGTACAGGCCGCATAAGAGCTTGACCAGGGTGGACTTTCCCGCCCCGTTCAAGCCGACCAGCGCGATCTTCTCCCCCGGCCGGACAGTCAGGTTCAGATCCTTCAGGGTGGGAACCCGGCTTCCCGGATAGGTGAAGCTCACATGCTCCAGTTCGATGCCAACCGCTTCCGCTTCTGTTTTCCCGCTCTCTTCCGCTCCGGCCCTCTGAAAAATATCCCCTTCGCCCGATTCCAGAAACAGCCGCAGTCTGGAATAATCGAAGCTCAGCCGTCCCAGCAGCTCTCCGTTTTCCAGAAGGGCGCTGCATGCCTGCTGGCAGCTGGCTACCACGGAAATGTACCAGACGAAATCCGAAACCGGCAGAGTTCCCTGCACGATCTGAAGGATGAAATACACATAAGCGCCCGCGTCCCGCACAAAGCACAACAGGGCATCGCAGAGGTTGGCCGCGAAATACCCGTTCTCCCAGAGACGCACGTTGGTCTCCCCGGTTTTCTGCTCCCGCCTCAGGATGCCGAGAAGCCACCCGCCCAGATCATACATGCGGATGTCCTTTCCCGCCCGCAGGTCCCAGCCCCGCTCCTCCACATAGCGCATTTTCCGGGCCGCCTCGTCCGCCGCGGGCCGAAGCTCCTGATCCCTCCGCATCGCCTTCCTTTTCAGAAGGAATACCAGCAGCGCCGGGATCAGCACCAGAAGGGGAACAAGAAGGCTCTGCCGCAGCAGAATCAGCCCGTAAAGCAGAAGGCCGCCCGCCGCCGTCAGGCTCTGCTGCCAGATCAGGGAGCTGTCCCGCACCACGGAGTGAGGACGGTAGAGGGAATCGTACACCGCATGAGCGTCCTCGTTGAACTGCCTGCTCTCCAGGATCTCGTAGTCCACCCGCAGCCTCTTTTTTAACAGCCTGAGATTGAAATCGTCCTCAAAGGGCCCCTGCATCCTTCTCATATAGGCTTTCAGCGCCGCCTGCAGCATGTTGGCGACGGCCAGAATGGCCACCAGCAGCAGAAGCACAGCCGCAAACCGGAACAGCTCCCAGCGTTCCTCCAGCCCCTGCAGCACCAGCTTGGGAAGTCTCGCGTTCAGCAGAGGCAGAGAAACCGCCACAAACGAAAGGAGCAGCACCGAAACCGCAGCTTTCGGCTCCCTCGTAAACTGCTCCCGCCAGTGCCAGGCGGCGTTGCTTAAGAAACCGTATCCCCGTTTTACAGAAGCAGCCCGGCTTTTCCCGCCCGGACCGTTTTCTTCTTTGTCCCGTCCCATCCGTTTCCCATCCTTTCCTGTTTTTATCTGACGCTTTTCTGCGGTCAGTATAACACAGAAAAAGAAATCGCGGGCCATTTCTGCACGAATGGTCCGCGTGATGCACGAACAGCTCCTTTCTCTTCCTGTCGGGCGTTCTTTTCCCCTGTCCGAAAAGAAAAACGGAGAATGTTTAACGATGTCTGTCAGAAGGATTCAGCACCACTCTCACGGTAAAGCTCCCCTTCCACCGTCTGAATTCCGCGCTTCCTTCATACTTTTCCGCGATGGTGTGGATGCTCCGCAGCCCGTAGCCTTCCCGCATCGCATGTCTTGTGGACGGAAATGCCGTATAATCTTCAAAGCTCTCACTCTCCCGTTCCTCCTGTCTACAGCTGTTTTTTACCAGGAACAGAAGGGAAGAGTCTGCCTTTCTGATGCTGATCTCCAGCGTTTTCTCCCTTTCCCCGTCCGTAAGGCTGCAGGCCATTACGGCATTTTCCAGCAGATTTCCCACAAGGACGGTCAGGTCCACCGCATCGAGGCCCGGCTCCTCCCTCAGGGGGGCAATCCTCGTTGTCACATGGATGCCTGCCTCCTCCGCCTTCTGCACATAGTATTTCAGAATGCTGTCCAGAGCCGGATAGGCGCAGAAGGAACGCTCCTCCTGCTGCTGATAAACTGCCTCATAGCGCGCAAGATACTCCTCCAGTCCTTTTCTGTCTCCTTCCCGGTTCAGGACGCTGAGCACATTCAGATGATGCCGGATATCATGTCTGGCGCGCCTGGCCTCCTCTATTCCGGAACTGATCTGCAGATACCGGCTGTTCATCAGCCTGAGATCCTCCTCCAGCTCCCTCGTTCTGGCCTCAATATGTATTTCATGAAAAAACATGATATAAAGGATACAATCCGTCGCCAGCAGGGAGAAAAGGATGATGAACAGCCCCGGTCCATAGAAGTTGTTCCGAAACTCCGTAACGTTCAGCCCGTAAATGGTGGCGCAGAACAGGAGCAGCGCGCAGGCGAAATAGATGCAGCCGCGCCTTGCCGTTCTTTGTTCCATGATCCGGCAGGCAAAGCGGACGCTCCCTTTCATAAAAAAGAAAAGGAGCGGAACGGTAAGCAGGGAAAGCACGGTATGAGGCAGGCAGTTCTCCCATCCATAGATCAGGTAGGAGCCGTCTGACGGATTTCTGCCCGGGTGCAGGAACCCTACCACAATACTGCAGATCGTAAACAGGATCGCCTCGTAATGAACCAGCAGAATGGCCGGGAGCAGCTTCTGCTCCAGCCCGGCTCTCACATTCCAGAAGAACAGCCCGAGCTCCAAAAGAAGTACGACCCCCATATACAGGTTGGCAGCGAAACGCATGTAAGCCCTCATCCCTTCCCCTCCTGTCATCAGATAACCGGCAAGCAGGGAAAAGCCCACAGCAAAAAAGACGAGCGACCCGATCAGACACCCCAGCCACCTCCTTCCGGAAACGCGCAGGCTTTCACCGGAAAAGGGAACATACAGAAGCAGCGCGACCGGAACCGTCTGGATCAGGAAGCCATAGACATGCAAGATATAGTCTGATGCGCTCATCCGTTTTCCTCCTCTCCCAGCATACTGCGGAACAGAAAATCATTATATTTTCTTCTTATCTCCTTCTTTTCCCTCCGGCTGATGAGAGAACTGGTGCCATCCCGGAACCGGCACACATTCTGTTCCATGCAGAGGATATAATTCATCTGCACCAGAAGCCCTCTTGAGATCTTCAGAAAATACTCTCCGTCCAGCAGCTCCTCCACATGCGAAAAGGAAACGTCCGCCCACTGCGGGCTGCTTCTGCCCTGCAGATAAATGTCAACTCCCTTATTGCTGCTCTGGATCCTCGTGATCCGGTGCATGGGAGCGCGCAGCGTTTTATTACCCCATTTCAGTTCAAGCTGCTTTACAGGCATCCCGGAGCGTCTGAGGAAACGGCGGAACAGCTCCTGCAGGGAATCCATGCTCACCGGCTTTACCAGATAATGCACCGCGTTCAGCTCAAAAGCCTCCGCTCCGAATTCCCGGCTGGAGGTAATAAAAGCCATGCAGATTCCCGGCTGGATCCGCATGGCTTCCCTGGCTGCCTCCACTCCATTCATCTCATTCAGAAAAATATCAAGGATCAAAAGATCATACCTTTTCCCCGCCCGCATGGCTCCAAGCAGTTCTTCTCCGCTCTGAAACACATTGAGATCCGCTTCCAGCCCAAGCCTCTTCAATACTTCCGCCACGGACGCAAAAAGCGTTTCCCTGTCTTTCTTTTCATCCTCACATATCGCTATCTCACTCAAAATGATCTCTCCTACATTTTTTCCCAAAGAAGAGCCGTTTCTTCTGCCTTTGCCTTTCTCAGCTCATATATCCCGACAGCAACGGACAGCGCTGTTCCAAGCAGCAGCCCCAGAATGGCGATCAGTCCCCAGCCGGAAATAAGCCAGTCAGGCGCAACTGAGGGCACCAGATAGGTCAGATCAGCGGCGGCCGCTCCGTACGCTTCATAATCCGGCTGCAGAGGCAGGTAGATCAGAGTCAGACTTCCGGTAAAATCCACCAGCGCATGCACCAGAATGCAGCTCCACAGATTTCTGGTCCGAATATATACCGCGGCGAATATGATGCCGAAGCCTGTGGCATAAAAGATCTGAAAGGCCGTATTCAGCGGTGCGGCAAGCGCGTTTCCGATATGAAGGACGCCAAAGAGCACCGACGACCAGAGTACGGCGTTAAATACCCTGCGCGGCGAATTTCTCCAGTAGTGCATCATGTGTCCCACCAGGACCGCTCTCACCACCACCTCTTCAAACAGGCCGATGGAAAAATTTTTCACCAGCTCCTGGATCAGGCTCTCCGGATAAACGCGCCCGATGCAGAGACTGCCGGCAAGATTCACAGCAAGGAACACCAGCGCAGGCCAGCACATGACCAGACCTTTCCAGAATCCTTTTCCGCGAAATCCCATGTGGAATTCACCCCGATACGCCTCTCTCATCATCAGAATGGACAGAAGCGCGAGCGTGATATGATGGAAAGCATAATCCCAGGAGTAAGGCGTTTTCTCCAGAAACGTAAGGCTGAACGCCTTGTAGATCACCAGCACGATCAGCACACTGTAGAGCACCCAGAACCACTTCGCATGCTCCTCCATAAAACGGTGCATCCATCCGCTCACCGTTCCTTTTTCATAATCCGGTCTATTATCCATATTTCTTCCTCTCCCGCGGCCGCAGGCCGCATTTTACCAAGTGGAAAGAATCGCTTCGCGATTCTTCCTGTAGCGAAGCGATTCTTCAGCGCAAAGCTGACGATTGGGAAATGAGCTGTCAGGCGCATTTCCCAATCCTGTATTTTACCAGATCCCGGGCCTGTCCTCCGGAGCCTGATACATGCCGTCTCCCGGCATAACGCCGTAGACCTCATAGAATTCCGGCATGGCGGAAAGCACTGCGTTCACCCTTACCTTATTCGGGGAATGCACATCCATCATCATCATCTGATACCGGTTTTCCGGCGTCTGTTTTTCTGCCCAGATGGACGCATACTGCTCATATACCTGAGAAAGATCCAGCCCCTTCATCTGAGCGATCTGTGTGACCACCGACACGCCGCCCAGATCCGCAATGTTCTCTCCCAGCGTCTGCGCGCCGTTCACCTGCATGCCGTCCACCTCATAGCCGTTGTAATAATCCACGACCTCCTGGGAAAGCCGGCTGAATACTTCATAATCCTCATCCGTCCACCAGTCGCTGAAATTTCCCTTTTCATCATACTGCGCTCCGGAATTATCAAAAGCGTGAGTGAGCTCGTGACCGATCACGGTTCCGATCCCTCCCAGCTTCTCCTCCTCGGAGGCTTCGCTGTCGTAAAATCCGCCCTGCAGAATGGCTGCGGGAAGGAAAATACAGTTCTGGGAAGGGTTATAAAAAGCGTTCACGATATAGACGGCGGTTCCGCTCCAGTCGTCCGGCTCCAGCGGCTCATCCTTTTTCGCGATGTTGTATTCCATGCTTACGCTCAACAAATTCAGATAGTTATCGACCAGATTTCCCCCTTCAGAAGGCGGAACAATCCGGACACTCTCCATATATTCCGGCCATTCGTCAGGATACGCGGCATTTATCGTCATGGTGTCGATCTTCTTGACCGCTTCCTCTTTGGTTTCCTCCTGCATCCAGGTAAGATTCATAATCCTTTCGCGGAATACCGCCAGGATCTCTTCTGTGATCCGCTCCACATCCGCTCTCGATGTCTCGTCAAAAAAGTTCTCCGCGTAGACCCTGCCCGCAAAGTCGGTCAGTATCGAAATCGTATTATTCAAAGCGTTCTTTTCATGGCTTTCCGGTTCCGCCGCGCCGCTCACCATCTGGTTGTAGGCAAGCGTCACATCCAGCGACTGCGTATCCGTCACAGTTGACAGGTCCAGATAAATGCTGCCGACCGCAAGCTCCTTCAGCAGAGGAAGATTTTCCGGGGTCATAATGCTGCCGGCCGCCGCCATCCAGGCCGGCTCCACGATTATCACCGGATCCTCCGGTTCGGCTTCATACAGACGGCACAACGTTTCCAGGGACAGATTTCCGCCGAAAAAGCCGGGAAGGTCGGAGACCTGATAAACATTGTACATTTTTTCAGGATTATAATAATCCTCCGGATTCATCTGCGCGGGCGCAAGTGCCATATACAGATTTCCAAGCTGCGCCGCCAGGGCATCCGCTTCTGCCGCGCTCTTTCCATGGATCTGATACATAGCGGAGAGCACCTCCAGATAAAGCTGTCTCACGCTGCTGCTGATCTCATCCGTTCCCAGCCAGTACGCTTTGGAAAGGGGAAGGCTGAATGACTGGACTGCCAGCATATTTTCTTCCACATTTTTCAGGTCCGTCGTATACGATGCGCCAAACAGTGTGCCCAGACCGTATTTCCGGCTCAGGTCCATGCAGACGTCCAGAAGTTCTTCTACATCCGCCGCGCTTTCGATGCGGGCAATATAGTTTTCCATCGTGCTTCCCAGTCCGTAGGCATTTCTCGTCTCCCAGTCCGTCGCGCACTGATACAGCGCACCCAGCTGATATTCGTCGCTGTCTTTTGGAAAAGCGGAAAGATTCTGCGCATAGCCTGTGATCAGTTCCTCCAGCTGTCCGTCGATCTCATCCTGAATCTGCTGAAACTGTCCTGTGCTCGCCGCGTCCGCCGGGATCGTCATGGCCGCGACCTCATCCCCGTTCGCAGCCTCATAAAAATCCTCTCTTGCCGCTGCCGCGTCAATCTCCGCGGCCTGAGCCGGTACCGGACTGAAAAGAAGTCCGACGGCCAGCGCCGCCGCTGTCAGGAAGGACAGCCATCTCTTTTTCTGTCTCATCACATTTTCCTCCTCGTCTGAAAAAAGCTGCCGGAACGGGGAGTGAACGCTTCCTGTTCCGGCACATAAGAATCCCTTATTTTATTGATTATAGCTCATGTTCTTTTCCTGCTGCAAGCTTTTTGGACTGCCATTTGGAGGGTTTTTGAACCGGTGGGGGACAGACTTCTTTTATTAAAGGTATTTTCCCCTCTCTGTTTTCTTTAAGATCTTCCTGTCGCATATCCAGTTTTTCTCATAGTAAGTATTTTTTTCAAAAGTATCACCTATTTCTTCCATTTTCTGATACATCTTTCTTCTCAGATCCTTTGCCAGAGCTGTATATTCCGGAATGTCAATCAGGTTTTGCATCTGCTTCGGGTCTCTGTCATCATCAAAAAGGAATTCCTGCCCGTCTGTAAGGTAAACCGCATATGTATACTGTTTGGTCCGGTACGCCCTCCATTCATATCCATCTCCAAACACGGCGGTCGGCCCCGTCCCCATCATCAGCGCTCCTTCTTCCGTATCGTCTTCTCCTTTGATACAGCTGCTCCGATCAGCCCCTTCCATCCCCCTCGGCCCAGGCAGCCCCATCATACTCAGGAGACTCGGCATAATATCCACTGTGTTAAACACAAAGTCTCTGCTGGCTCCTTCCGCCAGGTGGCCTTTCCAGCAGATCAGAAATGGTACCCTTACGGCTTCTTCGTAGAAAATATTCTTTGCCCTTCTTCCATGCGCCCCGAACAGTTCTCCGTGATCCGAAGTAAAGATCAGGATCGTATTTTCTTCCAGTCCCAATTCACGGACAGCCTGCCTGAGCCGGCCAAAATTCTCATCCAGATTGGCCGTCATCGCATAATATACTCTCATCCATTCGGTCAGATACTTCCGTTCTTCCTGTGATAATCTGGCCCAGCTGTCCGCATGAGGATCGTTCTGAGGCAGATAGTTTTCCGGAAGAAAGAATTTCCTGTTTTTCATCATCTCCAGATATTTCTTTGGCACATTTTCTTCCACCCATGGATCATGAGGCGTGCCGATGGAAAGAAACAGCGCAAACGGCTTGTCCCCGGCTGAAAGACGGCGTAGCTGTTCGATTGCCATATCTGTCTGCGCATCCGGTTCGTATTTTTCATAAAAAATCTTTTCCGGGCTGTTCAGATGGTAATAAGCGGTTCCCGTCTCATACTCATGGCGGAAATTATAAGCCGCAAAAAAATCGTCAAATCCCAGCCTGTCCGGCCCCTCCGGTATGTAGGAATTTTTCGGATCATAATGATTTCCAAGCTCGGCGGCATACATATGCCATTTCCCGATATAGGCCGTTTCATATCCGTTTTCATTCAGCACCTGCGCAAAGGTATGGTGATCTTCCGGGTTAAGACGGATCTCATTGATCACCATTCCCGTGCTGGTGGTATATTTTCCGGTAAAAAGTGATGCCCGATAGGGCGCGCACACCGGATGTCCGGAAACGGTCGGCACAGATCTGTGCTTTCCGCACAAAAGGCATCCAGATTGGGCGTCTGTGCATTTTGATCTCCCGCATATCCCATACTGAAATATCTGAGCTGATCGGCAAATATATAAATCAGATTCGGTCCTCTCATCTTCACAGTTTCCCCCGTTTTTCCATCTTTTTCCTTTATTTCGAAGCGTTGCTGAGGCACGCGCGCTGAACCTCCGGTTCTCAGTCTTCTTCCAGATGACTTTCCCCGATCGGTTTCATATTCCGGACCCCCGGATCGTCTGCGGCAAAATCCTGATGCCAAAACCCCTTCGGATGAACCTTTACCCGATAACGATGGTGCGGAACCGGAAGCAGATCTGTCTGCTTCATCATCTCAGCTGCGAGCGCTGCAAGAAGTTCCTGCTTTTGTCCCTGGCAGGAAGGATCATCCCACAGGTTACATAGCTCCGCCGGGTCATCGGAAAGCCGGTACAAGTATCCCTTTCCCATCATGTCGAGCTGGATGTGCCACCCGTTCTTCCACAGAGACCGCACCTGTCCGCACTGGGTCCAGGTATTCAAGCAGTCAAAGGTTTCCATGTTTCTGGATGCGCCTTCTGTGATCAGATCCAAGTGATCCTCCGTATTCCAGTACAGACCACCGAAACCGCTTTCCGCAAATGCACATTCATATTCCTCCGGCGGATATTTTGTTCCGTTTAACAGCGGCAGAATGCTTTTTCCCTGACAGCCAAAAGGAACCGCAATATCCAGATAATCACAGAGCGTCGGAAGAACATCCACAATGCTCACATATGCTTCCGTCAGCTTTCCCTTTCGACGGATTCCCGGTCCCCTCCAGATAAACGGAATATGACACAGCACATCCGGAAGGTCCGGCCCCTTTCTGATCAGATCATATTCCCCCGCGAAATCACCGTGATCGGAAAGATAAAGGAAAATCGTATTGTCTTCCAGTCCCCGCTCCCGGATGCCTTCCACCAGGCGTTTCAGCTGATCGTCGATCAGACGCAGCATACCCAGATAATTGGATCTGGCCCGCAGAATCCGTGTTTCAATATCCTCTCCCAGGATCTTCTCCCAAACCTTCCTCAGCCACACAAAACGGTCTCCTTTTTCCGGAAGATCTTCCTTCTTTCCTTTTACCGGGGGCAGACTTTCCGGCGGAAACATATCAAAATACGGTTCCGGAACCTGGTAGGGATTATGCGGCTCTGCAAAGGATACCCAGGCAAAGAAAGGCGCATTTCCATCCAGGCCGTCGATAAATTTCAGGGCTGAGCTCACATTCCGGTAAGGATGCTGCACTTTTACCCCGCCCGGAGAAGGCCGGTGCATTTCCATGTGGTTTGTGCTCTTTAAGAAATCTGCAAAGGCAATTTCCTCCGATGTCGTATTTACCTCTCCTTCATAGCCGAGATGTCCGCACGTCTCATGAAAATCGAAGTCCTCCGGTTCATGATGGGAATGGTTTTTTCCGCATAAAGCGGTCACATACCCATTCTCCTTGAGCACATCCAGAAGATCCCTTGTATATAAGGCATCCTTCGCATTATGATTCGTTCTGACATGATGGCTTTCGCTGTAGCGTCCGGTATACATGCTCACCCTTGCAGGCATACAGGTAGGGTTTGGCGTATACGCCCGTGCAAAGTCGACGCCTCCCTGTGCCCACTCATCCAGGAACGGCATCGTGTCCAGCTCATATCCGCAGCTTCTGCGCAGATCAGCTCTCTGCTGATCTGTCATAATGATGATGATATTAGGTCTGTTCTTCATTCCTGCCTCTTTTCTGCCGCTTCAGCAGCATTTTATATCTGTACCAATCAGAAATCAGCCTTTCACCGCGCCGATCATAACTCCTTTTACAAAATATTTCTGTACAAACGGATAGATCAGCAGCATGGGAATGCTTGATACCACAATGGCTGAATATTTGACTGCTTCCGCCATCTTCACCTTTTCTGCCATTCCCGCATCGTTCGTCCCCATCTGCTCCGTCTGTCCAAGGAGAAGAATGTTTCTCAGAACGATCTGAAGCGGGTGCATATCAGAATCCCGGATATAGATCAGCGCATCAAAATAGGCATTCCAGATTCCCACCGCATAATACAGGACCAGCACCGCAAGGATCGCCTTCGAAAGCGGCAGCACGATACGCAGAAGCATCTGCATATTGTTGCAGCCATCCAGCGTTCCCGCTTCATACAGTTCTCCGGGAATGCTGTTTTCAAAAAAGGTTTTTGCCACGATCAGGTTATAGGTAGACAGAGCCGCCGGGATCAAAAGCGCCCAGACAGTATTGTACATCCCGAGATTTTTGACGAGCAGATAAGTCGGAATCATTCCGCCGTTAAAATACATGGTAAAAAGGATCATCATCATGAAGATATTCCGTCCCATGAAATTCTTCCTGGACAGCGGGTATGCTGCAAGCACTGTCAGCACCACACTAATCGCCGTTCCTGCCGCCGTATAAAAGCAGGAATTGACAAATCCCCTCCAGATGTCCTCATTTTCAAATACCATGGTATATGCTTCTGTCGTAAATCCCTTCGGCCACAGCAGAACCTCTCCCCGGATGACCAGATCCGGATCCGAAAAGGAGGCGGCCAGAACGAAGATCAGCGGAACCAGCACGATCAGCACAATAACCGCTCCGATCACATTTACCACAATGTCAAATGTGAGATCACTTCGCAGTATCTTCTTCGTATTTTCCCGCATATCTGAGTTTTCCTCCTTTCCCTACCACAGACTGGTTTTCGTCAGCTTTTTGCTGGTAAAATTGGCTCCGACCAGCAGAACGAAATTGATCACGGAATTGAACAGTCCTACCGCAGTACTGTAGCTGAACTGCCCCTTCTGAATACCGTTTTTGTAGATAAAAGTGGAGATCACTTCGCTTGCAGAAAGCGTTACGGAATTCTGCATCAGATACACCTTTTCAAATCCCACCGACATCAGACTGCCGATCCTCATGATAAACAGGACGATGATCGTGCTCATGATACAGGGAATGGATATATGGATGATCTTCTGAAGCCGTGTTGCTCCGTCGATAGCTGCCGCTTCATACAGCTCCTGATCCACACTGGAAAGCGCCGCTATATAAATGATGGCATTGAATCCCATATACTGCCACACATTGGAAAAGACATAAAGCGGCTGGAAAAGAGCGGGCTTGGACATGAAATCTACCGGTTCCGCTCCAAACAGGCCGGTGATCTTATTAAAAAGTCCATAATCGCTGTTGGAAAACAGCGTCAGCATGCTGACGATCACCACGACAGAAAGGAAGTTGGGAATATAGGTGATATTCTGGATCAGCTTTTTAAACTTCACATTCTTGATCTCATTGATCAGAAGCGCGAGCAGAATCGGAACCGGAAAGCCGATCAGCATGGTAAAAATACTCAGCGAAACGGTATTCCACAATATGTTTTCAAAATAATAGGATTCAAAAAACTGTTTGAAATAGGTCAGTCCGACCCAGGGGCTTCCTGTAATACCGAGTGTCGGGTTGAATCTTCGGAATGCGATCTGAACCCCGTACATCGGCGCATATTTAAACACCAGATACCAGATGAACGGAATGGAAAACATGATATAAAGCCCAAGATTTCTTCGAATTCCCTTCCCGGTTTTTTTGATCTTTGCAAGCATAGCTATCCTCCTGACGGTTGATAAGGAAAGGCCGGCAGTCCTTGCTTCCGGCCCTTCTCTGAATTTGTGCAGCAGCGGCTACAGCTGTCGTTTCCGCTGTAGCCGCCTTTCCGTCAGCCCGCCGCCACGGAATCCAGGGCTCTCTGGTAAATCTCCTCCAGCTCACGGATGCCGATCTGCTCCAGTGTCTGACAGTATTCCTCCCACATATCAAAATTCCATTCTCCGATGATGAACTTTGCAACGGATTCATCCCGATAGGTGGTCAGATCCTGCTCAATTGCAACGACTCTGTCCATATCTTCTATGCTGACTGCAGGCTTTGCATATACAGTTTGAGGCAGAAAAGGCTCCAGGATCTTGGCTGCTTCCTTAGTCCGGTCACTTGCCACAACGCCCTCGGTCTGTTCCGTTCTCAGATGCGGGAATCCTCCTCCGGGGACCATGTTGATCTTTCCGAGCGCCGTCATAAATCCTTCTTCCGCATTCAGGATCTCATCCTTGAAGTGAGGAATATTGTTTTCATCCATATCATACTGCACGCCTTCTTCGCCATAGGTATAGAATAACGCACCTTCTTCGCTGTAGAAATAGTCCACCCAGCGCATTGCCGCCTCCGGATTGGAGCAGGTATTGCTGAGTGCAAAACAGCCGATCTGAACACCGGTTCTGGCATCTCCCCACATCTGCTCTCCGGCAGGTCCGATCAAAGGTTCATATCCGGAATAATCCTGTTCACAATTCAGAAATACGTCGGAATAGGGCATATACATGGCTCCGAAATATTCTCCGGACAGATTGCTTCTCCAGGCCGCTCTGTCATTTTTGTAATAATCCTTCCAGATCAGTCCTTCGCTGTACAGCTCGTTCAGCCACTGCAGATATTCTTTAAACTCATCATCGCACAGCCAGTTATGGATCTTTCCTTCCGCATCCACATTGTAAGTGTCCGTCATCTGATACTGCAGCCCAAAAGCGCCTCCGGTCTGATAGATCATCACCGGATCCCGGTAGCCCAGCGGGATCTCGTCCTGCTCACCATTTCCATTCGGATCCTGATCCCGGAATGCGATCAGCACTTCCTTAAACTCATCCAAGGTGGCAGGGATTTCCAGCCCGAGCGTTTCCAGCCACTTCGTATTGATCCATTGTTTTAAATCCATTTTTCCTGTCGGGCTTAGATCAATAAAGGGAAGCGTATAAATGTGCCCGTCCGCAGCCAGACAGGCCTGCTTCGCCTGCGGATTTTCTTCAAACAGCTTTGTCAGATTCGGCGCATACTGCTCGATCAGATCATCCAGGATCATGAGCTGTCCGCTTCCCACGCCATATGTGGAAATCTCGTTCTGCGAAATCCCAGCTCTTAAAAATACATCCGGAAGCTCGTTGGATGCGAACAGAAGCTGCTTGTTCTCCGCGAATCCGTCCGCCGGTACCTCCTGAAAATCCATATGGATGTTCGTCATTTCCTCGTACTTCTGAAAAACATACATTTCTTCCCATTCCGCCTGGTTCTGGTCACGTTGTCCATAAACGGTGAGCGTGATCGGTTCCTTTACGATGGGAAAACCTTCCGCATTAAGATTGGAATCCGCATTTTCGGAGGCCTCCGTTTCCGCCGTCAAAGTCCCTTCTGCTGCGGATTCCGTTCCCTTTCCCCCTTCCTCACCGGCCGTTCCTCCGGAACACCCTGTCAGCATACCGGCACAAAGGACCGCACTCAAACAACACGCCAGCACTTTTTTCATTTTCATACCTTCTCCTCCATTTCTTTTCAAACAGTGCTCTCCATTCCTGATGTCTGCATTCTATCATGCCGGCCTTTTTCCTTTTTTGTGAATTTCACATTTATTTTTACTTTCTTATCCACTTTTTTTACCCAAAAAGGAAAAAGCCATGCGTAACTGCACAGCTTTCTCTTATTTTTTGCTATAAATATCCGATTATTCCCCGCCCTTCAAAAATTCCTTCGGCGTTTTTCCCGTATACTCCTTAAATATCTTCAAAAAATACCCATAGCTTCGGAACCCGCAGCGGCATACGATCTCCTTCAGGGGGACATCCTCTTCCAGAAGCTTCTTGGACTGCTCCACTCTCACCCGGTTCAGATAGTCCGTCACCGTCGTTCCCGTCTCCTCATGGAACAGGCGGCTCAAATAAGAGCTGTTCGTTCCGATCGTTCCCGCGATGTCCTTAAGTCCCACAGGCTCGCCGTACCTTTGCTCCATCAGCGCTATGGCCTTCTTCACCAGAGAGGAGTACTGGCCCGTTTCCTCCCGTTCCCTGATCTCCCGCAGCACGTTCTCATAGAGCCCCGATACATTCGCCGCCAGGGTTTCCCGGCTCTTCCCCTGCGTGTATTCAAAGAGCCTGTTGTTTTGAGGAAGAAAATCCAGGCTGATCCGGTATTCCTCGGAGATCCGCACCAGAAGATCCAGCATTTCCTTCGTCACCATCAGGCAGAGCGCCTCCTGGCCCGGCGGGATCTGCTCATACAGAGACCGGACCTGTCTTCCCGCATCTTTTCCGTCCAGCGTCTCCACAGCCGCCAGCAGCTTTTTCTGCTGTCCGATCGTCATGGCGAGCGGAGAGGCGGCCGCCGTTTCTTCCTCCTTCTCCTTCAGCTGGAACTGCAGATAGGAGCGCATAGCGTTGTCGCTGAAAAAAGCGGGACAGGTCCGTACCGTCACCTGCAGGCTGTACAGGCGGCGGATGGCATCCTGGCTGTCCAGATTGACGGCAGCGATCCTTTCCTGCATCCTGGCTTCCGAGGTTTCTTCATAGAAACGGTAGATCAGGACAAATTTATCAGATCCGCAGGGGATGGCGAGAATATCCAGCCCGTCCTCTCTGCTTCCGCCGGATTCAAGAACCCGTCCGATCCCGTCCGTCAGCGTTTTCAGGCTTTCCCCGGAATAGCTTTTCAGGAACCGGATCTGCGCGATCGCCGCTGCCTTTCTGGAATTGTCAGAGGTAAAGGGGCTTGCCGCTCCGTGAAAGATCCATTCCGCCGCCTGGCTCCGCAGCTCCTTGCGGATCTCCCAGGGCGACCGCTGACGCATCCGCAGGTCCGCGCTTTCCAGGGCGCGCAGGAGCGTTTCTTCCGTCAGCCTGCTTTTCAGAATATAATCATGAGCGCCGTTTTTGAGGATCTGTCTCACATAATCATAGTCGTCATAGCTGGAAACCGCGATCATCGCCGTCTGGGGATATTTTGCGGCGATGATCTCCGAGAGGAAGACACCGTTTTTGCCCGGCATGGAAACGTCCAGGATCACGATGTTGATCTCCTGCCGCTCCAGGATGCGGAGGGCCTCCTGCGCAGATCTGGCTTCGGCGGCGATATAAAGTTCGCTGTTCTCCCAAAGCTCCATCTGTCTGATATAATTTCTGAAAACCGTTTCATCGTCCACGACCAGCACCGACCGTTTCATGCTCTCCTCCCTGCTTACAGCTCCGCCTGCGCGGGCAGCTTCAGCTCCACACAGGTGAACATATCCTGACAGCTGTAGACCGTACCGCCGTATTCCTCCCCGTATACCAGACGGATCCGGTTCAGCACATTGGCCAGGCCGACCCTGCGGAAGCCGGTAATATCCTTCCTCTTTATATCGGCCAAAACCTGTTCCACCTTCTCCTGGCTCATCCCCTTCCCGTTGTCCATCACCTTGACAATGACGAAAGCATCCTCCCTGTAGATCTTTACCTGGATGACGCCGCCGCTCTCCTTTGTCGAGATCCCATGGATCAGGGCATTTTCCACCACCGGCTGCAGAAGCAGCTTGGGAAGGCGATAGGCCCAGAGTTCTTCATCCACCTCCCACAGAAGCCGGAAATCTCCCCGGTACTTAAACCGTTCGATATAAATGTAGTTTTCGATATACTCCCGCTCTTCCCAGAGCGTGATGAATTCATTCCGGTCTGTCAGCACGCTGCGGAGAAGCTCGGACAGCGCCTCCGCCACCCGTTCGATCTCCCTTTCTCCGCGCATATGAGCCACATGCTGGATGCTGTCGATGGAATTGTAGAGAAAATGGGGTTCGATCTGCGTGGCAAGCACGCTCTGCTCCGCCTCCCGCTTCAGGCGTTCCTTCTGCCTGACCTCCTCCAGAAGCACGCGTATCCGCTCCATCATCTCGTTAAACGTCTCAGACAGCTTTCCCACCTCATCCGGCGAATGGATCTGAGAGCGGACCATCAGATTTCCCGTCCGGATCTCCTCCATATTTTCCGTCAGAAGCTTCAGATTCGTACAGAGCCTCCCGGACAGATAGACCGACGCTCCCACCGCGAGAAAGACGGCGCAGGCCCCGACCAGAAGCAGCTTCCTGCGCAGCGCATTGGCGTCACGCAGGAGAACGTCGATGGGGATCAGGCCCACGGTCGTCATTTTTTCCGTCCCGTGCTGCCAGGAAAGCGCGTACCAGCGCCGGCCGTTGTATTCCACATATCCGTCCGCTGCGCCGCTCTTTTCTATTTTCTCCCACAGCTCTCCCTCTCTTCCGGTCTGCTCCGCGTTGGTATAGAACAGACCCTTCCCGGAGTCAAACACATAGATGTCCACTCCTTCCAGCGGCTCCTGTTCATAGGCGGCGGTCAGTACACCATAGTCCAGGCTGATGAGGTTCACGGCCACAATATCTCCGCCGTTCAGGATCGGACAGCTGTAAAATACCTCTCCGGCCTGCCTGTCGTAAACGATCCCCGCCCGGCTCGTCTGCAGCGCTTCCTGCATCACGGGGGTCTCCAGATCCCGCTTCAGCACAAGCTGCGTGTCCGCCTGGAAGATCCTCCCGTCCTTTGTGATGACAAGCACGTTGTCCATGTACTGCTTCTGGCTCATCAGTCCGGACAGATAGCTTGCGATCCGCTTTTTGCGCTGATACTCCTCATAGGACGCGCTTTCCTTCCCGTGCAGGATTCCGGGATAGATGATCTCCCGTTCCGTAGCCACGGAAAGCGCCGTCTTTCTCACCTCGGAAAGCATATCGTTGAACCGCTCATCCGCAAAGGCGATATACTGCGTCATATAGCTTTCCGTCGTCTTTTTAATGGTGTTGATCTCCGTGTAATAGGAGATCAGCAGGGAGGCCAGCGTCGTCCCTATGGTCAGCGAAAGCGTAATGACCAGAATCTTGGTCTGTATGGAATGGAGAATGAAAAAATGGCTTTTCTTTTTCACAATGGATTTCCCTCCGGACCAAAGGCCTGCAGCGCATTCTCTCACAGCCTTTTTATCATGGAGATTTCCTTCCGCATCGTCCCGTCCTTCAGACGGACGGCATCCGGCCGCTCCGCCACCGGCACAAAGCCCATTTTTTCATAGAGCCTCCTGCCCCGTTCGTTGCCTTCAATATAATCCAGCTCAATCTGGAGGGTCCCCCGCTCTCTCGCAGCCTGCTCCATCTGAGCGAACATGGTGGTCCCTATCCCCAGACCCCAGAATTTTTCCAAAAGCCCGATAGCGGCCACGGCCCGGTGTCTGGTCTTGATCCCTGTAAAAAAGCTGAGCTGGCAGCTCCCGGCGATCTCTTCTCCCACCGTGCAGACGATCATCAGCTCACTCTGCGACCGGCTCAGCCCTTCCAGATATTTCGCCTCCTGCTCCGCCGTCATCGCCGCCCACTCCTCCGGATAACGGAGGATAAACTCCGTCTCCGCCGAAAGCCTTTTCAAAACATCCAGCATCTGCGCTCCGTCCGAAGCCACAGGGCTCCTGAGGACCGCCTCCTGCCCGTTTTTCAAAAGAATCTTTTTCTCTTCCAGATGCATAACCGTTTTCCTCCCTGTCTGTCTTTTTTTCTGGTCTTTTTTGATCCCTTATCCCTGTTCCAGCTCCCGCAGGCGGATGGAATCAATGCGGCAGTGGCTGTTGTTTCTTACGCCCAGCCCGATGCAGCCGGAAAGACGGGGACGGTCTTCATCCGTGATCCGAAACAGCTCCTTTCCGTCCGCATACAGAAGAAAAACCTCTCCTTTTGCCCTGACCGTCAGGCAAAAGCTCCTTCCGGCTTCCCAGGCAAAGGGAAGCTCTTTTAACAGCCTGACCTCCCGGTCCTTTTTCCAGACTCCGATCCGGTTCTTTCCGGTAAAGCCAAAGCCATAGGAGCGGGCCGCTCCCTGAACCCGGAACAGCACGCAGTGCTCCTCCCCCAACTGGGGCGTCAGCTCGAACTGCGCTTCATAATCCTTCCATTCCGGGCTTCCCGTATACACTTCCGCCCAGTCGGTTCCTGTCAGATGCAGCTGTCCTCCTTCCAGATATGCCAGTCCCCTGCCTCTGGTGAACTGGCTGATCTCGCGGTGGCAGTCGGTCCATTTTTCTGTCCGTTCCCGGGAAAAATCGATCCGGTAATCCGCTCCGCCCGTCACTTCCATCTCATGGAGCAGCAGCTTTACAGGTCCGCCGGAAAAACGGCAGCAGACGCCGACTTCCAGGATCGTTTCCGAAAGCCCTGCCGGGATCCTCCACTCCAGCTGTGCCCGCTCCCCCCAGGCCAGGCGTCTTTCCTCTGCGTACAGGCAGGCCGTGCCGTCCTTTCCCCGAAGCTTCCCATACAAACAGAGTACGGCTCCTGCGTCGCCCTCTGCGGCTGTATTCGCCCCTTTCGCCTCTCCCGCATTCTCCGCGTTGTCTCCTGCGCGTTCCGGCAGGGACAGGAGACAGCGCAGAGTCTGTCCCGGATAGACCACAGGGGAAAAAGAAGGGTCATAGCGGCTGTCGGAAAAATCCTCCGGTTCATAGTAGGTCTTCCGGAAGATTTCATACCTGCTCTCCCCCTCGCCTTCCATGACGGCAAGAAGGGCTCTGTTCCCGCTGGCAGACTGGGACCGGACATTTTCCAGATGTCCCTTTCCGCTTCCCCGGATGCAAAAGGCGTGTGTGGAGCCCGGGTATTCAAAATGCCAGAGGTTCCGTCCCCTGTCCCAGATGTTCTTCCACAAAGCGGGCGGCTCCTCTCCGTCCAGCCGGAAGGCCAGGGCAGCCATCAGGGAGGCTCCCTCCGGAATATCCGAAATGTTCAGAGCTCCCGTCGTTCCGGAAAAAATGGCGAGATCATTGATCGGTGCCCGCCATTTTTCCGGATCAATGGCCTTCGTTCCCCCTCTGACGCCCATGATCGTGGCCGTATTTCCCACGTTGCAGTCCGTATCCCACCCGCACATGTTGCAGATGCACAGCGTCCTGTCAAAATCTCCCTCCCCGTACAGAAGAGAAAGGATGATGACCGCCGCGTTGGGGATGATATGGCAGTTCCCCGGATACCTGTCATAGCCCCAGTTTTTCCGGATATGGGAAAAGCAGTCCCTCCAGCTTTGCGGATGTTCTTCATGGTAAGCGCAGATGTCCCGCACCACCGCAGCATACTCACAGTCCTGCGGGATGTACTCCAGCCCCTTTTCGATGATCCTGCGGATGTCTGTTTCCACAAAGGCCTGACTGATGCACACCGCGATGAACACTCCGCCCCAGATGCCGTTTCCGTCATGCGTCACGGAGGCAGCCGCCCGCGCAAACCGGGCTGCCCGCTCCGGATTGCCCGGATTCATCAGCCCCCAGCAGTCGATAAAGATCTGCCCGCCGATCTGTTCCGCCACTGCCAGTCCGTTCTGCTGCGCGCTGCCGCTTAAGGGCGCGGGGATGCCGTTCCACAAGTTCAGGAAGGCCGTGTGTTCCGTCGATACTCCGTACCCTCCGAACCAGAAAAAGCCATGCTCCCATCCCGCATAGTTCATCAGCGCATCCGCCACATCCTGCGGCTGAAGGTCCGGGAAATGTCCGCCCTCCGACAGCGCCCGGAGCAGGTAGTAGGGGCCGTTGCTGTCATCATCCGCCGCAAAATTTTTATATTCCTGCAGATACCCCTTCACCTCGCCGTATTCCCGGGCGATCCTTTCACAGGTCCATCCCTCCACCACAGCCCCCAGCCGGATGCCGATCATCTTTGCCAGCCATCCCGCGTATATCTTTTCGATGTATTCCTGTTTCATGTTTCCCTCCATTTCAAACGCTGCGCTCTTTCCCCCTCGCAACTTTCTTATCTTTACAGTTTAAGCCTTCATGCCCGTAAGCGCAATCCCTTCTACCAGATATTTCTGTCCGAACAGATAAACCAGGATGCAGGGTGCCACTGCGAGCGTTGACGCCGCCATCAAAAGATTCCACTTGGTCCCGTAATCTCCCCGAAACTGCAGAAGGCCTATCGCTATCGTAAAGTTTTCCTTTGAATTCAGATAGATGATCGGGCCAAAAAAATCATTCCAGCAGTTCAGGAAAGTAAACAGCGCTACAACTACCACGGCCGACTTGGACAAAGGCAATATGATCCTAAAAAATATCTGCATAGACCTGGCACCGTCAATTTTGGCCGCATCATCCAGTTCCGTCGGAATTCCCAGGAAAAACTGTCTCAGCAGAAAAATATTGAAGGCTCCTCCTCCAAAAAAGGACGGAAGAATCAAAGGCCATAAGGTATCTACCAGATCAAAATTTCTCCAGATCAAAAACTGAGGAATCAGTGTGACAGAGCTCGGCAGCATCATTGTGGACAGGATCAATGCAAAGCAGAGCTTCTTCCCCTTCCATTTTATTCTTGAAAACGCATAAGCCGCCATAGATGCTGTCAATACCGTCCCCGCCATGCAGCTTATGACAATGATCACCGTATTCAGCGTATATCTCGGAAAATCCGCAGAATTCCATGCTTTGATATAATTATCCCAGAGCATCTCCTTCGGCCAGAAAATGAAAGGACGCATGCTGTAGATCTCCGTATTTTTCATAAAGGAAGAACGCACCATCCAGTACAGCGGTATCGTGCAGACCGTAGCCAGGAGTATCACGCCCAGATAAAAAGCGCATCTTCGGACATAGTATGGAACATCTTTCTTTTTCTTCTGCATCAATTTTCCCCTCCTTCGTAATACACCCATTTCCCGGACGTTTTAAATACGATCGCCGTAAGGACCATGACAACGATAAACAAAAGCCACGCCATTGCAGATGCTTTTCCCATATCCATATATTTGAAGGCCTGTCTCCAAAGATCATAGACATAGAAAAGCGACCTGTTGTTTGGACCCCCTTCTGTAATGATATATGCCTGCGAAAATACCTGAAGAGCATTGATGATTCCCATGACCAGATTAAAGAAGATCGTTGAAGATACCATAGGAACCGTAACATTCCAGAATTTATGCCAGGCATTTCCTCCGTCGATTTCCAGAGCCTCATAGTACACTCTCGGAATATTCTGCAGTCCTGCCAAAAAAATGACCTGTGTTGCTCCCGTGCTCCAGATTCCCATGAATACGACCGATGGGAGCACGCTGTCTTCTCCCCAGAAGAACTGGCTTTCGGGCAGGTGCAGCACTTTCAGAATTTCGTTCATCAATCCATAATCCGGATTCATCAGCAAAAGCCAGACAAAGCTGGAAGCCACAGCCGGTACGATACATGGCAGATAAAACAGTGACCGGAAAAATGCCCGTCCTATCATCTTCCGGTTCAGCAGCATGGCAATGGCAAACGCAAAAAGCAGATTTGCCGGAACAGCCATTATCGCATACAGTACAGTCGCTCTCACAGCGACCCAGAACGTTTCATTTTCTCCGAACAGCAGTGTGATATAGTTTTGGATTCCGATCCATTCCGGTGTTCCGATGATATTATATTCGCAAAGACTGTAATATGCACTCATGATCATCGGAATGAGATTAAAAATGAAGAACCCTGCCAGTGCCGGCAGAACAAACAGCCAGCCTGTCGAATTTGCTTTCCATTCTCTTTGCAATCTGTTTTTCATAAGCTGCCCCTTTCTATTTGGGAAAAGGGAAATGCAAAGACTGCATTTCCCTTTTCTTTTCCCCGCTTTCTTCCTATTCGGCATAATAACCCTGAACCTGTGCGTCTGCAGCTTCTTTCACGCCCTCCAGGACCTCTCTGGCAGTCTTTTCTCCGGACCAGAGCTGATCCAGCGCAGGAGTTATGATGTCATTAATCTTGCTGAAGTTCTTGACTCTTGCAGTTACAGGAGGCTCAGCCGTACCATCCAGCATGGGTTTTACGCAAGTTTCATAATAATTGGATGGATGCTTGTCGGTAATGCAGGATTTCATATATTCATCATTATATTCTTTTTTGTTATTGGGCAGCCACAATGCTGACTTATACAGAGGCTCGTTCGCTCCCACCTCCGTAAACAGATATTTCATAAATTCCCAGGCCGCATCCGCTTTTTCCGTATTCATCAGGGAAATTCCTGCACACGTTATGATCGTTTTTGCTTCTTCTCCCATCTTGGGGAATGCGGCGACATTATAGACAACTTCATCTTCCATCAGAGTTGCGTTATCCCACTGTCCGCTGAAGCTCATCGCTACCTTATTGGTCGCCAGGATCTCCGAAAGGCCGGGCATGGAGGAGCTCACTGTTGGTGTAGGAGCCACATGATATTTATAGATCAGGTCCTGAAGTCTCTGGAATACTTCTATTCCCTCTTCCGTAGCATAGCCAATGCTGGTTCCATCTTCATTCAGATAATCGCAACCCACGCTGTACATGAATGGCATATATCCTCCCCACCACTGAGAAAGATTGACTCCGTATATCTCAATGTTCTCGGGATCAAACGCCGGGTCAAGCGCATTTCTTCCCTCGCTGTCAATGGTCAGAAGCTGTGCGTTCTTTACAAAGGTATCCCAGTCCCAGGCATCCTCATAGCTGGCAGGAGGTTCTTCTACCCCATATTCCTCAAACAGAGACGGATTATAGAACATGCACATATTTTCTGCTCCGGCTCCGTAAGCTACGACGAAATCGTCGCTCATCCGGTATGTCAGCTCTTCCATCAGGCAGTCTTTGTCAAATTCAGGGTCATTATCAATATATTCCTGAAGGTTCAGAATCACTCCTTCTTCTGCCAGCGGATAAAGAATGGTTCCAGATTCCATATAGCAGATTTCCGGAGTATCATTTCCGGCGATCATCGCTGTAATCTTGGTATCATACTCACTGCTTGGAATATTCATAACCGTGACATGAATATCCGGATGCTCTGCATTGAATTTTTCTGCAATCTCCTCATACAGAGCGAGCGTTTCTCCTCCATCCCACTCTGTAAAACGGATCTCCGTCACTTCTCCCGTTCCTGAACTGCTGTCCGCTTCTTCCGAAGGTTTCACTTCCCCGGCTGTTTCAGCAGAAGCTTCCGTCCCCGCAGAAGCTGCTGTTCCCCCGGCCGTTTCATTGCCAGAACAGCCCAGCAATGAAACACCCATAGCTCCGGCAAGACAAAATCCGATCACTCTGTTTCTCTTCATAACCCTTCTCCTTTCGATAAGATGTTTTTTGATGTTTTTATCTTAACAGTCCCCTTTTCTCCAATCCATTGGAATATCTTCATATTTCTGGAACATCTTAAGAAGCTGTCAGATCTCGAAAGGAATAAACAGATGGATCACTGTCCCCCTGCCAGTCTCGGATTCACACTTTTCTTCAAACTTTTCTCCATAGATCAGTGTCAGTCTCTCAAACACATTTGCAGCACCGATCCCTCCTTCGCCGCTGCTTATCTTCCCATATCTTTCCAGCTGCTCTGCATCCATTCCGTTTCCATTGTCCATGATCCTGACATGGATTCTTTCCTCCTCCTTCTGAGCAGCAATCTTCAGAATACCGCCCGTTTTTTTCCCTCGGAAGCCGTGCAGGATCGCATTTTCCACAAAGGGCTGCAGAAAGAATCTGGGAACCAGACATGACGCTGTTTCTTCATCTATATCCACTTCCGTTCTGAAAACATCCTCATACCGCTTGGACATGATATAGATATAGTTGGAGATCCAGCCGATCTCATCCGTAAGAATGATTTTTTCGGGTTCATTTTTCAACGTATATTGAAGCATTTCCGACAGGCTCACGATTAGATCCGATGTTTCTTCATCATCATTGCGTATTGCCAGCATATTGATCGTATTGAGCGTATTATACAGAAAATGCGGATGGATCTGCATGGACAGCGCAGCCAGCTGCGCTTCTTTCTCTCTCAGTTTGATCTCATAATTCTCATGGATCAGCTTATCGATCTCACGTTCCATCTGGTTAAAGCTTTCCGTCAGGACCCGGAAGTCTTTCTCCTTTGGTACCGGAGTGTTTGCGCTGAAATTTCCTGTAGCCACCCTCCGGGCTGCCCCGATCAGCGCACCGATCGGCCGGGTTATCATCCTGGCAAAGCCATATGCCGTTCCACCGGACAGAAGCAGAAAAAAGGAAAGATACAGCATCTGCAGCCGGTTTGCCTTCTGCACAGTATCCTTTACCAGCGTATCCATCGGCACCAGACACCAAGAGAGCCATCCGGGACCTTCCAGGGTATCATAACAGAGCAGATACTCCTCATCTTCCAGGGAACATCTGGTATAGCCGCTTTCCCCCATATGGCCATATACTTCCGGCACCATTTCGGAAGCTGGCGGAAATTCTTCCGTATCTGAGCTGATCACCTTTCCCTCCTCATTCAGGATCCCGTACATACTCCCCTCATATGTTACGCTTCCTTCAAAGGTCCCCCGAATATCCTTTTCCAGGATGTAAACAAACAATACAGGCCATTCTTCCTTTTCGGACAGTCTGTAATAGGACGCATTGTCGCTGTACTGAAAGCACATCTTTCGAACCATGATGACAGGATAGCGGTATTCATATTCTCTTTTTTCCTTCAGATAGCTGGAATTTATCAGCTCACCGTAATCATACCCGCCCAGCCACTGCGGCTGTCCTCCCGATTCTTCTGCTTTCTGAAGAAGTCCGGAGTTTTGAATACCGTCCTCGCTGATGCTCATGTTGCTTCTTCTTCCAAAAATCCAGCTGGAAGTATACAGCCAGGAATCAAATACCTCTGTCTGCGTGGAAAATTCCCTGGTAAGAGAAGTTGATATTATCTTTTCATAATTCATATAATCTGACACACTTTTCTGCGCCAGCCCATGAAAAATATGGTAATATTCCTTCTCGCTGAGCATAAGCCAGGACGCATCCTCCACCTGTCTGATCATCATCTGCAATACCCCATTGTTGGCAGATACCACAGAATGTACGGCTTCCGATGCCTTTGACAGGATCGTTTCTTCATACTGGCGGAGCATAGCCTGCTGGATCACAACGGAAGGCAGAAGAGTAAACAGGATCAGCAGCAGTGCCACCTTTTGCCGGAATCCGATGGCTTCCAGCCTTTCTCTTACTGCTTTCGGCATAATGTATGGACCTTTCTGTACTGTTCCGGCGCCATCTGATATTCCCTTCGGAATACCCGGTTAAAGTAGCTGCCGTCCCGAAATCCGCATCGTTCTGCTACCTCTGCCACTTTATAATCCGTGGTTGCCAGAAGTTCTCCTGCCCGCTCCATCCTCAGCTTCAGAAGATACACAGAAAATGATACGCCCAGTTTGTTTTTGATCTGACCGGACAGATAATTGGGATGAAAATGAACCAGATCTGCCAGCGTCTGCAAGGAAATCTCCTCCTCCAGATGCTGTTTCATATACATAACACACGATTCCACAGCATCATAGGTGTCCGGCGCCTTCCGGACCTGTCCGCACATGGAAACCAGCAGTTCTCTCGAAATGTCAAATAATCCATCCAGGGAGTCACACTGTGCATATCTTTCGTACGCTTCATTCAACAGAAGGTCAAAATCCTTCTGAGGGATCATCCCTTCCAGTCCCTTAATCTCTGAAACAAGAAGGGAAGAAATCCGATGTCTCACCTTTCCCGGGTTTTGAGCTGATCCTTCTGCCAGCACCTTCTTCTGCCGCTCCAGAATTTCTGTCAGCTTCTCCATCGCACCTCTGTGCAGCATATCCTTCAGTTCTTTCTCAAATACGGTCATCGGTTTTATCGGGGCATCCAGGTTCTTCTCAACCTTTTTGTAGGCAAAAATCCTCCCGGCTTCCGGTGTATAAAAGCAAAAAGCGAGCGCGTCCTCCGCTTCCTTTACCGCATCGGAAAGCACATCCAGGAGATTGGAATGACCGTCGGAAATTCCTCCCCAGAAAAGAATGTCCCGCTGTTTCATTTCCTGTTCCAGCCGGTTCAGACACTGAAATGCTTCTTCCTCCGCTTTCCCCGGCAGCAAAAGCGCAGCTCTGTGTTCCTTCTTGTCGATCCCCTGCTCCAGCTTCAGGAAAAACGGATCCGTGGAAATTACCCTCAGCTGCTGCTCCAGAAAATTCTGTTGTCTCGCACTCAGTCCTTCTCTGCGGCCTGCAGCATGCCCTTCCGAGCTTTTCCATCGGATCACGGCCACTACGCCAGTCTGTCTCAGTTCCGGAAACAGCTCTGGACAGACAGCAGCCGGACTGTCACATCCGGCCGCCAGCCTTTTCAGGATGTCTTTCTGCCTGACACTTTCTCTCTCTTCCAGAATACAGTCATAATGTCCCAGCTTCTGTTCCTGTTCTCTTTCCTGATCAAGGCTGCGGGAAACCCGCTCCAGCACTTCACGCGCGTCCCTGATCCGAAACGGTTTGATCAGATATTCCACAGCACCGTACCGTATCGCACTCCTTGCATATTCAAATTCCTGATATGCGCTGATAAGAATGATCTTTATCCTGGGGTAATTCTCAGAAACCTTTTCGATCAGTTCTATCCCGTCCATTTCCGGCATACATATATCAGTCAGAAGCACTTCACCTCCCCCCTGTTCTATTTCCGCATAGGCCTCTTCTCCATTGGAACATGCAACGACCTCTGTTTCCGGTAAGATCTGCTTCAGCACATCTGATAATACCTTTCTCTGAATCCCCTCGTCGTCCGCCACGATTATCCTGCTCAGCATCCTTGTTCCCCCGTATTTTGATCCAGTCTTCCTTTTTCCGTTCTGCCTATACTGCATATTTTACTATTCATCTGTAGTTTTCTCAAATATTTTTCTGAAGATTCCTTTGGGAATACCAGGGAATGGTTACGGCTCTTACGGTAATATACGGCGTTTTCTGACAATGAGAAAAATTTCTTATGAAATAAAAAATGCCCCGGAGGGCTGTTCCATTGCCACGCCAAAGGTTGTGGCCGAAAAGCCGTCCGGAACATCTGTCCTTTCAGACCTGTTCTTTTTTCTTTTTCTCTGTCCGTTAAACCAGCTCCACCCTGAACACCACCGGCTTGTCGGACTTCACGCCGCTCACCTTCACATGCAGGCCGCTTTCGTCCCTGGTCCAGTCACATGCACTGTCAAATCCCAGAACGGAAACGTTCCGAATGATCCCGGCAAAATTGGGCTTATGAGACGCATCCTGCCTGCCAAGAGCCGGGAAGGTATAGGCGCCGTCCTGCGCGCAGCGCATGGCAATGGCATAGATGGTGTCGCCCTTCATGGTATAACGGATGTCGTCGGAGGTGAACTCCTTCTTGATCCCATCAGAGAACTGGCCTTCCACCACCTGCGTAGGGCCTTCGCCGTATTTTCTCCACAGATGGGTATCATAAATGGCTTCCCCGTTCACCGCAAGCCACGCACCGATCTCCCGCAGAATCGCCGCATCCTCCGCCGGAATGGTTCCGTCCGCTTTCGGTCCGATGTTCAGGAGCAGATTTCCGTTCTTACTGACGATGTCCACCAGGTCACAGATGATGTCTGCCGCCGGACGGTAACTGTTGTTTTCCGTATAGCACCAGGAATTTAAGGCCACAGCGGTATCCGTCTGCCAGTAGTAGGGCTTCACGTCCGCAAACTGTCCCCTCTCAATGTCCACCACTGCCGTACCGAACATGAAGGCGTCGTGCTTGTAATTGATCAGCACCTCCTCGCCCCATTCCTCGGCCCGGTTATAGTAGTAGGCCGCCAGCTTCTTCAGATAAGGGCGGAAGGACTGATGCTGGATCCACCAGTCAAAGTACAGAAGCTTCGGATGGTATTCATCGATGATCTCGCAGGTTCTCGTCAGCCAGTCCTGCAGGTATTCCTCCGTGGGCGCAGGCTCGCTGAAAATATCATGATGATCCCTCTCCGGCATGGCCGGCCAGTAAAAATCTCCCCGCTGCATGGGCTCTTTGATGTCGCTGTCAAATTCCTTTCCATGGCCCATGAAGAACCAGTGCTCCGCTCGGTGGGAGGAAGCGCCGTTTACCAGGCCATGCTTATGGAATGCCGTACACAGTTCGCCCAGGGTATCCCGCTTCGGCCCCATCTCGGCCGCGTTCCAGTGAGAAAGCTCACTTTTATACATCTGGAAGCCGTCATGATGCTCCGCTACGGGCACCACATATTTCGCTCCCGCCTCTTCAAACAGCTGCGCCCACTCCTCCGCGTTGAACTTTTCCGCTTTAAACAGGGGAATAAAATCCTTGTAGCCGAAATCCTTATGGGGACCGTAGGTTTTCACATGATGCTCAAACTCCGGAGAACCCTGAATGTACATATTTCTGGAATACCACTCGCTTCCGAACGCGGGCACGCTGTAGACGCCCCAGTGGATGAAAATACCGAATTTCCCATTCCGGAACCACTTCGGCAGGGGATGGGCGCTTAAGGAATTCCAGTCGTCTTTGTAGGGGCCGCGCGCGATTACCTCGTCGATCTGTTTCAGATATTCCTTCATGTCTTTCATCAGTCCGTCACCACCCCCTTCTGCAGCATGATATTGGCGTAAAGCGCCGTTTCTCCCGTAGCGATGATGGCATAGGCCTTCTTCGCTTCTTCATAAAAAGTAAAACGCTCGATCTGCCCGATGGCCGCCTTTCCTCTGGGCTCATATTTTTCCTCGATCTTTTCATAGACCTCCCAGATGGGCGTTTCCACGTCGTCCCCCGGCATGACCTGCATCAGATTAAACGGCTTTTCCACATAGGTATCCAGCGGAAAAAGCTGCAGGATGGCATCCAGAATCTCCGGAATGCCGTGCCCGTCCATGCGGATCACCTTCGCGTTCTTTCCCATGGATTCCGCCGGAAAGTTTCCGTCCGCGATCACGATCCGGTCGCTGTGGCCCATCTCGCACAGAACCTTTAACAGCTCCGGAGATATGATTTTCGGTATTCCCTTCAGCATATGTTTTCCCTCCTGACAGGCCGCGCGGCCTTTCCCGAACCGCGCGGCCCTTTTCCTTCCTGTAAAATTTTTCCTGTCAATTTGAGACCGACAGGCGGTTCCTGTTTCCGAAAGCTTTTAACGGGTAATGGTGCCGTCCAGATCCCACAGGTCCTCCCAGCCCTTCGCTCCGGGCCAGAGGAACACCTGCCCTTTTACCAGCCTGCAGTTTTTATCGGCCAGACGGATGGTCTCCATTTCCTCATCGGTCAGCGGATCCTCGGTGGCGCATTTCAGGTTGCTGATGTACTGCGGCTCCTTCACAGAAAACGGAATCGGCACCTGTCCTCTCTGCACCGCCCATTTCAGGCAGATCAGCGCGGGATGGACATTGTGGCGTTTTGCGATTTCCACAATTTCCGGCATCTGGGTATCCGCCACATCCTCCGCCGTCCGGTCGCGTTCCGGGCGGGAAGGGGATCCGATGGGGCAGTATCCCACCGGAAGGATGTCATGCTCCTTCGCATATGCAAACAGCTCCGGCTGCTGGAATCCGGGATGCAGCTCCATCTCCAGGGCCGCAGGTTTGATGCGGCACAAAGGCAGGACGGCCTCCAGTTTGGGGATCGTCATATTGGACATGCCGATGTATCTGACCTTTCCTTCGTCCACCAGCCGCTCGCACTGTCTCCAGGTCGTCATGAATTCCTCCAGGTTGAAGGGTCTGGAGTCCGGATTGCGGGAATCCCCGTCGCAGCCCGGCGCATGATAATTGGGAAAAGGCCAGTGCACGAAATACAGGTCGATATAGGACAGCTTCAGGTCCTTCAGGCTCTTTTCACAGGACTCAATGACCTTTCCTTCGGCGTGCATGTCATTCCACACCTTGGAAGTGATGAAAAGCTCCTCCCGCTTCACCACACCCTCCTGCATGACGCGCTCCAGGGCGTCTCCGATCTTATCCTCATTCATATAGACGGAAGCGCAGTCGATCAGACGGTAGCCCGCCCGAATGCCGCCGTAAACAGCCTCTGCGATCTGATCTGCCCCATATTTGTCGCTTCCGAAGGTTCCCATTCCAACCGCGGGAACCGTGGTTCCGTCATACAGCGTTCTGCGGGGAATGCTGCTCTGTTCTATGATCTCAGACATGGTTTTCTCTCCTCTTTTCTATTCCCGGCCCCGGCCGGTCTTGCGGAAAGCGCCACAGGGTGCTTCCCTCCCCGGCCGGTTCTGCCGGAATGCTCCGGCGGACGGCCCGCCCGACGGCTTCAGTCGAATACCACCGCGACCTTGCCGCAGTTTCCGCCGGCCATCAGCGCATAAGCCTCTCCTGCCTTTTCCAGCGGGAATTCGTGGGTGATCAGATCCTCCGGATGGATGCCCCAGCGTACCAGTCTCTCCACCAGCTCTTCCATTCTCCACAGAGAGGTCACCCAGGAGCCGTAAATGGTCTTCTGTCCGTGAATGATGTCCGGGCTGGGATTGAAGGTGCAGGTGCCGCCCTCTCCTACGAAGGCAATCTTGCCCCATTCTCTGGTAGCGCGGATGGCAAGCTGCCGTCCCGGATCGCTGGCGCTGGCGTCGATGGCACGTTCTACGCCGTGACCGTTCGTCACCTTCATGATCCCTTCCATGGCCTCATCGGGCGTGAACACATAATCCACCAGTCCCAGCTTCTTCGCCAGCTCCACACGATACTCGTTCATCTCCACACCGATGAGCATGTTGGCTCCCATGGCCTTTGCCAGCATCAGCGCAGCCAGGCCGACCGGGCCAAGTCCGGTCACCAGGACCGCATCGTTTCCGCAGATACCGATCTTCTCAATGGCTTCATACACCGTTCCGAAACCGCAAGCTACCTGCGCGCCATCCTTATAAGTCAGCTCGTCGGGAAGCGCGATCAGATCCTTCTCATCCGCCAGGATATAAGGCGCCATTCCGCCGTTTCTCTGCCAGCCGTACGCCTGGCGGAAGCGGCTCTTGCAGGAAATATAATAGCCTCTGCGGCAGTCGTTGCACACGCCGCAGCCGGAAATATGGTAAACGATCACCCGGTCGCCCTTCTTAAAGCGTCTCAGGCCTTCGCCTTCCTCCACGATCACGCCGCAGGGCTCATGACCTGCCACCATGCCGGGAATGTAGCCTTCCGGTCCTTTTCCCACATGTGCTCTGTAGATGCAGCGGATGTCGCTTCCGCAGATCGTCGTGGCCTTCGTCTGGATCAGCACCTGTCCATGACCCGGCTTCGGGATCTCAAACTCCTTCATCTCCACCGTGCTGTTTCCCGGAAGCGTAGCTCCCCGCATTCTCATTTTTTCCATTTCTTCCCCTTTCCGCTGCCGCAGGCAGCATTAAAATCGTTAGGAATTGAGCGTAAGCTCAATTCCCAGGAGAAAATCTCTGATTTTCTCCGCCTTTCCCGCTGCCGCCGAATGGCGGCACTGATTTTCCTGTCTCTTTGTATCTTCATTATAAATTTCCCCTCTGAAAAGGATAAGAGAAACTTTTGACAACTTGTCTTTTTTTATGTCGCATCAGCGCAGGTTTTAACATGTCTGTATGGCATAAAAATGCCCTCTGCCATGGAGATTCATATTCTCTCAATAACAGAGGGGAAATAAAGCGACTGCGGCCGCCACATATTCGCACTGATGCTGTTGTCTGACCGTTGCCCGGATGAGAATCCGTATTCTTCACAACAACACTTTCTCATACAGCCTGACAAACTCTGATTTTTGCAATATCATCCGCCAGACTTACTTTCAGATTTCTGATGTCGATGTCATTCTGCATATCCAGGAAATATTTATCAGAAACCCCAAAAAATTTAGCCAGCCGCAAAGATGTATCAGCGGTAACCTTTCTGCGGTCATGCAAAATATCCTGGATTCTTGACACCGGAACATGAATTTCCTGAGCCAGCTTATATGCTGATATGTTCATCGGTTCCATGAATTCTTCCCGTAAAATCTCTCCTATCGTAGGAGTAATAATATAATCAGCCATCGGAAACCTCCTCTCCACCTGTACTGTTCCTTTTGGGGACTTTCAGAGTATTTCATCTTAGTTTACCCGCTTTTTACTATCATATGCCTGATTTCCATCAACGCGCAATGGACAAAATAACACCCAACTAATGATAATCAACAATTTCAACATTGAAGAAGTCATTCTCCTCAACATTAAAACACACCCTGTACTGGTCATTGATTCTAATGCTGTATTGTCCGCCCCGGTCTCCCTGTAAAAGTTCAAGACGATTTGCCGGCGGCACACGCAGATCCTCCAGACATCCTGCATTATCTATCATGATCAGCTTTCGTAATGCGACACGTTGTATCGATTGTGGAAGTTTTTTAGAAAAGATCTGATTATAAACCTTCTCTGTCTCTTTATCTGCAAAGCTTTTTATCATATCTTTATTGTACCTTCTTTGCGTGTATATGTCAATCGGGCAGATTTATTTCTGATGGCAGAACTTTAATGCATCCGGTCATTCCACTCGCTACACGATAAGACGAGCACTGCAATGGACCGGATGCTTTCCGCATTTTTTCCTGCCGTGCTCCGGCTCCCGCTTTCCTGTTGCGCATTGGCCCAAACAGAATTATACTGTGAATATCAAAAAGGAGGCCCCGTCATGTGGACAGACTACAAGGACGCAGATATTCATTTTACCATAGCGGACACCCGCTTTCATACGTTGAATTTTGTCTATGAAAGGTTTGAGCGCTCCATTCCCAGCCATTCCCACGGAAACGGCAGCTATGAGATCCACTATATTCCGCAGGGCCGCGGGCGGGCGCTCATAGACGGCGTTTATCATGAGGTCATCCCCGGCACCCTCTATGTCACCGGGCCACATGTGGAGCACGCGCAGAGTCCGCTTCTGGAGGATCCCATGTGCGAATACTGCATTTATCTGAAAACGGAAAAAAGGCGGAGAAGCGCTTCCTCCTTTTCCGCAGGAGAAGCGGAGCTGCTCTCCGTCTTTGAAAACACTCCTTTCTGGTTCGGTCAGGATACGCAGAAGGCCGGGACGCTGATGATGGAAATTTTTGAAGAGCTGCAGAGCCGGAGGACGGGCTGCATTTTTCAGGTGGAAGCGCTGCTGCGTCAGCTTCTGGTCAGTTTGGTGCGCAATTATGAGGATTATGAAAATCATGAAAAAAACGGCCGTCCGAAAGCAGCAGGTCTTTCCGCAGCTTCGGACAAAACCGCTTTTATCATTGAAGAATATTTCCTTTACGAGTACAGGGACCTGTCTCTGGAGGACCTGGCCGCCAGGCTCGGTCTGGGCACCCGTCAGACGGAGCGGCTGCTTCAGCGCCAGTACGGCAAGACCTTCCTCCAGAAAAAAGCGGAGGCCCGCATGTCCGCCGCGGCCATCCTGCTCTCCGATCCCTCCCGGAGCATCACCTCCGTGGCGGAGGATCTGGGCTATTCCTCCATCGAGCATTTTTCCTCCGCCTTTAAAAACTATTACCGCATCAGTCCCAGACAGTACCGGAAGGAGGGCGTCTACCACAGCTTCCCGGACAGAAGGGAAAGCGGCTGAACAAACCGGTCAAAAATCCCTTCCTCCGAAACGCCGGCGTCCAGACTGCCGATGGTGTCGTTCCACAGGCAGTAAATGGCACCCGCAGTCCGCGGCGACCATGCCGGAAGCACCTGGGTCTGCCCGCCCATGGGATATTCATTGGGCTCCCAGTCCGAAAGGGCTTCCAGGTCCAGAGAATCGTAGCCGCCGCCTGGAATGATGTACAGGCTGCTGTTCAGGGAATTGATGACCGTATAGCCCGCCCGCCAGGTTTTCTGCGGGTCCGCCCACTGAGAGCTCCAGACCTGTACCTGAATCTGTTCCGGAGAAACTGCTCCCTCCTCTTTTCCGTTCCACAGGCCGTAGGCAGACTGTCCTTCCTGTGCGGCTTTCCCATTCGCCTGCTCAATCAGGCTCAGGCTTCCCCACATCCGGACGGTGCGCCCGCTTTCCGTTACCAGGCTGATCAGTTTCCGCATATAGGCCTTATAATCCTGCGCATTTCCGAAATACTCATCCATGCCGATATGGACGGTTCCTCCTTCGGCAAAAACCGGATCCTCCCCGTCCAGATACTCTTTCCAGAGCCCCTCGATCAGTGAAATGGTCTTTTCCGAGGAAAGATCGAGCTGATCCACATTTTCCGGCTCGTCCGCCAGCGCGGTCTCCGGGAACACCTTCGTGATAGCAAGGCTGTGCGCCGGCGTGTCGATCTCCGGCACCACCTCCACGCCCAGACCGGCTGCCCACTCGGTAAATTCCTTCCATTCTTCTTTGGTAAAGGCTCCGTCCCGGGAGGTAATGTTCTCCCCTTTTTCATTCTGCAGGGAGGATTCCAGCCGGAAGCCGGAATAGGCGGTAAAAGCGTCCGCAATGCTGTCGTTTTTCCCGCTGGTGGACAGGATCTCGTTATCATTCAGATGCACGCTCAGCGTGTTCATCTTCTTCGCGGAAAGCTCCAGCACCATCTCCCGGAGCATCTCCATGGAAACCATTCTTCTTCCGATATCGATGGAAAAGCCCCGGACAGAATAGCGCGGATAGTCCCGGATGACGCCGCAGGGAAGCCCGTTTGTTTCCGCGCCTTCTGTTCCTGCCCCTGCCGTTCCTGCGGCTTCCGCTCCTGCCCCTTTCGTTTCCAGAAGCTGGCAGAGCGTGTTCACGCCCCAGATCAGGCCGTTCTTCTCCTGCGCCAGCAGAATGACGCCGTCCGGGCGGATTTCGCACAAATAGCCCTCATTTCCGAGTCCCAGCTCCCCCGGTGCGGTTCCAAGGTAAATATCTCCCTCCCGTATCTCCGCCTTCGTTCCGGGAACGATCCGCACCTCTCCTCCGGCAGAATCCGGCCCGCCCGCCGCGGCGGAAAGCGACGCCTGCAGGGACGAAAGCGCCTCCGGAGCTTCCTCCTGCCATGTTTCATCCACCAGGATTCTTCCTCCATCTCCCGGAAAAAAGCGGCCGCTTCCGCCGCGCCATTCCGCCGCCTCTGGCGTAAGGGATGGCCGGGGATTTTCCGAAAGCGTTTCCTCTTCCGTCTCCGTCCCGTTTCCGGAGGCTTCCGCAGCCTCAATAGTTCCGAACGGTTCCGGGAACCCGGCCGCTTCCGCCGCAGCTGTCAGCTCCGCCGCCGGAACCGTCACCCGATAGCCCGGCGTTTCCTCCGACGCGCCGTTCCGGGTGAGAAGGAAGCCCACTTCCACCTCCTTTTCCTCCACCGTGGGATAAACCGTGCCGTCCGGCCCGATCACCTGCTCATAATCCGCTCCCGCGATTTCGATTTCCACATCCTCCGGCACCGCAGGAAGGACCAGATGGCGGCTGCCGTCCTCCCGTATTTCTATCGTAAGTTCCCCCAGCGAATAACTTAACGGAACCTCCTCATACAGCTCCGCCTCCAGCAGGGAAACATTCTGGTAATAAAGGTACTGGTTTGCCTCGCTGTCGGACACATTCGTAGTACGGATGCGGAAATACTGCCCCGGAGCCGGATTGTCCAGCACGATACACTGCTCGTTCGCTTCCGGGCTTTCCGTGATTTCCGCGGCCGTCACCCAGTTCTTTCCGTCCCGGGAGCTTTCCAGCACGAAGCCCTCCACGTTCAGCCTCTCCCAGTACAGCCGCACGAAGGAAACCTGTTTTTCTTCCGCGAATGTAAACATCAGCCAGTGGACAGGCTGCCCCGCTTCATTGGCGGAGGACCAGCGGCTGGCTGCATCGGTCCGGTTCCCGTCCGCCGCCTTTTCCGGCGAAAACGCTTCCGTCTCCGCGCTGTCCGCCGTCACCGACACGCCCTCCTGCATGGCGAGATTGACAAGCCCTTCTCCCGTCACGCTTCCGGCCGGAAAGGCATCCGCAGGAAAGACACCCGCATCTTCCGCGCCTGCGCCGTTCTTCTTCGGATCGTCCCCGTCAAGAAAAAGCCCTGCCGCCGCCAAAAACAGAAGGGTGAGCAAAAGCGGCCGGAAGCAGCCAAAACGGCCGGAACACAGGGCAGCTCTTCTCTTTTTCCTGATTTTTCCAACGTCCCCCATGTGCTCCCCTTCCGCCTTCAAATGCCGCTTTCGCATGTATTTTCCTCTCTTTACGGTCAATACTCGATTCCTTCCCTTGCGCCGATCCCTCTGTCTAAGGGATGCCTGACGCACTCCATTCTGGTCACATAATCCGCGCAGTCCGCAAGCCATTTCTGCGGGTCCCTTCCCGTACAGACAATCTCCGGAAAATACGGCTTGTCGTCCGTTCGGCTCAGAAGCCTTTTCAGGCATGCTTCGTCCAGCAGCTTCCAGTTTATAGGATAGGTCACCTCATCCAGCACGATCACATCCGCCTCCCCGGCCATCGTCCGTGCCAGCGCCTGTTCCAGAAGCGCATTATGAATCCGGGTCAGCTCCGCCTTCTGTTCCTCCGTCATCTGAAAATAGAACCCGAAATCCTTTTCGCTTCTTAAAATTTCAATGCCCGACAGTTGATCCAGCGCATGAAGCTCTCCCGTGTCCCTTCCTTTCATGAACTGCAGAAAAGTCACCCGCTTCCCCGCGCCCGCGGCCCGCACCGCAAGTCCGACGGCCGCCGTGGTTTTTCCCTTTCCCTCTCCCGTATATAAATGTATCAGACCTTTTTCCATCTTTACCTCCATTCCTGCTGCAATACGTCAATGAAACTCTGAAGGCTGCAAATCTGTATTGGGGAAAGCATCATCCACCGTCTTTTCCCTGTTTCCATACCTCTCACCGGATGTGTATCTTTCACAGGATTCACGTCTGACGCAATCTGCGCAGATATCCGCACAGGTTTCCGGCTCCCTGTCGGAAAGCACGATTCTGTATGCCACGCTCTGCCTGGGAATCAGCACAAAGCCGGGGTGCAGCTTCACGGGAACCTTTCCGTCAAAACAAAGGAAAATCCTTTCCATTTCCTCCAGCGGCAGATTCTGCCCCGGAAAGAGATAACGAATGGCATACAGATTCATCCGCTCCCGAATACGTTCATCCAGTGCCCGGCTTCCCTTGCGGAGAAGCTCCCTGCACAGACAGTCCATCAGATAAGCTTCCATCAAAAGCCCCTGCTTCTGATATTCCTCCTGAAGCGCATCCACTCCCGCACCCAGCGTAAGAACGGCCGCCGCTTCCCGTTTTTCTTTCTCCACCATACAGACCGTCCGGCAGTCTGCCGCCTTACACAGCATTTCATGGATTCCCTGAAGTTCTTCCATGCCTGTCCTTACATCCATCCCGGAAAAATGGTATTTCTCTGCCGTCTCTTCCAGCTCCTTCGAGGTCAGAACCAGATGAAGCCTGTATTCCATGATTGTGCTGTCTGAACCGGCTTTTTTCATCATTTTTTCCTCCACAAAATGCGTTGCATACCATCTCTCAATTCCGACATCTCCGCTTTTGCTGAACCGCAGGGGAACGGACTTCCCCTTTCCCCATCGGCGATAAGTACAGACGGACGGTCTGAGTCCCTTTTTCATTCCATAAACACGAATCTGATGCATGACGGTGCTGTTATGGTTTCCGCTACGTCTGAAAGCATACCACATTTTTTGTCTGATTGCATCATGGGCAATCCGTTATTTTTCTCTTTTTGAACGGCAGCAGCGTTGTTCCTCTGAAAAAAGGGCATAAAACAGGCATATCCGCTGAGTCCCCCGTACCAAAAAAGCTCGAAGTTCTCCCGGATATGCCCGTCCTTCTCCTGCCTTATCCTATTTCAATTCCCCGACAGCCGGATTCATGCTGATGGTAAAAATCGTATCCAGCCAGTTCAGCGTGATAATATTTCCATCTGCCATCCATTTCCAGTTTTTGCTGCCTGCCTCAGAAGTGGTTTCGTCATACACGGGTTCTGTTCCCGTAAACTCATTCAGGATCTGCACCCACTGGTCCACCTCTTCCTGCGGCACGCTCCGCTCCCCGTCGGAAAGCCATATGGAAACCGAGTTCACTGTTTTTTCATCGTCGCAGCTCGTATGCACCTGATAAACGGTACCGCCCATCTCCACTTCATAGTTGCGGCCGATGTAAAAACTCTTATCCTCTGTCCAGTTTTCCTCTCCGCCGCCAAGAAGGTCCGCGGTCTGCTCATCCTGCATTCCGAGAAGAGCCTCCATCTCTCCCAGAGCGGTCTGAGGATCGGTATTCTGCCCGGTCACGGTTTTCTGAGCGCCCGTCAGCTCCGCAGGCTGGGTTTCTGTCGCGCTCTCCGTCGCAACGGTCGTTTCCGCCGCGCCGTCTGTCCCCGGCTGCGTTCCACACGCCGAGAGCAGCCCTGTCAGAAGAAACGCACAAACTGTCAGCATACTTTTCTTTCTCACGTTACGTCCCCCTTCCGCCGGCTCCGTCCCATCAGTAATTGATTCCCTGAATGGCGAGCGAGCCGTTCACCACGCTGAAAATGATGTTGGGACCATCATTTGAGGACAGGGCAAATCCCGCCATGCTGGGAGAGAGGCTGTTCACATCCGCATTTCCCACGGATTCCACCAGCTCAGGGGTGAAAACGCGCTCTGCTCCAAGAGCCACAAATTCCTCTCTGGATGTAACGTTCACGCTTCCGTCCGTAAATCCTACATAAAGAGGATAGGCTGCCAGATCCGCCAGAGCTTCCAGATCCTGCGCCGCAACGGCCTCTTTCACCTGCGTTCCAAACGCCGCGGCCGCCTCGCTGTCAACCGCGAAATTATCTTCATATCCGCTGGAAGCCTGCGTCTCCGTAGAGGACGCCTCCAAAACCGCTTCCGTTTCCGCCGAACCCCCGGTCTGCACCGGCGCTTCTGTCTGTACCGGAACAGTTGGCTCCGCAGGAGCCTCCGTCTGCGCGGCCTGCGTTTCTTCGACGACAGACGCCGCCTCACTGCTCTGCGTCTCCTGCACGGTTTCCACCACGGAAGGCTCCGTCTGTACATTCCCGGTTCCACCCGCCTGACCGCAGGCCGCAAGCCACAGGCTCATCATTCCTACTGCCGCAATCACAGATTTCTTTTTCATGTTTCCTCCTTTTCCGCACTGCATGCGGTATCCCATTTCTATTGCCGGGCCGTACCCGGCCTTTTCTTCTTTTCATCTTAAAGATGCGGCAGGGCAGAAAAAAGTTTGGACATCCGGGAAAAATTTTTCTGTTCCCGAATGTCCGGATATAAGAAAAAGTTCTGTTTTTTCGTTTTCCCCTAAGTCAGGCATGGCGTTTTCAGGGCGTCAGCGTTCCAGGCCCGTCCGTCTCATCCAGGCCGGCCAGCCCCGTCCCCTTCAGAATCCCCCAGATATAGGGCGCACCGAACATGCAGAGCTTCTTCGGTCCCTTAATCGAGTCCCCGGCAGCCTTTCTTTTCTCCTGTAGTTCGTTCATTTTTTCCGCATCCACTGTTCTTTCCATCGTGTCTCCGCCACTGCAGGCAGCCATCCGGCCATCCTTTTTCTGCCCGGTTCTGTCATGAACCCTGCCGGTATAACCGCCATTTGCAGTCTATTATATATGGCAGAAACTTCCGTGCCAACCCTTATAGGAAATTTTAACCACCTTTATATGGTTTTAAGGCTCCTGGCCGATGACTTTCCAGTGAACAGTAACAGTTTTAAGGCCCCGTTCAGCAAAACAGCATCGGCAGAAAATCGTGGATACACTTTCTCCACACGTTCCAGTCATGGCCGCCCTCATATTCCCGGCGCACGCATTTCACATCGTATTTCTCACAGAAGGCGTCGTCCTCCTCAAAATTCTTCCAGAAGCCGTCCTGCCTTCCCATGCCGCGGAACAGCAGGTTCATGCTTTGGGAAAATTCCGGTTTTCTGACGGTATCCAGATGGCTGTTGTCCGGATTCTCCCCTATGACGTTGTGCAGAAAGCCGGAAAACAGTCCTCCCCAGGAAAACAGCTCCGGATGCTTTCCGAGCAGCATGCTGGTCTGAACGGATCCCATGGACAGCCCGGCCATGGCTCTGTGCTGTCTGTCTTTTTTCACCCGGTATTTTTTCTCAATAAAGGGAATGATATCCTGAACAAGCACCTCCGGAAACAGATCCTGCTTCAGCCGAATCTTTCCCGGCCCGCAATCCGTCATCACCATTCCATCCGCCATCACGATCAGCATGGGTACCGCTCTTTTCTCCGCCAGAAGGTTATCCATGATATGATTGACCTTTCCCTGCCAGATCCAGCCCCTTTCATTCTCCCCGAAACCATGCTGAAGATACAGAACCGGATATTCTTCTTCTCCTTCTTCATAGCCCGGCGGCACATAGCAGATACAGGTCTCCGTTCTGCCCGTCACGGCGGAGTTCAGATACTCATGCCGGATCGTCCCGTGCGGCACTTTCCTCATCAGGCAGAAATCCTCCATCGGTCCCACCTCCAGGAAATTGATCGGCCGGCAGCAGCCATATCCGATGGGAAGGAAAGGGCTCAGTACCAGGCAGTTGTCCACGTACAGGCTCACATAATAAAAGCCGGAATCCAGCGGCAGATCCACCGTCCAGGTATCCTTATCCGTCTCCAGGAACGGATAACGGACTCCGCCGATTTCAATCTGTACATCCGCGGCATTGGCAAAGCGCAGCCGCAGATACGGCATTCCCTCCGCGCGGTAAAACAGTCCCTCCTGCCCGGAAATGGGAACCGGAGCCTCCCCAAGCTCCAGCATGACCGGACGATGGAAGGCGCAGGACTGCTCCACAACAGCCGGATTATCCAGCCACTCCTTATCCGCATCCATCTGCTCCTTCACCTCCAGCGTCAGCCCTTCCGTCACGGCCTCCGCCGCGCGAAGCGTCCGCACCACGCCGTCCAGATATCCGCCCAGCTTCGCATGCCTTCCCGTAATTCCTTCCACAATGATATGTAACCGTCCGGCTGCCATGGTCAGAAAATCATAAATATTGTCCAGACTCTCTCCCTGTGTGCGGGGAAGCTGCAGCTTTTCTTCCAGATATTCATGCAGTTCCTGTCTGGTACGTATTCCGGCAAAGTTCAGCTTGATCATGTGCTCATTTCCTTTTTCTTCCTTCATCGCCTATCGCCTTTCTCAGCTTGCTCCTGATTCGTGACAGCGCGTTATCCGTGCTTTTGGCATCCCTTCCCAGCATCCTCGCGATCTGCGGCGTCCGCATCCCCGTGATATACAGATCCACCACCTGTTTTTCAAAGACGCTCAGTTCCTTCTCGATGGTCTGCTCCAGAAGTTCCACGTTCTCCCGGTCTATGATGAGCTCCTCCGGACTTTTCTCGCTTTCAGCGGGTATCGCGTTCACAAGCTCCGCTTCCTCTGCCTCTCCCTGGGAATCATAAAGGGAAATATAGGTATTCAGCGGCATATGCTTTTTTCTGGTGGATGCCTGCACCGCCGTATACATCTGCCGGGATACGCACAGCTCCGCGAAGGTGGAAAAGCTGGCGTCCCGGCCGCTGTCGTAGTCCCTGACCGCCTTGAACAGGCCGATCATACCCTCCTGAATCAGGTCGTCGCTGTCCCCGCCCAGAAGGAACATGGATTTCGCCTTCGCCTTCACCATTCCCTTGTACTTTTCCATGATATAGTCCGTAATATCCCGCCTGCCCTCCCGAAGCAGGCCGATCAGCTCCTCGTCGCTGTAATCCCTGTATAACGCGCTCACCCTGTCTCCTTTTTCCGCCACGCGCAGATATCCGGCTTCCCGCGCCGCTCTTTCTCTCCTGATCCGGAGCGGTTTTGCAGTCTTCCTCTTTTACCTTCATTCCGAAGCGTCACAAATCCTGATTGGAAAATGCGCTATCGAGCGAATTTTCCAATCTTTCCTCCAACAGCCGGATCAGCTCCGCCGCGATATGCTCGCCCAGGATGCGGTAGCCCTCCGCATTGGGATGGACCCCGTCCGGCATCAGGTGAAGCACGTTGTCCTTGTCATGCCCGTCCAGAATGTTGGAATTATACAGATCGAACACCTCAAAACCATGCTCCTTCGCCAGAAATCGGATCACCTCCCCGAATTTTTCCTGCGGCATCAGATACTTCCGCTCTTCCTTCAGATAATCCTGCAGGCTGTTGGGAAGGGGAGTCAGAAAAATCACTTCCGCCTCCGGATAATCCTCCTCCAGCCCGTCCATCAGCTCATCCAGATCGCCCCAGAAGGTACGGGGAGAGCGATCCTTCTCATTGCCGAATTCCACAAAGCTGGCGCAGAACCCGTCGTTGGTCCCGCCCATCACCAGAATCAGATCCGTATCCTCCGGGATCTGCGTATACCGGTCCACAAAGGCATCCGCCCAGTATCTTCCGATGGAAGAGCCTCCGATCCCCAGATTCACGACCTTCCCGGCTCCCAGCGCTTCTCCCATAACATGCGGCCAGGCCAGCTTTTGATAATTGTCCAGCGTATCCAGGTTCACGGCCTGCGTGATGCTGTCCCCCAGACAGGCGATTTTGATTTCTGAAAAATCAATGTCGTTCCCGGAAATGGTCTTTCGGTCCTGTTCGTTCGCCCGCATCGTCTGCTTATGGGAACTCATCACCTCCTGACGCTCCTTCAGCGTCAGCCGGTGGTCCAGATCCGGTTCCGGAAGGCCGTTTCCCGAAACGGCATTTCCGGAGACGCTGTTTCCCGAAACGGTATTTTGAGAAACCGCATTTTCGGAAACGCTGTTTTCAGAAATGCTGTTTTCGGAAACACTGTTTTGGGAAACGCTGTTTTGGAAAACGTTGTTTCCGGAAATACTATTTCCGGAAATATGATTGCCGGAACTCTCATTTTCCGGCATATCGTCTCCCGAAACATCATTTCCCGGCATATCATTCCCTGATACAGCATTTCCCGATACATTGTTTCCTGAAACATCATTCCCGGAGACTGCATCTCCGGATACATCGTTTCCCGATACGCGGTTAGCCGATACACTGTTTTCTGATATGCTGTTTTCTGACACACCATTTCTTCTTCCGCCGGAAGGCCGAAGAAGCAGCTTCGCAGATACCCGATTTCCGGAAACCATATTCCCGGACACCACATTTCCGGAAACCGCATTTCCGGAGACATCATTCCTGGAAACTGCATTCCCAGAGACCTTATTCCTGGAAACCGCATTCCCGGAGACCTTATTCCTGGAAGCCGCATTCCCGGAGACCTTATTCCTGGAAACCGCATTCCCGGAGACATCGTTTTCTGCCGTCTCTTCCCGTTCCATGGAAACGGCCTGCTTCTGCCGCGGCGCTGCGGACAGGGCAGAACCTGCCAGAGAAACCAGAAAAACGGTCAGAAGGCCGCAGCCGACGATTGTCAGGAATCCCCTCCCCTTCATTTACTTTCCCAGCCTCTGGCGCACGATTTCATAGGCCAGAACTCCGGCCGCCACGGAGGCGTTCAGGGAATCGATGTCCCCCTTCATGGGAATGGAAGCCGTGAAATCACAGGTTTCCTTCACCAGCCTGCCGACTCCTTCTCCCTCGTTTCCGATCACCAGGCCGATGGAACCCTTCAGGTCCAGATCGTACATGGAGGTCCCTTCCATATCCGCGCAGACGAACCACATGCCCTGCTTTTTCAGTTCCTTCATGGTCTTGGCCAGGTTGGTCACCCGCGCTACCGGCGTATAGTTCAGCGCTCCGGCGGAGGTGCGGGCCACGGTGGCCGTCAGGCCCGCCGCCCTGTCCTTCGGGATGATGACGCCGTGGGCGCCGGCCAGATTAGCCGTCCGGATGATGGCTCCCAGATTGTGGGGATCCTCAATCCCGTCCAGCAGAATGAGAAAAGGAGGCTCTCCCTTCTCCTGCGCAGCCGCCAGCAGGTCCTCCACCTGAGCGTATTCATAGGCTGCCGCGTAGGCGATGACGCCCTGATGGCGCCCGGTTTCCGAAAGCTGGTCCAGCCGCTCTTTTTCCACATATTTGACCGGAATATCCTTCGCTCTGGCGAGCCGTTTGATCGTCAGCACCGGCCCGTCCTGGCAGTGATCCTGTATGAAAAGCCGGTCGATGGGTTTCCCGGAACGCAGGGCTTCCGCCACCGCGTTTCTTCCTTCTATGGTCATTTCCTGATATCGCATAATCATCCTCATTCCGGAGCGTAGCCAGTCTTTGCCCTGCCGCTGCGGGGAGGTGCCTGAAAGTGATTTGTGACGCTCCGGCACAAATCGCCCTGTGAACAGCCAGCCGGTTTCCGCGGGCCTTCCTGCCGGCCGCGCTCAAAGCTTCCATCCCAGTCTGTTAAGCGACAGACGGATCAGCTGAAGCAGACGCTCCTCCTGTCCGGACAGATACAGCCATCCATACAAAGCTTCCAGCCCGGTGGCCTTCCGGTAATCCAGCACGGAGGCGTTTTTGGCCGTGGTATGGGACTTGGCGTTGCGCCCGCGGCGGTAGACGGCAAGCTCCTCCTGCGTCAGCTCCTCCTGCAGGGCCTCCGCCATTTCCGCCTGGGAAGGCGCCTTTGCCAGCCGGCTCTTTTCCCGGTGCAGCTGATTTGGGCTTGCGTTGTGCCGTTCCACGATCACAGTCCTCAGGATCAGATCGTACACACAGTCTCCCACAAAAGCCAGAGTCAGGGGAGACAGGGTTCTCAGGTCCACCTCCCCCAGCCCGAAGTCCCGCCGGATCAGCTGCAAAAGTGTCAGGCTCTCTTCCATTTCACGCCCTCGCGGGTGTCCTCCAGGACAATCCCCTTCTCAAGCAGCTCGTTACGAATCGCATCAGCTCTGGCAAAATTCTTCGCCTTTCTCGCCGCCTGCCGCTCCTCGATCAGCTTTTCAATCTCCTCATCCAGCATTTCTTCCTTCCTGTCCACAATCAGGCCGCACACATCGCAAAGTTCCCTGATCTGTTCGTGAAGGGCGGACAGATAAGCCTTTGAGGATTCGCCGTCCGTGCTGGTATTGATGAATTTCACCAGCTCAAAAATGGCCGCGATTGCGTCCGCCGTATTGAAGTCATCATCCATGGCCTCGTCAAAACGGACGGTGTAGACCTTCGCTTCCTCCAGCTGCTTCTTTTCCGCTTCCGTCATTTCCTTCTCCTGCGCTTTGGAAAGGAGGAAATTCAGATTGGAAACCGCGGTCAGGATGCGCTCCAGACCGTTCTTGGCCGCTTCCATCAGCTCCGCGGAGAAATTCAGAGGGCTTCTGTAATGAGCGGACAGCATGAAGAAGCGCAGCACCTGGGGATCATATTTGGTAATGATGTCGCGCACGGTGAAAAAGTTTCCTGCGGACTTGCTCATCTTCCGGTTATCGATATTCAGGAAAGCGTTATGCATCCAGTAATGGGCGAAGGGCTTTCCGTTCGCCGCCTCGGACTGTGCGATTTCATTTTCATGGTGCGGGAAAATCAGGTCCTCTCCCCCCGCGTGGATGTCGATCTCGTCTCCCAGATATTTTTTGCTCATCACAGAGCATTCGATGTGCCAGCCGGGACGGCCGTTGCACCAGGGAGACTCCCAGTAGGGCTCCCCTTCCTTCCTGGGCTTCCAGAGCACGAAATCCAGCGGATCCTCTTTCTGATCCTCGCCGGATACCAGAAGGGAGCGCTTTCCGCCCTCCAGATCGTCCAGATTCTTATGGGACAGCTTTCCATAATCACGGAAGCTTCTCACACGGTAGTACACCGTTCCGTCGTCCGCCACATAAGCGTGGCCGTCGTCGATCAGCTTCTGGATCATCTCCAGCATGCCGCAGATCTCCTGCGTGGCCTGGGGGTGTACTGTGGCAGGACGCACGTTCAGAGACGCCATATCCTTTTTGCACTCCGCGATATAGCGCTCGGAAATCACCTCCGCGTCCACGCCCTCCTCGATGGCCTTTTTGATGATCTTGTCATCCACATCGGTGAAGTTGCTGACATAATTCACTTTATATCCCTTGTGTTCAAAATAGCGGCGCACCGTATCGAACACAATCATGGGGCGGGCGTTTCCGATGTGGATCAGATTGTATACCGTGGGGCCGCACACATACATCTTCACCTCGCCCGGAGTGATGGGGACAAATTCTTCTTTTTTCTTTGTGAGAGTATTATAAATCTTCATTTCGTCTGTTTCTCCTTTTCTTCTGCTCTTTTAAGGTACCTCACCTGCGCCTCCAGGTCAAGCAGTCTGTTCACCAGTTCCGAATTTTCTTTCTGCAGGGCGGAGATTTCCTCCCGCACGGGGTCAGGCAGATGCACCTGGTCCATGGTTGCTCTGGGAATGGGCTGATTCCCACGCTTCACCACCCGCCCCGGCACGCCCACCACCGTGGAGTTGGGCGGAACCTCACTTAATACCACGCTTCCCGCGCCGATCTTGGAATTTTCTCCGATGGTGAAGGAGCCCAGCACCTTCGCGCCGGCACTGATCATCACGTTGTCGCACACCGTGGGATGACGCTTTCCGTGCTCCTTTCCCGTGCCGCCCAGCGTAACGCCCTGATAAAGGGTCACGTTGTCACCGATCACCGTAGTTTCCCCGATGATCACCCCGTTTCCGTGATCGATGAAGAAGCCCTTTCCGATCTGCGCGCCCGGATGAATTTCAATTCCGGTCTTTCTCGCGCCGCGCTGGGAAATCCATCTTGCCAGGAAAAAATGCCCCGCCTGGTACAGCCTGTGCGCCACCCGGTAATGGAGCATCACCTTGAAGCTGGGATACAGAAATACCTCCAGCGAGGAATGGATCGCCGGATCCCGCTCCCGGATGATGCGGATCTCTTCTCTGATGCTGCCAACCAGTCCCATACCTCCTCCTTGCTGCCGCAGGCAGCATTTCAATCATAAAAGAACGGCGCCAGCCGTTCTTTGGCAGGAACCTTAGTTCCTGCCGGCCTCCTCCTTGCTGCCGCAGGCAGCATTTCAATCATGAAAGAACGGCCCTGCCGTCTCCGATACTCCGAAGACGGCAGGGCCGCGGTTCCACTCCGGTTCAGAAGGTCAGAAAACTCCTTCCTTCTGCACTTGATGCGCGTAACGAGCGCAGAACGGATCCGGCTGTACAGGACTGACTCCTCTTCGCCGGACCGGCTCCCGGATGCACTTCAGTCCTTACGCGCCGGGAATGCTTTCAGCCGGTGACATTCCCTCTCTGCGGCCGGATGATGGACTGTTTTCTTCCGTTCCAAGCCTTTTTCCAATCTACTATACAGGATATGCAGGAAACGCTGTTTTGTCAACCCCCGATCCCAGTGGCTTTTTCGAAATCCGTTCCTCCAGCAGCCGGATAAACAGCTCCATCTGCGGCGTGACCAGCTTGTTTCTGTGGTAAACAAGCTGGCTGAACAGCTCGATCTGCGGACAGTCCACGGAAAGCTCCGTCAGTCTTCCGCTCTCCAGATCCTCCCTCACCACGAATTCCGGCAAGAAGGAAACGCCTCTGTTCTCCCGCACCAGCCGGGTGATCACGTCCGTATTTCCCGTTTCCAGGAACGGCTCCAGCGCGATGCCGTCCGTCGCCAGCGCCTGCTCCAGCTCGTATCGATAGCTGATCCCCCGCTCCGTCAGAACCAGCGGCTCCTTTAAAAGCCGCTCCACGCTGATGTGCCTCTCCTTAGCCAGCGGATGGGCGGATGAAGCCACGAATACGGCCCTTTCCCGATGCTCCGCCATCTTGATCCACTCCGGGAAATCCGTTTTCCGATCCAGGAAATACAGAAGGTCGATCTCATTCTGCCGCACCATTTCAAACAGCTTCTCCACAGGCGCGGTTCTGGTGGACAGAATGGCGCCGGGGCATCTGCGTCCGAACTCCACAAAAACCGGTGGAAGAACGCTGATCAGCAGAGATTCCGCCGTTCCGATGCGCAGCTTTCCGCCGCCCTTCCTTCTTCCTTTTCCTGCGTTTTCCGCTTCCTGCACCGCCCGCAGCACGGCGACAGCCCGTTCCAGAAATGCTTCCCCCTCCTCCGTCAGGCGGACATGCCTGCCGATCCGTTCAAACAGAAGCGTTCCCAGCTCCTGCTCCAGCTGGCGGATCTGTACTGTAACCGCAGACTGGGAATATCCCAGCTGTTCCGCCGCCCTGGAAAAGCTCTGCAGTTCCGCCACCCGCACAAATGCGGTCAGATTCCTGATCTCCATTTTTTCCTCCATGCCAAAGCGTTCTACGCTGAGGCCACTCTGCGATCACAGCAGTTTTGTGCTTCGGCGCAAAACTGCCGATTGAAAAATAAGCCATCAGGCTTATTTTTCAATCTTCCCTCCATGCCGAAGCACAGCAAAGCCCTGCTCCTGCCGCCGCAGGCGGCATCCTCCATAATCATTAAAATTTTTCATGCAATTTATAAAAATCATGAATTTTACAAATAGATAAAAGAATCGTACAATACCCATCAGAAAAAGTCAAGAAATGCGGAGCCTGCGGGGGACAAGGCCAGCGCAGGCTCCGGAATGGAGGTTAGTGTAAAAAATAAGTCCGATGACTTATTTTTTTACACGACAATTTGTGCCGGAGCGTCACAAATTGCCATGATGGCATCAGAGAAATCGCATTCGCGATTTCTCTTCGCCTCGTCGCTTACGCTCCGGAATGGAGGTTTCAATGAGAGACAGACAGGAAAACATCCGACAGGCAGGGGAATGGATAAAGAGCTTTCTGGATTCCGCCCTTACCTTTTACCGGGATATGAAAACGCAGAAGGTGGTCACCCAAAGTGATCCGGCATCCGGCAGGGAGAAAGATTCCGCTTTTAAAGAAGTTCTTCCATCCGCAGGGCGGCCGGCGGAGGAAGTATTTGAGGAAATCAAAGCCATCTGCTCCTCCGGCGCGCTGGTGCAGCATCCGCGCTGCTTTGCCTGCGTGCCAAGTCCGGTCTCCCCCTATTCCTGGATGGGCGATCTGATGACCGGCGCCTTTGACCATCACGCGGGCTGCTGGGCAAACGCGCCCGGAGCCGGACGCATTGAACGCAGACTCGTCGAATGGATGGGCAGCCTTGCCGGTTATCCGGATACCTGCGGAGGTCTCTTCGTCTCCGGCGGCTCCATGGCAAATCTGACCGCGCTCACCGCCGCAAGGGATGCAAAGCTCATGCCGCAGGAGCGAAAGGCCGCGGTCGCCTATCTTTCCGATCAGACCCATTCCTCCGTGGCCAGAGCCCTTCATATCATCGGCTTCTGTCCGGAACAGATCCGCATTCTTCCCTCGGATGCCGCCTTCCGCATGGACACTGATGCCCTGGAACGGACGATCAGAAAGGATCTGGCGGCAGGCCTGCGTCCTTTCGCTGTGGTTGCCACCGCCGGAACCACCAACACGGGAAGCATTGATCCGCTTGAGAAAATCGCCGGTATCTGCCGCCGTTTTGATCTCTGGATGCATGTGGGCGGCGCTTACGGCGCATCCCTGCTTTTGTCCGGGCAGGGACGGCTGCTGCTTTCGGGGATTGAACTTTCCGACAGCATCAGCTGGGATGCGCATAAATGGATGATGCAGACTTACGGCTGCAGCGTGGTTCTGGTACGTGATCAGAAAGCACTGCTTCGCAGCTTTTCCACCCATCCGGAATACCTGGAGGATGCGAAAACGGAGGGAAGCCTGCCCGATTTCTGGGATCTGGGGCCGGAACTCACCCGCCCCGCCCGTGCGCTCAAGCTGTGGACCACCCTGCAGATTGTGGGAACAGACCGGTTCGGAGAAATGATCGATCACGGCTGCCGGATGGCAGAGTTTGCCCAGGAAGAAATTCTGAAATATCCGGGATGGGAGATCGTCTCCCCCGCCGGACAGGGCGTGGTCTGCTTCCGTTATGCGCCCAAAGGACTTTCCGATCAGGAATGTGATGCCCTGAACGTGCAGCTTGCCAGAGAGCTTTCCGACACCGGCTACGCGCAGATCCTGACCACCCAGCTGAATGGAAAAAAAGTCCTCCGCATGTGTACCCCCAACCCGGAAACCGATGAGGAGGATATCCGCTGCACCATTGCCCTTCTGAACCGCCCGCTGGAACATATGGGGAACATCCAGCCGGAAGCGGTATCAGCGTAACCACCTAAAGTCCGTGGAATCTTTCTGCCCTTTTCTCAGTTCTCCGACAGCCCTGTTTTTTCCAGAAAGTCCTCCAGCGTCCCGGCGCGCATTGCTTCCTTCATCCAGCTTTCCAGACAAGGCGCGTCTGTTTCCTGAAAAATACGCGCCTTCAGCCATCCGAGAACCTTCCATCGGAATTCCAGAATCAAAAGAAGAGCTTCCGCTTTTCCTTCTGCTCTTCCATCCGTCTTTCCATTTTCATATTCCGCGTCCCGCAGCTTTTTCAGTTCTTCCTCCCGGTCATACTCCAAGATTGACATGGCTACCACCTCCGACCTCTGACTGCGAAGGAATTCTTCCAGAATTCCCTCCCGGATACATTCCGTCACAGCTCTTTCCACCGCATCCACCAGAGATGCCTCTTCTTTCACACACTTCCTGACACGGGCCACAAATTCGCTGTATTCCCGGAGCGTCCGGCACCTTTTCATCAGCTCCGGATTCGATCCCTGATTGATGTTCAGAAGCCTCACCTTCAGCTCAAGTGCCGGTTCTCCTTCTTTTCTTTCAAAAGAATCCGACAGCTTCAGGGTCATGTCGTCCTCCGCTTTCCTCAGGCCGTTGTAAAAAACCACGAACCGCGGCTCCGGAAGACGGACCAGCGCGGAGGAATACAGAGATTTTCCCCGTTCATTCACATATTTCTCCAGGAGCCGCGTTTTCCTTTCAGTCGCTCCTGCCGGTCTGTAAACGTTTCATGGGGTAAATAGATTCAGCATAGAGTTTCTGAAATGATGTCAGAATGGACAGATGTTCTCTGTCCTGACAGATCGGCCGAACGGCCCTGTAAGAAAATTTATGCCTGTAAAGATAATAACATGGAAGTCCGGCATATACAAGAATAAAAAGTATGCGGTCTGTGCACAAAAAAGTATGCGGCCTGTGCACGTGCGCACAGACCGCATGATGAGCGAGCTGTCATTTTCGGGCCATTCCCTTCCTTCCGCCGCCCGCCCTTTTACAGCTTATTCCTGCGCCGAAGTCTGCTCCGCGGCATCCCCGGCGGGCGCTGCCTCTTTCTTTGCCACGATGGCGATTCCCAGCTCTTCCAGCTGTTTTTCATCCACCACGTTGGGCGCTTCCGTCATCAGACAGGAGGCATCCTTCACCTTCGGGAAGGCGATGACCTCACGGATGCTCTCCGCGCCGGTCAGAAGCATGACCAGACGGTCCAGGCCGTAGGCCAGTCCGGCGTGCGGCGGAACGCCGTATTTGAAGGCGTCGAGCAGGAAGCCGAAGCGCTCATGGGCGCTTTCCTTACTGAATCCGAGGGCCGTAAACATCCGCTCCTGAATGTTTTCATCGGAAATTCTCACACTTCCGCCGCCCAGCTCCGTGCCGTTTAACACGATGTCGTAGGCCTTGGCGCGCATCTTTCCGGGATCGGTCTCCAGCAGGTCCAGATCCTCCTCCACAGGCATGGTGAAAGGATGATGCATGGCGACGTAACGGTTCTCCTCCTCGCTCCACTCGAAGAGCGGGAACTCGGTCACCCACAGGAAGTCAAAGCGTTTTTCATCGATCAGGCCGAGCTGTTTTCCCAGCTCCAGACGCAGGCCGCCCAGCACGTTATAAACGATGGTATTCTTGTCCGCTGCGAAAAGAAGCAGGTCTCCCTTTTCTCCTTCCATGGCGGCCGCGAGAGCGTTCAGCTCCTCTTCGGTCATGAACTTGGCAAAAGAGGACTTGTAGCTTCCATCCGGCTGGATGGAAAGGTAGGCCAGCCCCTTCGCTCCGCAGCCTCTGGCGTATTCCACCAGGGAATCGATCTTCTTTCTGGGCATACCGGCCTGTCCCTTCACATTGATGCCGCGCACAGAGCCGCCGGCCTCCAGGGCAGAGGTGAACACACCGAAGCCGCAGCCCTTCACCACCTCGGACACATCCTTCAGTTCCAGACCGAAACGGGTATCCGGCTTGTCGGAGCCGAAGCGGTTCATGGCCTCGATCCAGGGCATTCTGCGCAGGGGCAGCTGCACATCCAGGCCGATGGCCTCCCTGCAGATGTATTTGATCAGCCTTTCATTGACCTCCATCACGTCTTCCTGATCCACGAAGGACAGCTCCATGTCCACCTGCGTGAACTCCGGCTGACGGTCCGCGCGCAGGTCCTCATCCCGGAAGCATCTGGCGATCTGGAAATACCGGTCATAACCGGAACACATCAGCAGCTGCTTGAAAATCTGCGGCGACTGGGGAAGGGCGTAAAACATGCCCGGATGCACCCGGCTTGGCACCAGATAGTCTCTCGCTCCCTCCGGCGTGGACTTGGTGAGCATGGGCGTTTCGATCTCCAGAAAGCCTTCCTTCGTCATGAATTCCCGGATCGCCATGGTGATACGGCTTCTTAACATGATCTTTTTCTGCAGATCGGGCCTTCTTAAGTCAAGGTAACGGTATTTCAGGCGAAGCTCCTCCTTCGTTTTGGAGTCCTCTTCAATGGGGAAGGGCGGGGTCAGCGCCTCGGACAGGATGCGGACGGACTGTGCGCGCACCTCGATCTCACCGGTGGCCAGATTTTCATTCACCGCCCCTGCGCGGCGCTCCACCCGTCCGGTGACGGCGGCCACGTACTCGCTGCGCAGCCTTCCCGCCTTGGCGAAGCCTTCCTCTCCCACATCGCCTTCTTCAAAGATGATCTGCAGGATGCCGGAACGGTCTCTTAAATCCACGAAAATGATGCCACCCTTGTTTCTCTGTTTTGCCACCCATCCCATGACGGTGACGGTCTCTCCCACGTTGGCTGCGGAAAGCTCTCCGCACCTGTGGGTCCTCTTCAGGCCTTTCATTGATTCAGCCATATCTGCTCCTTTCGCCGCCCGGGGCGGCTCTTCTTATCTTTCATGACCTTTTTCCGGATGCTCCTGCAAAAAGGCCTTCTGCAAAATTTCCTATTTCAGAGGTTCCCTGTAAAACTCCTGAAATTCCTCCCAGCCCTCTTTCATGAGCTGTTCCTTCTGGAATTTCTTGTTCTTGTTCATCCGGGCCACCAGCACCTGCGTACCGGTCTCCCGCTCCTTCTGCGCCCTGGCGATGCAGTCCGCAAGGGCTTTTCCGGATACGCCCTTTTCAATCAGGAACACCTTTTTCTTCGGGCGGTCCGGGATCTGAAAGCCCTGCTCCATCAGAAGCAGGATGATCCGCTCAAAGCCGATGGAAAAGCCGCAGGCCGGAACGTCCTTTCCGGTAAATTTTCCGACCATCTTGTCATATCTTCCGCCGCCTCCGCAGCTTCCGCCGAATTCCGGAATGGCGATTTCAAAAATGGTTCCGGTATAATAGGACATGCCGCGCACCAGGGTGGGATCAAACACCATCTCAAAATCGGCGGCCTTCGTCTGCGTCACGCTCTCCACGATCTCCTGCAGATTCTCGATCACGCCGCTCTCCAGCGTCTCTCCCAGCGTTTCCTTCAGCCACTCCAGTCCGTTCTCCGCCTGCTCCAGCGATTCAAAGAGAGACAGGTACTTTTCCACACCGGCGGGATCGAAACCGCTCTCCCGAAGCTCCTGTGCCACTCCGTCTTTTCCGATCTTGTCCATCTTGTCCAGGATGATGAACACCGTATCGAAGCTCTCCTCCGGAAAGCCGCTGTAAGCGGCCATGGCCTTCAGAATTCTGCGCTCGTTGATGCGGATCTGGAAATTTTTAAATCCCAGCCGTCCCAGTGTGGTGGTGGTGGCCAGAATCAGCTCGATCTCCGCCAGGTTGGAGGGCTCGCCCAGGATGTCGATGTCGCACTGCATGAACTGGCGGTATCTTCCCCGCTGCGGCCGGTCCGCGCGCCATACATTTCCCATCTGAAGCGCCTTGAAGGGGTTGGGCAGATTGTTCGCGTTGTTGGAATAGAACCGGCACAGCGGCACGGTCAGATCGTACCGAAGCCCGCCGTCCACCAGATCGGCTTCGCTCTGCGCCGTTTCCAGATTCAGCTTTTCTCCTCTCTTCAGGATCTTGAAAATCAGTTTTTCATTGTCACCGCCCTGTTTGTTCGTCAGGTTGGCGATGTTCTCCACACAGGGAGTCTCTATGGATGTAAAACCAAACTTCGCGTAGGTATCCTTGATCACGCTGATGCAGTAATCCCGGATCTCCATCTCCGCGGGAAGGATGTCCTTCATGCCGGTGACCGGCTTTTTGCTGAGTGCCATGATAATCTCCATTCTGAAGCGTAGCAGAGCTTTGCTGCGGCAGGGTGAACACTGCGTCTCTTTCCCTTCTGCCATCAGGGCTGTCTGTGACGCTCCCGCACAAACAGCCAGCCGCATGGATCCGGCTGTCAAATCTGTTCCGATCTTACTTTTTCTACCTGTCCGCATACCAGTATATTTTCCGCAATACAAAATGTCAAATGGTTTTTATACCGTGTTTTGTTATGGTTCCGCCTGTGTTGCGGTTCCGGCCAGTGCCGTTCAGCAAGTGACCGGCACGTAAGAAAAGCGTTACGACACGCCCCCGGCCCGTCCGTCGCCGCAGACGCTCCGGAATGGCAGAGCGGATTACGATGCGCCGTTTCTCCGCCAGGCGCACCAGCAAAACAGCCGCAGGCAAAGCCCGGACGAATCTGCCATCCTGCTTTGCCTGCGGCTGTTTTGCTCTTTTCAGCCTTGTCTCTTTTTCGGCCCTCATTCATTCCTTTTCCCGAAAACCGGCAGGAGAAGGCAGCCGTTCCTTCCGCTGCGCCCTCCCCGGCCGCTCCTGCCGTCCTTCCGGGCGGCGGGAAGCGGGACCTGGGTCATCCGATCACTTCCCATCTGTATGTTCTGTGGGATCCGCACCATCCTGCGGGGGACTGGGGTTCTTCCAGAATACATTCCCCGGTCTCCTCCTTCCATACAGCCCGCACCGTCGCATACTCGCCGTTTTCATAATCATACCCGTCTCCCGCATCCTCATACAGGGTAAAGGATGCATCCGCACCGGGATAGACCAGCAGGGTCACGTCCCCGGCCAGCGTTTCCTTCACATTTCCGCCGGGCTGTCCGGCCACAGGCAGGATGCTTCCCGCCCTCACATACAGCGGGATCCGGTCGATGGGAGCGTCCGCCTCTATGGTCTGGCCGCCCGCATAACGCCTGCCGGTATGGAAATCATACCAGTCCGTGCCGGAGGGAAGATAGACCGTCCTCGTTTTGGGCTTTCCCTCCAGCGGCACGCTGTCCGTTTCAAAATACATCGGCTCCGTGACCGGGCAGACCATCAGGCTTTTCCCGAACAGATACTGGTCCCCGCAGACACACGCCTTTTCATCGGAAGGGAAGTCAAAAGCCAGCAGGCGCATGATGGAGGCGTTTTCTTTCCACACGGCTCCCGCCAGGGAATAAATGTATGGCATCAGCCGGTAGCGGAGCCGGCTCGCCTTCACGACGGCGTCGTAGAAGCAGTTATCCGGACCGTTTAACATCCACATTTCCCGGCGCACATCGGTTCCATGGCCCCGAAATACCGGCAGGAAGGCGCCGTACTGGAACCATCTGGTATACAGCTCCTGATAGCCCAAATCCTCCATTCCCTTTTCATAGTCTCCGGTCCAATACCAGGGCTGTCCTCTTTTTACGAAAAAAGCGCCGATGTCCAGGGTCCAGTAGGGAAGTCCCGCCGCACAGAAGTTCAGCCCCGCCGCGATCTGCCTGCGGTATCTGTCCCAGGAGGCCTCGATGTCTCCGGACCAGAGGATGGTTCCATAGCGCTGCTGTCCGGTGTAGCCGTTTCTCGTCAGGTTCGCCACCCGCTTGGGGGAGCCGGAGCTGCGCTGTCCCTCATAAATGGCCTGTGCATGCACCAGACCGTAGGCATTGCAGAATTCCTCCGGGATCCGAAGCCCCGCCTCCCGGACAAAGTCCGCATACATCTCTCCCGGCTCCGGCTTCACCATCCTCGCCCATTCCGGCGTAAAGGGTTCGCTGGAATCGCACCACCATGCGTCCACACCGTACCGGAACAGTCCCTCCTGAACCTGCTTCCAGTAGAGCTTTCTCGCATCCTCCCGGAAGGCGTCGTAGACATCGCTTGCGGGAAGGAGCATCCCCCGCTCCCTGAATTCCTGATAGTTCTCGCAGGTTTCGCTCATATTCGGCCAGATGGAGATCATAAAATGAACGCCTTTTTCATGGAGGCTGTCCGTCATGGCCCCTACATCGGGGAACCGCTTCCTGTCAAAGGATTTCTGTCCCCACTTTCCGTCCTCCCAGGAAAGCCAGTCCAGGACCAGGGCGTCCAACCCCAGCCCCCTCTGCCGGTAGCCCTCCGCGACCGAAAGGATCTCCTCCTGCGTTTCGTAACGCTCCTGGGACTGGATGTAGCCATAGGCCCACTGCGGCAGAAGCGCGGCCCTTCCGGTCAGATAACGATAGCCGTCGATCACCCGGTCCAGATTTTCTCCCGCGATGAAATAGTAATCCATTTCCGGATCCGCTTCCGTATAAAAATAAGATCCGTACTGGGTGTCCTGAAAGATCGCCGGGCTTCCGGTGGCAAACAGAAGACCGTAATTCAGGCTGGAAACCAAAAAGGGAACGGCGATCTTGCGGTTGGCCTGATGCAGATACTGCACAGTGCCGCGCAGGTTCAGCGCCCCTTCCTCGGCCTGTCCCAGGCCGTACAGACACTCCTTCTCCTGAAAAATAAGGTGCAGCCTGGTATGGTACAGCTTCTTTACGGCTTCCGTCCGTATCTGGTTCACCATCTTTTTCACCCCGTCTGCGGTGACGACCTCCTCCACTCCGGCGTCCCCGCCCTCCGGGATGCGGCAGGAATCGAATTCCTCCAGCTCCCTCGGGTCCTTGGCCCGCTCCGAAAGGAGCAGCCTCCCGTCCGCATCGAAATAGCGGACCGCCGCATCAGAACGGGAGACGGAAAGTCTGAGCCTGTCCGTCGTTACCTCGATCTCCTTTTCTGTTTCCGCAAAGCTCCAATCCGCAAAGCCCCGGTTCTCGCTGATCCCGATCCCGGTCTGCTCTGCAAACGTCTCCCGGCGCGTATAGCGGATGCGGATCACATCGGCCCGCTTCGGTTCCAGCCGCAGCATTCCCAGCTGCGTCCGAAGCAGCAGGGCGTCCCCTTCTCTGGCCGCCGATACGATCCCGTCTCTCTTTTTTGCCTCAACTGTAAGCATATACCCTTCCTCCTGAAGCGGCCCGCCCTTCCTTCTTTGGCAAAACGGGCCGCGCTTCCGCCTCTCTTATTCTTCCGTTTCCTTCAGTCCGTACCCGGCTTCCAGATAGGGAATGAGGTTTTCTTCGATTTCCTCCGCCCCTGCAAGATAACGGTCGCCCACAAATACGATGGGCACCATCTGATCCTCCTCAGGCACCTGATAAGCGTCAAACAGCGCTCTGATCCGGTCCCCGTTGTCCCCCTCACGGGAGTTGAAGCGCTGCAGCGCCACCGGCACGGAAACGCTGCCCACCTTCACCGTCTCCGGCAGGCTGTCCAGGAAGGCGGACAGGCCGATGCACTCCGGGCAGTCCTCCCGGTAAAAATAGACCGCCTCCGAAACCATGCCCGCAAAATATTCCTTCTGGATATTGGCCGCGATCTCATCGAGCCCTTCATATACTTTCCCGTTGATCAGCATCATCGGGAAAGAGACCTCCTGCATCGTAAGCCCCTGCTCCGCCAGGATCTCCTCCGCCCGGCTGCGCTCCTCGCTTTTGAAAACGTTCTTCACATTCAGGCGGTAGGGACGCGCCTTTTCGTACGGGTAAAGCTGCTCCGAAATGATCTCCCGGAATTCCTTCGTCCCGTCGCACGATCCGCAGGCGGTGTCATGGAAAAAATAGATGGCAAGCGCTTCCGTCCCGTCCGCCTGATCCGTTTCTTCCGCGCTTTCCGTCCCCTGTGCGCGCTCCGTTTCTTCCACGCTTTCCGTCCCCTGTGCGCGCTCCGGCTCTCCCCCGCTCCCTGCGCCGCAGCCCGCCGTCAAAAGCAGGCAGATACACAAAAGCAGCAAAAAAATGCTCCCCTTTTTCACAGCCAGCACCTCCTCGTCCGATACAGCCCCTTTACTCCAGCTTAAAGGACGCCAGGCTTGCGCCGCCGCTTCCCTGATATTCAAAATACAGGGCATGCACGCCGTCCGGAATGGCGATCTCGGCAGTATACTCCTTCCAGATATTGGAAAATACCACCGGGATGCTTCCCAGAGAAGGGCCGTCCCATGCAGTCTTAACATGGAATTCTCCCTTGCAGTAGCCGCGCACCCGGATGGATACCCGTTTTACGCCTTTACAGTCAAAATACTTGAAGCCCGCATTGGCGCCGTCTCTCATATTGGCGATAAAGCCCGGCCGCTCATCCCCGTCACCGCCGTCCTGAGTGATCTTGGGGAAGCGGTTGTCCATCCAGAAGCCCGCCTCTCCGGTATATACCGCCTCCGTCCTGCAGAACAGATTGCAGGCATGATAGGCTTCATACTCTCCTTTTCCCGGCAGCGGACCGTGATTGCCGCCGCAGGAGGTCATCTCCACCTGAGGGATCCGTCCGTCCCGGGTAAAGGAAATCTGCTCCATGCAGCCCTGTCTGCAGAAATTGATGCCCTCCGTATGCCGGTGGTAGAAAATAAACCAGTCCCCTTCGATCTCCACGATGCTTCCGTGATTGTTGGCCCCGTAATACATGGGCTTGTCGGCAGGCTTATAGGTGTCGATATGCAGGTCGCAGTTGCTGATGATGACGCCGCCATAGACAAAGCCGCTCATGGGATCCTTGCTGGTGGCATAGCACAGCTCGTGCATCACGATGGAGGAGTACACAAAATAATAGGTATCGCCTCTCTTCCGGATCGAGGGAGCCTCAAAGAACTCATGGCCTTCGTAGCCGCTTCCCTTGCTGTAGGGCTCGCTGGGAGCTATGATCACCGGCTCCTCTACGATGGTCAGCATATCCTTTCCCAGGACGGTTCCCATCGCGCCGCTTCTGGATTTGTCCCCGACGGCGCAGAAGCCGGTATACAGATAGGTCCGATCCCCTTCCGTCAGCACACCGGGATCAAACTGCGGCTCGTCTCCCTCTCTTTCTCCCAGTCTGGTGCCGTCCGCATAATGAACATAGCCGTAAAATTCATATTTCCCCGCAGGAGTGTCGCAGACCGCCACAGATACCACCGATACCTTATCCAGCACATAATACAGATAATATCTTCCGTCCGGGCCAACGGTCACATCCGGCGCGTACAGGCACATGTGTCCGTCCGGATTGAAGGGATCCTGCGTCTTTTCATAGATCACGCCCTCGCAGCGCCAGTTCCCCAGGTCGTCCACCGGCGCGGACCAGCACACATAATCGCCCAGGCAGTAGGCGTTCCCGCGGAAAAAGTCATGGGAGCCGTATACATAAACTCTCCCGTCAAAAACATAAGGTTCGCCGTCCGGGATATATTCCCAGGAGGGCAGATAGGGATTCATTGCCAGCTTTGTTTTTGCCATTTTCTTTTTCTCCTTTTTTCATGATTATATCACATTCCGGATTCTTTCTCCGTTTTTTTCTGCAGAAGCCATACCGCCGCATCGAAATCCTGAAGGCCCTGCGCCGTCAGGCGGTTTCCTTCCAGCCGTTCCCGGATCCCGTTTCTGTGGAAGGCCTCCTTCAGCTCCCATGCTTCGCCTTCCCCGGCAGGCAGCCGGATTGCGGTTTCCTCCCCGCTGTCATGGAAGCGGTGAAACACCACCAGCATCTGGCCGCTCTCTCCGTTCACTCTGCATACCGCCTGCCAGCCTGCGGGATGGTTATAGTCCCTGACGCGGGGCCCCTGTCTGTAGCTGCGCCCGGACCGGATGAGCGGCGCACACCGCTCATAAAAACGGATCGCCTCGTCCACGGCCTTCCACTGCCAGTCCTCCAGCTCCCGAACGTCCCCCGACAGGCACATGCGTCCGAGGAAGGTATTGCAGAGAGAATAGTAAAGCCGCTTTTCGGTATCTTTGCTGCGCAGCACCGCCCAGATCTGACTCTGAGCCGGCAGGATCGCCCGTGTCACGTTTGCCGCCAGGATGGGGATGATCTCGCACTCATGCGCATCGGAAAAGGAGGCCATGGAAGCAAGAGCCTGCATGGAGGGCTCCAGCCGGTGCCCGCCGGAGGAGCAGTTTTCGATCACCAGCTCCGGAAGCTCCCGGCGCAGTTTCCTCCAGAATTCCTGCACCCCTTCCAGATGCTGCCGCAGTCCCTCGCCCTGGGATTCCGCTCCGTCACAGCCGATCCCGATGTTGTCGTTGTAGTCCACCTTCAGGTATCCCATGTTCCAGCTGCGCAGCTGATCGATCACTCTTTCTGCCAGATAGTCCTGTACCTCTTTCTTACGAAAATCCAGGAAGCGCCTCGGCCCCACCTGCAAAGGACAGCCGTCCCGGGTCAGGAGCCATTCCTCTTTTCCAAACGCTTTCGAGCCGGCTCCCACATTTTCCATTTCAAACCAGATGCCGGGGATCATCCCCGCCTCCCGGATCCGGTCCGCCAGGAACCGCAGCCCGTGGGGGAACAGCTCCTCGTTTACCTCCCAGTCGCCGATGCTGGACCAGTCCTGTCCCTTTTTGACAAACCATCCTGCATCCATTACGCAGTAACGGATCGAATGTCCCTTCAGGCTTTCGATCAAGCTCAGCATCTCCTCCTCGGACGGCGTTCCCCAGCTGGTGCAGTATTCGTTGAAAATGACCGGAAGATCCCTTTCCGGTTCCGGAACCTTTAACAGGTTCTCTTCCTGCGCCCGGGTCAGACGGTGGCTGATCCCGTCCACATCCTCTGCTGCCACCGTCGCGATGGCTTCCGGCGTCCGGAATACCTCTCCCCTTTTCAGATTTTTCACCCAATGGCCGAATTCCCGGTCCGCCAGCCCTCCGGAAAGGGAGATCCTTTCATCGATATTATAGACCTCCATCTGCCAGGAGCCGGGATTGCAGAGCTGGAGCCCGATGCCGTAGCCGAAGGCGCGATCCTCAGCCACCATCCATGGAAAGTACCGGCGCACCGGCATGGAACCCACCTGTCCGAAGCGCAGGCTGCCCGCTCCGATCCGAAGCCAGGAAGGCTCCAGATTCAGATCGGGAAAAGCCTCGCTCTCCAGCCTGCCCTCCATGCTCCATTTGCTCTGCATCCGGTGCAGGATGAAGTCCTGTGTCCGAAGCCCCTCTCCCACGCAGGAAAAGCCGCACAGGTTGTAGGAAGAGAGCATTTCCAGCCCGATGTCGGAAAGCGCCGTCACCTCGCTGTACATCCGCAGATACTTCGTTCCGTCCCGGTATTCCAGATAATGCCTGGCTTCCACCCGCTCGTCTGCCAGCACCGTTACCACGCGCAGCCCGTCCTCCTTTTTTTCCGCCCGCTGTTCCCGGAAGCGAAGGGACCGGGTGGAATCGGAATTTCGCATGGAATGCCCCTGTGCGAAGCCCTGCGCATAGCCGTCTCCGATCAGCTTGAGCTGCACCGCAGGCTCAATGTTCCACCAGCCCTCCGGTACGGCCTGATCCGCCAGCGCTTCCGGCAGAAGCGTCAGCCCCACCGTATTCTTTTCCGTATCCCGCAGATAAAGGGCGCTCATGTCCCCGCACTGATATTTTGCATAGATTTCTTTCATCGTGATTCTCTTTTCCGTCATCCTTCGGCCTTTGTTCTCAGGCGAATACCTCCACCTTATATATGCCGACGGCCCGCTCCGGGAAACGCACGCAGACATACCTGGTCTTTTCACCGGGCAGATGCACCGTGACAAAATTGTCGATATTGGCTTTTTCCGAAGTATACACACTCCGGAAGGTTTTCCTGTCGTCCGTCAGCAGGATCTCATAGTCCGCGTCCGTGACCTCCGCAAAGACGATCACCACGCTCCGGATCTCCTTCGTTCCCTCCAGGTCCACCAACACCATCCGTTCCGGATCCTCCGGCTCCGGCTTCCAGAATGTCTCCATATCCCCGTTGGTCACATTCCGGGCCGGATGCGCTTCCTGCGCGCTGCTGCAGAAAACCGGCCGGCTGATGGCGATATTGTCCAGCTTTTTCCGCTTCGGCTCATCACAGACGTAGGGCGGCGGCAAAAGCTCCCTTCTTTCTCCCAAAGCCGGCTCTCCCTGCGCAAAAATACGAAGCTCATCGCAGGAAAGCCCTTCGCAGAATGCTCTCACCACGATCTGTCCACCTCCAAAGGGCCGGAGGGTGATGGCTCCGATCCCCTGGATCAGGTTCTTTTTTTCAGAAGAAAACACGAATGTCTTCCCCGTGGGGAACCGCCCCGGTCCCTCCGTCACCCGAAGCTCGATCTGCGGATCGCAGTCGATCCGTTTTTCCTCTTTATCAAGGACCTCTGCGATGATCTTCACATCCTCCGTTCCGTCGCACTTCAGGCACAGCCGGTCCGCCGTCAGCCGGATCCGGGCGGGCGTCCCCTTCCCGGGAACCTCCGGTCGGGGGATTCCGGCCAGGTTTTCCCGGTACCAGTACCAGGTATCCAGCGGGAGCCGGTAGTAGTCGATCATTCCCATGTGCCCCATATCGCCCAGGATGCTTCCGTGATGGAAGGCACACCAGAGGGATTTTCCGCTCCTCCAGGGATAATCCTGCTCCACCCCATCCCGATACCGGTGGGAAAAGGTTCCCGGACGGTCCTCCACGCTGCTTCCATATTCCGACACGAAATTGGGAAAGCCCGGGTCGGAAAAAATCGCCGCGCCGTCCCCGTTGTAGCCCGCGATGTCTCCCAGCACGTCGAAGCCGCCCCGCTGTGCGCCGCCCACCGCCGCCGGCCGGGAAGGATCCAGCCTGTGGCTGTATTCCACCAGCTTCTTTACCAGCGCCCGTGCCTTGGGAAGCACTTCCAGATCGGAGAAAAAGGGCTCGTTGCACATGCTCCATACGATAATGCTGGGATGATTTCTGTTGACCCGGATCATCTCCGAAAGCGTCTGCAGGCAGCTTGCCTCAAATTCCTCCTCGTCCTCTTCCTTCACCGGATATGCACTGGCGGTCCAGTAGCCTTCCTCCTTGACGCCGCCCGTCCCCCAGAAGCAGTTCTCGGACCAGAACAGGATGCCCTGACGGTCGCATTCCTCCGCGAAATACGGATGGTGCGGATAGTGAGATCCGCGGATGAAATTCATCCCGCACTCCTTCACCATGGCGATGTCCCTTCTGATCGCCGTATGGGTCACGGCATCCGCCCAGCCCGCCTGATCCTGGTGCACGTTCGCGCCATGGATCTCAAAATGCTCCCCGTTCAGGAAAAATCCGCGGTCCGCCGTGAACGAAAACCACCGGATCCCAAATCCGGTCTCCAGCTCGTCCACCTGCTTTTCATCCCGGTATACCCGGCTCACCAGCGTATACAGCTGCGGCGTATCCGGATGCCACAGCCTGGGCTCCTCCAGCCAGACTTCCTGCTCCAGCAGAGCCGTTTCCCCAGCCGAGACGGCGAAGCGGCTCCTCATCCTTCCCGCCTCTTTTCCCTCAAACAGCAGGATGGATTCCAGCGTCCCTGACGCAGCCTCACAGCCGGTATTTTCCACCTCGGTCTCCACGACCACCCGCGCCCTCTCCTTCGATACCTCGGGCGTCGTCACCCGGGTGCCGTACCAGGCCACATGTACGGCGTCCTTTACCAGGAGGCTCACGTCCCGGTAAATGCCGCCGTTGAACACATGCTCTCCGGCCCTTGGCGCGATCCTGGCGTTCCACAGGTTGTTCACCCGCACAAAGATCAGGTTCCTGCCCGGATGTACGAAGGGCGTGATCTCGATCAGAAATGCCGTATAGCCTCCCTTATGGCTGCCCGCCGGTTTTCCGTTCACGTAGACCTCCGTCTCCTGAAAGCTCCCCTGGAATTCCAGATACAGCTTCCTGTCCGTCCAGTCCTCCTGCACCTGCAGCCACCTGCGATAGCAGCCATAGCCGATATAAAACTGTTTTTCCATGAAATACGGGATGCCGAAGGAGTGGGGAATCCCGATGTCGTACCACTCCCTGTCGTCAAATCCGGCTTCCCTGGCCTCCGGGAAATCCCCGTGCATAAACTTCCAGTCCTGATTGATCCGTATTCTGCTCTCCATTCTGCATCCTCCCTCCTGAATCAGAACACAAATTCGTATTCTTTTCCCGCTTCCAGCGTCACCGCATAGCCATGCTCTGCCGCGCTGTGAGCCACCTCTTTTCCTTCACAGAAAATACCCGCAGGCGCAGCTCCGACAAATACGGTTCTTCCGCTCTTTTCCGGACGCACCGCCGCCTTCTGCAGCTTTCCGTCCTTCCACTCCAGATCCGTTTCGACGGCGCCTCTCGCGCGCAGTCCCTTTACCTGTCCGTTTTCCCACTTCGGCGGAAGGGCGGGCAAGAAATGGATGCCGGCATGGCTCTGCAGCAGGCATTCCGCCATTCCGGAAAGAAGCCCCAGGTTTCCGTCGATCTGGAACACATATCCTGCGTTCAGCATGCTCGCCGTCAGGCTCGTTTCCAGCATCTTGTCGATGGCGTCTCCCGCCCCTTCTCCGTTCAGGAATCTGGCGAAGAAGGCGATATGCCACGCGCCGCCCCAGCCGGTGGCCTTGGCCCCATGCTCGATCCTGGAATAAAGCGACTTCTTTGCCGCCTCATAAATCTCCGGATCCTTATCCCAGGAGATCTCGTCTCCCGGATAGACCGCCCACAGATGGGAGGTATGCACCATATCCGGCGTCAGCTCCTTCTCCTCCTGCGCCCATTCCTTCAGCCTGCCGATGGAATCCACCTGATTGGGACGCAGCTTCCCGATGACTCTTTCAAAATCCGCCCGGTAAGGGCTTTCGATCCCCAGGATCTCTCCCGCCTTCAGGCAGGCCTTCATCAGCGCGCGGATAATCTGGTTGTCCATAGTCGGCCCCGCGCAGACCGGCGTATCGGAGCCGTCCTCCAGGACGAACCGGTTTTCCGGCGATACGGAAGGACAGGTCACCAGATAGCCTTCCCTGTCCTCGATCAGGAAATCCACGAAGAACAGGGCGAAATCCTCCATCACCGGATATTCCCTGCGCAAAAACTCCTCATCCAGCGTATAGAGATAGTGCTCCCACAGATGCAGCGCCAGCCACGCCCCGCCCATCTGCCAGAAGGCCGCCGCCGCGTACATGTCCTGCGTGCCGCAGTCGCCGTAGAGATCCGTGTTGTGGTGGCACACCGAACCCCTGCAGCCGTACATCCTCTTCGCCACGTCCCTTCCTCTCTCCCGGATCACATGGATCAGGTCGAAGAGCGGTTCGTGCAGGGAGGACAGGTTGCATACCTCCGCCGGCCAGTAGTTCATCTGCACATTGATGTTGGTGGTATACTTGCTCTCCCAGCTCGGATGGAATTCCTGGTTCCAGATTCCCTGCAGGTTCATGGCCGTGGAGCCCTCCCTGCCCGCGGATACCATCAGATACCTGGCGTATGTAAAATACAGCCCCGCCTTTTCCTCCTCTTCCACCGAGAGGGAACACTTTTTCATATAGGAAGAAAAATCCGCCGCATGATCCGCCCTGATCCTATCATACCCTTTTTCCCGTGCCGCTGAAAGAGTTTTCTTCACATGCAGGAGAAAATCCGCTTCCCGGTTGTCGGTGCAGGCCGCGAGAAAGATCGCGACCTCCGTCGCCCCATGCGCCACCAGCTTCGAATAGCAGTCCTCCAGGGTTCCGTCCGTCACAACGGTGAGGGCCGTCGCGAAACGGGTGCCGTTTTCATCCCCTTCCATGAAAAGGCGGTTTCCCTCCTCCGTATAGATCCGCTCGCACCGGGAAACCGGCCAGACCCCGGCGCTGACGAATTTGCCCGGCCTTCTGTCGTCCGGCAGCTTCTGGTCCGTAAAGGGCACCCGGTTCAGCACCATATCCAGGCGGATCGCCTTCTTGCGGCTGCTCTTTAAGCGGATGCAGAGCACCCGGTCGGGGTTGCTTACGAACATTTCCCTCTCATAGCGCACCCCGTTCTCCTCGTGGCTGATCCGCAGGATCCCCTCCTCCATGTTCAGGTCGGACTCATAATTTTCCCCGTCGGACTCCGGCAGCCACCCCATCTGGAACGGCAGCTTGCAGTTCATCGCCAGATCCAGCTCTCCCAGCGTGGAAAAATTTCTCATATTGGTGGGAACGGAGATCATCTGGGAAAACATCAGCTCCTCCGCTTCCTCAAATTTTCTGTCCAGGATCAGCTTCTGCACCTTCGGCAGATACTCCTTCGCGTGCGGGTTGATCCTGTCCCGGAACTTCCCGTGCCACAGGGAATCCTCGTTCAACTGGATCCTGTCCCTGGTGGTCTGCCCGTAGACCATCGCCCCCAGGAATCCGTTCCCCAGCGGCTGCGCGTCCAGCCAGCGGGACGCCGCTTCCTTCCTGATGAAATGCTTCTGCTCCTTCATGTTCCCTCCTTTTGCCGCTGAAACAATTATATTTCTACAATCCTTAAATCCCATCCTCCGATCGTAAACTCCTGCCCCGGCATATATATTTCCCCGGAAAGCAGTTCCGTTCCGCCCTGGGGACAGATACAGCGCTGCGGCTCTTTTGTATAGTTCAGATACCAGGTAAGATGCTTCCCTTCCTGATTCGTCCCTTCCGTGATCACCAGCGGGAAGGCATACTCCTGCTTCCAGTCAGAAAGCCCCTTCTCCTGCCACAGCGCCCCGATCAGCGCTTTCAGATAAGCGGATGAGGTCATGCAGCCCAGATAGATGCAGGTTCCCTTTCCGTAATCGTTTCTGGTGACGGCCGCATATTTTCCCCAGGCGTAATGGTCATAGGAAGCCAGTACCTGCGCGCCCTGGGGTTCCAGAAATTCCATAAACAGATGTGCCCGACGGTCCTCACGGGACAGATTGTGAAAGGCTTCCTCTGACTGTCCATCCCCGTTTTCCTTCAGGAATACGTCCACAGGGGCCGTAAATTCATGATACAGCACGCCGAAGCAGTCCTTCAGCAGGTGAGGCTGTTCGTCCGGCCAGACCTTCACATTTTCATTGGTAAAAGCGGTCTTGAAGGTGGCGACCACCGTTCCTCCCTGCGCCGCATAGTCCCGGATGCGCGCAAGGCAGTCTTCCGGCGCGCTGTAGAGAGCAGGTACGAACAGCACGTCATAATGGGCCAGATCCGTCTCTTCGGGACTGACAAAATCGCAGCCGATGTTGCTCTCATAAAGGGCGTCGAAGATCCAGCGCACCACATCGTTATAGTTCATGCCGCCCTCCGCTCCGGCCGGGAAGGGGAACCATTTGAGCGCGGTAAGGGAAGGATTGCTCACCAGGATAGCCGCTTTATTTTTCTTTTTTTGATGCAGCAGATGCGGGCTCAGGCGGGAAAGTTCCTCGCCGACGCGGCAGACCTCCCGGTAGACCGCGTTTTCCGCGAAATCATGGCTCAGGATGCCCTTCCAGTAGGTCTCGCAGGCGTTATGGATGGAGTGCCAGTGCCAGTACATCACGCTGTCCGCGCCGTAGGCCAGATGGCTGAACGCCTGCAGGCGAAGCTGTCCCTCATAGGGCGTCCACTCCGCAAAGCCCTGGGCCTCTGTTTCGATCACCAGGTAATTGTCCTTTTTCAGAGAACGGGTCAGGCTGCCGCAGAAAGCGATCTCCTTTCCCGTCAGCTTATCCTGGGAAGGGTGATAGATATCGCAGCCCGCGATGGTGAGCGCCCGCGCCGCCTGATAATGATCCACCTCCGACTGCACGCCGAAGGAATGGTTCTTCCAGGAAAAATCAAAGTTATGGGTGATGAACTGATCCGGACGGCAGTATTCCCGCACGATTTCAGACTGACGCATGAGAAAATCCGTCACCTGCTGCCTCTGAAATGCTTCAAATGTACATCCAAGGCTTCCGTTGATGGTTCCGACCATGCTGGGAAATTCCTCCCAGGAATTGATCCGGTTGCTCCAGTAGTTCAGGCCGAAATCCCGGTTCATCTGCTCCAGGTCTCCGTTGTAGCGCTCCCTCATATGGCGGACAAACATCTGCTGCACGTTTTCGCTGCAGGTGCCGAAATGCTTGGTTTCATTATCAAGCTGAAAGCCGATGACGCAGGAATAGCCCTGCACCGCCTCCATCAGCTTCCGGATGATGCGCTCCGCGAAAAAGCGGTAGGCCGGGTGGGTGATGTCCATGATCTGCCTTGCCCCATAAGGCCGCTTCCCGCTTTTGTCCGTCACCATCACCTCCGGATAGGCCTTCGCCATCCAGGCCGGGATGGCATAGGTGGGCGTTCCCACGATCACGGAAATCCCGGCCTTTTCACAGGCGTTAAGCACCCTCGTCACATGGGAAAAATCAAACACGCCCTCCTGGGGTTCCTCGCTGCTCCAGGTGGATTCCGCGATCCGGATCACGTTGATCCCCGCCTTTTTCATCATGGCGATGTCCGTATCCAGCCTGTCGTAAGGCATGTATTCGTCGTAGTATGCCGCTCCGTATAAAATTTTGTCCATTTTCCCTCTCTTTTCCTTCTCTTTGTCATCCAAAAAACATGATGTGATTTCCTGCATGGCTATCCAATTGGCATTTACATCCTGAATTTTTAAATGAGGATGTCCGGAGGGACACCCTCATTTAAAAATGATCTTATCTTATTCCATTTTTACCGATCCTGCCTTTGGCTTTCCTTACTGCGCGTTCTGCTCGTAAGCGTCATAGCATTTCTGGTAAGTGTCGATATACTGCTGTACACCCATGCTCTCCAGCGTGGAGATGTACTCGTCCCACTGAGTATCAATATCCATGTCGCCCGTCACAAACTGCACCAGCGCCTGGTTGACATAACCGCCAATGGACAGCGTCGCTTCGGAAATGAACTGCGCGTCGCTTCCCTCAAAGGTCAGGTTGGGAACCATGGATTCCAGAGTGGGTGAAAATTCCGCGTACTGCTCCGCCCACTTCTGCAGATTATACTCACCATCGCATTCCGCCGGCTCATTAACCTTTACTTCGCCGCGGAACCTTGCGGTGCTGCATCTTACAGAGGCGTCAGACGCCCAGCGATAATGCTTTCCGTCTTCTCCGGAATAATCCTTCTCATAACCGTTTCCAAGCCAGTCGTAATCTTCCGGAATGTTAAGCTTCTCAACCACAGGCGTGTCACCCGCCAGGGAGGTTCCCTCATTGGTATACTGCCATCCAAGGCCTTCCGGTCCCCAGGACTGCACATAATTTGCTTCCTCACTTGCCAGGAAGTCTAACAAGGCGACTACGATCTCCGGATATTCACAGGTAGAAGAAATACTGCCGATACCCATAGCGAAGTAGTTGTCCAGATTCATGGCTGCCAGTCTCACGCCGTCAGGGCCTTCCACCGGGCAGAAGATCTCCCAATCCTGCCACACACCAGGCTGGTTCGCCCAGAATTCATCATCAATCTGCGGACCGCCGGCCGGATAAACCGCTACCAGAGGGGTCTCGTTCTTCAGCGTCGCCGTAAACTGGGTCGCGTCCTGGGTAAAGGTCTGGGGATCCAGCAGGCCTTCCTCATACAGCTTGTTGATATAGGCGAGCGCGTCCCTGTATTCGTCCTTCATTACGGAGTATTCAATCTTGCCCTCGTCGTTCACCACAAGGCCCGCCGCGACGGTGGGGTTCGTGTTGCTCAGAGGGTTGTTGCACTGTACGAAGGAGTTGATCATCCATACAGTCGGATCGGAGGCCCAGCCGCCGATGTATCCGGTCATGGGAATCTCGTCCGCGATGCCGTTTCCGTTGGGATCCTCGGTCTTCACTTTCTTCAAAAACTCATACAGCTCTTCCGTGGTCTCCGGGATCTTGCCGTCGTTCAGCTTTTCCACCCAGGGCATGTAGATGTACATTCTGTTCTGATAACGGCAGTGGAAGCATTCATTGTCGTCGCCATAGGTATAAATGTTACCGTCAGGCATGGTCAGGTCGGCCTTTCTCAGCGGGCTTTCCTCATTCAATGCGTTCCAGTTGGGAGCATCCTCCAGCATATCGTTCAGCGGAATGATCAGCCCCTGCTGTCCGTAATTCTGCAGCTCCGTCTTGGTCCAGCCGGTCGCCAGGAACAGGTCAGGCAGATTGTTGGGATCCGTCATGACCAGGTTCAGCTTGGTCTTCGCATCGTCTCCATCCACATCATAGACGAAGTTCAGATGAATGTTCGTCTGGTCCTCGATCCAGTCCGTCACGTAGTTGTCCTGATAGGTGCCGCCGCCCGTCAGGGACGCATATACGAACACGTCCAGCGTCAGCTTCTCCTTCAGCGGGAAGGTCACGTCGCTCACGGACTCAAACTCGAACGGATCGCCGCTGCCGGCATCCGCGCTGTCGCCTGCGGAAGTGCTGCCGTCTGCCGCAGCAGTGCCGCCTGTGGAAGCGCTGCCGCCGTTTCCGCAGCCTGCCAGAAGGGAAGCGCCCATGACTGCCGCCATGACAGCGGGAAGCAGCCTCTTTCTGAATAATGTCTTCTTTTTCACTTTTTCTTCCTCCTTTTTTGGATAGATTTATAAACGCACGGGCAGGTGCCCGGTTTTATAACGGCAGGAATGTATCAGCCCTTGACCGCGCCGATCATAACGCCCTTTACAAAATACTTCTGCACAAAGGGATAGATCAGCATCAAAGGCAGACTGCTGATGATGATCGTTCCGTACCGGAGCATCTGGCTCAAGTACTGGTTCTCCATCACCACTCTGGGATCTACAGCGGAATTCCCGAAATCCACCTGCGCCATCAGCAGGATCCTTCTTAAGATCAGCTGCAGCGGATATTTGTTCTCCGAGTTGATGTAGATCAGGGGATTGAAATACCCGTTCCACAGGCCGATCGCCACCCAGAGGCAGAGCACCGCGATGATGGGCGTGGACAGCGGGACCACGATCTTCGTAAAGAACTTGAAATCGGAACAGCCGTCCAGCTCCGCCGCCTCCTGCAGGTCCTTCGGGATCGTCTGCTTGAAGAAGGTCCTCGCCACGATCATGTTGTAGGCGTTGACCGCCGTGGGAAGCACCACCGCCCACATGGTATCGATGAGGCCCAGGTTCTTCACCAGCAGATAGGTAGGGACCAGTCCGCCGCTGAACAGCATGGTGAACAGAAACAGCTTCATCAATATATTTCCGCCCCGGAAATCATCCCGGGAAAGCGGGTAGGCCGCGAAGATCGTCAGCACGATGCTGATCACCGTTCCCACCACCGTATAGATGATGGAATTCAGGTAGCCGGTCCAGATGCTTTCGTATTCAAATACCGTCTTATAACTGAGCAGCGTGAACTCCACCGGCAGAAGCTTGACCCGTCCGGCCATCAGCGCGTCGCCGGAGCTGAAGGAACAGCTCACGATATAGATCAGCGGATACAATACGGCGATCGCCAGGAGCCCCAGCAGTATATAATTGACGACATAGACCACTTTGTCCTGTGAGATTTTCTTTTTCTTCATTTCTTCCCCTTTCCCCTCAGATGAATCCATCTCCGGTCATTTTCTTCGCGATCGCGTTCGACAGAAGGATCATGATCAGTCCGACTGCCGACTGGAACAGGCCGATCGCCGTCGCGTAGGAATAATCCGGGAAGCTCGACACCAGCGACACCTTGTAGGCGTAGGTGGGAATGACCTCCGACATGGACAGGTTGTTCTGGTTCTGCATGGCGAGGATCTTCTCATATCCCATGTTCAGGATCCGTCCGGTCTCCAGGATCAGCATGATCACCGCGGTAGGCATGATCGCCGGGAGATCCACGTAGCGGATCCGCTGCAGCAGGGTCGCGCCGTCGATGATCGCCGCTTCATGCTGCTCCATATCCACTCCCGCGAGCGCCGCGATGTAGATGATGGCGCCGTAGCCCACCGTCTGCCATACGCCGCTCCATACATAGACGGAAGAGAACAGCTCCGGCGTACCCAGGATGTTCAGGCCGAAATGATTGTACACAAAGCTTCCGATCGCTCCCACGCGGACGTCGAAGATGGAATTCAGGATGCCGACAAATACGATGGTGGAAATAAAATAGGGAGAATAGGTCACCATCTGCACGAATTTCTTGAATTTCACGTTCTTCGCGTAGTTCAGGGACAGCGCCAGGATGATCGAACAGGGCGTGTTGACCACCAGCGTGTACAGGGAGATCACCAGCGTGTTCCTCAGGCTCTCCATAAAGTTGTAGTTCTCAAAGAAACGGATGAAATTATCCATTCCAAAATGCGCCGCCCAGGGACTGCCCCAGACCCCGTCGATCACCCTGTAATTCTTAAACGCCATCAGCAGCCCGTACATGGGCGCGTAGGAAAAGATCAGAAGCATGATCAGCGGAGGCAGGATCATCAGATACAACTGCCAGTGCGCTTTCACATAATGACGGAGCGTTCCCCGTCCGGTTTTCTTTGTTTTCCCTTTTCCCTTCAATTTTGTTACCTCCTTCCTTGCTCGTTTCGTTGCCCCGAATCTAGCATACTTTTCCCCGCCCCGTCCATCTACAATAACCGTGACGGGTATGTGCAAAAACGGAGAAAGCCCGTAAAATCAAGGCTTTCTCCGTCTCTTTTTCTTCACGCTTCTTATTTTTTGATTCCTTTTTGCTGCCTGTTCCCGTAATCTGTCACTTGTTCCTGTAATCGGAAGGGGTCAGTCCCGTCACCCTTTTAAAGGCCCTGCAGAAGGTATTCGTGGAAAGGTACCCGGTCAGCTCTGAGATCTCGCCGACGCTCAGGGAGGTGCTCTTTAAAAAGTCCTTCGCCTTGTCCATCCGTACCGCCTCCACATAGGCGGAAAAACGCATTCCGTATTTCATCTTGAACATTTTGGACAGATGGCCTTCGCTGATCCCGAATTCCGCCGCCACTGAGCTTAAGGACAGGTTCGGGTCCCCGAAATTGGCGTCGATATAGGCGGTGAACACAGCGGAGTCCATCATCTGCGCCGCTCCCTGCTGTTTCTGGGCTTCCACATACTCGCAGACCTGCTTATACAGATTCAGGGTTCCCGTGATCTGCTGGATCAGCGGCAGGCTGTAATTTTCCTCCAGCTGCGCGTAATACTGACGGTAAACCTCTTCCTTCATGCCCATGCGTCCGATGGTACGGAAGATCACGGCCTGCAGCTCGTTCAGCAGCATATGCTGCAGGTAGACCGGAAGGTTGTTTTCAATGATATATTTCCGGATCAGCTCCTCCAGCGCGTCATGCAGGCCCTGGCTGTCTCCTGCCGTCACGAAATGCTCCAGCTTCACGGCCAGATCCTGCGGCGGATACTTCGGCGCGTCTCCGGGCGTCCCCCGGTACCAGATCACGGCATTTTCGATCTGGTCATTCTCATCCCAGACCATACAGGAAGCGCTCTGATAGGATTCCGCCACCTGTCCCAGCTCCTCCGCCGCGCTGCCCCCGTAGGCGAACAGCTTTTCCGAAATGCTGGCCGGCAGGCTGTCCCTGATCTTCTCCACATGTTCCTCCACCTTCGTCCGAAAGCTTTCCCTGTCTTCCGCGGGCAGGGAAAGGAGCAGGACCACCTGTTCTTCTCCCAGATCGGTGTGCAGGGCTCCCGGCAGGAGCTTCCCGATGACCTCGATCAGGGAAAGGATGCAGGTATTCATCAGCTTCGCGTCCTCTTCCTTCACCCCGTCCCGGAACAGGTGGAACTGGAAGATGACGACGCAGAAGATCCTGTTTTTCCATTCAAATTTCACATTGTCCGCGATCCTCTGCATGTCCTCCTCCGCCGCGTAGCTGCCGTAGAGCAGACGGTTGACGAAGGAGTTCCTCAGATAGGGCATCTGGCTTTCTATGGCTTCCGAAAGCCGGGAGTTGGTCTCCAGCAGATAGCTGAAGGTAGTCTTCAGGCTGGAAAAGGCCGACTGATGCCCGTTAAAATGCTCGGTCGTCCGGGAAATGCTGTGCAGGATGTCATTGATCGGGGTCGCGCTCAGCGCGGACATATGATAGCTCAGCCCCACGCCCACCGCGCTTCCGGCCAGCAGGAAGCCGCACAGGATCAGAAGGCTGGAAAACATCCGGCCATTCAGCACGCTCTGCGGAAGGAGCATGTAATACATCAGGTTGGAACGGCCGGAAATATACCGGAGCACCTCGTAGGACTCTCCGCCAAAACGGATCCTGTCCTTCTGCGCTGACCGGTTTTCCCACAGAAGCTGCGCCAGCTCCTCCTCCCGCTCTTCTTCCCAGGGCTCTTCGCTCCCGCCCTGCCCGAAATACAGGATCTTCCCCGTCAGGTCCCTGATGATCTGCACGCTGCCTTCCGCCGCGACCGGCAGGATCTCCTCTACGGCTTCCTCCTCCATATAGATCCGGATCCGGCTGTGGTCCGCTTCCCCGGATGCGAGCAGCGGCCTTTCATAATAGAAGAGCCTTTTCTCCGTTTCCGTTTCGTTGCGCTTATAAACGTAGGGCCCGACCGGGGAAAGCCCATAGGAGGGCGTATCCTCCTTCATATCGGCATACCATGCCTCATAGTCCGGATAGCTTTCATCCTCCAGATATAAATTGTAAAATTCCTCATAGGTATAGGCTGTGGACTGGCTGATGACCGTCTCGCTTTTATCGAAAAAGATAAAATACTCAAAAACGGACTGGCCGACCTGGTACAGATCCGGCAGGGAGGCGCACAGCTCGTACACCCGGTAGCTGTTGGGATAATCGAATACGCTGCTCCTGCTGCGGAACGAATTCACATAGGAATTCGTCGCGATGGTATCCCCCAGATCCTCCAGCTCGTCCAGCCGGTTATCCATCAGGACGGCCGCGTGGACCAGCTCCGTTTCCTTTTCCTTCCTGTCGTCCTCCGCGATCAGACGCAGCATATTGATATAATACAGACAGGTAATGATCATCGGGACAAACAGTACGGTCAGATAGGTCAGCAGATAAAACCAGAAGATCCTGTTTTTCTTTCCCTTCTCAAGGATTCTGTTCCTTCTCCCGCGTTCTCTCATATGCACTCTCCGTTCCGGCCGGACGGCCGCCTCCCGCGGCCGCCCGGTTCAACGCCGTCCGGCGCAAAGCCCTCTCCAAAACCGCCGGCTCCAAAACCGTCCGGCGCAAAGCCCTCTCCAAAACCGCCGGACGGCGCTTCGCCGTCATTCCATGCTCCGGCAGAATTCCACGCCCGCGTGAAGCTCTGCCCGCTCCTTCTTTCCGTTCGCGTAAATCTCAAGCACGCAGTCCCTTCCGGGCAGGATCCGGTACCATACGACCTTCCCGTCCTTCCACTCCATGGAAAGCGTGCCGCCGCTTCTTAAGCCCATCCCGCTCAGGCTGCCGCCCGCGGTCTCCTCCGTAATGGCCGGCAGAAGCTCCAGCCGCTCCGGCCTGCTGTAGGCCAGCATCTCCAGGACCGCCGCGGAGGCTCCCAGATTGCCGTCGATCTGGAAGACATAGCCGAACTCCCCAAGCGGATGGTTGTCCATCAGATTCGGATAGGTTCCCATGGTAAGGATCGCCTGCAGATTTTCAAAGGCTTTCTTTCCCTCCCGGAAGCGGGTCCACAGGCCGATGATCCACGCCCTGGACCAGCCGGTATGGCCGCCGCCGTTTGCCAGACGCCTCTCGAGCGTCACCTTCGCGGCCTCCATCAGCTCCCTCGTCTTTTCCCAGGAAATGGAGCTGCCCGGATAGACGCCGTACACATGGGAAATGTGCCGGTGTCCCGGCTCCGGCTCTTCATAGTCCTCCATCCACTCCATCAGTTGCCCGTGTTTTCCGATCTTCAGCTTCGGGAAACGGGCCATCACTTCTTCCGCCTTTCTGATCCGTTCCTCCTTCAGATGAAGCGTCCGGCAGGCGTTGATATAGCAGGAGAACAGCTCCAGCAGGATCTCCGTATCCATCGCCGCGCTCTCGCAGAGCACGCCCAGCGTGCCGTCCGCCCTCCGGTAGGTATTTTCCGGCGACATGGAGGGCGAGGTCACCAGGCTGCCGTCCTCTCCTTCGATCAGGAAGTCGTAGAAGAAGAGCACGCACTGCTCCAGCACGTCAAAATGCTCCCGCAGGAACGCCTCGTCCCCGGTATACAGATACTGCTCCCAGATATGGGTCGCAAGCCAGGCTTCCCCCATGACCCAGAAGGTGGAGGTGATGCAGTGATCCTGCGGCGCGGTATCCCCGTACAGGTCCGTATTGTGATGCGCCACGCTGCCCCTGCAGCCGTACATCCTTTCCGCCGTTTCCTTCCCGCTTTCCTTGACCCGTTCCAGCAGATCAAACAGCGGTAGCTGGCATTCGCTCAGGTTCCCGCTGCCCGCGATCCAGTAGTTCATCTCGGTGTTGATGTTGATCGTAAATTTGCTTTCCCATACCGGATAGAGCTTGTCGTTCCAGATCCCCTGCAGGTTCGCGGGCAGGCTTCCCGGCCGGCTGGAGGAGATGAGAAGGTATCTGCCGTACTGAAAATACAGCTCCATCAGCCCCATATCCCGTTCTCCCGCCTGGACCCGTCTCAGCCGCTCGTCCGTGGGAAGCTTCTCCTTTTCTCCCTCCGTCAGGGAAAAAGAAAGCTTCAGCCGGTCAAACAGGGCGGAAAAATCCCGGATGTGCGCCGCGCGCAGCTCCTTTTCCTCCCGGGAGGCCGCCGCGTGGATCCGCTCCAGACAGCGCTCCCTGTAATCCGCGCCCCGGAAGCTGGTCTCGATATCCAGATACACCCATGCCCGCTTCGCGTCCCTTACGAGAAGATGCTCCCCGATGACCGCGACCGTTCCGCCCTCCGTTTTCACGGACAGGGCCGCCGCGAAGGAAATCCCGTCTTTCCCGCCGTCCACCACAAAGCCGATGGTATCTTCCGCCCATTTTCCCGCCTCGTCCGTGGCGTTATGGCAGCGTCCCAGAAGGCAGTCGAAGGAAAACGGAACGTCGTCCTGCGTTTTCAGCTCCATCACCATGCACTGGTCCGGGAAGGACGCATAGAGGCTGCGCTGGTAGCGCACGCCGTCCACGGTATAGGACACGCCCGCAATCCCCGTTTCCAGATCCAGCTCCCTTCTGTAATCCTTCACGTCCGCCCCGTGCCGCATCTTCAGATACCATTCCCCCGCGGTCTGATAGGAGCGCTGGGAATTGGGCGTCCCGGAAAGAGCGTACATGGCAAGCTGCTGCGCCTCCTCCACCCGTCCCTCCCGGATCAGCCTGCGGATCACGGGGAGATTTTCCTTCGCGTCCGGATTGATCCGGTCCAGATGCTTCCCGCTCCAGATACTGTCCTCATTTAACTGGATCATCTCTTCGGCCGCCCTGCCATGCACCATGCCCCCCAGCCTGCCGTTTCCCACCGGCAGCGCCTCATGCCAGTACCGCGCCGGCCTGTCATACCATAACTTCATTCCTTTTCCCTCTCTTTCCGGCGGAAGCCATCGGATCCCCCTGGCAGCTTCCCGCCCTTTCTTAGCCTTTCAGGCTTCTTATCCTTTTCATCCTTCTTTTATTCAAGGCTGCCGGAGCTCTTTACAGCCCCGCAAACAGCCTGCGCTTCCGTTCGATCATCTCGTCGATCTTTTCCAGATACAGCGGCAGCTCCTTCACATTCTCGCACCGCTCGATGCGCCCGTCCGGATGGACCGCCTTGGAGATGGTCCCGGCCCCGATAGCCATGATGGACTGCTTTTCTTCCATAATTAAAATGTTGTATAACCCGTAGCAGCCTTCCCTGGCATAGCCCACATTTTCCAGGTTCCCGGTCATGTTCTTCTGCCGGTACAGATAGTAAGGATGCAGGTTCATTTCCGCGGCGGCCCGCGCCGCCAGTTGAACGGTCTCCTCCGTATTGTGCAGAAGCCCCAGCCCGTTCTTTTCGATCCACTGCATCATTTTCGAGGCCTTCTTCACCGCCAGGGAGTGGACGGTCAGGCTGTCCGGAGACAGCTTCTTAATCTCTTCCATGGTGTGGCTTACCTCCGGGATGTCCTCTCCGGGCAGGCCCAGGATCAGATCCATGTTGATGTTGGCAAAGCCCTCCTGCCTGGCCAGGTAAAAGGCTTCCTTCACCTGCTCCACGGTAGCCCTGCGGCCGATCAGGTCCAGGGTCTTCTGGTTCATGGTCTGGGGATTCACGGAGATCCGGGTCACGCCGAACTCCTTCAGCACCCGCAGCTTGTCCGCCGTGATGCTGTCCGCCCGTCCCGCCTCCACGGTGAATTCCTTCACCCGGGAAAAATCAAAGGTTTCCCGCAGCCGGGACAGAAGCCGCCTCAACTGATCCGGCTCCAGCGTGGTGGGGGTGCCTCCGCCGATGTACACGCTGTCCAGCACCTTCCCCTGAAAGGCTTCCCGCGCAAAATCCATTTCCTTTTCCAGGGCGTCCAGATATTCCTCCACCCGCTCCCGCCAGGCCGCAATGGGGAAGGAGGTAAAGGAACAGTACAGGCAGGTGGTGGGGCAGAAGGGGATCCCCACGTACAGGCTGTAGCCCTTTTCATAATGGATGTCCTTCAAGATCTCCCGCTCCCTGCAGGCGATGTCCAGAGCCAGCTCCGCCTTTTCCCTGCTGCAGTAATAGGTTTCTTCCATATAAGAAAGGATCTCCTCCCGGCTTTTCCCTTCCTCCAGATGCTGCATGGCGATCTTGGCCGGACGGATGCCGGTCAGGCTTCCCCAGGGAAGCTTCTTTCCCGTTTTCGCGGAAAGCATCCGGTAAAGGAGCTGCTTCAGCTCATTTTTCACCACATTTTTCTCTTCCGGACGGCTGAGCTCCGTCTGCCCCTCGAAGCCGTCCAACCGGATCCGGATCCTTTGTTCTTCAAAGATCACCTCGATCCTGGGGTTCTCCCCATCGGAGACCAGATCCTTCGTTCCCTCCCTAAAAACCTTCACCGTCTCCGCCGGATAAAAGGCCTTTACCAGGGAATGGATATCGTATTCAAACCGAAGCTGGTTCAATGTTACCGCAAGCATGATTACCTCCATAAAAAGCGCTTTTCACCCGCATACCGCGCCGCACTCCGCCATACCGGGCGCCTCCTCCGCATACCAAAGGCGGGGAAGCCCCCGCCTTACTGACAATAGGGATTGTATTTTTTCTCGTCTCCAATGTTCGTGGCCTCTCCGTGTCCCGGATAAACCGTCACATCCTCCGGAAGGACCAGCAGCTTCTCCTTAATGGAACGGACCAGGCTGCTCATGCTCCCTGTCGGGAAATCGGTCCTTCCCACAGAACCCTCGAACAGGGTGTCTCCGGAAAAGAGTACCTTTTCTTCCTCCAGATAGTAGCAGCAGCTTCCTCCGGTGTGTCCGGGCGTGGCGATCAGCTTCAGCCGGAAACCTCCAAGCTCCAGCAGCGCGCCGTCCTTTTCGTAGGAATCTACCCGCACCGTCTCCGGCCGCCCCGCTTCCCGGGAAACGTTCTTCCCTGCGTCCTCGCAGAGCTCCTTTTCCCCTTCGTAAGCGTAGATCTTCGCTCCGGAAAGCCTTCTTAATTCATTCGCCCCCCAGATATGGTCGAAATGGCCATGGGTCAGAAGGATGGCGTTCACATGAAAGCCCTTCTGCGTGAGCGCCTCATAGATCTGCGCGCCCCTGTCCCCCGGATCGATGACGATCGTTTCGGTGAGGCCGTTCTCTCCCTTCTGTCCTTCATGATAGAAAAAGTAGCAGTTGGTCTGACAGATGCTCACTACCATCCGTCCGATCTTCATCTCTGACATGCTTCCCTCCGTACAGGAATCCTCTGGCGGCAGGACATACGCCGGAGCGAAGCTGCGGCGTCACAGTCCTGACTTTGTTTCTAGCTGCGTTCGATATCGATCACGCTTTCGATGGTCCGGATCTTGTCAATCACCCGGTTCAGCTCATCCCGGCCTCCCACCTCAAAGGAAGCGGACAGGGTGGCGAGCCCCTGCTTGCTGGTGCGGGTGTTCATGGAAAGGATATCGATATTTTTCTCCGTCAGGGCCCTGGAAATATCCGCCAGAAGGCCGCTGCGGTTGTTGGCGTAAATGACGATCTCCGCCACATACTTCTCTCCCTGGATCTCTTCGGGCGAGCTCTCCCATTCCGCGTCGATCAGCCTGGCCCTCTCGATCTCCGGGAGGTTCAGGATATTGACGCAGTCGGTCCGATGGATGGAGATGCCCCTTCCTCTGGTCACGAAGCCGATGATCTCGTCGCCTGGCACAGGGGAACAGCACTTGGAAAAACGCACGGCCACATCGTGGATGCCCTTCACCACAATGCCATTCTTGCTCTTGGCGCGGGGCAGCATCTGACGGGCCTGGGCGTTCTCCGCCACGCTGGCCAGCACCTCCGCGTCGCTTAACACCTTCGGATGATCCCGGTCGTAAAGCTCCTGCATGCGGTTTAAGATCTGGCCCTCCTTCAGGCCTCCATGGCCCACGGCAGCCAGCAGGGAATCCCAGTCCTTGAAGCCGTATTTCTTCATCTGGGCCTCCATGTAGGGAGGCTTTAGCAGATCCGTGGCGGAAAGGCCCTTCGCCTTGCAGTAGGCGAGCAGCATCTCCTTGCCCTTCACGATATTTTCTTCCTTGAACTCGTTGCGGAACCACTGGTTGATCTTGCTCTTGGCCTGAGTGGACTTCACCAGATTCAGCCAGTCCCGGCTGGGCCCCTTGGAATTCTGGGAGGTAAGGATCTCCACCCGGTCCCCGTTCTGGATCTCGTAATCGATGTTCACCAGCTTGTCGTTCACCCTGGCGCCGATCATCCGGTTGCCCACCGCGGTGTGAACGTTATAGGCAAAATCAATGGGCGTGCTTCCCGCCGGAAGGGTTTTCACATCGCCGGTGGGCGTGAAGCAGTAGACGGTATCGGAGAACAAGTCCAGATCGCTCTTTAACAGGTTCATGAACTCCCTGTTGTCCGACATGTCCCGCTGCCATTCCAGGATCTGGCGCAGCCAGGCCAGCTTCTCCTCCTCCTGGGCCTCCACCTTTTTGCCGTCCGAAGCTTCCTTATATTTCCAGTGGGCGGCGATACCGAATTCCGCCGCCTTGTGCATCTCCACGGTCCGGATCTGAATCTCAAAGGGCTGGCCGGAGGAGCCGATCACCGTGGTATGCAGGGACTGGTACATGTTCGCCTTCGGCATGGCGATATAGTCCTTGAAACGGCCCGGAATGGGCTTATACATCTCATGGATCACGCCCAGGGCCGCATAGCAGTCCTTCACCGTATCCACGATGATTCTCACCGCGAACAGGTCGTAAATCTGATCCAGCGTCTTGTGCTGGTTCTTCATTTTTTTATAAATGCTGAAAAAATGCTTGACTCTGCCGTCCAGGCGGGCCTTGATGCCCGCGTTCTTCATGTGCTCGCCCACTTCCTCCACGATCTGGCGGATATAGGCCTCCCGTTCGCTTCTGCGGATGGCGATCTTGTCCACCAGGTCATAGTAGACCTCCGGCTCCAGATATTTTAAGGACAGATCGTCCAGCTCCACCTTGATCTTGGAAATGCCCAGCCGCTGGGCGATGGGCGCATAAATCTCCATCGTTTCCCGGGCGATGCGCTGCTGCTTTTCCGGCGGCTGATGCTTGAGCGTGCGCATGTTGTGCAGACGGTCCGCCAGCTTGATCATGATGACCCGAATATCCTTCGCCATGGCGAGGAACATCTTGCGCAGGTTCTCGGCCTGCACCTCCTGCTGATCCGGGGTGCGCACCTCCCCGTTTTCCTTGTCGCTGCGGAAATTGATCTGCTGCAGCTTGGTCACGCCGTCCACCAGAAGGGCCACGTCGGGGCCGAATTCCTTCGTGATCTCCTCCGTGGTCATGATGGTGTCCTCCACCACATCATGCAAAAGCCCCGCCTCGATGGTTTCCTTGTCCAGCTCCAGATCTGCCAGAATGATGGCCACGCACAGCGGATGGATGATATAGGGCTCGCCGGATTTGCGCACCTGTCCCTCATGAGCCTTCGCGGCGACCTGATAGGCCTTTTCGATCATCGAAATATCATCCGACGGATGGTATCTGCGCACCCGGGCGATCAGATCCTGATACAGCTCCTCCGGGCTCAGGAACTCCTTCATGGCCTCGATGCGTCCGTCGTCGATCAGGACGCCGTCGCCGCTCTGTCCCGTTCCGGCGTCCAGATTGCCGCCGCCCTCATATACGATTTTGGTTTCTTCCTTCTTCTGCGGCTCAGGGAGCTTTTTCCCGTTCTTTCCCTGGGCTCTTCCTGTCAGCTTTTCTTCCGTCATAACCGCTCTACCCATGTCATCACCGGCATCTTCCATTTCAGCCTCTTTCGCTGCGGCAAATGCGGGACGCGAAGCTGCGCCCTCACAGCCGGACAGCTCAGTTTCCCTCATACTGGATCGCGGACTCCAGACGATACCCCGCGATCTTCTCTCTTCCCTTCAGACCTTTCAGCTCCATGAGCACCACCACGCCCACCACCTGGCCGCCCAGAGACTCCACCAGGCGGATCATGGCTTCCGTCGTGCCCCCGGTGGCGATCAGATCGTCCACGATCAGCACCTTCTGTCCGGGCCGGATGGCATCCTTATGGATCTCGATCACCGCCTTACCGTATTCCAGATCATATTCCATGGAAACCGTCTCGCAGGGCAGCTTCCCTTTTTTGCGGATCAGCACGAAGGGCTTATGATTATTGTATGCGATGGGAGTTCCGAAGATAAAGCCTCTGGATTCCGGCCCCACCACCACGTCATAGTCCAGATCCTTCACCAGCTCCTGCATCGTGTCGATCGCCAGATGCAGCCCATCCGCATCCTGCAGCACACTCGTCACATCGCGGAACATCACTCCCTTTTCCGGAAAATCCGGAATACATCTTACGTATTCTTCCAGTCTCTTCATCTCTTCCTCCAGGACGCGGATTCGGCCTCCGCCGCCTTTTTTTACACGTTTTTGTGGCTATTTTTCCCTAAAAAACTAATCTTTATTATATTATCTATCCCGGCATAAGTCAACGCATTCATCCCCTCAAAGCGTCAGCCGCATATTCCCGCGCAGCCAGTCCTTCATGATCCCGAAAAATTCCCGGAGCATGTTGTTCGCCTGAAAAGTCAGATCACAGGGCGCCGCGATCCCGCAGACCGGGCCGTACCCCTGTCCCTCTGCCAGATGGATGGCCCGGTATAAGTGGAAATTGTTGGTCACAATGCCCACAGAAGCGCCCTCTTCCATCAATTTCTTTGAAAACCGGAGATTTTCCACCGTATTTCTCGAACGGTCCTCCATCCGGATCCGTTCCGGGGCGATGCCGCGCCCCACCAGATAATCCCGCATCCCCTGCGCTTCGCTGACCGGCTCGTTGCTCCCCTGGCCGCCGGAAACGATCACGAGGGTATCCGGATTTTCCTGCAGATAATCATACGCCGCATCCAGACGCAGGCGCAGCGCCTTACTCGGCCCGTTTTCCCGCATCTGCGCGCCCAGCACCACCAGATAATCCAGCCCCGGCTCTCCCTTTTTCCAAAAGCAGCTCACGATCAACCCCTCGATCAGAAGGAAAAAAAGAAGTCCGGCCGCAAACAGAACGGACGCCGTTCCCCGGACGGCTCCCGGAAGCCGCTCCCAGATTCCGGAAGCAAAAACTCCCGAAATTCCCAGACATCCGATCCCCATCACTCCCCAGATCAGAAAGAACCAGGAACCGAACACGCCCGACAGAAAAATGCCGATGCAGTACAGGCAGCACAGGATGCCCAGGATCAGAAAAATCACTGCTGTCATACGCCCTCCTTAACGACAGGAAAGGCGGTTCCTGTATTTTTACAGGAGCCGCCTTCCTTACAGCTTCAGATCATTATCCCTGCGAAGGAATTACATCATTCCCATTCCGCCTGCTCCGGCAGGTGCAGCGGGGGTCTCTTCCTTGATGTCGGCCACAACGGACTCGGTGGTCAGCAGCGTGGAAGCTACGCTGGTTGCGTTCTGCAGAGCGCTTCTGGTAACCTTTGCAGGATCCAGGATGCCGGCGTCAACCATGTTCACATACTCTTCCTTCAGAGCATCGAAGCCCCAGCCGGTCTCCATTTCCTTCACTTTGTTGATGATTACGCTGCCTTCCAGTCCGGCATTGGCAGCGATGTGATACAGCGGAGCCTCAAGAGCCTTGAGCACGATGTTTGCTCCGGTCTTTTCGTCGCCTTCCAGTCCGGCTGCCATGTCCGCAACCTCCTTGGTAGCGTGGATATAAGCGCTTCCGCCGCCTGCGATGATGCCTTCCTCAACGGCAGCTCTGGTAGCTGCAAGCGCATCCTCCATACGAAGCTTGGCTTCCTTCATCTCGGTCTCGGTAGCAGCGCCTACACGGATTACCGCTACGCCGCCTGCCAGCTTCGCCAGTCTCTCCTGAAGCTTCTCTCTGTCGAAGTCAGAGGTGGTTTCCTCGATCTGCTTCTTGATCTGAGAAATTCTGGCCTGGATGTCAGCCTTGTCGCCTTCGCCGTCCACGATGACGGTGTTCTCCTTCTGAACCTTAACGGATTTCGCACGGCCCAGATCGGACAGCTGCGTCTCCTTCAGGTCAAGGCCCAGCTCCTCGCTGATTACCTTGCCGCCGGTCAGGATTGCGATGTCCTGCAGCATCTCTTTTCTTCTGTCGCCATAGCCGGGAGCCTTAACAGCAACCACATTGAAGGTGCCGCGCAGCTTGTTGACGATCAGGGTGGTAAGAGCCTCGCCCTCAACGTCCTCAGCGATGATCAGAAGCTTCGCGCCGCTCTGAACCACCTGCTCCAGCAGAGGCAGGATCTCCTGAATGTTTGCCAGCTTCTTATCGGTAATGAGGATATAAGGGTTATCCAGAACCGCTTCCATCTTATCCATGTCGGTGCACATATAAGCGGAAATATATCCTCTGTCAAACTGCATGCCTTCCACCAGATCCAGTTCGGTCTGCATGGTCTTGCTCTCTTCGATGGTGATGACACCGTCTCCGGAAACCTTCTCCATCGCGTCTGCAACCATTGCGCCCACTTCGTCATTTCCTGCGGAAATGGAAGCGACTCTGGCGATATGCTCCTTGCCGTTTACCTTGGAGCTCATCTTCTTGATGGCTTCTACTGCGCAGTCGGTAGCCTTCTTCATACCCTTTCTCATGATGATCGGGTTGGCACCTGCTGCCAGGTTCTTCATGCCTTCATTCACCATGGCCTGAGCCAGAACAGTTGCGGTGGTGGTGCCGTCGCCTGCCACATCGTTGGTCTTGGTAGCGACCTCTTTTACCAGCTGAGCGCCCATGTTCTCATAAGGATCCTTCAGCTCGATCTCCTTTGCGATGGTCACGCCGTCGTTGGTGATGAGCGGAGCGCCGTAGGACTTATCCAGAACCACGTTTCTTCCTTTGGGTCCAAGGGTTACTCTTACTGTATTCGCTACCTGATCCACACCGGCCATCAGGGCAGCACGGGCATCTGCGCCGTATTTAATTTCCTTTGCCATAATAATCAGCCTCCATTAAAATGTTTTTCAAACCGCGCCGAAAGCGCTTTTTTTGATTTTCTTATTCAATTACTGCCAGAACATCGGACTGCTTTACGATGATGTATTCCTGATCGTCGTCAAGCTTCACTTCGGTTCCCGCATATTTGGAATAAATCACCTTGTCTCCGGCCTTTACTTCCATCTTGACTTCCTTGCCGTCAATCATTCCGCCGGGGCCTACAGCGATGACTTCCGCCTGCTGGGGCTTCTCCTTGCTCTGTCCGGGAAGAACGATTCCGGACTTGGTGGTCTCTTCCGCTTCGAGCTGCTTTAATACAATCCTGTCGCCTAAAGGTACTAATTTCATAAATATGCCTCCTTGAATGAATCCTTTTTGATTCAGTAATATTTAGGCTGTTAGCACTCACTTATGTCGAGTGCTAAACACTATAGATATATTATGTTTTCACCCCTTTTTATGCAACGTCCCTAGCGGGAAAGAGCAGTCTTTTTCCTTAATGTTCCTTTGATTTTCTCTTATTATCTCACTTTTTCTTAATTTTACACTTTTTTTGTTCTTCCGCCTCCTGTCAGAGCGGAACGCTCCTCTCCGGCCACGGCGTCATTTTCAAATGAAACAGCCGCATCACAGACCGGCCGCCAGCCGGATCATCCACAGGACGAACAGATGGGCCGGATAAAAGACATAGAAAAACCATTTGGAAAACCGGCCGCTCTTCTTTCCTTTTTTCCCATTATAGAAGCAGAGAATCACAATTCCCGATACCACGATTCCGAGGCTGGAGGCAAGCGCATGCCCCAGCGCCGGAAGGGGCGCCATCTCAAGCGCATAGGACATCCAGTTCAGGAGCCCGAACAGCAGGGCCGCAATGCCGAAGGAGGCCGCCTGCTTTCTTCTGTCTCCGGCCGCCCGGTCGAACAGGATCGTATAGATGCCCGCCAGCAGGGACCAGTCGCAGAACAGGGTGACAAAGACCAGCAGAACCACCAGCAGATTCCGGACAAAGCCATTGGAGATCCGGTGGCGCACATGCAGGATCAGGAAACAGAAGAACAGCGTAAAGAGCATGTTCAGCATGCCAAACTGCAGGGCCATCACATAGGGGACCTGCGAAATCAGGGCAAAAATGAGAAGCCGGAGGGCATAGTTTTTTCTGGAATGGGTATAGCGATACCCTTCCACCAGGAAAAAGCACATCGTTACCGCCGTGAAATAGCCGATGTCCAGCATCACCTCAAACCATACGCTTTCCGGCGGCACAAGGGCATTGGCCACATGGTTGATGAGCATGGTCAGTATGGCGAAATATTTGATCGCGTCGCGGCTGATGCCCGGGCGGGAAGCCTTTACGGCCGCCGCAGTTTCTTTTTCTTTCAGCATGATCGTTTTCCTCCTGTTTCCGGATAAAATTGAAGCCGGCAGGCCTCCGGCCCGCCTCACAGGCTGCGGCCGGGCAGGGAACCTGCCGGTTTCATTATATACGGATCCGTTTCAAAATACCAGAAGGAAACCGCCACTCTTCTGTCTTATGGCCTCCCCCTTTGACAGATAGATCCTGTCGATCCGCAGATCGGGTTTTGTTCCATAGATGGAAAGCAGATGGACGCCTTTTGTCATTTCCGTCTCTCCCACCGCTCTCCAGTGCCATCTCTGCTTCATACTGTAGGTGAAGAAGCCGTTTCCGGATACATACATCCGCGCCTTCTCCCATACCCGGCCATCCACTCCGATCCTGCAGAAGTCACTGTCCGCATCCTCAAATTTCATCAGCAGCCACAGGGTATAGCTCCCCGCTTCGTTGATGCGGAAACGATAATGCAGCCCTGCCGCATGCCGCGGATCCCCCTTCTGCCCGTCCGCCGCATCCGTTCCCCAGTCGCAGATCATGGCGAGTCCCGTTCCTCCGTCTGTTTCCGCCTGGGTGTGCCGCCAGCGCCTGTTTCCGTCCGGAACGGAAGGGGTCAGCCAGGCATTCCGGGAATCTTCCAGCGCATATTCCGCTTCTATCGCGACCTTTCCCCCTTCCTCTTCAAATAGTCCGGAGCCAAAAAGCCGGAACAGATTTTTAGGGCCGCCCGGGACAAAGTCATATTTTTTCTTTCCGGGAATATCCGGTCTTTCTTCGCTTCTCACATACAGTCTGTCCGTTTCCCAAAAATCCGGTCCTGCATACAGCATGGGAAGGCGCAGGATCTCCTCCGACAGATCTGCGCAGGCCTCTTTCCAGAATGTTTCCTCCTCAGAGGATGGCAGAAGCGCCTCTTTCTTCTCTTCCGCCGCCTTTCTCCATTCCGATCCGTCAAAGAAGGCGCTGTCCGCAGGGCCCAGATCATTTTCCCGGCGTTTTTCCGTATAGATGACCAGCCGGGAAAACGTCACATACCGGTCGGCCGGGCAAATCTCCTTCTACCCTTCCTTCCGTCTCATCCGCTTCCATCCAGTCCGGCATCTCGATCTGAAATTCTGCCGCACCGCTTCCCCGGTTAAACAGCGTTACCCGTTTTCTTTCTCTTCCATGCGCATGGAACGTAAGCTCCTCCCATACGGCGCCCAGCTCCGGGCCGTCCAGGACCAGGGCGGGACGCGCAGCGGGATAAAGTGCGGTCGGCGGAGGAGAAAAGCTTTCCGGCGTCAGGATGCCGCTCCATTTTCCTGCCTGCATCACTTCATTGTAATAGTACAACAGCTCCTTTTTTCTCCGGTCCATTTCCCTTGATGCCTCCAGAAAGCCGTCCGCAGCCTGCATGGCTCCGCGGTCCCAGGCCAGGCAGCTCCTGTCCGCATAGTAAAAGGATGCGTTGATATACCAGGATGCCTGGAGCTTCATCAGAAACAGCTCCAGGAATGCGTCCCTCTCCTGATCGGGGAGGCTGTTGCAGATCGCATTTCCTGCTTCTGCCAGTTCCTTCAGCTCCTCCAGCCTTCTCTCCGCTTCATTCCCATATCCGGTCTGGAAGAAGCGGAAGGATCTCAGATGCTCCGGATCCCGGATTCCCAGCATTTTTTCAGTTCATTCCCGGTCTGGGCCAGCGGGATGGAGTTAAAGAAAAGATAGCTCATGCCCGGAGCCGCCCAATAGGAGGCATGATAATAGAGTCCGTTCCCCCCTTTTCTTGCCCGTTCCCGTTCGTCCGGGTAGCGGCGCATATATCCGAAATTATCGTCCACCCAGAGCAGGGTAATGTCCTCCGGTACCTTCAGCCCCTGATCGTACAGCTCCAGGACCTCTTTATATGGAATAAACGTCTGAACCGCGCGGGATGCGCGCTCTTCTCCCAGGACCTCCCGGATCGGCTTTCTCTGATCCCGGATCACCTGTTCCAGAAGGCCGATCTTCCTTTCCTGCTTTTCCTCCTCTGACAGAGCAGGATCCTCATCGATTTCCCTCGTCACGAATCCGTAATCATGGATGCCGCGCATTCCCACCGTATAAGTGACCTCATAATCACGGTTCATCTCAACGCTTTCCTTCCAGTATTCCCGGATCCTCTCTCTGTTCTGTCCGGGAATGGAATAGTCGTACCGGACATCCGTATATCCTTTTTTCTCCAGCCATGGCTGCCATTCATTCTGATTGCTGCGAAGCAGCATATCGCAGTGGGAGGTTCCCACCACCACGCCCATTTCCTCCGCAAGCCTTCCGTTCTCCGGATTTTCATTGAAATAATTCACGTGCATGGCCGGCCAGATATAATTTCCCTTCAGTCTCAGGAGCAGCTCGAATACTCTCCGATAGGTCTCCGGTCCGATCGTTCCGTCCCCGGTATGCTTTTTGGCCCATGCCTCCAGCTCTTCCTCATCATTCAGAAAGATCCCCCGGTACGGGACATCCGGCCAGTCCGCCTTTCTGTAATCCGCCGGAAGGCAGAAGCGCTCCTTTCTCCTGACAGGAACATCCGCCCAGTCATACCAGGGTGACACGCCGAGCATTTCACGAAGAAGCCTTTCCATTCTCTGTTTTCTATCGTCCAGTCCCTTTGCCTCTCCCGGCAAAAAGCGCCCCTTCCGCCGTAAAAGCGGAAAGAGCGCTTTTTGTCACATGCCTTCCGGGACAGCTCCTCTTATGGAATCTTTTTATATCTCCACTTCCATCCCGTCATAGGAAACCAGGAACCCGTACTTTTCTGCTGCGGGCAGCATCTCATCATAGGTCACGCCTGCATTGTGGGTGAAATGATTGGCCACAAACACGGTCGTTTCATCCGCAAGTCCCTCCTTCATCAGCCGGTCGCGGATCTTCGCATCGGCCGCAAATCCCATATGTCCGCTTTCACTCGCCTGGACAGCATGGGTGGCATCCAGGCTCACCAGATTCAGCTTCACCGGATGAGCGGCCAGATATTCCCAGGTGCTTTCCGGGAACAGTCCCGTGTCATGGGCATACAGCAGCGCTTTTTTATCCTTTTCGATGAGATAGATCACCGGCTCACAGAGCGCGTCATGCTGCGCTTCCAGAGGGGTGATCCGATACCCCTCCGCCTCAAAGGGGACAAAGGCCTTCACGCGCACCGGCACCACCCGGTCCTCCAGCACATTGTGGTCCGCATAGCCTGTTCCCTTATTGATGGTTGCCACCACCTTCGCATAGGCCGGATAGGTTCCATATACCAGGAGCGGCTGTCCGTCAACGCCGTGGGCAAAGCCTTCCTGCCTGTTGGTCAGTTCATCCTGATACAGATGGTCCTCATGGGAATGGGTGATGAGACAGGTATGGATGTCCGGCAGGTTCAGACCGTAAAACAGACTGTGGACATAAGTATCCGCATTCAGATCCAGAAGGATCCTGTCGTCTATGACCGCCTGACTCCTCGTACGGATGTTCCTGCCCCCGGCCTTTCTGCTCTTTTCGCAGACCTCACATTTGCAGAACGCTGCGGGTACTCCCTCGCAGGCTGCGGTTCCCAGATATTTGATCTTCATAATTACCTCCATTCCGAAGCGTCATAGATCCGGGCCTGCGTTTTCCCGGACCGGAATCATTTTTATTATCCCTCTCCCACGGGAAAAAAGCAAGGCAATGTTGCCTGAGTGCAGCCGCATCCGGGCATCCGGGCGCATCCACTTTTTTTATTGAAATATCCGGCGTTTTGTGTATAATGGAAGAGCAGCAGAAACAAGAAGGTTTTATTATTGCTTTTTCAATAAGGAGTCGGAATGATACAAGCGATCAATGTCACATTAAGATTGGGAAAAAAAGCGCTGTTTGAGGATGTGAACATCAAGTTCACGGAGGGAAACTGCTATGGACTGATCGGCGCAAACGGCGCGGGAAAATCCACCTTTTTGAAAATCCTTTCCGGACAGCTGGAATCCACCAGCGGCGAAGTGGTCATCACCCCCGGCCAGCGTCTTTCCGTACTGGAGCAGGATCATTTCAAATATGACGAATTCCCGGTGCTGGATACTGTCATCATGGGAAATGCCAGGCTTTATGAGATCATGAAGGAAAAGGAAGCCATCTATGCCAAAGAGGACTTTTCCGACGAGGACGGCATCCGTGCCAGCGAGCTGGAAGCGGAATTCGCCGAGATGGACGGCTGGGAAGCGGAGTCCAATGCGGCCAGCCTCTTAAACGGCCTTGGCATCGATACGGAGTATCATTACAGCCTGATGAAGGACTTAAACGGAAGTCAGAAGGTCAAGGTCCTGCTGGCAAAGGCCCTGTTCGGCAATCCGGACATCCTGCTTCTGGACGAGCCCACCAACCATCTGGATCTGGACGCCATCGCCTGGCTGGAGGATTTCCTCATCGATTTCGAGAATACGGTGATCGTGGTATCCCATGACCGTTATTTTCTGAACAAGGTCTGCACCCAGATCGCGGACATCGACTACGGAAAGATCCAGCTCTACGCGGGCAACTACGACTTCTGGTACGAGTCCAGCCAGCTGCTCATCAAGCAGATGAAGGAAGCCAATAAGAAAAAGGAAGAGAAAATCAAGGAGCTGCAGGAATTCATCTCCCGTTTCTCCGCCAACGCTTCCAAGTCCAAGCAGGCGACCTCCAGAAAGCGCGCCCTGGAAAAGATCCAGCTGGACGAGATCCGTCCCTCCAGCAGAAAATACCCTTATATCGATTTCCGTCCTGACAGAGAGATCGGAAATGAAGTCCTTACCGTAGAGGGCATTTCCAAGACCATTAACGGAGAAAAGGTCCTGAATAACATCTCCTTCATCATGGGTCACAATGACAAGATCGCCTTTGTGGGCGGAAATGAGCTGGCAAAGACCACCCTCTTCCAGATTCTCATGGGTGAGATGGAGCCGGATGAGGGCACCTACAAATGGGGCGTGACCACCTCCCAGGCCTACTTCCCCAAGGACAGCACGAAGGAATTCGATAACGATCTGACCATCGCGGACTGGCTGATGGGTTATTCTCCGGTGAAGGACATCACCTATGTGCGCGGCTTTCTGGGAAGAATGCTGTTCGCGGGCGAGGACGGCGTGAAAAAGGTCCGCGTCCTTTCCGGAGGAGAAAAGGTGCGGTGCCTCCTTTCCAAGATGATGATCTCCGGAGCCAACTGCCTGGTGCTGGACGAGCCCACCAACCATCTGGACATGGAATCTATCACCGCGCTCAACAACGGCCTGATCAAGTTTCCCGGCGTTGCCCTTTTCTCCTGCCGCGACCATCAGTTCGTGCAGACCACGGCCAACCGGATCATGGAAATCCTGCCGGACGGCACGCTGATCGACAAGATCACTACCTACGACGAATACCTGGCAAGCGATGCGATGGCGAGAAAGCGCACCGTATATACCGCGAACCGGGAAGATGATGAAAATTAAACGGAATGGAGATTTTTATGAAAACTGCGGATCTACATGTTCATTCCTGCAGATCTGACGGCACTCTTACCCCTTCTGAACTGGTGGATCTCGCCCTTCAGAAGGGGCTTTCCGCGTTCGCCCTGACGGACCATGATACCACGGCGGGCCTGGACGAAGCCATCAGTCATGCCAGGGGCCGGGGCATCGAAGTGATCCCCGGCATCGAATTTTCCACGGAATACAAAGGCCGGGACATCCATATCCTGGGGCTTGCCATCGACTGGCACAGCCCCGTCTTTGAATCACACATTCAGGATTTTGTGGACTCCCGCATCCGGCGCAACCGGAAAATGTGTGAAAATCTCTCCGGAGCAGGAATCGACATTTCCTATGAAAAGCTGCTCGCAGCGTTCCCCGGAGCCGTCATCACCCGGGCGCATTATGCCAGATACCTGCTGGAACACGGCTACGTCAAAAGCCTGCCGGAGGCCTTTGACCGCTATGTGGGCGATCATTCTCCCTATTTTGTTCCCCGGCAGAAGGTCACTCCCGTCCAGGCTGTTAATCTGATCCTCCAGGCAAACGGCCTGCCTGTTCTGGCCCATCCCACTCTCTACCACATGAGCGGGGATGCGCTGCAGACACTCGTCCTGCAGCTGAAGGAGGCCGGTCTTGTGGGGATTGAAGCCGTATACTCCACCTACAGTGCTGCAGAAGAACGGCAGATGCGCCAGCTTGCCGCAAAAAACGGCCTTCTCATCAGCGGCGGATCCGATTTTCACGGAGCGAACAAGCCCGGGCTGGAGCTGGCCACCGGTTATCACGGAAAGCTGGTGATCCCTTATGACATCTGGGAACGGCTGAAGGATAAAAAGAAAGAGTTGTATGCAAAAAAGGAGCAGAAAGGAACAGGCCATGGTGAATAAAACAGAAAAAAACGGACTGCTTCCGGAACCGGGGGCCGGGAAAAAGGTTTCCCGGGCAGGAAGCAAAATCCTGTTCAGCGACATGGACGGAACGCTTCTGAAAGATGACAGCACCGTATCTGAAGGGACGAAACGGGCGCTGGACCGGATGACTGCTGCAGGCTGCCGGCTGGTCCTCACCTCCGGCCGCCCGTTGGACAGCATGCTGGAGGTGATGAAGGAGGCCGGGCTGTTTTATCCGGATACCCTTCTCATTGCCTACAACGGCAGTCTGATCTATGACTGCACAGCCCGCACGCCTCTTCTTTCCTGGCCGGTTCCGTTTTCTGTCTGCCGGGGCATCGCGGAGACGGCCAGGAGGCTCGGCATTCATTATCAGACCTATACGGAGCACGAGATCGTTTGCGAGCGGGAGGATGAAGAAGTGCGTTATTACCGCAGGCGCATCCACCTTCCGCTGCTCCTGTCCCCGGACCCGATCTCCGTTCTTTCCTCTCCTCCCTACAAGATGCACGCGATCCATCTGACCGACCACGGGAAACTGGAGGAGCTGAAAAAAGAGGTGGAAAAGCTTTATCCTGACGAGATCACCGTTCAGTTTTCCAACAGCCAGTATCTGGAATTTTTCCATAAAAAAGCGGGAAAGGGGAATGCCATCCTGCAGGTCTGCCGCTATTTCGGCATCCCGGTTAAAAACAGCTTCGCGGCAGGCGACGCTCCCAACGACATTTCCATGCTTGAGGCCGCAGGCTGCGGGATCGCCATGAAAAATGCGGATCCCCTGGTAAAGGAATCCGCAGATTATGTCACCCGCTTTGACAACGAACAGGATGGTCTGGCTGACGCCATCGAAGCGCTCATCCTGAAGGAAGGCTGACCTTCCTTCTCTCCTCAGCCGCCTTTTTTAACAGGGCCCTGCGCACCCGGTCATAGAGCAGCTTCCCTCCGACGGGAAGGGCGATCATGGCTCCCAGGTACACCGCCGTTTTCAATGGCGACTGCTCCGAAAGGAAAGGCAGAAGGATGGGAAGATATTCCAGGATCAGCATGTGATACAGGAAAATATAAAGGGTATATCTTCCCAGCCAGGACAGCGTTTCCATGATCCTCCGGACAACAGGGCTTTCCGTCAGCTCTCCCAGGCTTCCCAGGGAAAAGAGAAGAAAGATCACGGACAGCGAATACAGGGTTATGGTGATCCCCGGCGGGTTCACCCGCAGCACCCACCCGAACAGCGCCTCATCCATGGAAAGTCTGTCCGTCAGCAGAAAAGCGAGCATTCCCGCAAACAGCAGCGCGGCCAGGCCAGACGAAAGGACTGCCCTGCTCCTGTCCCGGATCATGATCTGCATGTCCGCCGCAATCATCCCCATCACAAACAGGGCAAAAAAGGTCCCGCCCAACAGATAATTTCCCCCGCCGTAGGTCTGCAGTGCAAAGGTGTGCTTCATACAGAAGATGGACAGGCCCCCTGCTGCAGCAAGATAGACCAGCCGCCGCAGAAAACGGAACCTCCCGCTCCGGCAGAAGACGGTAAACAGATACAGGACCGGTGCAGCGGCAATGAGCTGCAGATAGATCAGCACAAAATAGAACTGCCCTTCCAGATTGAAATTCAGAGCCCACAGCACGAAAGGTCCCAGGCTCAGGCTGAAGCCCCCTTTAAAAAACTGACAGACCGCCACGGCGGCGAGATAAGGGACGCAGATCCGCCACAGTCTTCGTTTCGTCCAGCACAGATAGGTTTCCTCCGGCGCTCTTCTTTCCAGTGAATACCAGGAAGTCATTCCGGACAGGAAGAAAAAAACGGAAACGGAAAAGAAGGAGATATACTGGATCGTCTCTCCCTCATACAGGATCCCCTTTCCGTGATCGGCCAGCACACCGAGAATGGCCAGAAACTTGGCACAGTCGATCCACATAACGTTCTTCCGGGTTTTTGGCATGATATGGAATTGCTCCTTTTTTCAAAGCCTCTTCCCGCATTTCCTCTCATACCCCGCTCCGGCAGTCTGCCGGAGCGGGGCTCAGAGGCCTGAGCAGAGCGGTGAACGCAGAACCTTCCACCGCACAGCTGCCGGACGGCTTTCCTCCTTTATTTCCCGCACCAATCAACTGTGTCCAGTATATCATCTGTCCTTTTTACGGTCAATCCCGAATTTTCGTTTCCAGGATCAAAAGCCAGTCATTCCGGATCGCCTGTCGGGACAGGCAAACCGGATTCCGGGCTCACATCCCAATGCGGCGTCCGGCTGCACTACTCCAGCACGATCCGGCTGCAGCCCTCCGGGATGTACCATTCCAGCTCCATCCGGCTGCCGGATACGGGAGCCCTGGTATAGAGCGCCTGACGGCGGATCAGTTCTCCCGCCGCATCATAGAAATCGGCATAAAAAATGTTCATGCCGGGCGTTTTGCTGTCGCCGGAAAGCAGGGTTCCCGTCACCCGCAGGCAGTCCAGTCCGCTTTCCCGCTCGATCTCCATTCCGGAAATGGCGATGCTGGCTCCATTCCGTCCGTTCAGCAGGCTGTTGTAATAGACCATGCGGTCCTCGTAGACCGTCACCAGCTCCGTTCCGTTCATCTGGGTATAAACCTCGCCGTCCTCCGCCAGACCGCTGCGGATGGTGATATAATCCACCACCGCCGCATTGCTGAGACGGTAGACCGCAGCTACCGTGGTACCGGGCGCAGCGGCGGCAACAGTCATCGTTGCCGTGCCGTCCCCGTTGTCGGTCAGCACGGCCGCTGCGATGGACGGATCCGCCGTCAGGACCGCCAGGTCGGCAAATCCACCGGCCAGATCATAATCCACCGTCACGCTTCCTGTTTCCCCAAGGCCCAGGGAAAGCACCTCCTCTTCCATCACAATGCTTCCTTCTGCCGAAACCGGCGCTGCCAGCGCGGTCACAGGAGAAAAGGCCGCCGCTCCCAGCACGCCAGCCAGCATAAGGGCGGCTGCTCCGGGAACCCTGTTGCGTTTTTGCTTCTGAAAAATGTTATTGTCATATCTGAACATATCCATCTCCATTTCCGCCGCCCTCAGGCGGCACAGACTGCTTTCCGGTTCCTCACTCGCTGCGCAGAGCGTCGATGGGACTTAAGCGGCTCGCCTTTCTGGCAGGCGCCCATCCGAAGATGATGCCCACCGCCGTGGAAAAGCCCACGCCCAGCGCCACCGCCGATGGGGAAAAGACGAAATCCGTATCCATCAGGGCCGCAGCGGCGGCGGAGATCAGAAAGCCCAGGATCACGCCGATGATACCGCCGATCAGAGAAAGCACCACGGATTCCAGCAGGAACTGAAGCTGGATCCGCCCGGGCGTCGCTCCCATGGCCTTTCTGAGGCCGATCTCCTGCTTGCGCTCCGACACGGAAACCAGCATCATGTTCATGATGCCGATGCCTCCCACCAGAAGGGCAATGGAAGCGATGCCGGCAAGCATATAAGTGAGCATGCTCATCATTTCGTTCATGGTATCCAGCAGGCTGTCCATCGCAAAGACGAAATAGCTGTCCTCATTCTGATTGAAGGCCTGATACAGCACGCCCTCCACCTCGTCAGAGAGCTGTTCGGTATAATCGGTATTTTCAATATAGATTTCCAGACTGCTGATATTCTTCTGTCCCGTCACCTTTCTGGCCGTGGTATAGGGAATGGTCACGGTACCGTCTGAACTGGTCCCGAAGCCCGACATGGAGGCCATCAGATCCGAATTTTCTCCCTCCAGGCCGATGACCGTGTAGGTCATCCCGTTCAGCGTAAGCGTCTTTCCCACGGGGTTTTCCCCGGCAAACAGATTGTCCGCAATGTCCTGATCGATCACACAGACATAGGACTCATCCTCCACATCCGCCCGGCTGATGGGTCTTCCCACGGTGACCAGGTCGTTGTGCTCATAATAAACCTCACTTTTCCCCTGGATGGAAACCGCATCCAGCAGGTTCTGATTTCTTGCTGCCATTCCGGTGGCGCTGATCGTAGGGGAGATCCCCGCCACATTGTCCAGCTCCTCCAGGCTCTCCAGATCGTTTTCCGTCAGGCCCGATTTTAAGGGGGTTCCCGTGATGGAAACGGTGAGGATTCCCGCTCCCAGAGCGGAAAATTCGCTCATCACGGTGCTGATCGCCCCGTTTACGATGGTGATAAGGGAGATCACCGCCGTTACGCCGATGATGATGCCCAGCGTGGTGAGCAGGGTGCGCATCTTATTGCTTTTGATATTTTCCAGGGAAAGCTGGACACTCTGTTTGATAATTCCGATATTAGGCATCTGCAGTATCTCCTTCCCCGATATTTCCGTCCAGGATCCGGACGATGCGCTTCGCATGTCCGGCGATGTTCGCATCGTGGGTGATCATGATGATCGTCCGTCCTTCTTCGTTGATCTCATGGAACAGCTCCATAACCTGGCGGCCGGTTTTCTGATCCAGCGCGCCGGTGGGCTCATCCGCAAGAAGGATGGCCGGATTGTTGCACATGGCGCGGGCGATGGCCACCCGCTGCTGCTGGCCGCCGGAAAGCTGATTGGGATAGTAATCCTTTTTATCCAGAAGGCCCACCCGTCTGAGCATTTCCTCCGCCCGCGCATTCTGCTCCCGCTCCGGCATATCCGCATAGACCAGAGGAAGCTTCACATTCTGTATGGCGGTCTGGCGCTGCATCAGGAAAAAAGACTGAAAAATGAAGCCGATCTCCTGATTCCGGATCTTTGCCAGCGTTTTTTCATCCTGGCTGCCGATCGGCCGGCCGTCCAGCACATATTCGCCTGCCGTCGGCACATCCAGACAGCCGATGATGTTCATCAGCGTGGATTTTCCGGAGCCGGAGGGCCCGAGCACGGCGAGAAATTCCCCTTCCTTCACCTCCAGGTCAATCCCCTTGAGTACGGTGGACACCTCGCCCCCCACCTGGTACTGCTTGACAATCCCCTTCATGGTGAGAATCGTTCTCTCCTGCATACGCCACCTCCTACTGCCCTGCCGGCATGGACATCATCAGGTCCGCATAAGACGGCGTATATACATAAAGAACGCTCTGACCTTCCTCCAGCCCGTCCGTGATCTGCACCCAGGTGCCGTCCGTCGCGCCCAGGGACACCGGCTGTTCCTTCACTTCTCCTTTTTCATCCCTTATGTACACATAGGCCGTATTGTCCTCATGATAGGCGATCGCCTCGGAAGGAAGGGCCGGAACGCCGAGCTCCTGCTGGCGGATCAGGCGGATCTCCGCAGAAAGGCCGTCGCGCACCTCATCATCCGCCTCGAATTCCACCGTAGCATCCAGATAGGACACCTCGTTCTCCACGGTGGCCGTACGGGAAATGCGGGAGATCACTCCTTCGTAGTCCTTATCCAGGGCATCCACATGGATCTGCACCGCATCGCCCTCCTTCACCTGTGCCACATCATATTCACTGATGCGCACTCCGGCCTGCATGGTATCAAAGCTGGTCACCTCTGCCACCGCCGCCGCGCTGGTGGTGTATTCCCCTTCTGCCAGAGAAAGGTCCGTGATATATCCGCTGATGGGAGCGGTTATGATATAGTCCTCCAGAGATTCCTTCAGATGATCGATCTCCATCTGCGTCGCTTCCTGAGAAGCCAGAGCCTGTGTCTTTTCCAGAGTGTCCTCACTGGACTGCACATTCTGGTCCATGGAAAGCTCTGCGGCTTCATAATCCCGCTCCGCATCGGCCAGGGCCTCCTGCGCCGCCATCATATCGTCATAATAGTCCTGCACCTCCTGCTGTGCCGTTTCCTCCGCCAGCCGCAGATTTTCCTGGGCGTTATTTAAAGTGACCGCATAGGTGGCGAGAGCTTCGTCCGTGATGAGATGATTTTCCTTCTGATCCGCCGCCGAATCATAGGAGGCCTGGGCGGAGGTCACGCTCTGTCTGGCGGAAACAATAGACTGGTTGGTCCCGTTGTCCAGCTCCTCCTTCGCCTGATTGTAGGTTTCCACCGCCGTCTGATAGCTCTCCTGGGCGTTCAGCAGAGCCTCCTGCGCCGTGTTCAGCGTGGAATTCAGCCCTTCCGCAAGCTGAGTGTTCAGGTTGTCCAGGCTGGTCTGACTGTCTTTTATGTTGTAGGAGTCCGTCAGCTGTGCCAGCTCCAGATTGGTCTCCTGCAGAGCGATGTTGTATTCCACATCGCTGGAATCCAGCACGGCGATCACATCTCCGGCCTCCACATAATCGCCCTCTTCCACCGGAAGCTCCGTCACCTGGGCGGCCACGGAAGCGTAGACCGTGGAAACGTCGGACGCCTCGATATTACCGGAAAATTCCAGATAAGAAATGATGTCCCTGTTTTCCACCGTAGTCTCCAGATAACGGCCTGTGCTGCTTCCTCCCGCCTTTACGGCAAACGTCACCGCCAGCGCGATCAGCACGACCACGATAATCAGGCCGATCAGTTTCTTCCTGCTCAGTTTCAACTTTTTCATAATAATCTCCTTTGCCGCTCCGGGCGGCGGTCCTTTTCCTCTCCTCCCTCATCCGGGATCTTCCGGCGCCTGCCGGATGCAGGATCTGTCCTTTGGGTCCTGAAGACCGCTTAACGGCAAGAAAAAGCATTGCCCTGAAAGGACAATACTTTTTCCCCCTTATAAGCCGTCATCTATTCTGCTTGTCAGCCTTCCACGATCAGGTATCTTCCGTCGCCGACCTCAAACACCTCGTCGGCCTCCAGAAGCTCCTCCAGGCCGGCTCCATCCATATCGAGCCCTTCTTCTTCAAAATATTCCTGCACTTCCTCTGCCGAGTCCACGACGACTGCCATGCACTCTTCCAGGAATGCCTCCGCTTCCTCCAGGCTGGAGACCACATCTCCTTCCGGAAAAAGCTTCCCCTGATTTTCCAGGAAGCACATCAGAACCGCTTCATCGTATCCCTGCATCCTCTTCCCTCCCTTCTGAAGCTGGACTGGCATGCGCCGCTGTTAAAGTCCGGCACAGCTGCAGGCGCTCCTGCACGCAGGAATCCGGTCCGCACAGCCGGCTGCCGGGTCTTTTATAGTTAATATAACGTGTGTCCCGGCGCGCTTCAACCCTTTTATAAAAATTTTATATTCCCTGCCCGGCCAGAGCTCCCGCCAGGCGGTCAGCCGGTGATACAGCCGGTCCGTTCGCGCACCGTTCTCCACACCCCTTTTTCCCGGTAAGAGGGACAGCAAAAGCGGGCTGCCGCCTTCACCTCGGGATGAGCGTTTTCCACCGCGTAGCTGTAATAGGCCGCCCGCATCAGACCGATGTCATTGGTGTTGTCCCCGAAGGCCATGGTCTCCTCCGGCCGGATGCCGAAGCGCTTCTGCAGCCAGGAAAGGGCCCTTCCCTTATCCACGCTGCGGTCCATGAAATCCACCCATTCCTCTCCGGCCACACAGACCTGCACCCGGTCCTTCCATGCCGGGATCAGGCTTTTTTCTCCCAGGCAGCGGATGCTCCCCTCATGATAGACCGCGATCTTCAGGATCACCGCCTTCTCTTTCAGAACATCCTCCACCCTGCGGAACCGGTTGCGGTAGCCATAGGTCATCAGATCCAGGAATTTCCGGTCCTTCGATTCGATCAGACTCCCCTCCGGAGTGGAGACTACAAATTCATAGCCCGCTCCCAGCGAACGCAGGCAGCCCACGATCTCGCGGACGTATTCCCGCTCCATCGGCGTTACCCGCAGATCTCTTCCCTGATAATGGATATGCGCTCCGTTTTCGACTATGTAGCAGATCTGATCCGCCACATTCCGGAATACCCCCCGCACGCTGGAAAGCTGCCTGCCGCTCGCAGCGCAGAACAGCACGCCCCGTCCGGCAAGACTGCGGATCTCCTCCTCCATTTCCGGATACAGATCCGGTGTGGATTCTTCGATCAGAGTCCCGTCAATGTCCGATGCGATCAGCTTTATCATTCTTTCCTCCATGCCGAAGCGTTCTACACTGAGGCCGCGAGGAGAAATCACGCATGTGATTTCTCCTCTGCGATCACAGCAGTTTTGTGCTTCGTCGCAAAACTGCCGATTGAAAAATAAGCCATCGGGCTTATTTTTCAATCTTTTCATCCTTTTCCTTTTTTATCCCTGCAGCTTCCGTCCGGTTCCCTTCACAGAAAGGCCAGAAGCTCTTCCGGCCGCCCGATCACGGCGTCCGCTCCGTTTTCCAGCAGCTCCTGCTTCTCCCGGAAGCCCCAGAGCACTCCTATCGTATCGATCCCGGCAGCCTTCCCGGTCTTCATATCCACGCCGCTGTCTCCCACATAGAGAAGCTCTCCGGCGGTCAGGCCGAACCGCTCCATAATTCGGAAAGCGCCCGCCGGATCGGGTTTTCTCGGCACATCCTCCTTCTGTCCCTGGACGTAATCCAAAAGCTCCTCCCCGAACAGCTCCTTCACCACCCGGCGGCTGTCCGCATCCGGCTTGTTGGAAAGCACGGCGGTGCGCACGCCCCTCTGCTTCAGCTCTGCAAGAAGCGGGACGATCCCCTCATAGGGCTTCACCCGGTACATACAGTTTTCGGCAAAGATCTTCCGGTATGCCTCGTAGACCTCATCAAAGTGGGAACGCACGTCTGCCCCCGCCGCCTCCAGCGCCCGGCGCACCAGCATGGCCGCCCCGTCTCCCACGAAGTACCGGTATCTGTCCTTCTCAAAGGAGGGAAGCCCGAACCGGGACAGCGCCAGATTTCCGCAGTATGTAATGGAATCGAGCGTATCCGCAAGCGTTCCGTCCAGGTCAAATATCACCGCTTTTTTCATGTATTCCTCCATTCCGAAGCATTCTGCACCTGAGAACGCGCGTCAGGCCGCATGTCCGGCTCCGCGCGCTCTTTCCCTTCCGGTCAGTCCAGCAGTCCTTCTGCCTTCATCTCCTGATAAAGCCGGCCCACGGGCAGTCCTACCACGTTGTTGTAGTCTCCCTCGATCCTGCGGATGAAGGCGGCAAACCGCCCCTGGATCCCATAAGCTCCGGCCTTATCCATGCTCTCTCCGCTTTCCACGTACGCTTCGATTTCCTCCTGCGTCATGGGATAGACCGTCACATCGGTGCGCTCATGAAAGCTTTTCCGACAGGCCCTGCCTTCGCGGTTCCAGAGCAGAGTCACGCCCGTATAAACCTGATGGGTCCGTCCCTGAAGAGCCTTCAGCATCCGGACCGCCTCCTCTTTGCCGGAAGGCTTTCCCAGGGGGCTTCCCTCCAGAAAGACCAGCGTGTCCGCTCCGATGACCACCGCCGCGCCGTCCGCCGTCCGGGCTGTCTCCTGCGCCTTGCAGAAGGAAAGCTCCTCCACCCTTTCCCAGGGAAGCTCCGCCCCGCTTTTTTCCTCTCCGCCTGCCGACCGCACCGTGAAGGAAAGGCCGATCTGGCCCAGCAGCTCCCTCCGCCTCGGCGATGCGCTCGCAAGTATGATCTGACGCTTCATGATCTCCTCCCTCTTATCAGCCTGTCCGTGACAAATCTCTTTTCCGGCTCAGGGCTCCTGCACATGGACCTCCGGAATGAACACCCGGCTGTCTCTCACGTCGTCCTCTTCTTCCTGTGCCGCCCGGATGGCCTCCTGACAGAACACCTCCTGCGCGGTGACAGGATCCTTTCCTCTCCTGTCCACCTTTTCATAGCTGCCGTCCGCAAGCAGGACCTGTGCCTTCATGGTGTCCGCCATCTGTACATCCAAAATATGGATCAGCTTCTCCTTCAGCTTCGGATCCTCCACCGGGAACAGGATCTCCACGCGCCGTTCCAGATTTCTGGGCATCCAGTCGGCGCTTCCGCAGTAAACCTCGCTCTTTCCCGCATTTTCAAAATAAAAGATGCGGCAGTGCTCCAGGAAGGTTCCCACGATGGAACGGACGGTGATATTCTCGCTCACGCCGGGAATTCCCACCTTCAGACAGCAGATCCCGCGGATGATCAGGTCGATCTTCACGCCCGCCGCGCTGGCCTCATACAGAGCAGCAATCACGTCCGGATCGCACAGGGAATTCATCTTCGCCACGATATGTCCCTTCTCCCCGTTTTCGGCATGCCTGGCCTCCCGGCCGATCAGATACAGGAACTTTTCCTTCAGCCACAGGGGAGCCAGCGAAAGCTTATTCCAGGAAAGGGGCTCCGAATAGCCGGAGAGCATGTTGAACACTGCGGTGGCATCCTCACCGATGGCCTCCGAACAGGTCATCATGCCGATGTCCGTATACTGCTTGGCCGTTGCATCATTATAATTTCCGGTCCCCAGATGCACGTACCGGCGGATGCCGTCCTCCTCCCGTCTGACCACCAGCGTGATCTTGCTGTGGGTCTTTAATCCCACCAGGCCGTAGATCACGTGGCAGCCCGCCTTTTCCAGCTTCTTGGCCCAGACGATATTGTTCTCCTCGTCAAAACGGGCCTTCAGCTCCACCAGAACGGAAACCTGTTTCCCGTTCTCCGCGGCCTGGGCCAGAGCGGCGATGATGGGAGAATTGCCGCTGACCCGGTACAGGGTCTGCTTGATGGCCAACACATCCGGATCCTTTGCAGCCTCTCTCACAAAGCGGATCACCGGCTCGAAGGACTGATAAGGATGATGCAGAAGAATATCGCCCTTTTTGATCTGGTCGAACACGGAGCCTTCTCCCATGAATTCCGGCACGGGCTGAGGCTCATATTTTTCCGCCTTCAGATGTTCAAAGCCAGCCAGACCGTACATTTTCATCAGGAAGGTCAGATCCAGCGGACCGTCGATCCGGTAGATGTCATCCTCCTCCAGATCCAGCTCCTTTTTGATGATGGAAAGCAGGCGCTTGTCAATGCCGGCTTCCACCTCCAGACGGATGGCCTGTCCCCACTGTCTCTTTTTCAGCTGCTTTTCGATCTCCTTTAACAGATCCTCCGCCTCATCCTCATCAATGGTCAGATCGGCGTTTCGCATGATCCGGAAGGGATGGGAGCAGACCACGTCATAATTCAAAAACAGCTTGGAAATATTGCGCTCAATGATCTCCTCCAGCAGGATCACCGCCCGGTTCCCGTCCTCTCCCGCAGGGATCTCCACGATCCTCGCAAGGACGCTTGGCACCTGGACCGTAGCGAATTCCAGTTCCTTCTTCTCTCCCTTTTTGGAAAGCAGCGAGCCGATATTTAAGGACTTGTTGCGGATCAGTGGAAAGGGACGGGAGGAATCCACCGCCATGGGGGTGAGCACCGGATAGACGTTTTCCTCAAAATATTCGTCCGCATAGGCGGCCTGCTCCCTGTTCAGATCTTCATGTCTTTCCACCACCGTCAGCCCGTTCGCCTTCAGCAGGGGAAGCAGGGAACGGTTGTAGGTGGAATACTGCTGGGCCACCAGGTCGTGGGCCGCCACCGTGATCCGGGACAGCTGTTCGGAGGCGGTCATCCCCGCGATGTCCTTTTTCGTATACTTCGCATTCACCATGTCCTTTAAGGACGCCACCCGCACCATAAAAAATTCATCCAGGTTGGAGGCGGTTATGCTCAGAAATTTCAGCCGTTCAAACAGCGGGATCTGCCTGTCCCTGGCCTCTGACAGCACTCTTTTGTCAAACAGCAGCCAGCTCAGCTCTCTGTTGGTATAAAGCGCCGGATCCCGAAAAGCTTTTTCCCCTGCGCTCTTTTCCGCTACATTCTTCTTTTCAGCCATTTCCTTACTCCTTAAATGAACTTTTTCTGCTTGATGACGGGACGGACGCTGTAAACCTCCTCAAAGAAGGCGGCCTTTGCGGCAAACAGCCCCTTTTCCAGGGTGATGTCCTCCGTCGTGTTCACCGTGATGATCAGCTGATTTTCCTTCAGCGTGGTCTTGAAATCCTTGAATTTCTGCTTGTGGCTGCGGTCCAGACCGTTCGCCACCCGCAGGATCGCCGTCAGCTTGGCGATGGTCAGATAAGCATCGCTGTCCGTGCCTGCGGGCATGCTGTGCCACGCATAATAAGCGAAGGGCTGATGGTTATAACGGACCACGTTGGCGACGATCTCCCTTTCTCTGTGGGAAAGGCCGATGATCTCCGTAGCCATGACGATCTGGTAGGAGCATTCTCCCAGGTTCACCATGCTGATGTATTTTCCGCAGTCGTGCAGAAGAGCCGCGATGCGTAAAAGAAGCCGCTCTCTCTTTCCCAGCCCGTGCAGGCGCCTGCAGCTGTCAAAGATCGTCACGCAGATATGTTCCAGCGTTTCACCCCTGCGTTTGCTTCCCAGGAAGCGCTTGCTGATGTTTCTCGCACAGGCCACGATGTCCTGCTCAAAATCGTGCTTCGGCACCAGGATCCTGTTCTTTTCCGCATATTCATAGGCGATCCCGTCGCAGAGGGTCACGCCGGGCGCCCAGATCAGCTTCGCATCCATCAGCTTCACCACCCGGCTGATCAGGGTGGCGGAAATGCAGATCAGCCTGAGACTCTCCTCCGATACGTCAAAATGCTTCGCCGCCTCCTCCCGGGAATGGGTTCGCAAATATTCTGAGAATCTGGCATAGCCCTCACTGTCCACATAGCCGGAGCGCTGAGAACCCGCGATCCGCTTCTGCATGAGCATGGAAACATAATCGTCCACCACGATGATGTTCTCCACATTGCGGTCCTTCAGATACATCCGTTTGAAGACGGAAAGCTGGCTGTCGATCATCTCGGAAAGCAGCCTTTCATAATGGGAGGGCCTTGCGTTCAGCTTATCCAGAAGCTCCTGCAGCCGCAGCACGCCGATACGCAGGTTCTGGGTGGCCACCAGCGTGTCCTTGTCAAACAGGGAAAGCTGGATGCTGCCCCCGCCGATGTCCAGGATGGCCGTCCCCTTTTCGATGATCTTTCCAAAATCCTCTCCCTTCAGGGCGATGGATTTGTAGTCCAGAAAGCGCTGTTCCGAATTGGAGAGCACGCCGATCTCAATCCCCGTCCGCTGACGGATCTGGTCCAGGATGATCGCCGTGTTGTCCGTCTCCCGGATAGCGCTGGTGCCGTAGGCCTTATAGCTCTCCACCCGATAGGTCTTCATGATCCCGGCGAATTCCCGCAGGATGGTGCAGAGCTCATCCACCTTCTCATAGCTGATCTTTCCGGCCGCGAAGGTGTCGTTCCCCAGATCGATCCGGTGCCGGATATGATCGATCTCCTTCATCCCCGTCTTGGGGGAAAATTCAAAGATTTTCATGGCGAGCTCGTAGGAGCCCACGTCTATGGCTGCAAAGGTTTTCAATTTACTCTCCATTCCGGGGCATCCGCCCCCGCGCTGCACATATTTCCGCTTTGTCCTCTCCGGGTCCGTTCAGCGTGTGCCCGAAAGGTAATCGACGAACTGCTGAGCCGTTCTTCCGGAAAGCCCGCCGTGGAACAGCTCCCACTTGTTGGCTTCTGAAAGGAGCTCCTCCTCCGGAAGAGCCAGACCCGCCCGGGAGGCCAGCGTCTTTACGATCTGCTGGAACTGGGCCTTGTCCGGCGCGCCGAAATAGATGGTCACGCCAAAGCGGTACACCAGCGACAGCTTCTCCTGCACGGTATCGTTGGAGTGGAGCTCATCGTCCCTCTCCTGCTTATCGCTGAATTTTTCCCGGATCAGATGCCTTCTGTTGGAGGTGGCATAGATCAGAACGTTGTCCGGCTTCTTTTCCAGCCCGCCTTCGATGACCGCCTTCAGATATTTGTACTCCGTCTCAAAATCCTCAAAGCTCAGATCATCCATGTATATGATGAACCTGTAATTGCGGTTCTTGATCTGGGCGATCACCTCGTTCAGGTCCCGGAACTGGTGACGGTATACCTCAATGATACGCAGGCCCCTGTCATAGTATTCGTTGGCGATCGCCTTGATGCTGGAGGATTTTCCCGTTCCCGCATCCCCGTAAAGCAGGCAGTTGTTGGCCTTTCTTCCCGATACAAAGGCTTCCGTGTTCTCCACGAGCTTACGTTTCGCCGTTTCATAGCCCACCAGATCGGAAAGCCTTACGTGGGCGATGTTCAAAATCGGCTCAATCTCCACCCGCTCCTCTCCGTCCCCGTCCCTTCTGTGCCCGATGCGGAATGCCTTGTGGAGACCGAATTTTCCCACACCGTATTCCCGGTAGAACTCCGTCAGCCTTTCCTTCATCTCCTCCGCAGAGCCCGCTCCGGCCAGGCGCACCGCCAGCGTACAGATCCGGTCCCGGATGCGGGTGTTGTATACCCGGCTCTCCTGTTCGTTTCCCTCATAGGAAAGGACCCGGGCAAATTCCGGCACGTCCAGAACGCGCGCTGCTTCTGCGAAATCAAAGGTGAACAGCTCCCGGAAAATGGCGATGTCATGCAGCACCGCCGCATTGATGGTCCCTTCCACCGCCCCGCGGATCTCACAGGCACGGCTGTAGCTGTTTTCATGATTGACCAGCAGATTGCTCAGATAGCAGTGCCACAGATTGCCGTAAAAGCCGTGGCTCCCCGCCAGCTCAAGCAGGCCGCTGATGCACTCATACAGCTTTCTTCCCGCCTTCTCCTTCTTTTCCTGAAAATGGCGGGCGATCCAGGCCATCTGAGCGAGCAGCCCGCCCTCTTTTCCAAAATCCCTGTATACGATCAGCTCTTTCTCTCTCATCTTTTCCTCCATGCCGAAGCGTTCTACGCTGAGGCCGCTGCGATCCCAGCAGTTTTGTGCTTCGGCGCAAAACTGCCGATTGAAAAATAAGCCATCAGGCTTATTTTTCAATCTTCCTCCCTGTCAAAGCGATATGCCGGGGGCCGCGCTCAATAATTTCCCAGTACGCGCATGTTCCTCGCCTCGTCTCGCAGGCCGCGCAAAGCGTTCTTTACCGCACTGTCCTCCAGGTTCCCGTCGAAATCGATAAAGAAACGGTATTCCCAGTTACGGCCTTCAATAGGGCGGCTTTCGATCTTGGTCATGTTCAGGTTATTATAGATGAAATGGGAAAGCATGTGGTACAGGGATCCGCTTTCGTTGGGAACCTCAAAACAGATGCTGATCTTCTTCGCATCCTGCCGGAAGATCTTCTGATTGGTGATGATGATGAAGCGGGTGGAATTGGTGGCGGACTGATTCACCGGCTTCTTTAAAACCTCAAGCCCGTAGACCTTTCCCGCATATTCTCCCGCAATGGCGGCCTGGCTCCTGTCGCCGTCCTCGGCCACCTTTCTCGCCGCAAAAGCGTTGTTGGGAAGGCTGATCTGTCTCCATTCGTGTTCGGAAAGGAAGCGGGCGGACTGCATCAGGGACTGGGGGTGGGAATAAACGGTCCGGATCTCCTCCAGCTTCGTGCCCGGCAGGCCCAGCAGGCAGTGCTCGATACGGATGATCTGCTCGCCCACGATATAATTTTCAAATTCCACCAGCAGATCATAGATCTCGTTCACGATCCCTGCCGTGGAATTTTCAATGGGAAGCACCGCGAAATCCGCGCTTCCCTCCTCGATGGCGCAGAAGGCGTCCCGGAAGGTATCCACATGAAAGCTGTTGATCCCCTCGCCGAAATACTGCAGCATCGCCGCCTGGGAAAACGCGCCTTCCGCTCCCTGGAACACCACGCGGGTGCGGTCCATTTCCAGAGAAGGCACCCGGATGAAGGGCAGACGTCCGATGCTCCCCTTTTCCGTCAGGATCTGATACTGCAGCTTTCTGCTGATGGACATGATCTGTTCAAAAAGCTCTCCCGCCCCTTTCCGGTTCAGATCGCTGTGGGTCATGGCCTGCACCGCCGCGATCTTTTCCTGCTCTCTCGTGCGGTCGAACACCTTTTTCCCTGTCTCGATCTTGTATCTGGCCACCTGGCCGGAGATCTCCATCCGTTTCTCAAACAGACGCACGATCTGCTCATCCACCTCGTCGATCTGCGCTCTCAGTTCCTGTAAATCCATACTTCCTCCGTTCCGGCGGGCTGCGTCCTTCGGCCGCATCCCGCCCTTTATCCTATCTCTTTCCTCTTTTTTCCGCAACAGAAGCGGACAAGATTTTACATAGTTTTCACATAACTGCTGTTCCGGCCGCCGGCCCGCAGCGTTCCGCGGCCTGCCGTCAGGCGTTCCGCGCTGTCCGAACCGTCCGTCAGGCGTTTTCGTCCCGCTCCGTCCAGAGCCGCTCCACATGAAGCTCACCGTTCTTTTCCAGTTCTCTCAACAGGGCGGCCGCAGTCCTTCTCTCCACCGGATGCACCAGCCCCGGAGCGATGTCACAGAGGGGCTTCAGCACGAAGTCCCGGTTCTGTAAATCCGGATGGGGTACGGTCAGACGGGGCGTATCCAGGATCCGGTCATCAAAGAAGAGCAGATCCAGGTCCAGCGTCCGCGGCCCCCAGTGCACCTTTCTCTCCCTGCCCGCCTTCTGCTCCAGTGACTGGAGCAGCTCCAGAAGCTCCTCCGGCTCCAGCAGAGTCCTGACCTTCATCACCGTATTGAGAAAATCTCCCTGTGCAACGCCGCCGTAGGGCGTGGTGGAATAAACCGGAGCCACCGCCTCAACCCGGCAGAGCGGATGTTCCCTTACGCCCTCCATTCCCAGCCGCAGAAGCGCCTCCCGGTCTCCCAGGTTGGATCCCAGAGCCACATAGGCGGTATGCCAGCTTCTGTGAATCCTTACCGACACATCCTCAAAGGACATGGGAATGGGCGCCTGGGGTTTATGAAGCACAAGCTCTACGCCTTCGACCGTCGGAAAGGACAGAAGGATCTCACGCGCCGTCTTTTCCGCCGCCGCCTCGATGAGAGAAAAGCTCTGTCCGGTCATGACCTCTGCGATCTTTCCGCAGACCGCGCCGTAATCGGTGGAAAGGCCCAGCTCGTCCTTCTCTCCCGCCGCCCGCAGATCCGTATCCAGGACGGCATCCACATAGAAGGCCTGCCCCAGCTTTTTCTCTTCTTCATACACGCCGTGTCCGGCATAAATCCTCAGTCCTCTGATCCTGATCTGATCCATGAACGTCCCTCCTCCTTCGCTCCTTCTTTCCGGTACTGTAAGATAGCTTCCGTCATCCGGACAGCCCGCACGTTTTCCTTCACATCATGCACCCGCACATGGGAACAGCCTGCAAGCGACGCGAACACCGTACTTACCAGCGTTCCCTCCAGCCGTTCGTCCACCGGCACGTCCAGCGTCAGTCCGATCACAGACTTCCTGGATGCCCCGAGAAGCAGAGGGCAGCCCAGATCCCGCAGACTGTCCAGGTTCGCGATCACCTCCAGATTCTGCTCCCGGCTCTTGGCGAAACCGACGCCCGGATCCAGGATGATGTTTTCCTTCCGGATCCCGGCAGCCTCCGCGATGCGAAGCGTCTCCTGAAGATCCGCCTTCAGCTCCGGCAGAAAATCCCCGTACTGCGCATTCCTCCGATTGTGCATCAGGCAGCAGGGAAGACCGCTTCCCGCAAGAAAGTCTGCCATCTGCCCCTCATCATATTTTAATCCCCAGATGTCGTTGATCAGATCCGCCCCGGCCTGCGCCCCTGCACGGGCCACCTCATATTTATAAGTATCCAGAGACACCGGCACATCAAAACGCGCCTTCACTGCTTCGATCACCGGAGCCACCCGTTCGATCTCCTGCTCATCGGAAATCTGCACATGCCCGGGCCGGGTGGACTCCCCGCCGATGTCCAGCACGTCCATCCCTTCCCGGAGCATCCGTTCCGTCTGCCGCAGCGCTGCATCCAGCCTGTCATATTTTCCTCCGTCCGAAAAGGAATCCGGCGTCACATTCAGGATCCCCCAGATGTATGTCCTGCCGCTGTCCTTGAATTCCCTGCTGCCTATCCGCATTCGTTTTTCCTCCGTTCATCCATTTTTCCCTCCATGCCGAAGCGTTCTACGCTGAGGCCGCTGCGATCCCAGCAGTTTTGTGCTTCGTCGCAAAACTGCCGATTGAAAAATAAGCCATCGGGCTTATTTTTCAATCTTCCGCCGTCGGTCCCCGCAGGAGCACCTCATACACCGAGCAGACGGTAAAAGCTTTCCTGCAGCGCCGCATCCTGAGCAAAAGCCCCCCGAACAGCCATCGTCACCGTTCTGCTTCCGGGCTTTTTGATGCCCCGCATGGTCATGCACATATGCTCCGCCTCCAGAAGCACCATCGCTCCCTTCGGATGGAGATTGTCCATCAGCGCATCTGCGATCTGTGCGGTCAGCCGTTCCTGCAGCTGCAGTCTCCTCGCGTATACCTCCACGGTCCGTGCCAGCTTGCTCAAGCCCGCCACCCGGCCGTCCGGCAGATATGCCACGTGCGCCTTCCCGAAAAAGGGGAGCATATGGTGTTCACAGACGGAATAAAAAGTAATGTCCTTTTCCAGGACAATCCCGCTCTCCGTCACTTCAAACTGCCTGGAAAGCGGCTCCGCCGCATCCTGCTCCATTCCTGCAAACAGCTCCTCATACATTCTCGCGATCCGCTGCGGCGTCTCCAGAAGCCCTTCTCTGTCCGTATCCTCCCCGATCCCTTCCAGAAGAAGGCGCACTCCCTCTTCGATCTTCTTTCTGTCTATCATGCTTTCCTCCATTCCGAAGCTCTGTCAAATGCTGTTATGCTGCGTCAGGGAACGCGCGCCGGATTTTTGCCGTTTTGCCGCCGATCCGGGCCGTTTTCCCGCATGCTGCCTCTCCTCCACGCCTTCCATCAGCTTCCCCTGAAAGGACAGGGATCCGAAGGCGACAATGATGCCGTCCCTTCCGGCCAGAAGCTCTGCCAGCTCCAGAGCCTCCCGCGGACTGTCCGCCGCCGTCACATTGGCACAGTACGGCCGCACCAGCTCCGCCAGTTCCACCGGTGGGGTGGAACGGGGATTCGCGCTGTCCGAGGTGGTGATCACCGCCTCAGGAATGCTGCAGGTGAGGCGAATGATCTTTTCCGCTTCCTTATCCTTTAATATTCCTATTATATAGACGATCCGCCGATTTGTAAAATAAAAGCGGATCGATTCCATCAGCCTCTGGGCTCCTGCCTCATTGTGCGCTCCGTCCACCACGAGCAGCGGGCTGCCTGCGATCACCTGAAAACGGCCCGGCCACCGGACCTCCCCAAAAGCCTGTCTCAGCTTCGGCTCCGGGACCAAAAATCCTTCTTCCGAAAGCGCCTGCAGCGCTTCCAGAGCCAGTACGGCGTTGTCGATCTGCCAGGTGCCCGCCAGGGAGAGGAAAAGATCCTTCAGCCCTTTATAAGAAAAACGCTGCCCCTTCAGACTCCTGCGGATCCCGGATGCTTTACGGGGATCTGCTACGATAAGCGGACAGCCCTGCTTCTCACAGGCCTCCTCAATCACCCGCATGGCCTCCGGCTTCTGCAGCAGGCTCACCACCCGGCTTCCCGGTTTGATGATCCCGGCCTTCTGAGCAGCGATCTCTTCCAGCGTATCGCCCAGCACGCCCATGTGATCCATGCTGATGGAAGCGAGCACACAGACCAGGGGGGCAGGGATCACATTGGTCGCATCTTCCAGTCCGCCCATTCCCGTCTCCACCACCGCAATATCGCATTTTTTCTCCCGAAACCAGAGAAAGGCCAACGCTGTGTCCACTTCAAAATACGTGGGATGGGGATACCCTTCTGCCGCAAGCTCTTCTGCCGCCCGGCTTACCTGCTCCATGCTTTTGGCAAATTCCGTTTTCGGGATCATTTTTCCATTGATCCGGAACATGTCCCGATGCTCCGCAAGCTCCGGTGAGCTGTATGCTCCCGTCCGAAAGCCCGCCCTGAACAGTGCGCCGGAAAGCATGGCAAGCACGCTTCCCTTCCCGTTCGTTCCCGCGATATGGACAATCTTCAGCTCCTTTTGCGGATCTCCCAGCCTTTCCAGAAGCCTTCTGATGCTGTCAAGCCCCGGGACCACGCCGTATTTTTTACACCCCTCCACATATTCCAATGCCTCTGTCGCATTCATCCGTCATCAATCCTCCTTATGTATGGCTGCAGCCCGGTCTGCCGGAGGCCCCGGGCGGGAATAAGCAGCTTTTTTCCGCATAAAAAACAAAAAATCCGGACAGACTGTCCGTATGCGAAAATTATTATACAGCTTTCTCAAATGCGGCATCCTCGGCTGGTGCCTGGAAATTTCATTTACGGCCCTGCAGTCCCTGCGCAGGAGGGATCTGACCCTGAAGGGCGTCACCTCGCTCTGGATGTTTCCCATCTATGGAGCCGGCTGCCTTCTCACCCCGTTCTTTCGCCTGTTCGGGCGGCTGCACTGGGCGCTCCGCGGCTTTCTCTATGCTCTGTTCATTCTGGCCGGCGAATATCTGTCCGGCAGCCTGCTGCGAAAAAAGGGGCTCTGTCCCTGGGACTATGAAAAGGCCCGCTGGAACATCGGCCGCGTCATACGCCTGGACTATCTGCCCTGCTGGGCTGCCACCGGCCTTCTGATGGAACGCATGGCGGGGGACACAGGATGCGTCCCCCGCCACTGACCGCTTTTCAGGCCTCCGCCTGTTCGGCTGCCTTTTCCCCTTCCATCCGTTTCATGACAGAGCGGTAAGCGATATAAAGAAAGATCCCGGCAAAGCACCAGGCGCTGGCGTTTGCCAGACATACGCCCTCATAGCTCAGCAGGCTGGCCGCCACTACGGCGAGCGCCGCTCTGCTGAAAAGCTCCACCACGCCGCCCATCATGGGCATGAAGCCGTAGCCGCAGCTCTGCATCACGTTTCGGTAAATATAGATCATTCCCAGCGGGATGAAAAATGCGCCGCAGATGCCGATATAGATCCTGGCATAGCCGAGCACCTCGGTCACATCTCCGGAAACGAACAGCCGGATGATCCAGGGCAGGGCGAACTGCACGGCAGCATAAACGACGACCGCATACACCGTGGAGATCCAGAAAGCGATCCTGCTGCCTTTTTTGATCCGCTCCAGATCATTGACGCCCCGGTTCTGCCCGCAGTAAGTCGCCATGGTCATCCCCATCGCCACAAACACCTGGGTCACCAGCTGCTCCACCTTTCCGGCCGCCGTATAGGAGGCGATCACTGTGGAGCCCAGCAGGTTCAGAGCGGCCTGCACCATGATCGTCCCCACCGCCGTAATGGAAAACTGCAGCGCCATGGGGAGTCCCACGGAAACCTGGTTTCTCACGCACCAGCGGTCCAGGCGGAAGTGATCCTTACGCAGGGACAAAAGCGGAACCTTTTTTATCATATAGATCAGGCACAGCACACCGGAAATGCCCTGAGAGGCCACCGTGGCGATGGCAGCTCCCGCCACGCCCATATGAAAGTTGATGATCAGGATCAGATCCCCTGCCACATTGATCGCTGCGGACAGGATCAGAAAATAGAGCGGCACCCTGCTGTTCCCCACCGCCCGCAGGATGCTGGAGAGCAGGTTATAAAGAACGGAGCAGCACATTCCCCAGCAGATGATCAGGATATAGGTTTTGGACATATGCATAATGTCCTCCGGCGTCTGCATGATGCGCAGCAGCCAGTCCATGATCAGCACGCTCACGGCTGTCATTATGACAGTGACTGCCACCGACAGGATCGCCGCATTCCCCACGCTCTTTTTGACGCCCTCCATATCTCCCGCTCCGAACCGCTGAGCAGTCTGCACCGTAAACCCGGTGGTAAGCCCCTGAAGGAAGCCGAGGAGCAGAAAGGAGATCGTGCCCGTCGCGCCCACGGCCGCCAGCGCCTGCACGCCGACAAAACGGCCCACGATCACCGTATCCGCCAGATTATAAAGCTGCTGAAACAGATTCCCGAGAATGATCGGAATCATGAATTTGATGATCAGCCTGAAGGGGCTGCCCTTTGTCATATCGAGTTCCATGGTCTCACCGCATCCTTCTTTTTTCTAAAAATGTACACCGCAGCCCGTCAGGTGCGGGCAGGGCACCTGACATCCCTACTGCTGCTGTTCCTGCTCCGCATCCGTTTCCCCGGCTCCGATGTCCAGCATGTTCATGGTCCTTCTGCGCCTGCGCGCCTTTTCCGATGCTTCCAGAATGAAATTTTTGATCGCGCGGGCATTTTTCACATTCCGGATCAGCAGAGTGGGCGTAGTGGTGTCTCCCGTATAGCAGCGCACCGTTCCCAGTCCGAAGATCCTCTGGGGCAGCGATTCCAAAAGCTCCACGTCCTGCACCTTATACATATAGCAGTCGTTTTCCTTCTTATTTAAAAAGCCCTCCGAAACCGTGATGATGTCCTCCCCCACCGTATAGACCGTAAAAGTGAATGGCAATGCGAAAAACAGCCACCGCTTTCTCTCCCGGAACTGAATTTCCCCGTTTTGTCTTTCGTCCATAGCAATCCAAACCCTCCGTCATTTCCAAACCCGCGCCTTTGCGCAGGGCCGGTACGCTGCCGCCCTTTTTGGCACCCTTTGATTTCGTGTAGATTATAATCTATCTCCCTGTCTTTTGCAAAGGATTTTTCAAAGCTTTTCCATGGATTTTTACCGGATTATCGGATTGCATTTTTTATCAGGATTCTTGTTATCGTGATCATTTAAATCTTGCACCCGTTCCGCTCCTGTGCTATAATGGCTCGAAAAGCAAATGGGAAACACGCCGGGAGAGACAAAATGAGGAGAAACGGACACCGTTTTAACTGTATATGTGCAAGCTGGGATCGAAGGGATTTTCTTTCTCTTCGATTTTCTTTTGCCAGGAAGCACTGCCCGGCGCGGGTGACGCGAAGCGCACACGTTTTTAGCAAGGAAGGAGACATACCATATGAGACATCTGATGAACCCTCTTGATTTTTCCGTGGAGGAGCTGGACCGGCTGTTTGAGCTGGCCTCCGATATTGAAGCGGACCCGGCCGCCTACGCTCATGCCTGCGCAGGCAAGAAGCTGGCCACCTGCTTCTATGAACCCAGCACCAGGACCCGGCTCAGCTTCGAAGCCGCCATGCTGAACCTGGGAGGCAGCGTGCTCGGCTTCTCCGACGCAGCTTCTTCCTCCGCCTCTAAAGGAGAAAGCGTTGCCGACACCATCCGCATCATCTCCTGCTATGCCGACATCTGTGCCATGCGCCATCCCAAGGAGGGCGCTCCCATGGTAGCCGCTTCCTTTTCCGGCATCCCTGTCATCAACGCAGGCGACGGAGGCCATCAGCATCCCACCCAGACCCTGACGGACCTGATGACCATCCGCAGCCTGAAAGGCCGGCTGAATCACCTGACTGTCGGTCTGTGCGGAGATCTGAAGTTCGGCCGTACCGTACATTCCCTCATCAATGCCCTCTCCCGCTACGATGACATCCGCTTCATCTTCATCTCCCCGGAGGAACTGCGCGTGCCGGATTATGTCATCGAGATGCTGAAGGAAAAGGGAATCCCCTTCGAGGAGGTCATCCGGCTGGAGGAAAGCCTGCCTCAGCTCGACCTCCTCTACATGACCAGAGTGCAGCGCGAACGCTTCTTCAACGAGGAGGATTACGTCCGTCTGAAGGATTTCTATATCCTGGATAAGGCAAAGCTGAGCCTCTCCCCTGCGGACATGCTGGTCCTGCATCCGCTCCCCAGAGTGAACGAGATCTCCGTGGATGTGGATGATGATCCCCGTGCCGTCTACTTTAAGCAGGCGCAGTACGGCGTATACGTCCGCATGGCACTGATCCTCACCCTGCTCGGCCTGTCAGAAAAGGGAAAGACCGCCCCGTCCTCCCGTCAGCAGGCCTGACCCGTTTTCCTGAAAAAACGGCATTCCTGCCGGAAACCCAGTTTCTTATATGGCTATTTGTGCCGGAGCGCCGCAAATAGCCCCGGGTCTTTCGCCCGGTTCCTGACGCTCCGGAATGGAGAAAGATTATGTTAAATGTAGGAAAAATCGAAGAAGGCTTCGTGCTCGATCATATCAAAGCCGGAAAAAGCATGTCCATCTACCACCATCTGCAGCTTGACAAGCTGGACTGCCCCGTCGCCATCATCAAAAATGCCCGCAGCAACAAGATGGGAAAAAAGGACATCCTGAAGGTGGAATGTGACATCAATACCCTGGATCTGGACGTTCTGGCTGTCATCGACCATAACATCACGGTAAACGTCATCAAAAACGGAAAGATCGTGGCCAAAAAGGAGCTGACCCTCCCGAAAGAGATCAAAAACGTCATCCACTGCAAAAATCCCCGCTGCATCACCTCCATCGAGCAGGGACTGCCGCACATCTTCGTGCTGGCGGACGAAAAGAAAGAGGTATACCGCTGCAAATACTGCGAAGAGAAATTCGACAGACGCTCTCTCTGATCTCTCCCGCAAAAAAGCGAAACGGACAGCCGCATCGCCGGTCTGTCCGTTTTTTTCTTCTATTATTTATTCATACAATCTGGCCAGATTTTTCAGCAGACGTTCCACCCGCTCTGCCTTTTCTTCCGGATACTGCCGCAGGATCACTTCGTGCATGTCCGCAGGCCGCCTGCCCGCAAGCAGCCACGTCAGGCTGATCCCCATACGTTCCCGCACCAGGATCATCTTTTCAATGGAAAGCCTTCTGTTTCCCCTCTCGATCTCTCCGTAAAAGGTTTCCGACATTTCCAGAAGCTTTGCCGCTTCCTTCTGCGTAAGCCCCAGCTTCTCCCTGCGCAGCCGCAGTCTGTCGCCGATTTCCACCAGCAGCCCTGTCGCCGCCATGCTTTTCCTCCATTTCCGCCCGCGCTCTTATGCCGCCCGGCCCTTTTCTCTTTTCGGACGCCCTTCGCCCTCCGTCAGTCTCTGTGATACAGATCCCTGGTATAGACCTTTTCCCGATAAGGCTCCAGCTCGGAAGCATAACGGTTGGCCACGATCACATCGCTGTGCTCCGCAAACTCGGAAAAATCCCGGATCACTCTGGAACCGAAAAAAGATCCCTCCTTCAGCGTGGGCTCATAAAGGATCACCTCAGCTCCCCTTCCTTTCAGGCGCTTCATCACACCCTGAATGGAGCTCTGGCGGAAATTGTCCGAGTCCGTTTTCATGGTAAGGCGGTAAATCCCGATCGTAACCGCCCTGCTCCCCTTTCCGCTTCCGTCAAAACCGGCCTTCTCCAGGATCCGGTCCGCGATGAAATCCTTCCTCGTCCGGTTGGCATCCACAATGGCTTCAATGATATTTTCCGGCACGTCCTGGTAATTGGCAAGAAGCTGCTTGGTATCCTTCGGAAGGCAGTACCCGCCGTAGCCGAAGGAGGGGTTGTTGTAATGCGTCCCGATCCGGGGATCCAGACACACTCCCTCGATGATCTGCCTGGTATTCAGGCCTCTGATCTCCGCATATGTATCCAGCTCGTTGAAAAAGCTGACCCGCAACGCCAGATAGGTGTTGGCAAACAGCTTCACCGCCTCCGCTTCCGTGGAATGCGTGATCAGCGTCGGAATTTCCTCCCGGATGGCCCCTTCCTTCAGAAGCTCCACAAACTGCTGCGCCTCCCTTTTCCGTTCCTCATGGTCCGCCGGAATGCCCACGATAATGCGGGACGGATAGAGGTTGTCATACAGTGCGTGCCCCTCTCTCAAAAATTCCGGGCTGAACAGAATGCGGTCCGTATGATATTTTTCCCGTGCAGAGGCGGTATACCCTACAGGGACTGTGGATTTAACGATCATGACAGCCTGCGGGTTCACCCGCTGCACCGTTTCGATCACAGCCTCCACCGAAGAGGTATCAAAATAATTTTTCTTCGGGTCATAATTGGTCGGCGTGGAAATGACAACGAAATCCGCTTCCCCGTAAGCCCTCTCCGCGTCCAGCGTAGCCGTCAGATCCAGCTCCTTCTGTGCCAGGTACTCCTCGATCTCCGGATCCCGGATCGGGGACTGGCGCCGGTTGATCCTGTCCACCTTTTCCGGCAGCACATCCACCGCCCAGACCCGGTTATGCTGGGCAAGCAGGACCGCATTACTGAGGCCCACGTATCCCGTCCCGGCGATCGCTATGGTAAGCTTTGATCCCATCGCTCTTCTCTCCTTCTGTCAAAAAATCTCCGGCAGACTTCCGCCGATGCATTGATATGATTATAACGCAGGCAGCCGGGAAGCGTCAATCCGCGCTCTTCCTTTTCCGCGCTGTTTTCCTCTCCGCTTTCTGCTCCCTTTCCGGGCCCTGCTCAGGCAGAGGCGGTATTTTCCGGCTATTTGGACAGGAGGCAGACCGTCTCGACGTGTGTCTCGTCATCTCGGAAATTCCCGTCCGCATCAAACGAGTCGGGCGTCACCGCCGTATACCCATCCGCCTCGCCGGGAACCTCCTCCCAGAAGAAGCGCACCGGGCACTTGAACGTGACGCTCTGCACCACGCGCTCCTTGCGCGGGTTCCTACCCGCCAGGATGCGGACCTCGCTCACCGCCTCGTGCACGATGTCGAAGCGCGTCTGCTCATCCGCTTCCTCCAGAAGCTCGGGAATGCGGTCAAGCTCGTCCAGCAGCCTGCGCTCGCCAACCCTGCGCTTGTCGGCAGCGGCTATTTTAGCCCGCGTCTCCTCCAGCGCCTCCTGGAAACCGGCATCGCGGTCGTACAGGTCATCCAGCCGCCTCTGCAGGTCGCTGAACTTGCGCTCATAGCTTCGGTCGGCGGGGTCAAGCGCGTCAATCTGGTTCATGAGCATGCGCATGCGCTTGTCGTTAGCCGCCTGCTCGCGCCCGATGCGCTCGGCGTCCTCTCGCAGCTGCTCCACGTCGGTCTCGTCGTTGATGCGGCGGCGCAGCGCCTCCACGAACGCATCCGAACGCGACGCCAGCTTCACCATCTCTATGACCTCGGCATCCACGTACTCCTGCGGGTACTGGCGGCTGAAGGTGCACGACGCCCCACGCGCCTTCGACGTGTGC
>DWWH01000024.1 GCA_019119815.1 Candidatus Eisenbergiella intestinipullorum | reverse complement strand
GGATTTGGAAGATTTATTCTTAGGGCAGATAGACATTACTTACACCTCCTTGTTCTCACGAAATATATCCATGATTGCCGCCATTCTGGGGTCTGGAACGAAGGTATCGCAGCCGCACTCCCCTTCGTTTAAGTCTTTCCCACAGACTCTGCATAATCCCTTGCAGTCCTCTCTGCACAGGATCTTCAGAGGCCAGCAGGTAAAGATTTCACTGCAGATCAGGCTGTCCACATCCAGCTGATAGCCCTCCATATACCCGCTCTGCTCCTCCGCTTCCTCTTCATTCGCCGCATCGGGCGAAACCACTTCGGCGGACGCATGCAGGTGAAATGTCTTCGTTACATCCTTCAGGCATCTGTCGCACTTCATTGCAAGGCTCACCTCCGCATCCGCCTCCACAAGCGCCTTTCCGGCACCGGAATGAGAAAGCGAAAGCTTCACCGGGCTCTTGTCCAGAATCCTGAAACGCTCTCCCTGAAAATCAACTTCCGTCAATTCCAGAGGAACCTCTCTGGCAACAGATTTTCCTTCTTCTGTAAAAACATCTGTCAGATTAATCAGCATAGCAGACTCCCAATTCGCACTTTGTTAATTATACATAACCGCTTTTGGTTTGTCAACCTCAAAACCTTCAGTTTCTCAGAATTCCGTGAGCAAGCAGATAGTCCTTCCAGAGCTGATAATATTTTGCCTTCAGATGGATCTGATCGAAGGTATAATCGGAGATCAGATTCCCCGTTTCATCGCAGACGGCGTCGTTAATCTCCAGGTAAAAAATGCTCCTGTTATCCGCCATCATGGAAATGGCCTGATTCCGTGCGTTGATATTCGCATTGTTGAATACTGCATCCGTACTGTTCTTCTCCTCTCCCACACGCATGATTCCCTGGATGAAGATCAGCGCGTCCGGCTGGAGCATGCGGATTCGGTTGACCGCGTCCGCATAAACCTGAAAGAAGCTTTCCGTGGTCCCCCGGCCCAGCTCATTGATGCCAAGCATGATATAAATCTTTCCGAATTTTCTTTCCGTCAGGGCTTCCTCCAGCGTAGCCTTCTTTCCGTCCGCAAGCCTGGCGAATTTTTCCGGCTCCTCAAACAGGTCGTAGATCGTAAGAGAGGTTTTGGCAAAAAAGGCGGTGCTTTCCGAAAAGCCTCCGTATTCATCCAGTCCCACGGTCCGGGAATCTCCGATAAAGAGCGCATCGTCAAAATAGCCTTCCGGGACCGGCACAAAGCTGTATGTCTCCTGAGGCTTTTCCTCTTCCGGCTTTTCTTTCTGCGGAGCCGTTCCCTGCGTTCCGCTCTCCTGCGGCTTCTGGTCCTCCTGTTCCGGCTCCGTTTCTGCCGGTGCAGTTTCTTCCAGTGCAGCTCCTGCCGGCGCAGCTTCTTCCGAAGGGCTCTCTTCCTTCTCCGGTTCCGCCTGCGTTTCTTTTGTCTCCTGTCCGATCAGCCGTCCGAACTGATCGTACTGCCTGCCATCCGCTGTGGTGAATGCCACCTCAGATGCTCCGTCCTGCGGTGTTCTGTTTTCCGAAGAGTTCTCCGGGGAGGCCGCGTTCTGCGATACGGCATTCTCTGACACCGTATTTTGGGAAACCCCGTTTTGTGATGCTCCGTCCTGCGGTGTCCCGTTTTGTGACACTCCGCCCTGCTGTGTTCCGTTTTGGGAAACCCCGTCTCCCGGCGTCCCGCTTTGCGATGCCCCGTTTTGGGAGACCCCGTCTCCCGGAACGCTGTTTCCTGACAGGGCACCGGAGGGTCCCGGCTCTTCCGCTCCCGTGCTTCCAGGTTCATCTGACGCAGCATCCGCATCGCCCCCGCCCGGCATACCGTCCTTCAGGCCGTCCGCAGCGGGCTGCTGCGCTTCCGCTCCGGCCGTTCCCGGCTCCGCCTGGGTCCGTAAGGCGCCCGTAAACAGGTCCCACGGGCCGACGCCGTCCTTCCAGCCCTGAAACACCAGGGACAGCTCCGGCGTCATCCAGCCGTTCTGCCTGGAATAGCCGGCATATATCGTATTTTTCCCCGCATATCCCGCCGCCGTCAGCAGACAAGCGCTGAGAAGGAGCAGAAAGAGCAGGGAATATTGTCTCCATTTTTTCACCGTCAGATCACCTCTTCCCTTTTCCGCTGCCTGGCCTCTTAAAAATTAAAATAGAGGAACGGATTGCCGGCTGAAATGCTGAGCCGGTATACCGCCGCCCAGAACAGAAGCACAAACAGTATCATAACCGGCAGGCTCTTCTTCCATTTTTCATAGATGTGCGACAGAGCCGGGACACAGCAGACCGCACCGGCCAGCAGATACGGCCAGTACAGAGCAAGGTACTTCAGGACATCCTTCTCATTCAGCGTCTGCCCGATCCCGAAAAAGGGGAAAAGTCTGGCGAAATAAACGCCCAGCTCCCTCAGATCCGGAATGGCAAAGACCATCCAGGTGAGCGGAAGGAGCACGACCACATAGAGATGCGAAAGCACCCGGGTCCGCTTCAGCCAGTTTCCGTAGGTCAGCTTTTCCAGGATGATGAGGCCGCCCAGCAAAAGCCCCCAGAGGACGAAATTCCAGCCGTTTCCGTGCCAGAGGCCGGTGAGCAGCCACACAAAAGCCAGGTTCAGCGCCAGACGCGCTCTTCCCTTCCGGTTTCCTCCCATGGGAATGTAGACATAATCCCGGAACCAGCTTCCCAGCGTCATATGCCAGCGGCGCCAGAAATCGCTCACGGACACCGCGCTGTAGGGCTGATCAAAATTTCTGATATAAGGAAAGCCCAGCATCACACCGATGCCCGCCGCCATCAGGGAATAGCCCTGAAAATCAAAGTAGAGCTGGAGGGAATAGGAAAAAGCGCCGAGCCAGGCGAGCGGCGTGGAGATGCTCTCGAAGCCGATGGTCCGGATGTCGTTCCACAGGATCCCGAGACGGTCCGCGAGCAGCACTTTGGCGGCCAGTCCCAGGATCAGAAGGCGAAGCCCCTCCTCAAACCGTTCAGGCCGGATCCGCTCTCCCCACAGGCCGTCCTGCGCATCCTCATAGCGCATGATGGGACCGTTTACGATCTGGGGAAACATGCAGATGTAGGAGCCGAACCTCCAGAAGGACTCCTCCGCTTCCGCCCTGCCCCGGAAAAGATCCGCCTGGTAGGATACCAGCTTAAACGTATAAAAGCTCAGGCCCAGAGGCAGGAGGAGGTTGTCCGTCACCGTGCCCGCAGCCTTGAAAAAAACGAGGATGCCCAGATCCGTGCCCACAGCCAGCAGCAGCCAGAGAAACATCGCTCTTCTCCTGCGCCTGCGGTGACGGAGCCGGGAAGCCGCTCCCATCCTCAGTCCGATCAGATAATTGAGCGCAGTCACGGCCAGAAGAAGCAGCACATACCTGGGCTGCGCGCAGGCGTACAGCAGAATGCTCCCGATAAAAAGCGTCACGCTCCGGTATTTCACCGGCGTCACATAAAAAGCGATCAAAAAAACAGGCAGGAATCGGAAGAGAAATTCCAGACTGCTGAATACCAGACTATTTTCGCCGATCAATCTTCCCAATTCCAACCCTGTCACGTTTCTCACTCCACTTTCCCGCGCTGTACGATCCCGTATCTTCCGTATGGCTTTTGCTGTCCTTTTTCCCCATACAGCTTCCTAAGCATAATACATTTTCCGCGAAAAAAAAAGAGCATTCCTTCATATTTCTTCAACTTCATATTTTCTTAATATAATTGTAAAAATGCTCCTTCCTGTTTCTTCCGAAAGGCTGCCGGGCTCATCCCGAACTGCCTGCGGAAGCAGTGAGAAAAATAGCTCATATCCGTATAGCCGCACTTCCAGGCGATGCTTCCGATCTCCTCCTTCGTTTCCAGAAGCAGCTTCTGGGCGCGCTCCATGCGCAGCGCCAGCAGATACCCGGTGAAGGTGAGCCCCGTCATCTCCCGGAACCGGCGGCAGAAATAAGTCTCGTTGTAGCCGAACCGGGCGCTCACCTCCTTCGGGGAAAGCTTCCGGTCAAAGCGTTCGTTGATATACTTCAGGATTTCGGAAAAGCCCTGATCCTGTTTGGGAAGAACGCGGGGAACCTCCCTGGCGAAACGGTACAGCAGGGCCAGAAGCTCATAAAGAATGCCGATGACGGCAAGCGGATTTCCCTGCCTGTCCCCCAGCGCTTCCAGAAGCCGCTCCTGGGTCCTTCTCACCTGCGCATCGTCGATGACCCGCTGGAAGCCCACCCGGTTTTCACAGACGGGAACCAGATATTTCTGAGCAGCAAGGGTCGCGTTGCAGAATTTTTCCACATCAAACATGATCGTATGGTAGGCCGCGCCCTCGCTCCCGGCGAAGCCGCCGTGCAGCTGCCTGGGGGCGAATACGGCTGTCTGCCCGGCGCGGACGGTGTCCCTTCCGTCCGGCGCATGCAGCTTCAGGCTCCCTTTCCGCACATAGAGGAGCTCCATCCGGTCATGCCAGTGCATGGCAAAGCACAGCTCTCCCGCCGTCCTGCGTTCCGAATACAGATGCTTCACCGCGTTTTCCCCGTAGATCACCGGGGTCAGCTCCTTATAGGCATCCAGCATGTCTTCTCCTTTCGTCTATACCGTTCTTTCCACCGGATTCCGATAGATCTCGCAGATGATCCGCTGGATCTTCAGCGCCTCTTTCCCGCTGATCTCCAGCTCCTCCAGCCCTCTGGCGGCCCGGTAGAACTGATCGATCTGGACCGCATGCTGGCTGCCCCAATAGGGCTTCCCTCCGGTATAGGAAACGATCTGCTGCGGCCGGTTCTTCACAGCTTCCACCGTGCCGTCTTCATAGGAGATCACCGCCTCATCGTACGACAGCCGTGCCGTCCCGTGCTCGCACACCAGCCGCAGCTCGATGGGCTCGTCCACCGGATAATTGTTCATGGCATAAAAAAACAGCGTGCTCCCGTTTTCATAACGGACCAGCCCTTCTCCCGTGTCCTCCACCACCATACTCCGGTGCCCCCGGTTGTGCAGGGATGCTTCCACGGAAACAGGACTGCTTGCGATGAACCAGTTCGCCAGATCCAGAGAGTGGATAGCCTGGTCGATGATCACGCCGCCGCCCTCCTTTTCCCAGGTTCCCTTCCAGTCCGAGCCCGCATAATAATCCTCCGGGCGATACCAGGTCAGAACGCTCCTTGCGGCCTTCACCGTCCCGAGCCTGCCGTCCGTGATCCGTCTTTTCACAAGCTGCGAGGGCGTGTTGTAGCGGCACTGAAAGATCACGCCGTACTGCAGACCGCAGCGTTCTGCGAGCTTTACGGTTTCCTGTGCGTCCTCATAGCGGATGCTCATGGGCTTTTCACTGAGCACGTGCACCCCTGCCCGAAGAGCCTCCTGCGCTGCCGGCGTATGCAGATAATGGGGCAGGCACAGATGAACCGCATCCGGCTTTTCCTCCTCCAGAAGCTTCCGGTAATCCGTGTACGCCTTCGTATGATATTTTTCCGCCGCCTGTTTCGCCCGCTCCGGCCTGACATCGCACACCGCTGCCAGCGAAAGCCCTTCCAGATGGGTGATGGAATCCAGATGCATCACCGATATGTTTCCGCAGCCGATCACTGCCGCTCTGATCGTTTTCATCTTCTGTCCCCTTTTCCTTTCTGATCCGTATTGATCGACATCATCCGTGCTCCTGTCCGGATTTCTTTTCTGTCGTTTTCCCCGTATACCGGCTTCATTATACCGAAACCAAAGACGCTCTTCAACCTCACAGCGAAAAAATCTCACAGGGAAAAATTCCTCCCTGTCAAAACCTTCCGAAAGGTAAAAATAATACAAGTACTGGTCAAAAAAATCCTCCCGAACGTGTTTTTTGCGTGGTACTGTATAACCATCGAAGCCGCACTGCGGCAAGGAGCCTCCGGTTTTCGAAAAAGCCATCCGGCAGCCCCGCGGCGGCTCATCTCTCACAGGCCGAACCCATTCGGCCGGCAATTTGTGCCGGAGCGTCACAGATTGTCCCGCGGCGGAAGAAACCGCAGCCTCGCCTGCTTTTCTGCCGCAGAAGCAAAAAACTTGGTTACGCTCCGGAATGGAGGAAAATATGATCAGGATCGGAACCTGTGTTTCTCTCAACACCATGGACGGAATCGAAGAAAAGCTGAAGTCCCTTCAGGAAAACCGCTTTGATTCCTGCCAGCTTCTTGCCTGGAATCCCGCCATCTGGACCGCACAGAACGCCGCCCTGCTGAAGGAGCTTCTGGAACGGTACGGCATCTGCGTTTCCGCGTTCTGGTGCGGCTGGGAGGGCCCGAAGGTCTGGGACTTCTATGACGGCCAGCTCACGCTGGGACTTGTCCCGCCCGAATACCGGCAGATGCGCGTGCAAAACCTGTGCGACGGCGCGGACTTCGCCCGCCTGCTGGGCATCACGGACGTGGTCACCCACATGGGCTTTATCCCGGAAAATCCCAACGATCCCAATTTCGGCGGCTTCTGCGTGGCGGTCAGGACGGTCGCTCAGCATCTGAAACAGAACGGCCAGTTTTTGCTCTTTGAGACCGGCCAGGAAACCCCTGTTACCATGCTCCGCTGTTTTGAACGGGTCGGCATGGACAACCTGGGGATCAACCTGGATACGGCCAACCTGATCCTATACGGAAAGGCCAACCCGGTGGACGCCCTGGACGTGTTCGGCTCCTATGTACGCAACCTTCATGCCAAGGACGGCCTCTACCCGGTCAACGGCCACGATCTGGGACAGGAGGTTCCCGTCGGCGAAGGAAAGGTGGATTTTACCGCCCTCTTCCGGAAGCTGCACGAGCTGGGATATGACTCTTATGTCACCATCGAACGGGAGATCGAAGGCGAAAAGCAGCTTACGGACATCCTGAGAGCAAGGGACTATCTCCGGGCCGTCATCGACAGTATCTATGGGGCATAACGCCGGAGGCTTCCGGACTCTCCTGCGCGTATCGGCCCCTGCGCTGTGCCGCGTGCCGGCGCCTGTTGGTCCGATGCCGCCTGCGGGAGGAAAACGGGAAAACGAAAGAGCTGAGGATCTGTGCCGAAGCGTCACAGATCCCCGGTACAAAAACGCTTCAGAACGGAGGAAAATCATGTTAAAAATCGGTCTGGTCGGCGTGGGCGGGATCAGCGGTTCCCATATCCCCGCCTGGGACGCCATGGAAGATACGCAGCTTGCAGCACTGTGCGACGTTCGTCCGGAGCGGATGGAACCCTATCCGGACAAACGCCATTATACGGATTTTGAAGAAATGCTGGACAAAGAGGAGCTGGACATTCTGGACATCTGTCTGCCCACCTTCCTTCACGCGGATTTTGCAATCAGAGCCATGCAGAAGGGCATCCATGTGATCTGCGAGAAGCCCATTTCCCTGAAGGAGGAGGACGTGGACCGGGTCTACCGGGCCGCCCATGAAAATCATGTCTGCTTCATGGTGGCGCAGGTGCTTCGTTTCTGGCCGGAATATACGCTCGTCAAGGAGCTCTATGATTCGGGAAAATACGGAAGGCTTCTGTCCGGTCAGATGAGCCGTCTGAACGGTTATCCCAAATGGAGCTGGGACAACTGGATGCTGGATGAAAAGCGCAGCGGGCTGATCCCCTTTGATCTGCACATCCATGATCTGGATTTCTGCATCTATGCGTTCGGCGCTCCCACAGATGTGCAGGAAAAGCGGGTTAAGCTGCCGAAGCAGGACTACATCAGCGCCGTCTACCAGTTTCCGGATTTCTTCATCACCACGGAATGCTCCTGGTACGCCGCTCCCTATCCCTTCACCGCCTCCTTCCGTTTTCTGTTTGAGAAAGCCCTGGTGGCATGGGAAGGCGGAAAATGCCTGATCTATCAGAACGACGGAAAGATCCTGGACCTGTCCACGGATGCGAAAAACGATACGGGGGACATCGATCTTCCGCAGACCAACGCTTATGCGGAGGAAATCCGGTATTTTAAGGACTGCGTAAAGGAAGGGCGCTTCCCGGACAGGGTGAAGCCCGAGGAGCTCAGGCAGGTGCTCTCCATCCTGAACCGGCTCTGATCCGGACAAATTTCCTTCCCGAACACGGGGCCGCCGTACGCATCAAAACGTACGGCGGCCCCTCTTTATTCCATGCCCGGCCGTATGCCTGACTCTGCGGCATACGCCGGGATGCACGCTCTTTTTATCGCATGTCCTCTTCTTTTCTCTCATGCCATCTTCCGCCGGTAAAATCGGGCACGTCCACCACGGCTCCGCCTCTGGCGATGGACATCTCGGACAGGGCGGTGACCGCCATCCAGCTCGCCGCGTCGTATACGTCCACAGGCATGGGGGCATCCTTTCTCAGGCAGTCAAAAAAGGTCTGAAATTCCAGCCAGTCCATTCCGTCGTGTCCGCCCTGAACGCCCTCCTTCAGATAGCGCTTCCAGACCGGGTGGTCGTATTCCTCCTGGTACTGCTCCGCATTGCCTGCGCAGGTCTTTCTCCAGTCAAAATCATGGGCCCGGTCCTCCGGCCGGTCCAGGAAGACCGAATCCGTCGCTTCTTCATACATGCCCTTCGTTCCCCGAACAGTGAAATTGCGGCTGTAATACCGGGGAAGGGTAGTATCCAACGTCAGCACGATGGTCTCCCCATGGGCGCATTTGATGACAGTAGTCACCACATCGCCCTGAGCGAAGGTCTGCTCCTTCAGGAACGCATCGTCGCTCTTGTTTTCCCGGATATAATCCCGCAGCCCCGCCGCCCTGGACGCGGTGGAGGAAAGGGTCAGCATCCGGTTGCCCCGGTTGATGTTCAGTACCCTTGCGATGGGGCCCAGATCATGGGTGGGGTAGTTTTCACAGTTCCGGTTCAGATAGTTTCTCAGCCGGTAGTGACGATTTTCCCTGCCGAAGGCGATTTCCTCTCGCAGATCGTGCTGATAGCCGCCCGCGCAGTGGACCACATCCCCGAACAGTCCCTTCCGCACCATATTTAACGCCATCATTTCCCGCCTGCCGAAGCAGCAGTTTTCCAGAAACAGAAAAGGCGTCCGGGTCTTCTCCCAGACCTCCACCAGGTCCCAGCAGTCCTTCAGGCCATATGCGCCGCCCACCTCCATGGCGACCGCCTTTCCGGCGCGCATCGCTTCCAGCGCGATCTCCACATGGCTTTCCCAGGCGGTGGCGATGATGATGGTGTTCACCGCTCCGTTTCGGATCACATCCCGGTAATCCGTGCTGACGGCCGGCCTTTTCTGGCCGGCCTCCTCCACCAGATCCGCTCCCTTCTGCGCCCGGTCTTCATACACATCGCAGACCGCGGCGACCTGCTCGTTCTGTTTCAAAACCACGTCCTTCAGAAGGCCGCAGCCTCTGCAGCCAAGTCCGATAAAACCGATCCTGATCTTCTCCATATCCTTCCTCCATACCAAAGTGTTTTCCCCTCCGTTTTCCGCACCTCAGAGGCGCTGGGGTTCAACAGTCAGAGCTGCTTTTCCGGAGCTTTCCGGCGGGAGATCGGGATGGCTCCCTCCGGGCTCAGAACGCGGAACTGACCGGCAAAGCTTTCCGCCGGATGCATTATGCTTCTCTCCGGCAGGCGCTCACTCCGGAAAATATGCGTTGGAAACGGTATGCCTGCCTTTGCCGTCCGTGATCTCGGCCCGGATATATCCTTCCTCGCCGTTCAGCTCAAAATCCGCCTCCGTGATGGTTTCTCCGGGGCGTGCCGCCGCCCGGTGGCAGTTTCTTCCCGCCGTTTTTAAAAAGATCTTATCCGCAGGCGTGCATTTCACATGCACCCGGTTTCCTGTGCACGTCAGCTCCAGGATCCGCGGCGCTTCTTCCTGGCCGTCAGGCGCACAGCAGCTGTAAAAATGACCTTTCTTCAGCGCGTCAATGATTCCTCCGTAGGTAAGGCTCACCGCGCCGATCATCACATAGCCGCCGAAGGAATCGTACAGGCCGCCGTCTTGGGCCATGCTGTTGTGGTTGTCGTCGGCTGCCACGCAGAAAAGCCTCTGGCCGCTTCTGAGCATCTCATCATAGGCCTGGGGGTGATAGCCATACAGGCCGTCCATCTCACAGCCGTGGTTGTAGATCTCCATTCCCCACATTCCCTTCAGCTTCGTATATTCGTCGCATGTCTGCAGGGACCAGTAGGGATGGTTGTAGCAGCCAAGGAAGCCCAGCTCCGTCATTTTTTTCACATAGGCATTGACCTGATCCAGGCTCTCATAGGCCTCCGAGGGACAGGTCAGAGCCTTCTTGATCCCGGCATCCCGCTCCGGGCAGGTGTCATACCAGTTCATGTGCCAGGTGCGGCGGTAATTCCAGGACATATCCCCCGCCTGATTGATCTCCGTCTCCAGGGCCGCGATGGCCACGAAATTTTCGTCGCACAGTTCGCTGTGATTGCCGTAACGGTCATGGTCCGTGATGGCAAGGACCTGATAGCCTCTTTCCTGATAGTGGCGTTTGATCTCTTCCGGCGTCATTTTTCCGTCGGAGATCGTGGTATGGCAGTGCAGATTTGCTTTGTAATACGTGACATTTTTCGGCAGCAGTTCTATTGTTTTCATTTGCTTCTCCCTTTCCGCATCCTCATGCTTCTTTTATCTGATAGGTATTCTGCTCCAGGTCCACCGTCACGGCTGTGCCGTCGGCAAACAGCGTCCGCTGCTTCCTTCCCTCCCCGTCCAGAAGCTCATGGCGCACCATCGGACAGTCCGCAAGGCGTTCATGGAGCCGGGAAACGATCCGGCAGCGCTCCGCCGTCTCCTCCGGCCCTAGGCTTCCGCAGCCCGCAAAGGAGCCGTCCGTATTTTCATAGGCTCCGTCGCGCACCAGATAGGGCGCACCCGCGTTTAAAAGAGCATAGAGCATCAGATCCTTCCGGCATTTTTCCCCGTCCGGCGTTTCATATTCCAGGATGTCCATCATCCAGGGCTCCACCACGCAGTCGTGATAAACCAGGTTGAACAGGGGAACCGGTATGCCGCTTTCCGGCGTTCCCGGCGCCTGAAGCATGAAACGGTAAGGGGCGTAATGGCAGAACACCAGGCTCTGCATGCTCCAGTCCGACACCTCCTCCGAGCTGGGGAGGATCCCTTTTGCAAGCAGCCAGTCAAAGCACTGCTTCCGGTATTCGTAGCATTCCCTTCTGGTCATCCGGTGCAGAGGGTTGGCGCATTCATCGCCCTCATTACAGGTGAACACATCCAGATAAGCGCCGTCCAGACGGATTCCATGGGAAAAAATCTCATGGAAATTGCGCCGGACATAATACAGCGCCCTTGTGGCACACAGGTAGGACTGCGGGCCTCCCGCCCAGCGGCTGTGCTGCGGGATGGTTCCGTCCGGCAGGCGCACCGCCTCTTCTTCGTCAAAGCTTTCCGCATCCAGATAGTAATCCCGGTACTGATCATGGATGCCGAACAGGTAGCCGCAATCCCGCACCGTATCGGCCAGACGCTTCATCCCCTCCCAGCCGCCCGCCTCCGCGCAGGCGGGCAGATAATCCGGATGTTTATTATCATACCCGGGCTCCGCCCATCCGTCCAGATGCAGATAGAGCTTTTCCACGCCTCTTTTCCGGATGTCCCGGATCAGACGTTCCCTTTTGTCAAAAGGAGTGACATGATTGTTTTTCTCCGGGTCCTTCCTGTCGTAAAAATCGGACAGAGGATGCACGTTGGTCTTGATGCCGCAGTGGACGAAAGCGCAGCCGTACAGCTTCCGTACGGACGGTACCCTCGCCGCTTTTTCCTTCAGGGTCACAAGCTTCCCTGTCTCCTTCGCATAGCAGCGATAAATCCGGCACAGATCATTGTGATCGCAGTCGTCCAGAAAGGCATAGACGGCGCTCCTTCGGTAATCCATTTTTCCAAGGCTGGGTTCCCACCAGATGCCGGTCCGGGTATAGGGTCCCTTTGCCGGGTGGTCCACATAGGCGCCCGCGTTCCACGGCGTTTCCGCGATGGCGATATAACCGTGCCGCTTTTTTATCTGGCCGAACCAGGGCATATATCCGCCCGCCGTCAGAAACCGGCCCTGAAAGCTCAGGCTGTCTGCGGCGTTTTTCCAGTTGTTGGGAATGAGCAGCCCCTGTCCTTCGTTAAGCAGGGTATACCATTCCGGATCCGCACAGGAAAAAGCCATGGGGACCGGCCAGCGGACCTCCTTTACCTCAAGGCCCTCCTCACGGATGGGGATCCACTCAAAGTGCACCTTTCCCGCACATCCCTCTTCCATCTCTCCCGTCGTTTCGATCCAGCAGACGGTATCGAAAGCATAGGAAGCCTCCTTTCCGTCCAGGCAGCGGAAGCTGCTGTGAATACCGGTCCCATATCCGGTCTTCACCGGCCTGTGAACGATCCTTTTCCATCTGGCAAAATCCAGCTCTTCTCCGGCTGCGATCAGCACCGGCCGCAGGGAGGAATCCGTCTCCCACTCCGCTCCTTCTGTCCGGATCAAAAGCTGCAGCGTTTCCTCACACAGGCTCAGCGTGAGGCCGGAAACCGGCCCTGCCGTCAGCCATCCCATTTCGGTTTTCTTTCTGCTCTCCTTCATGTTCGGTCTCTTTCCTTCCTGTTCCGTCTCGTTCCTCTCTGCCCGGGCCGCATTCTTTCCCGCCGCGGCAAAAACAGCCTTCGCCGGTCCCTCTTTCCGGGCTGACGGCGAACGTTCCCGAAAAAAAGGAAACCGGCAACACGCCGGCCCCTCCTGTTCGTTTTTTACTTTTTTTCTCCCGCCACGAGCGCAAAGGTCTGTCTGGCAATGGACAGTTCCTCGTTGGTCGGAATTACCAGTACCTTCGGGCCGGGACCGGGCATGGAGATCACGACCGCTTCGCCCCGTTTGTGGTTTTCCACCTCGTCGATCACGATGTGCATATAGGCCAGATGATGCAGGATCCGGTCGCGGATGATCGGGCTGTTCTCTCCCACTCCGGCTGTAAAGCAGATGGCGTCCACCCCGTTCATCTCTGCCGTATAGGCGCCGATATACTTGATCACGCTGTGGATGTATACCTCCATCGCACGCTTTGCATTCTCATTTCCCGCCTCGTAAGCATCCTCCAGATCGCGGAAATCAGAAGAAAAACCGTCCGACAGGCCATATACGCCGGACTCCTTGTTCAGCATGCGCAGGACCTCGCCGGCGCTCTTTCCTTCCTTGTTGGCGATGAACTCCACAATGGCAGGATCGATGTCGCCGCTCCTGGTTCCCATCACCAGCCCCTCCAGAGGCGTCAGTCCCATGGAGGTATCCACACATTTTCCATATTTCACCGCGGAAATGGAAGCTCCGTTCCCCAGATGGCAGACGATCAGCTTCAGCTCCTCCAGGGGACGTCCCAGCACGACGGCTGCCCGGGAAGAGACATACTCATGACTGGTCCCGTGAAAGCCGTACCTTCTGACGCGATAATCCCTGTAATAGCGATAGGGAATCGCATACAGATAGGATTCCTCCGGCATGGTCTGGTGAAAGGCCGTGTCGAACACGGCTACCATCGGCACAGAAGGCATCAGCGCCTCGCATGCCTCGATCCCGACCAGATTGGCGGGGTTATGCAGCGGGGCCAGATCGCTGCAGTCCGCGATGGCTTTTTTTACCTCATCCGTAATTAACGTCGCTTTGGAAAAGTTTTCTCCTCCATGCACGATGCGGTGCCCCACCGCGCCGATTTCCGACAGATCCTTCACCGCACCGTTCTGCGGATCCGTCAGCGCCTTCAGCACCACGGCGATGGCTTCCCTGTGGTCGGCCATCTTCACCTCCGCAGTCAGCTTCTTCCCTCCGGCAGGCGTATAGATCAGCCTGCTTCCTTCAATTCCGATCCGTTCACACAGTCCCTTTGCGATCCGCTTCTCGCTTTCAGAATCAATGAGCTGAAACTTGACCGAGGAGCTTCCGCAGTTGATCACTAAAATATTCATTGCTTACCTCATATTTCCCGCCGTACCTGCGGCAGGCATATCCGCAGCGCCTGCTTCTGCGGCATCCGCGCATACGCCGTCCGCCCGCGCGGCGTATAACCCCTTTTTATCCGGATCTGCATCCGGAGTTCCCAGTATCCTCTTTCCGATGGCCGAGACGGCCCTTCCGGGCCTTCCCGATCCGGCCGCTTTATGCCAGCTGCGCCTGCACGGCAGTCAGCGCGACCACACCCACGATGTCCTGCCAGTCGCAGCCCCTGGACAGATCGTTGACCGGCTTTGCGATCCCCTGCAGCATCGGGCCGTATGCCTCCGCCTTTCCAAGACGCTCCACCAGCTTGTAGCCGATATTTCCCGCATCCAGATTCGGGAAGATCAGCACATTCGCCTTGCCCGCCACATCGCTTCCGGGTGCCTTGGACTTGGCCACCCTGGGAACCAGGGCCGCATCGGTCTGCAGCTCGCCGTCCAGCGTCAGATGCGGATATTCCTCATGCGCGATCTCCACCGCCTTCGTCACCTTGTCCACCAGCGGATGATGCGCGCTCCCCTTCGTGGAATGGGAAAGCATGGCAATGATCGGCTTCGCTCCGATGAGCTGCTTGAAGCTCTTTGCGCTGGTGTCCGCGATCGCAGCCAGCTCCTCGGAAGTAGGGTCCTGATTCAGGCCGCAGTCCGCGAACAGGAAGGTCCCGTGCTCGCCGTACTCACAGTCCGGCACATCCAGAATGAAAAATGCGGAAACCAGTTTTACGCCCGGAGCCGTCCGGAGGATCTGCAGGGAAGGACGCAGCACGTCCGCCGTCGCATGACAGGCGCCCGCCACCATTCCGTCCGCATCGTTTGCCTTAACCATCACCACGCCGAAGGTCAGCGGATCCTCCAGAAGCCTCTTTCTCGCCTCTTCCAGAGTCATTCCCTTCTTCTTTCTCGTTTCATACAGAAGCTGGGCATACTCCTCAAACTTCTCCGTCTTGGTCGGATCGACCACCTTCACTCCGGTCAGATCGACCTCCAGCCAGCCGGCGCCGTCCATGATCTTCTCCTCATTGCCCACCATGATGATATTGGCGATCCCCTCCTGCAGCACATGCGCCGCAGCGATCAGCGTTCTCTTGTCGTTCGTTTCCGGCATGACGATCGTCTTTCTGTCTGACCTGGCTTTCTCCTTAATGGTATCAATGTAAGACATTCTCTTTTATCTCCTTTCCGCATTTCCAGTTCGTTCAGTCTCTCACCTCAGTCTGATTAAAATTATAACGGAATTTTCCATTGTATACAAGTTTCTTTTCCTGAATTTATTGCACAAAATCTTGCACAAATCCCCTTTCTATAGAGCACAGAAATAAGTGGTATCCGGACTCCATTTCTGCTATACTTTTGGCGGAAAAGGAAACGCGGCAGATTTGGTTTTAAAAAAAAATGCGTTTGTACGAAAAAGCGGCTGCAGGGATGGACATGACCATTTCTTTCATCCGCCAAAAACAGAAACCGACAGAACGGAGGCAGAGACCGCATGACAGTGACAGGCATCATCGCCGAATACAACCCCCTGCACAGAGGGCATGAATATCAGATCGCACAGGCCCGCCGCCTCACCGGGGCGGACTACATCGTCGTGGTGATGAGCGGCTGCTTCACCCAGCGGGGCACGCCTGCCGTTCTGGACAAATATGACCGGACCCGCATGGCGCTTTCCGGCGGAGCCGATCTGGTGCTGGAGCTGCCTGTGCGCTTTGCCTGCGCCAGCGCGGAATATTTCGCTTCCGGAGCGGTCTCCGTCCTGAACCGTCTGGGCTGTGTGGATTATCTGTGCTTCGGAAGCGAATGCGGAGATACGAAGGCATTAATCGATGCCGCCCTTCTTCTGGAGAAGGCCGAACAGTCCTTGGAATATCAGCAGAAGCTGCGGGAAGCGCTGAAGGCGGGCCTTTCCTTTCCCGCCGCACGAAGCCGGGCTCTGGAGGCTTTTCCCGGCACGGATCCGTCCCTTTTCTTTCTGCCAAACAATATCCTGGGGATCGAATACTGCCGGGCTCTCGCCGCTCAGAAAAGCGCCATCCGCCCCTTTGCCATCCGCCGCAGGGGAAACTATCACGATACGCGCCTGACCGAAGAGGCTTCCGGCGGGGATGCCGCATTCAGCTCCGCCTCCGCCATCCGGGCCGCTCTGCTGGAAAACGGCCGCAAAAAGCAACAGCAGGAAGGCTGCGGACCTGCCCTTTCCCGGCCGGAGGCCGCAAAACGGCTTCGCTTCAGTCTCCCCGGGGAGACCAGACGGCTCCTGTTTGAAAGGAAGGACAAAAGAGGGATCCTGACGGAGGAGGATCTTTCCTCCCTGCTGCGCTTCCGTCTGCTGCAGCTTCTGGAAAACCGTTCCTCAGACTGTCTCACCGCCTTCACGGATGTGACGCCCTCCCTGGCGGACAAGATCCGCAGGCAGGTCTATTTCTTTACCGGCTGGCAGGACCTCTGCGACCGGCTGCATTCCCGTGACCTTCCCCATGCGCGGGCAAGCCGCTGCCTCTGTCACATCCTGCTGGGGCTTTTGCAGGATGATCTGGATGCCAGCAAGGCGGAAGGCTTTCCCGTCTACCTGCGCCTGCTCGGCTTTTCAGAACGGGCGCTGCCCCTGCTTTCCGCTGTAAAAAAAAGTGCGGCCTCTCCGCTGCTTTCCCGGCTTACGGCGGCCAGACAGCAGCTTCCGAAAGAGCTGCTCCCTCTCCTAGAAGAAGAAATCAGGGCCTCCCATATCTACCAGACCGCGGTCAGCGGCAGATATGGAACGCCCTTCTTAAACGAATATCAGCGGCAGATCGTCAGTCCGGCGCAGCTGTCCGCGCAGCCGTAAGACGGCCGTTTCAGTTCTTAAAGCTATGGATGGGAGCCGGGATCCTTCCCCTGCGGCTGACAAAAGCCTCACAGCCGAAGGAATTGACCGGCATGATGGGCGCATGGCCCAGCAGTCCGCCGAATTCCGCATGGTCTCCCACCGTCTTTCCAATGACCGGGATCAGACGGGCTGCCGTGGTCTTCTGATTGACCATGCCGATGGCCATCTCATCCGCGATGATGCCGGAAATGGTGGACGCCTTTGTATCTCCCGGAATGGCGATCATGTCAAGCCCCACCGAGCAGACGCAGGTCATGGCTTCCAGCTTTTCCAGGGTCAGCGCCCCGGCGGAAACCGCGTCAATCATGCCCTGATCCTCGCTGACGGGGATAAACGCACCGCTTAAGCCCCCCACATAGGAGGAAGCCATCACGCCGCCCTTCTTTACCTGGTCGTTCAGCAGGGCGAGGGCCGCCGTGGTGCCCGGAGCACCCGCATGCTCCAGTCCGATCTCACACAGGATGTCCGCCACGCTGTCACCGATGGCCGGAGTGGGCGCGAGGGACAGATCCACGATGCCGAAGGGAATGTTCATCCGTCTGGATGCTTCCTTTGCCACGAGCTGTCCCACCCGGGTCACCTTGAAGGCCGTCTTCTTGATCGTCTCGCAGAGCACTTCAAAGCTTTCCCCGCGCACCTTCTCCAGCGCCGTTTTCACTACGCCGGGGCCGCTGACGCCCACGTTGATGACAAGATCCGCCTCCGTCACGCCGTGGAAGGCCCCTGCCATGAAGGGATTGTCGTCCGGCGCGTTGCAGAAAGCCACCAGCTTGGTGCAGGCGGAGGAATCCGTATCCGCCGTGAGCTTCGCCGCCTCCAGGATGATCTCTCCCATCAGCCGCACCGCATCCATGTTGATGCCCGTTTTGGTGGAACCAAGGTTCACGGAGCTGCACACCCGCTCGGTGGACGAAAGCGCCTGCGGAATGGAACGGATCAGGAGCTCGTCCGCCGGAGTCATTCCCTTGGACACCAGAGCGGAATAGCCTCCGATGAAATTCACGCCGACCGCCTTTGCCGCCGCGTCAAGGGTACGGGCGATCCGGGCAAAATCTTCTGCCTTCCGGCAGGCCGCACTGCCGACCAGGGCGATGGGAGTCACGGAGATTCTCTTGTTCACGATCGGGATCCCGAACTCCGCAGAGATCTCCTCGCCCGTTTTTACCAGATCCTTTGCCGAACGGATGATCTTTCCGTAAATTTTGCGGTTCAGCTCGTCCAGATCAGCGTCGATACAGTCCAAAAGGCTGATCCCCAGCGTGATGGTCCTCACGTCCAGGTTCTCCTTCTCGATCATTTTGTTGGTTTCATTGACTTCATCAAATATGTTGATCATCGCAGTCTCCACTTCCTCCTCAGATCCTGTGCATCTGGCTGAAAATTTCTTCGCTCTGGCACTTGATGATCACGCCGATCTGTTCCCCCAGCTTCGTCAGCTCTCCGGCGATCTCAGCGACGCTCTTGCCCGCCCGGTTCGTGTCCACGATCATCATCATATTGAAATATTCCTGTACGATGGTCTGGCTGATGTCCAGAATGTTGATGTTATTCTCGGCAAGATAGGTGCAGACCTTTGCAATGATGCCCACCGTATCATGTCCGACTACCGTAATGATGGTTCTTTTCATGACAATCTCCTTGTTCTGTTATGCTATTTCGATCACCGGCGAAACCTCGCTGCGTCTCGCCACCTGGATGGGAAAATCCCCCGCCCGGTAGGGGCCTCCTGCCTGGCTGATCTCCAGCCGCACCGTCTCATAGGCAAGCTGTGGAATGTTGTTCTCCTTGCTCAGATGGCCCAGCACGATATATTTCAGGTTATCGTGCAGAAGCCGGCACAGAAGCCTGCCCGAATTTTCATTGGACAGATGCCCCCTGTCCCCCAGGATCCTCTGCTTGAGAGGATAGGGATAAGGCCCCACCTGAAGCATGTTCACATCATGGTTTGCCTCCAGGAGCAGGGCATCCATCCCCTTCAGGCATTCCACCGTATAATCGTTGTAGGTGCCAAGATCCGTCACCACTCCGATCTTCTGCTTTCCATAAGAAAAGCGGTAAGCCACCGGGTCCGCCGCATCATGGGAGATCCGCATGGGATTCACCGTCATGTCCTTGATCGTAAAGCTTTCGTCCGCCCGCACCGTCTGAAACAGCCCTCCGTCGATGGCTCCCAGGCTCCTGCAGCGGCAGATGGCCTCCGCCGTCTTCGGCGTCGCATAAATGGGCACATGGTATTTCCGGGAAAACACGCCCAGACCGCTGATGTGATCGCTATGCTCATGGGTGATGAAAACCGCATCCAGCTCTGCCGGATCGATCCCCAGGCTGTGAAGCCCTTCCTCCGTCCGCTTTCTGCTGATCCCCACATCCACCAGCACATGCGTGGTATCCGTTCCCACATAGATACAGTTCCCGCTGCTCCCGCTGGCAATGCTGCATAATCTCATATCCTCTGTCTCCTTCTGCCGGATGGGCGGCTTCGCCGCCCGATTCCTGTACTAATATGCCACATTCCGCGCATTCCTGCAAGCCCATTCTTCCTTCCGCCGTCATTCAGCCGACGGTCTGTGCCCTCCGGCCGGCGGTCCCTGCCGGTCCGTCTCCCGCCGGTGCGGGTCCGCCGGATTCCGGCCGCTTTCAGGGCTTCTCCAGCCTTTCGAGCGCTGCCTGAAGCTGGAGCCTGGTCTTTTCCAGGTCGCCGTTGTTTTCGATGACCACGCTGCAGTGCCTGCGAAACTCCTCTTCACTCAGCTGGCTTTCAAAGATCTGCCGGATCTTTTCCTCCGAATAGCCGCGGCTCTTTTTCAGGCGCTCCATGCGCACGGCCGCATCGGCATGGATATACCACAGTTCGTCCAGAAGCTCGCCGTACCCGCATTCGATGAGAAGCGCCGCTTCCAGGAAAAAGTAATCCGCCTCCTTCTTCCGGCGTTCCTCCTCCACCTGCCTGAAAATGTAGCTTTTCACTTCCGGATGGATGATGCCGTTCACCTGTTCAAGAAGAGACGGGTCTGAAAAGATCAGTCCCGCCATCCTTTTTTTATCAATGGTGCCGTCTTCCGCGAGCACCTGCCGTCCCAGAAGCGCTACCAGCCGCTCATAGCAGGGCTGGCCGGGGAGCTTCACCTCATTTCCCGCCTCGTCGGCAAGAAGAATCCTGCAGCGGCACATTCCGGACAGCAGCTTCATCACCTCTGTCTTTCCCGCTCCCACGCCGCCTGTGATCCCGATCAGTTTCATATTCCTTTTCCTCTATTTTGCCTCATACCAGTCGGTTCCGGTATGCAGATCCGTTTCCAGCGTCACGGACAGGGACGCCGCCGCCTTCATTTCCTCTGTCAGAAGCTTTGCCACCGCCGCCTCTTCTCCGGGAGCCGTCTCGATCAGAAGCTCGTCGTGGATCTGCAGGATCAGACGGGAGCTTAGCCCCTCCTCTGCCAGCCGTCTCCAGACGCGGATCATGGCGATCTTGATGATGTCCGCCGCCGTTCCCTGGATCGGCGCGTTCATCGCCACCCGCTCGCCGAAGGAGCGCTGCATGAAATTGCTGCTCTTTAACTCCGGAATCGGCCTGCGCCGCCCGAACAGGGTGAGAGAATAGCCGTTCTCCTTTGCCGAAGCCACCTCCCGGTCCAGAAACGCTTTTACATCCGGATAGGTCTTAAAGTACTCCTCGATATACTCTGCCGCTTCCTTCCGGGAAATGCTCAGATCCTGGCTCAGGCCAAAGGAACTGATCCCGTATACGATGCCGAAATTCACCGCCTTGGCATTGCGTCTCTGCAGATCCGTCACCTCCCCAAAGGGCGTATGGAATACCTTGGACGCCGTGATGCGATGGATGTCCGCATCCATCCGGTACGCCTCGATCAGCTGCGCATCTCCGGACATATGGGCCAGAACCCGCAGCTCGATCTGGGAATAATCCGCGTCGGTGAACACAAAACCTTCCTTCGGCACAAAAGCCCGGCGGATCAGCCGTCCCAGCTCCATGCGCATGGGGATGTTCTGCAGGTTCGGCTCCGTGGAGCTGATCCGTCCGGTGGCCGTGATCGTCTGATTCAGAGTGGTATGGATCCTGCCGTCCGGCCCGATGCAGGGAAGCAGCCCGTCCGCATAGGTGGATTTCAGCTTGGCAAGCCCCCGGTATTCCAGGATCTCCGAAGCGATGGGATGCTCCTGTGCCAGCTTTTCCAGCACATCCGCAGCGGTGGAATACCCGGTCTTTGTCTTCTTCCCGCCCGGCAGCTTCATCTTTCCGAACAGGATCTCTCCCAGCTGCTTGGGCGAATTGATGTTGAACACCTCTCCCGCCTTTTCATGAATGCTTTTCTCCAGCTCGCTGATCCGCTCCACCAGCGCGTCTCCGTAGTCCTTCAGCGCCTGGGGCTTCACCCGGATCCCTTCCAGCTCCATATCATGCAGCACCCGGGTCAGAGGCATCTCGATCTCTGAAAACAGGCGGTCCATTCCTGTCTGCACCAGCTTCCCTTCCAGCACGGGCCAGGCCTTCCAGATCGCCGAAACCGCATCTGCCGCATATTCCAGGAACTCCTCCGGCTTCCCGGAAAGGGCCTCCTGCCAGGAGCTTTTTCCAAAAAGCTGACTTCTTTCCCGGATCGTCAGATCCAGGTGCTCACGGGCGATGTCCGGGATGCTGTAATCATTCTTCAGAGGGTTCAGCAGATAAGCAGCGATCAGCACATCAAACAGCCCCTTTGTTTCCATCCCTTCCAGGTAGCCGTACTGAAATTTGATCTGGAAGGTAGCCAGCTGCACGCCCTCCTTCTCCAGACCGGAAAGGCTTTCCTTCACATACTCTGCCGTGATCTGCTCCGAGCGGGTGAAAACCCGGATCTCTTCCTCTCCGGAGGTAAACGCCAGCGCAGCAAAGCCGCTTCCGTCATAGCGGTTGGAAGCGGTCCCTGCCTCCGCATTTCCGTCCTCCAGCACCAGAAAGGCCGCTCTTTTCTTTCGTCCGGCGCTTTCAAACGCTTCCTGTGCCTCTTTTCTCTCTCCGGTGAGACGGTAATGTTTCTTTCGTTCTTCCTCTCCCGCCGGCTGCTGGCCGAAACGGCCGAGCATGTTCTTGAATTCCAGCTGCCGGAACAGGATATAAGCCTGAGGCGTAAAAAGCTCTCCCAGCTTCATATCCTGCCAGGTCACGGAAAGCTGCGCCTGCGTATTGATGCGGGAAAGCGTCCGGCTCAGCTCGGCCAGATCCCGGTTCGCCGCCAGGGATTCCCGGATGCTCTTTTTCCCCACCTCATCCAGATGCGCATAAATGTTGTCCAGAGAGCCAAACTGTGTCATCAGCTCCTGGGCAGTCTTCGGCCCCACCTTCGGCACGCCGGGGATGTTGTCGGAGGAATCTCCCATCAGGGCCTTTAAGTCCACGAACTGCTCCGGCGTCACCTGCCACTGCTCCTTCACGTCCTGCGCGTAATAATCCTCGATCTGCGTCCTTCCGCCCCTGGTTTTGGGGATCCGGATCTTGATGTGTTCCCCGGCGATCTGCAGAAGATCCCGGTCTCCGGAAACCAGTGCCACCTCCATGCCGTCCGCCTCTCCCCGTTTCGCCAGGGTTCCCAGAATATCGTCTGCCTCCAGCCCTGCCTGCTCCACCGTGCAGACTCCCATAGCCGCAAGGACCTCTTTCATCACCGGGACCTGCTGTCTTAATTCCTCCGGCATGGGCTTTCTGGTCCCCTTATATTCCGCATACAGCTCATGGCGGAAGGTGGGCGCATGCACGTCAAATGCCACGGCCAGATAGCCCGGCTCCTCTTCTTCCAGAATCTTGAACATGATATTTAAGAAGCCGTAAACCGCATTGGTATGAAGCCCCTGCGCGTTGCTCAGATCAGGCACTCCGTAAAATGCCCGGTTTAATATGCTGTGTCCGTCGATCAGTACCAGCTTTTCGCTCATCCTTTTCCTCCATGCCGAAGCGTTGCCAAGGCACGCGCGCCGAACCTCCGGTTCGGCGTCTGCGCAAGAAATACAAATCCCGTAACGGGATTTGTATTCTCAGGATTTGCGACGCTTCGGCACAAATCCTCCTCTCCTTGGAGTATTTTTTCTCCGAAAGCCTCTTTTTCGGTATTTTTTCCGGTCAAAAGACCAGTGTCGTCATCACCAGGATCACGGTGAGCACCGCAAGGGCTTCGAAATAGTACAATCCCCACTGCAGCCGTTCCCGGATCTTCACATGCCTGTCCGCCACGGCGATCCGTGCGGAAAGCTCCCTGTTCAGATTGAACGCCTCTCCGTCCTCCAGCCGCTCCATTCCCACCGTCACCAGAAACTGAATGCTCAGCTCCTCCTTACAGGACGCACATTTCTCCACATGTTCGAGAAAATGCTTTGCCGTTCTCGTCTCCATCCTGCCCCGGATAAAATCCGGAATCAGCTTTTCCGCCGTTTTGCAATCCATCCGGACGTCTCCTTTCTTCCTTCCAAAATCCGTCAGGGCATATCCTTTATTACTATACACCAAAATCGGTTTAAATAAAAGAAAAAAAGGAACGGCCCCTGTTCAGGGACCGTTCCTTGGTTCCTGTTCACTGGCTTGTCAGGGAACAGGAACCGGCCTGTCATTTTGGATTCAGACCGGCAGCATGGCCTTTCCGCGGCAGTAGGTCTGGAGCACCTCGTAATCCTCCTCGAGCACCGCCAGATCCGCGTCATACCCGGCGACGATCTTTCCCTTCCGGTCATCCACGCCCAGGCACCGGGCCGGATTGAGGGTGCAGGAATTCACAGCCGCATCAAAGGGCACCATGGCTTCCTCCACCAGGATCTTCAGCCCCCGGTTCATGTGCAGGGTACTTCCCGCAATGGTGTCCGTTCCCGCAAGGCGGGCCAGCCCGTCCTCTCCGATCACGATGTCATGGCCGCCCAGCTGATAGCCTCCGCCCGGCGGGCAGTATTTGGCGCGCAGGGAATCCGTGACCATCATGGCATAGTCTCTCCCCTTTGCCTGAAAATAATTATTCAGCGCCACGAGATGGCTGTGACAGCCATCGCAGATGATCTCTCCGAAAATATCCCTCACCCGGAAAGCCGTTCCGACCAGGCCCGGCTTTCTGTGATGATAGGGAGTCATGCCGTTGTATACATGGGTCATGCTGGTGGCTCCGTTGGCTATCCCGAACAGCGCCTGCTCACAGGTCGCACCGGAGTGCCCCATGCTGACCACAACGCCGGTTTCCCGGCAGTATTTTGTCAGGGCGAATCCTTCGTCATGCTCCGGAGCCAGGGTGATGTAACGGATCAGTCCCTCCGCAGCCTCCTGGTATTTCCGGAACTGCTCCACATCAGGGCGTGCGATCGCCTCCGGGGGCTGAGCCCCCTTATGATCCATATCCAGGTAGGGCCCCTCAAAATGGACGCCCAGGATCTCCGCTCCTTCGTACCCCTCCCGGACCACAGCCGCCACATTTTTCAGGGCTGCCGTCAGCACGTCTGGCATCTGGGTCACCGTAGTGGGAAGGATAGCCGTCACTCCTTCCTGCGGGATCCTCCTCATCCAGTTTCTCAGTCCCTCCGGCTCAGCATCATTGGTGTCAAAGCCGTAGGCGCCATGGGTATGCACGTCGATCAATCCCGGCAGGATCCGTCTGTTCCCGTAATCCTCATCTGCAGGAAGCGTTCCCCAGGGAAGCACCTGCGCGATCTTCCCCTCCTTTATAACGATCTGGGCGGCGATGAACTGGCCCGCTGTCCAGACTCTTTTACTCTGTATTACCATCGCAAATCCTCCTGGTCTGCCGCCCGAAGCGGCAGCTCATTCCCTGAAGGGTCCCTGAAAGCACGCCTTTTGCACTTCAGCCGTTTCCCATCCGGTGCGGGCGCAGGGCCCCTGAAAATCCCTTATCAGATCTCGGAAAGGGCAGCCTCATCCGCGATCACGATGGCATCGCTGTGAAGCTGCAGGATGGAAGCGGGCACGCGGGGCGTGACCGGTCCGAAAAACGCCTCTTTCACAATGGCGGCCTTATCCTTTCCGCTCACCACGACCAGAACCTTTTTTGCCTGCATGATGGTCTTGATCCCCATGGTATAGGCCTGCTTCGGCACATCATCGTAGGAAGCGAAGAAGCGCTTGTTCGCCTCAATGGTGGACTCCGTCAGATCCACGCAGTGGGTTTCCAGCTCGAAGCTGTCCGCCGGCTCGTTAAAGCCGATATGGCCGTTGTGTCCCAGTCCCAGAAGCTGCAGATCAATGCCGCCGACGGATGCGATCACCGCATTGTATTCCGCGCATGCCTTCTCACTGTCCGGCTCCATGCCGTTTGGCAGATGGGTCCTCTCCCTGCGGATATTGACATGGGAGAACAGGTTCTCATTCATGAAATAATAGTAGCTCTGATCGTTGTCCCTGCTCAAGCCCTTGTACTCATCCAGGTTCACGGAGGTCACCTCTGAAAAATCCAGATCCCCCTTGTTGTACCACTCCACAAGCTGCTTATAGGTTCCAATGGGAGTGGACCCCGTCGCAAGGCCCAGCACACAGTCCGGCTTCATGATGATCTGCGCGGAAATGATGTTGGCCGCCTTTCTGCTCATGTCGTTGTAGTCCCTTGCTTTGATGATTCTCATTTTATTTTAACCTCCATTCCGGAACGTACCCCTGCTCAAAGCATAGCTTTACCCGAAAGCGCAGCTTTGCAAAAAGCAAAGGATTGTTAAAAAATGCCGCTTTGCAGGCGCTTCCGCTCTGCTGCGGCGGGCGATGCCCGGGACTGCCTGTGACGCTCCTGCACAGGCAGCCTTCCTTTCCTGTCATGCCTTCATTATATCCTATCCGCCGTTTCCGCGCCATGTACAAAAAGCCGCTTTTATGGCAGAATCGTTTTGGTTCAAGCCATAACGCGTCTCTTACGTGCCGGTCAGCAAGTGACCGGCGCTGGCCCAAACGGTACCTTTGGGTCCATTATGCTTTTCCGGCACAGCCTACGGCATCAATGCGACCGCCTGCCGGAGCTTATCACACAAACAAGGGTGCATCAACGTCTTTTTTCTTTCATGGGAAATACCATTTTCTATAAGAGAAAAAAATCCGGAAGCCTTACCTGGACTTCCGGACATATCACAGCACTTACCGCTTACAGATTTTCCTTCATGAACGCTTCCAGCGCCTCAGCAGCAGCATCCTCATCAGGACCTTCAATGGTGAACTTCACCGTATGTCCTTTTTTTACACCCATCATCATCAGGGACATGATCTTCTTCGCATCTCCCTTTTTGGTGCCGTTATCGACGCTTACCGTGCTGGCAAACTCTGCGGCCTTCTTCACCAGAAGTCCGGCAGGTCTTGCATGGATTCCCAGCTCATCCGTGATCGTATACTCGAATTCTCTCATTGTGTCATGCTCCTTTGCTTTGAATGATTTATTGCATTTACAGCCCCGGAATTCCGCGGCCGAAATAGCCTCTTCCGGATCAGATCTCCCGGACCGCCGAGGCGGTCCTCTTTTCCTGCATCTTCGGATCAGATTTCCCGGACCGCCGAGGCGGTCCTCTTTTCTTGAATTTTCGGATCAGATTTCCCGGACCGCCTTGCGTACACTCAGCACGCAGGACGGGGAGACGGACAGCTCGTCCAGTCCCATGTCAAGGAAGGTCTTCGTCAGGGTGGTATCCGCGCCCAGCTCGCCGCAGATGCCGCACCAGATCCCCGCCGCATGGGCGTTCTCCACCGTCATGCGGATCAGGCGCAGGACTGCCTCATGGTGCGCATCGTAGAAGCCGTCCAGCTTCTGGTTCTGCCTGTCGATAGCCAGCGTATACTGGGTCAGATCATTGGTCCCCAGGCTGAAAAAGTCCACTTCTTTCGCCAGCTCGTCGCTGATGACGGCCGCCGCAGGCGTCTCCACCATGATGCCGAGCTCCACCTCTCCGAAGGGCTTGCCCTCCGCCGTCAGCTCCCGCTTCACGCCTTCCACGATCCCCTTGATCTCCCGCACCTCCTTGGAAGAAATGATCATGGGGAACATGATGGCCGCCGTGCCGTATGCGGAGGCCCTGTAGATCGCGCGAAGCTGTGTCTTGAAAATTTCCTGTCTGGTCAGGCAGATGCGAATGGCACGGTATCCCATGGCGGGATTTTCTTCCTTCGGGAGGTCAAAATAATCCACCTGCTTATCCGCTCCGATGTCCAGCGTGCGGATGATGACCTTCTTTCCGCCCATTCTGGAAAGCACTTCCTTATAGATCTCAAACTGCTCCTCCTCGGTGGGATAGTCCTCCCTGCCCAGGTAAATGAACTCACTCCGGAACAGGCCGATTCCGCCGGCATCCGACTGGAGGACCTTGTCCACATCCTCCACGCTCCCGATGTTGGCATAGATGTTGATCCGCCTGCCGTCCGTGGTCACATTGTCAAGCCCCTTCAGCTGCTCCAGCTCCGCCTGCGCCTGATCCGCTTCTTCCTTCCTGCGCAGCAGATCTGCGAGCACCGGCGCCTCCGGATCGATATAGAAGGTGCCCTCAAAGCCATCCACCACGGCGAGCATGTCGTCGTACTCGTCCTTCAGCTCCACATCCGCCTGGACCAGCGCCGGGATATTCATGGAACGGGCCAGAATCGCCGTATGAGAATTGGTAGAACCGCCCTTTGTAATGAAAGCGAGGATCTTGCTCTTGTCGATCTGTACCGTCTCGCTGGGAGTGAGATCATCCGCCAGCAGGATGACGGGTTCATCGGAGGCAATCCCCTCCTCTCCCACTCCGGAAAGGATCCTCGCCACCCTCCTGGAAATATCCAGTACGTCCGTGCTCCTCGCCTTCATATAATCATCATCCATAGAGGCAAACATCTCCGCGAACCGGTCTCCCGTGGTGCTCACCGCCCAGGCCGCGTTCACCTTCGTGTCCCGGATCTCCTGTCTGATGGCATCCAGATAATCTCCGTCATCCAGCATCATCCGATGCACCTCGAAGATCATGGCCTGCTCCTCTCCGGCCTCCTTCACCGCCTTTTCATAAAGAGCCTCGAGCTGGCTGCCGGCCTTCTGCTTTGCCTCTTCAAATCTGGCGATCTCAGCCTCCGCATCCTCCACCTTTTCCTGCGTCAGGACGAATTCCTTCTTGCGGTACAGATATATCTTGCCAACCGCGATCCCTTTTAATACGCTTTTTCCGAAACCTTTCACCATCATGCTCTCTTCCTCCGCTTCTGCTCTTTTTTTCACGCGGACAGGCCGGAATCTGTCAAAGGCCTGAAAAAAACCAAATTTTATAAATCAACCAACCGCTTCCGGCTGCCTGCCGGAATCTGCCTCTGATCAACTCCATAAAATCTGGTTTTACCTGCCTGACAGTAACAACCCATCTTCCTGTTCATATTTTAAATCTCGATATTTCACTCATATTTCTTAGGTTTCAGCATATCAGACCCTCATACAAACGTCAAGCGGATTAGGCGTTTTGTTTACTTCCGGCGTTTAATCCTATCCTTGTTTATGCACTTTATACATATTTCCATCCTGCTGCGCATTATGTTATAATACTTGTCATAAACTATAAACAATCAGATGAACAGGAGCTTTCATGAAAACAAGATCATTTTTATCCCTTACCGCCTGCGTTCTCTCTCTTTCCCTTCTTCTTTCCGGCTGTTCTTCTCTTTCCGGCGGCGCAGAAGCTCCGTCCGCTTCCCAGACAGAAGAAACACAGTCCTCCAGGGCGGAAGGAGGAGGGCAGGAAAACGCTTCGAAGTCCGCTTCACCGGAAGAAAGCAGCACGCCGCGCGACCTGTCCGGCCTGAAATTTTCCATCCTGGGTGACAGCATTTCCACTTTTGACGGCTACATCCCCACCGACTACAACATTTTCTATCCCGGGAACGGCGACATCAGCTCAGTGGAAAAAACCTGGTGGTGGCAGGTGATGGACGCAACGGGCATGGAGCTGAATGCAAACGCTTCTTCCTCCAATACGACCATCACTGGGGATTCCCTGGACACCACGGGAAGCGCGCCGGGATGCAGCACCAAACGGATGATCGATCTGACGCCCGGAGACGATGGCCCCGCTCCGGATATTCTCATCGTTTTTATGGGGACCAACGACTTTCTGCGCAGTGTGCAGCTGGGCACGTTCACGGAGCCTTCGCCGCAGGATGAAGGGGTTGTAAACGATTTCTGCGATGCCTATGAGCTCATGATCCAGAAGCTCAACGCGCTGTACCCCAACGCGGAGATCTATTTCTGTACGCTTTTGGAAACGAATGCGGGCGACGTGGACGAATATCCCCAGTCCTATCCCGCCACCAACAAAAATGGCAACACCATCGGTGATTTCAATGCAGAGATCGCCACCATCGCTTCCGCCTACAGCTATCCTGTCATTGATGTGCACAACTGCGGCATCACCTATGAGAAGCTGGAGCAGTACACCAGCGACGGCGTTCATCCGAATGCGGAGGGCGCAAAGCTGATCGCGGAATATATTACCAACGCGCTTCTTTATTATTAAGTATCGGGAAAATACAGCGGCTTGACAAACTCCTTTTCTGTGTGATACGGTGAGAGAAATCTATATCATACGAAAAGGAGTTTTTACATATGAAAAAAATTCTGAAATCCACTCTGCTTTCCGCGGCCCTGGCCATGACCCTGGCCCTCGGCGCAGCTCCTGTGGGCATCCGTGCAGCGGAAGCCGTTCCGACAGCAGCGGCCGCTCAGACTGCTGCCGCAGCAGTTTCCGACCCGGCTGCTCAGGCTGCTGCCACGGCAGTTTCCGATCCGGCCGTTCAGGCTGCTGCCGCTTCCGTTTCTGATCCGGCTGCTCAGACCGCTGCCGCGGCAGTTTCCCTGCAGGGAAAGAAGGTCTCCATCCTGGGAGACAGCATCTCCACCTTCACCGGCACCATGCCCGCCGATTACAATGTCTATTATCCGGAACACGGAGATATTCCCAACGCCGGTCAGACCTGGTGGGGCCAGCTTCTTTCCAATACGGGAATGGTGCTGTGCCGCAACGCTTCCTCTGCCAATACGGACGTCACGGGCAACTCTCTTGCGCTGGACGGTTCCGCTCCCGGCTGCAGCATCCGCCGCATCGTGGATCTTGCCGGAACGGACGGAAGCACCCCGGATGTCATTCTCATCTATATGGGAATCAACGACTTTGCCAGAAGCCGTACTCTCGGACATTTTACCACTCCGGGCGTACAGACGGAGGGGGATGTGATGGTCTTTACCGACGCCTATGAGCTGATGCTCCAGAAGATCAAAACACTGTACCCGACGGCATCTATCTATTGCTGCACACTGCTGGAGCGCTGCGACATGGAAGGAAACACCGGCGCTCCTTCGGTGAATCTCAACGGAGATACGGTAGCGGATTTCAACGCCGAGATCGCAGCCATCGCAAAGGCCTACGGCGCCTCCGTCATTGATTTCTACAACTGCGGCATCAACTACACCAACCTGAGCCTGTTTACGGTGGACGGCATTCATCCCACCTGGATCGCCGCAGGCGTTCTCGGACAGTGCGCCACGCAGGCGGTGCTTGCCTCTGCCGGCCTGTGATCCATCCTGATGAAAACACTGAAAAGGCATTGTTCATGGAGCAGCCGTTCCATGACAATGCCTTTTTCAAATGTCTCTTTTCATGAAAATCCGGTCATCAGACCAACTCGGAAAACGAAATGGGAGAAAGCCGGATGCAGGCTTTGTAACAGCCGCTCCCGCCTCACTCGCTGCGGATCGCCGCCAGAGGGCTCAGACGCATCGCCCGCAGAGAAGGGAAAAATCCCGCCACCATTCCCACCAGCACAGCGAATACCAGAGAAAGAAGCGCCAGCCAGGGCGGGATATAGGACAGGGTCATCGCATTTCCCATGCTCTGCACCACCCGGTTGATCACCGCGGAAACCCCGTAGCTGAAGGCCAGCCCTACCGCCCCTCCGATCAGGCCGATGTAGCCTGCCTCCAGCAGGAACATCATCTGAATATTCCGCAGATCACATCCCAGCACCTTCATGATGCCGATCTCCTTTGTCCGTTCATAAATGGACATCATCATGGTATTGGTGATGCCGATGGCCGCCACCAGCAGGGAAACCGCACCGATGCCGCCCAGAACGAGCTGGATGTAGCGGTACTGGGTCTGGGTGGACTCTACCCATTCCGCATTGCTGGAGGCCTGATAGCCCATGGCATTGATGGCATTCTGCACCTCCGCCACATTTTCAATGCTGTCCACGTCCACATAGATCTGATTGTAAAAGATCTCCTTATAAGGCTTTCCGCTCTGTGTGGTGGGCTGTCCGGGGATCGCCTTGTTCTTGAAAATACGCTTCAGCTCCGATTTCAGAGATTCGATCTCACAGTATACGTTATAGCTGAAGCTGTTCCATTCTTCCTCTCCGCCCGCCACCATGCCGCTGGTCTTTACCATGTAGCGCTTCGGCGGCGCCGTTGCGGTCCCGCCTGAGCTGCCCGACTGGCTCTGATAATAGGCATCCATATCGAAAATATAAAAGATCGGATCATTCATCAGATCGATGTCCGGCAGTTCTCCCCTGTCATAATAGGGATAAGAGCCCGTACTTGAAACATAAAAGCTCTGCAGAGCCATATTTCCGTAAAAAAATTCCAGCACTCCGTCCTTTCCGTCCGGATAATGACCTTCCCCCAGCGGGATCTTCATGGCCTCAAAAGCCTCTGCGCTCATTCCCTGCACGTAAACATAGCTCTCATAAATACCGCAGCGCGCAAGAACGCTCACATTCAGTATGGGCGATACCATTTCCACGTGGGGAATCTGACGGATCGTTTCCACCAGAGCATCATCCAGCCTTTTTTCCTCTTCCGAGGCATCCGACGAGGAAGAAGCGTCCCCTGTGCTGACATAATAGGTCCCCGGCTCATAAACCGTGATCGCAGTCAGGCTTCCGTACGATTCCATCTGTTCCAGGGAAGATTTGTTCAATCCCAGTCCCAAAGAAACCATTACCACGATGGAAGCGACACCGATGGTCACGCCCAGCACGGTCAGGATCGTACGGACCTTCCGTTTCAGAAGGCTGCTGCTGCTCAGTCTGAGCAAATCCAAAAATTTCATAATCTCATACCCGTACCCGTCTTTCCTGCCGCCTTATTTATCGTCACCCAGGCTGTTCAGGAAATCATCCTCCTGCTTCAAGGCCGCTGCCTTCTTCTTTTTCTTCCGGATCACCATGATCACGACGATCAGGATGACGACTGCCGCTCCTCCGGCGATCCCCGCGATCAGACCCACGTTCGGTCCCGTCTTTTCAACCGGCATCATATCATCCGAAATCACAGGATCCTGATAGACCTCCTCATAAACATCCAGCGCAAATTCCCGCTCAAAGCTCACCGGATTGCCGGATTCATCTTCAAAGGTAACAACCGCCTTTACCGTCCCGTTCGCGGCGGGTGCAGTCGCCGTCAGCATGGAATCCACATTTGCCGTCTCTCCCGGCTTCAGCGTGCCGAGGAAGGTATCTCCTCCCTCGATAAAATCTCCTTCATATTTTACCTGGAGATTATAGAAGGTAGTCTTCCCCATGTTGTAAATGCCGAACATGACATTGGACTGATTTCCGACGGACAGGCTCGCGGGCATCACCTGAATGTCACCCGTATCATACCTGGCCTCCTGCAGCACCGGGATCGAAACCTTCGCTTCGTCCGTCAGGTCAATATCCTTTCCCGCATCATACTTCATATTGACAGTGAGCACATAGGGCTTCTGAGACAGATCGGTCTTTGCCGTCATCTCGATCTTGATGTCAAATTCGCTTCCCGGAGCGATCTGATCCGTATACACGGAGCTGGAACCGGAGGTCGGAAGGAACACCGCATAGGTAGTGTTCGCCTCTGTGCCACTCTCCACCGCCTGCATATCGAACAGGACGTTACTCACCGCAAGCTCCTGGGATGTGTTTTTTACATGGATCGTCACGGTAAAGGTATCGCCCGCATACACCTCTTCCGGATCCGTTTCAAAGCCGGTCACGATGATCCTGGGCTTGGACTCTACCGCAGAGGCATCTCCGCCGATATGTCCGGCGCCGGGCTTCCCTTCCGTATATACGTAGACCGTCAGCGTCACCGGTTCTTCGCAGCGGACGCCTTCCTTCGTATACCAGACCTCGAAGGGCAGCGGATAATACCCGGTCAGGACGTCCTCTCTCACCGTAAACTGCCAGGTCAGCTCCCTTCTTGCAAACATGCCGGCCTCATAGTTGCCGCCGAAGGGATTGCCGGGAATCTCCGCAAAGGACTGGCCATAGCCTGTGGAGGAAGGCTCAAAAGGCCAGACCGTCACATCATTGGAAACCACCGGGTTCACTACCAGATCCGTCAGATCCTCGCTTCCCAGGTTGATGATGGGAAGCACGATGGAAACCTGCTGTCCATAACTGGCTGTGGGCGTCTCCCAGTTGTCTCCCACCTGCAGAAATTCCGTGGTGGGCGTGGTCACGGATACGTCCGGGACGATGGCGTCCAGCTTTCCCTTCATCTCAGAAACATAGCTCCAGAGTTCGCTGACGGAAAGCTCATTGTTTGCGATATAATAATAGGCGCTGTAAAGCGTATCATTCAGCTTCTGCAGCGTATACTCGTCCGGATGCGTGCGCTTCAGGATGCTGTCCACATGATATTTCAGCTGGGCATCCGCGTCCGCCCGGTCATCGTCCGTGATCACCCGGTCGGAGGAGCGCTCCACCGTCTCCGTTTCATTGCCGCTGGTAGCATGTACCAGCTGTGTTCCGTCCATGGGCTGCGCCAGCACAAGGGCTGTCGCCGCAGCTGCAAGGAAGCCTTTGATGATTCCCCTCATTCTTCTGTTCATTTCCGTTCTTCTCCTCATTCCCGCCGTACCGTGACGGCTTCCTCAATTCTTTTTTGCCGCCGCTTCCGGCAGCTCTTTTTTCCTGTTGTCTTCGATCTGCACGATCTGTCCGTCTATGATATGAAAAATACGGTCCGCAAATCCGGCCAGATAATTATCATGCGTTACCATTACCAGCGTCTGCTTCTGCTCTCTCACCACTTTCTGCATCAGCTCCATCACGTCCTTTGACGTGTGAGAATCCAGATTTCCGGTGGGCTCATCCGCAAAAATGATCTCCGGATTCACCACCAGCGCCCGGGCGATCCCCACCCGCTGCTGCTGCCCGCCCGACATCTGCGTAGGCCTGTGCTTTTTATGATCGGAAAGCCCTACCAGATCGAGGAGCCGGGAAGCCCGCTTCATCCGGACAGCTCTGTCCACCCCCTGAAAGGTGAGCGGAAGCGCCACGTTCTCCACCGCATTCATGGTTCCCAGCAGGTTAAAGGACTGAAAAATAAAGCCGATATGCTCCCGCCGGAACCGCACGAGCTGATTTTCCGTCTTGCTCTCCATATGCTCTCCCGCAATGATGATCTCTCCCCTGGTGGGCTTTTCCAGACCGGCCAGCATGTTCAGAAGCGTGGATTTGCCGGAACCGGAGGTTCCGACGATGGAGCAGAACTCTCCTTTATAGATCTCCAGATTCACGCCGTTTAATGCCTTCACATAGCTGTCGCCCACCCGATAAAGCTTATACAGATTTTTCACCTGTATGACAGGCCTTTCCTTCATTTCCATCTTTTATCCATTCCGAAGCGTCCTTCCGCTTCTTTTCTATCTTTCCAATCCGGGCGCCGAACGCCCACAACGGCTATTATACCACGGGCACCGGGAAGAAAGCGACGCCGCAGGCGGCATTTTCTTTCCGGGCCATGGCCTGCCGGCATAATCCCCGCCCAGCAGGACGGCCCGACATCGGGCCGGATTGCGCGCTGCGCAATCATTATATCACACCCCTTTCGATTTTCATAATTAAGATTTTTTGAAGTTCTGACGAGCCATGCGTCCGGAAAGCCCGGAGGCCGGTGGGAACTTGTTCACAAGAGGCCGACGGGCTTTCCGGACATTCGGCGACCAGCCGCATCCGGAAGGGTCTTTGAGCCTTCCGGATGGCATGGCTCATTCCTCCCGGAATCCCGGAGGCCGGTGGGAACCTGTTCACAGGAGGAAAACAATCGGAAAAATATTTTTAAAATGCGTAAAATTAATAATTGATATTTTCCCATTTTTCCTGTATCATCGAGAGGCTTAATAAATGAACGGCAAAGCGCTGCTCAATTTGGCAGAGTGCTGCGTCCCGAACGCAGAGGCTGCAGGCTCGAATCCTGCCGCTTCAATTGAATATTTGTAGTCGCAGTGAAAAGGAAGTAACGAGACGAATGTTTCGTTGCTTCCTTTTTTGCCGATTGCCGCTCATCCTGCCGCCATGTTTCACAAAATTATATTTAAAAGGAGAATTCAAAATGCCGAAAACCAGATTTGAAAACGTAATATTTACTCTTATCATGGCGCTTGTCATGGTGTATGGAATGATCGTATACAACGTCGCTCTGAACACCGGAGGCGTCACCGGGCAAACCTTCCTTCTCGCGCTTCATGAGCTTCCCATCATGGTGCCTGTCGCATTTGTCCTGGAATTTTTTGTGGTGGAAAGACTGGCGACCCGACTTGCCTTCACGGTTGTCCGTCCCACTGACCGCCCTCAGATCATCACCTTTGCCATTTCCATAATGATCGTCTGCATCATGTGTCCTGTCATGAGCCTGATTGCCACTCTGCTGTTCAAAAAACCCGGCATCGGAACCTGGGTGCAGACCTTCGGCTGTAATATGATGCCAATGGCTCTGATCTGGCAGCTTTTGTACTGCGGTCCCCTGTGCAGACTTATTTTCCGGCTTCTGTTCCGTCGGAAACAGGAAATGCCTTAACAGTTTCTCTTTTTCAACGGTCCCGCCCCTCCGGTTGCCACCATGCTCTCCCAAATGTTCGTGGCATCTTAATGATACCGCCTGGCAGAAGGAAGGAAACGGGCCGAATACGGATAGCGAGAGGTCTTGTAAAAATATCCGTGGATGGTTCCGTAAGAGTTACTACCCAGCCAGGTCTGCGCATTCCCTGCGCAGACCGTACGAAAACAGACCGGCTGGAAGCATCCGGTCTGGCGCGAAGCGCTTGGAATGGCCGGCTGTCTTACGGGTTACAGCCGGCCAAAAAAAAATCTTGCCTTCGTTTCAAAGGTATGCTACTATGATAAGGTCCTGTTGAGAAATATGTGACAGTGATTTTTATGCCGGTCAGGAAGGGATTGCAGATGAGCTGCCGTTACGGTGAGTTTCGGAGGCTTTCGGGTCCGCCGACAAAGCCTTGGCCGGGCGGTACTTTTACAATCTTATAACTGCATTTGGTTTTAATCTCTCCTTTCACGCATTCCTTTCGAACCGGAAATATACGGGATGCAGGGGACATTAAAATATAAATGCCGGTGTGGCGGAATTGGCAGACGCACGTGACTCAAAATCCAATGCGCTCGGCTGATAGGTAACTTTTAAATCCCTTGATTTTTCAAGGCTTTTGACAACTTAATGACTTGCTTCGTTTTCAATATCCCTCCTGCATATCCCTCCAAAATCGGAAAGGA
>DWWH01000023.1 GCA_019119815.1 Candidatus Eisenbergiella intestinipullorum | reverse complement strand
AACTCAGTGATCTGTTTACAAATGAAAATAAATGATCAGAACTAAAAAAACCTTACTGTCCTTCAGCTTTTTAAACTGAAGATCAGTAAGGTTTTAATATGAAATAAGATATGCATTATTCTTTGAATAAGACCCTTAAGTTGCCGATTCGTTGCCAGAACTTAAACAAATTTGCTTGCAAGTACCGGTTTTACTGGCTTTCTGAAGGGGTCCCCTTATTCGAACTCAATCGTTCCCGGCGGCTTTGAAGTCAGATCATACATGACGCGATTGACTCCCTTCACTTCATTGATGATCCGGTTCATCACCCGGGAGAGCACCTCAAAGGGGAGCTCCGCCGCCTCCGCGGTCATGAAATCGGAAGTGATCACCGCTCTCAGCGCCACCGCATAATCGTAGGTGCGCTCATCTCCCATAACACCCACGGAACGCATGTTGGTGAGCGCCGCGAAATACTGGCCCAGCCCCTTGTCGGCGCCGGATTTTGCCAGCTCCTCACGGTAGATGGCGTCGGCATCCTGTACGATGCGGACCTTGTCCGCAGTCACCTCTCCCACGATGCGCACGCCCAGACCGGGGCCGGGGAAGGGCTGACGGTACACCAGGTATTCTGGCAGGCCAAGCTCCAGGCCGGCGCGGCGGACCTCATCCTTGAACAGCAGGCGTAAGGGTTCGATGATTTCCTTGAAATCCACATAGTCGGGAAGGCCTCCCACGTTGTGATGGGACTTGATCACGGCGGATTTTCCGAGGCCGCTTTCGATCACGTCAGGGTAAATTGTGCCCTGTACCAGGAAATCCACCTTTCCGATCTTCTTCGCTTCCTCTTCGAAAACGCGGATGAATTCCTCGCCGATGATTTTCCGCTTCTTTTCCGGATCGGTCTGACCGGCGAGCTTCGCATAGAAGCGCTCCTGAGCGTTGACACGGATGAAATTCAGGTCATACTGGCCTTTGGGGCCGAACACCGCTTCTACCTCGTCGCCCTCGTTTTTCCGGAGCAGGCCGTGATCGACGAAAACGCAGGTGAGCTGTTTGCCCACGGCTTTGGAAAGAAGCACCGCGGCCACGGAGGAATCCACGCCGCCGGAAAGAGCGCAGAGCACCTTTCCGTCTCCGACTTTTTCCCGGATCTGGGCGATGGTGGTCTCTACGAAGGAATCCATCTTCCAGTCGCCGCTGCAGCCGCAGACCTTATATACGAAATTGGAAAGCATTTTCACGCCTTCCTGGGTGTGCATTACTTCCGGATGAAACTGTACCGCATACAGCTTCCTCTCTGCATTTTCCATGGCGGCCACCGGGCAGACCGGAGTGTGGGCCGTCACGCGGAAATTTTCAGGAGCCTTTTCAATATAGTCCGTATGGCTCATCCAGCAGATCGTTTTGGGGGATACATCCTCAAAAAGCACGGAAGAGCTGTCCACCTCGACCTCCGTCTTACCGTATTCGCTCACGGGAGCGGTGGTCACCTTTCCGCCGTTCATATGAGCCATGAGCTGAGAACCATAGCAGATGCCGAGAATCGGAATTCCGAGCTCGTAAATCTCGCTGCTGCAGGTCGGGGAATCCTCACCGTATACGCTGTTGGGGCCTCCCGTAAAAATGATGCCCTTCGGATTCATTTCTCTGATCTTCTCAATGCTCATTGTATAGGGATGCACTTCGCAGTAAACGTTGCATTCTCTGACTCTTCGAGCGATCAGCTGATTATACTGCCCGCCGAAGTCCAGAACAATAACCATTTCTCTCTCCATGTTCTCCTCCATTCTTTATGATTTTCTGCTGGAAATACGCTCTATTATAAAATAGAGGCGCACTTTCTGTCAACGCTTCCCTCCGGCTCCTGTCCCCGGATTGTTACAGCTCAGCCTTCGGCAGAGGTGTAACAATCCGGCCATTCCAAGCGCTTCGCGCCAGGCCGGATGCTGCCAGCCGGTCTGTTTTCGTACGGTCTGCGCAGGGAATGCGCAGACCTGGCTGAGTAGTAACCCCGGATTCTGTCATGCGCAATTCCGATTTGTCAGCAGGCGAACGAAACCTCATATGGTTCCGTATGCTTTGGAGGGGCTTAAGCCCGCTGTCTCTGCATGGCGGTCTCCCATTTATGGCCGCGGTAGCGGAAGGAGTAGCAGATGGCACGGAAGATCCAGTCCACGATCATGGCCGCCCAGACGCCCAGCAGACCGAAATGGAATACATAGGTAAACAGGTAAGCCGCACCGATCCGGAAAAACCACATGGAGAAGATCGCCAGCACCATCGTCCAGATCACATCGCCTGCGGAACGGAGGGTATTGGGAATGGTAAAAGCCGGCACCCAGAACAGGACTGCCATGACAGCATGGAAGCGCATCACCTCGATCGCCATCTGAGAAGCCTCAGGACCCAGATTGTACAGCTTTACCAGGACCGGAACACTGACAAACAGGGCAAACGACATAACAGTTGTAAGCGCAATGGCGATCTTCATCATTTTTCTGGTATAGTATCTCGCCTGGCTGATCTCTCCCGCACCTACACAGACGGCAGATACGCTCACCAGACCCAGATTGATGGCAGAGCCGAACAGAATGTTCCAGCTTGCCAGGGTATTTCCCACCGCGTTGGCCGCGATCGCAGAGGTTCCCATCGTCGAAACCACGCTGAGAACCAGGATCTTTCCCAGCTGGAACATGCTGTTTTCCAGGCCGTTCGGAACGGCGATAAAAAGAATCCGTTTGATCAGCACGGGATTGAATCGGAAACGGACCTGCCCGCAGAAGTTGATGTCGCGGGAAGGATTGAACATCATCACCATGATGACGATGGCGCCCACATAACGGGAGATCGTTGTGGGGATAGCCGCGCCTGCCACCCCCCATTTCAGGCCATAGATAAGGATGGTATTTCCGATCAGGTTGACCGCATTGATCAGAAGCGACACCCACATGGTGACACGGGCATTGTTCATGGCGCGGAAAATGGCAGCGCAGGAATTGTATACCGCAAGGCCGGAGAAAGAGATTGCGGTAATGATCAGATAAGTTTTGGCCGCCTGCATGACATCATCCTCGATCTGTCCGAACATGAGACGCAGCAGACCATCGTGAAAAGAAATGAAAATGATCGTGATCACCAGAGCAAGGCTGGTTGCAAACATCAGGATCTGCCAGGCGACCTTGCTGGCTTCCTCTTTGTGCTTCTGCCCCAGATAGTGCCCGGCAACTACCGCTCCGCCCGTGGCGAGAGCTGAAAATACGTTAATGAGCAGAATGTTCACCGTATCTACCAGCGATACGCCGGAAACCGCCGCCTCTCCTGCCGCAGATACCATGATGGTATCCGCCATGCCCACGGCGATCGCCAGCGTCTGCTCAATGATCAGAGGGATGATCAGCTTTTTCAGGTCACTGTTTGAATAAAGCATTTTTTCATCCCGTTTCTTCTCCTTCCGTCCTTTTTGGTCACGGATCTTTTCGTCCTGCATTTTTCCTATCCCACCCTTTTCTCTTTTGCGCTCTTTTCAGGCTGCCGCAGGGCATGCCCCTGTGCGCTGCATCGCTGCGGGAATCCCCTCTGCAGCAGCCTTTTGTAAGAGCTTTCCCCTATTTTATTCCGTTTTGCATCTGATGTAAATACTTTTCTCGCGTTGCCATTCCTCCCCGGATATGGCGCTCGGATTTGTTCACATCCAGGACCTTTCTGGCCTCTCTGGCAAGGGACGGATTGATCTGGGCGAGGCGCTCTGTTACGTCTGCTGGTGTCCCATTAGGAATAAAAAATTTTGAGGTTCCGGAGTATCAGCCCTGTAGACTGTTACTCCATCGCCTCGACTGCCGCAAATACATTCTCAAACTTCCATGTTATCCGGATGTGTTCCTCATCGAATACCAACACCTTCTCTACAAAGGTCTGTTCCAGCTCTTTAGTCAATGTCTCCGCATAACGATACTTCTGAACCAGCCGGGAAAACTCGCTGAGCTTTGTCTCCCCGCTTTCTCTTGCCTCCCGCTCCATGCAGATCTGTTCCAGCTGCTTCCTGGCTTCTTCCAGCTGAAGATTCACTCGATTTCTCTCCAAGATATATTCCTCACGGCTTAACCTGCCGTCCCGGTACTTTTCATAAAGAATGGTCTTTGCTTTTTCCTGTGCGTCAATCCGCTTTTCCAGTCCCGATGTGTCCAGCTGGGACTGTTCCTTCTGGTCGGCCTGAGCTTTCATCTGTTCCCACTGGACAAACTGCTCAAAATGCCATTTCAGACTGTCCAGCACTGCGCCTCTCAGCTGCTCTGCAGGATAAGCAGCCTTATAGCAAGGTTCTGAAGGATTTACCTCTCCATATCGGCAGAGCAGCTTTTTTCGATCCTTGCTGAAGGACAGCTTCCTCCCGCAGTGAGCACAGGTAAAGGCATTGTACCTCTGTATAGCCTTTGGCTGGCTTTTATGATAAGTCGAAAAAGTAGTCTGAGCTTTTGCAAAGTCCCCATAAGAAACAATCGCTTCATGAGTATTTTCTACTCTGATCCATTCTTCCTTTTCCACCGGAGTATCTGCTCCGTAAATGCCGTTCAGCGTTCTGCGAAGAGATACCATATTCCCAGCATACCGTTCGTCCTTTAAAATCGCAAGCACTTTTGCCGGGTCCCATGCGGTTTTACGGTTCACCCGCCTCCAGTCCATTCCCCGCTTATGATCCAACGCATACTGGGCGGGAGAAGGGATTTTACTTTCATTCAAGATAGAAGCAATTTTGCTCCCGGAAAGGCCGGAGAGCCGCAGCCGGAAAATCTCCCGGACCACAGCAGCCGCTTCCTCGTCAATGACCAGCTTATGCTTATCCACCGCTGATTTCAAGTAGCCGTAGGGCGCGTTTGCACTGGCGAACTGCCCTGCCTTTGCCATCTTGTTTCGGACATTCCGAATCTTTTTGGAAGTGTCCCGGCTGTAAAAGTCATAGATAAAATTTTTGAAAGCCACCTCCAGTCCTGCGGTCTGTTTTCCTCCTTCCTGGCTGTCATACTTGTCATTCACCGCGATAAACCGAACTCCCAGAAAGGGGAAGAGCTGTTCCAGATAATCGCCGATTTCAATATAGTCTCTGCCAAATCTGGAAAAATCCTTAACAAGAATACAGTCCACTTCCCGTTTCCTGACCAACTCTATCAGCTCAACAAACTGAGGACGGTCGAATTTTTTCCCGCTGTAGCCATCGTCGCATTTTTCTATAATCCGGTAATCCTGAAACTCCGGATGGGATTTCAGATAATCATACAGAAGCATCCTCTGGTTGGTAATGCTGTTGCTTTCCTCTTTTTCAGAGGAAATTCCCACATCATCATCTTCCTTAGAAAGCCGGATATAAAGTGCCAGCGTCTTTTGTCTCATACTGTCTCCCTCCTGCGTTGTTCTGCCATATCCATCAGCCGCTGAAACTCATCTTCAAAAGCGAAGGTAATGGCCAGATGCGAGTCAGTATGTACCTGGATATCAGCAATAAATGCCTCTACGATCTCACGGTTTAATTCCGGAAACTCCGCATATTTTCTAACAATGTCCGCCAGAGATCCGGTACTGTGATAGTCTGCTTCATGTTCCGTCTCCGCCAGCATAAGCGCATCCACTTCTTTCAGCAGCCTCTCTTTTTCTTCCCCGTACTGTTTGCGAAGCACCAGATATTCCTCTTCATTTAAAATTCCTTCCCGATAGTCTTCATAAATCCCGGTGCTGAGCCGTTCAATTTTGGCTATACGGCGCTGCTTTTCCCGAATCCGGTTCTGTATATCAGAAGCAGCAGCCCTGCCTTTAGGGGAACGGTTTAATTTGGCGATTACCTGCTCTGTGTCGAGAAAAGTACGAATATGAAAGCGAATGGCTTCCTCCACCGTTTGATCGACCACGGCTTTGCGAATACTTCTTTGAGGGCAGGAGAGATCGTACAACTGCTTTCTCCGGCAGCACTCATATAATGCGTAGCGGTCAATACTCCCGTCCTTCCTGGTTGTCACAAATTTTGTCATTTTCATGGCTCTGCCGCAGTCAGAACAGTGAATCCGGCCACGGAAGAGATTTTCCGGCTGATAATCCTCATTGATTCCCGTCATGTTGAGGAAATCCTGTTTTGCGCCTTCCAGCTTTCTCTGAACAGAATCAAATAATTCCTGCTCAATAATTGCCTCATGGGCATTGGGAACGTATTTCCATTCCGATTCTGGAACACGCTGCCGCTTGATTCCTTTAGCAAAGGATGTCCTTTCTTTTCCATAGACCAGCATCCCCAGATACATTCTGTTTGTCAGCAGCCGTTTCACATTAATTCTGTCCCAATAGGAATCCTTGTGTCTTTCTTCTTTTGAAAGACCTTTTATCCAGAGGTAGCGGGCGGGAGAGGGGATGCCCTCTTCATTCAGCTGGCTGGCAATCGCTCCCAGAGCCATGCCGGAATCCCGCATCTGAAAAATCCGTTTCACTATCCCGCAGGTTTCCGGATTGACAATCAGATGATTCTTGTTTTCCGGATCTTTCAGATAACCGTACACCGGGTAACGTCCCATAAACTGTCCCTGTTTTTTGCGTGACTCAAAGGAAGTAGTAATCTTCAGGGAAATATCCTTTGCATATCCTTCGTTGATAATGTTTTTCAGCGGGATAATCAGAGATTCATCCGTCACATCAGGGGAATTGCTGTCATAGCCGTCTGTGATGGAGATAAAGCGCACCCGGAAAAACGGAAAAATCTGTTCCAGATAGTTTCCGGCTTCCAGATAATTTCTGCCAAGGCGAGAAAGATCCTTGACCACAATGCAGTTGATTTTCCCATCTTTCATATCCTGCATCATTTCATCAAACGCCGGACGTTGAAATACCGTTCCCGTAGCGCCGTTATCAATATACAGCCGATACAGCCGCATATCCTGCTGATCCGCGATATAGTCCCGCACCAGCTTTTCCTGATTTTCCAGGCTGTAACCGTCCGTTTTTCCGCTGTCTTCTATGGAAAGCCGGATATAGCCCGCCGTGTGATAAATGTTTTGTTCTTCCTGAAGCCCGAATCCAGTGCGTTCCCGGTCCAGTACCTCATTAACGTCCAGCCTCTTCTTTCGTGCCATCAGATTGCCTCCTTCTTATGTTCCTCCGCTGCGGACAATATCTCCTGAATCCGGTTCAGATCCGCCTGGAAATTGAATGTGATTTTTATCCGGTTATCTTCGTAGACCAAAATCTTATTGATGATGATAGCGGCTGCCCAGCGCGTCAGCTGCTCCAGACGGCCAAACTGCTGAAAGTAATTCATCCAGGCCGCATTGGCGCAGTGGCTTTCTTCCAGCTCTGTAATCTGCCGTTTCAGTTCTTTCACTGCTGCGTCCGCCTCAACGATCCGTCTGTCAAACTCCGCTTTCAGCTTCTGGTATTCTTCCTTATCCAGAAGGCCGTCTTTTAAGTCTTCATAAATCCCGATTTTCAGCCGTTCCGCTTTTTTTTGTTCTTCTTCCTTCCTGGACAGCCGCTCCAGATACTTTTGTATCATCAGCTGCCGTGACGGAGCCTTTTCAATTTGCTTCAGCGCTTCCTGCACATCCAGTACCTTCTGAATATGCAGGTTTACCGCTCCAAGAACCGCTTCCATCAAGTCGTCCTCGCTGATTCTGTGCCAGCTGCATCCGCCTTTCCCGCACTTCTCAGAACAAAGGAAATATCCATAAGTCTGTGTGTCATCCCCTTTCTTCTTTTTGGTATAACGGCTGATCTTACGAACCATAGGATGTCCGCAATCGCCGCAGTAGACAAGGCCGGAAAGGGGAAACACCTGTGTTTCATTAGGAGAAGTCCGGGTATCCCGGCCCATCAGGTTCTGGACGATATCGAACAAAACACGATCAATCAGGCTTTCATGAGCATTCTCAACACGAATCCAGTCAGCCTCATCCACCTCCTGGCGTACCTTAACCTTGTGGTTCGGCGTTGTCTGTTTTCCCTGCACCAGCACTCCGGTATAAACCTCATTGGTCAGGATTCTGGTCACCGCCTTTGCCGTCCAGACAGCCTTGGGATTCACTTTGAAGGAAGATTCAAAATGACTCCCCAGATACTTTTTATATTCCATGGGCGAAAGAATACCCTGCTCATTCAGCGCGTCTGCAATCCGGTACTGGCTCATGCCATTGATTTTCATACGAAAGATGTCCTGTACGACTTGTCCTGCGTATGTATCTACCACCAACTGATTCCGGTTATTCTCGTCCTTCAGATAGCCGTAGCAGGCGAAGGCCCCGATAAATTCACCTTTCTTTCTTTTAATGGCCAAGTGGCTTCTGATTTTCACGGATAAATCCCGGCAGTAGGAATCATTGATCAGGTTTTTAAAGGGGACGACAATATCGTGTGCTGTGTCCGCCTCCAGACTGTCATAATTATCATTTACAGCAATAAAGCGAATCCCCAACATGGGAAACAGCTTTTCCAGATAGCGTCCTACCTCAATGTAATTCCTGCCAAACCTGGACAGATCCTTTACGATAATGCAGTTAATCACTCCCTTCTTTACGTCCTCCATCATGGCCTGAAATGCCGGGCGATTGAAATCCGTACCCGAGAAACCATCGTCTTCGCGAATGGATACCACCCGGAATTCCGGTCTGGACTGCAAATAATCCATAATCAGGCTTTTCTGATTTGCAATACTGTTGCTTTCATTTTTGGAACCTGACGCCACATCTCCGTCTTCCTTCGATAATCTCAGGTAAAGAGCCGTGTCGTATCGTTCCAGCCGTTTCTGTAACATATAACATCTGCTCCTTTCTCAAATTATCAGGGAAATACTGTGGGCGGCAGCTGCGGGCAGGCAGCCGCCGCTGGTGCCTGTTTTCAGGTCACTTACAGTATATTGGGGATTCCGCTTTCACTCAAGGATGTCACATTCCAGCCTGAACCATCAGCGCAAACAGGTCATTGACCGTTCTGCCGTTATGGAGGTAATCAAATTCCACAACCACATTTCCTACACGATAGCGGTACAAATTCTTGGTCTGCCTCTTTAAAGCCTCCAGATCCGGCTGTTTCTGGCTATCCTCCCGTACTCTGACAGAGGACAGTTCTGTCAGTTCAGCCTTGTCCACTGCCTGAACAGCAACAGTTTTCCTTTCCTCCATTATCAACCCCATACACCACCTTCATTCTCTTATCTCATAACTATTGTTAAGTTTCGGAAAATATGCCAGTGGCTCAGGGTGCATCCACAGCCTCCGGAATCCGGTATCCGATATGCGCCGCCAGGGCTTCATCCACCTTCGCCAGATCCGCTTTATCAATCCTTCCCAGAAATCTCTTTAACAGCCGCTTATCCAGCGTCCTAGGCGATTCACAAAGGGCCGTGGAAGACGATGTGAGAAACGGATATTTTTTCATATCCAGCCGATAATGAGTAGGCTGACCGGGCTTCTTGTCCTTCGAGGTCAATGGAACAATCGTCACCGTGGGAGAAAAGTAGTTTCCCACATCATTCTGCATGATGATCACCGGACGTGTGCCGCTCTGCTCATGGCCGAAATTCTCGCCCAGCTCCGCAATGTATATGTCGCCTTTGTGATAAACCAAATCTTCGTATTTCATATTCTTTATCCTCCTTCGCTGTATGTAAAAGCGGAGGCTGACATAAAGCCAGTCTCCGCATCTTAAAGATATTTTTGCGTCTGTATCTATTTGTCCCCGGCACCCCGATACATGGGAAATCACCAGG
>DWWH01000022.1 GCA_019119815.1 Candidatus Eisenbergiella intestinipullorum | reverse complement strand
CATGCGGACAATGGTAAGGGTTTTCCAGGCTGAGAAGCTGGCCCAGCAGGGCCTCCATCTCCTGTTCAGAAAGGCGCATATTCCCTTTCACCGCCGATTTACAGGCCATGGAAGCCAGCTTTTCCGCCACGACGGCGGGCGTCCCCCTGGGCGGCTCCTCCTCCAGCTCATCCAGGATCTCCTGCAGGAAATCCTTTTCACAGTGTCCGTACAGATCGCAGGGAACGGCACGCACCGCCACAGCGTTCCCGCCAAAATCCTCGATCTCAAAGCCCAGCTTTGCAAAGTAATCCCCGTATTCCTTCAGGGTGTGCGACTCCATCGCGGAAAGGTTCAAAATGATCGGCGGCGCCAGGTTCTGGCTGTCCGCCTGTCCCTCCCGCAGCTTTTTCACCAGAGCCTCATACTTCACCTTCTCATGGGCGGCGTGCTGGTCGATGATGAGAAGCCGGTCGTCGTACTGCACCAGCCAGTAGGTATCGAAGATCTGACCGATGATCCGGTAGTCCTTCGCCGCCTCCTCGCTCAAAAGCTTTCCGTCGAACAGCTCCAGCTGCTTCGCCTCTGTGACCATATACCTGGCTTCTTCTTCCTGCAGCAGGCGGGACCTTCTTTCGCTCTCAAAAGGCTGCGGCGCTTCCTGCTTTCCCTTCCCCTCGCTCTTTGCGGCAGGAAGAGTCCTCTCTTTTCCTTCCGCGGCGGAAAGCTCCTTCCGGCTGCCGGCCTTTGCAGGGCGTTCCAAAGCCTCCGTCTCCTCCGCACGGATCCTGACAGCGGACTCCTTTTCCCGCTTCGGCGGCCGTGCTTCCTCCTGCGCGGCAGGGCGCAAGGGGGATGCCCGGCGCTCCGCGATCGGAGGCATGGGGGAAGGCGGGGCCGTTTTTCTCTCCTCTTTTGCGGAAGCCTCCTTTTTTCCTCCTGGCGCAGGCGCATCCAGCGTTACGTCCGGGATCATTTCCCGGCTGTGCAGTGCCGCTCTCACCTGTTCCTCCAGGAAGGCATAAAGGCCCGGCTGATCATGGAAGCGCACCTCCATCTTGGAGGGATGCACGTTTACGTCGATATTCTCCGGCTCACAGGTCAGATGCAGCAGAGCAAAGGGAAACCGATGCTGCATCAGATAGGCCTTATATCCCGCTTCCAGCCCCTTTGACAGGAGCGGGCTGCGGATATATCTGCCGTTTACAAAAAAGAATTCAAAATTCCGGTTGGCGCGCACCACTGACGGACTTCCCAGAAAGCCGTCAATGGACAGCCCTTCCGTCTGCACATGAAAAGGCAGAAGCTGCGCGGCGACCTCCCTGCCGTAAATCCGGTAGATGATCTCCTTCAGGTCTCCGTTCCCGGAGGTATGAAAGCGGACGTTTCCATTCACCATGAACTGAAAGGCCACATCCGGCCGGGACAGAGCCATATGCTCCATCAGGTCGGAGACATAGCTGCCCTCTGTGGCCGGAGTCTTCAGGAATTTTTTGCGCACCGGCGTGTTGAAAAACAGCTCTCTTGCGATCAGGGTAGTGCCCTCCGGAGCGCCGATCTCGGAAAATTCCTTTTCCGTGCCGCCGTCCAGCCGGTAGTGGATGCCGGTGAGGGAATCCTTCGTTTTGGTGATCAGCTCCACCATGGAAACTGCGGCAATGCTGGAAAGAGCCTCGCCGCGGAATCCCAGGCTGTGAAGATGGTACAGATCCTCCGCCGTGCTGATCTTGCTGGTGGCATGGCGGAAAAAGGCCTTCCGAATCTGCTCCTTTTCGATGCCGTCCCCGTTGTCCGTCACACGGATAAAAGAACAGCCGCCGTCCCGGATCTCCACCGTCACGGCATCCGCTCCCGCATCCATCGCATTCTCCACCAGCTCCTTCACCACGCTGGAAGGCCGTTCCACCACCTCGCCCGCCGCAATCTTGTCTATCGTACTGCTGTCAAGCAGCCTGATCTCTGCCATAATACTCTCCTTCCGTTCCCGTCTGCGAAAGAACTGCTTCCGTAAACAGAATTGTCCGGGGCTCTTTTCGCCGCCGACACCCATGTCCTTTTCGTGCTTACCAGCGGTTCTTCAGTTTGTTCTGCAGGCGGTACAAAGTGTTGAGCGCATCCAGCGGGGTCATGGTGCTGACCTCCACATTTTTCAGCTCCTCCAGGACATCCGCGTCCGTCACCGTATCGAACAGGGAAATCTGTTCCAGGTCCACCTCGTCGTAATGTTCCTGTTTTCTGGAAGAAGAGGAAGCGCCGTCCGCTACGGAAATGCTCTGCACCTTTTCCGTGATGTCGTTGTCGGAAAGCTGCTCCACGATCTCCTTTGCCCGGTCGATGACCATATCCGGCACACCGGCCAGTCTTGCCACCTGGATGCCGTAGCTTTTGTCCGCCCCGCCCTTGACAATCTTTCTCAGAAAGACGATGTCGTCTCCCTTCTCCTTGACGGCGATGCAGTAGTTGTTCACATTGCTCATCTTGCCTTCCAGCTCCGTCAGCTCATGATAATGGGTGGCAAACAGCGTTTTCGCCCCCAGAAGCTTACGGTTGCTGATATGTTCGATCACCGCCCAGGCGATGGCAAGTCCGTCAAAAGTGGAAGTACCGCGGCCGATCTCGTCCAGGATCAGCAGACTGTTTCTGGTGGCGTTGCGCAGGATGTTCGCCACCTCGCTCATTTCCACCATGAAGGTGCTCTGACCGCTTGCCAGATCATCCGAAGCTCCCACTCTGGTGAAGATCCGGTCCACCACGCCGATGTCCGCCTTCCTTGCGGGAACAAAGCTTCCGATCTGCGCCATCAGCACGATCAGCGCGGTCTGACGCATGTAGGTGGATTTTCCCGCCATATTCGGCCCTGTGATCACGGCGATCTGACGGGAATGGTTGTCCAGATAGGTATCGTTGGGAATGAACATATCGTGGTCGATCATCTTTTCCACCACCGGGTGACGTCCATCCTTGATGCTGATCAGCCCTTTTTCGTTTAGAGAGGGTCTGACATAATGATTCTGCTCCGCCACAAGGGAAAGAGAACAGAAAACATCCAGCCTCGCGATCGCCTTGGCCGTGGTCTGGATGCGCTCCACCTGGGCGGCAATCCTGTCCCTGACCTCACAGAACAGGTCATATTCCAAGGTGCAGAGCTTGTCCTCCGCGTTCAGGATGGTGTCCTCCAGCTCCTTCAGACGGGGCATGGTATAACGCTCCGCATTGGTCAGCGTCTGCTTTCTGGTATAGTCCTCCGGCACCAGATCCAGATAGGACTTGGTCACCTCAAAATAATAACCGAACACCTTGTTGTATTTGATCTTCAGGTTCCTGATCCCCGTACGCTCCCGCTCCGTATTTTCCAGCTCGGCCAGCCAGGTCTTCCCTTCCGTCTTGGCCCGGCGCAGATTGTCCACATCTTCGCTGTAGCCTTCCCGGATCATGCCTCCTTCCCGGATGGAAACGGGCGGGTCCTCTTCGATGGCGTCCCGGATCAGCCCGCACAGATCCTCCAGGCCGTCGATTTCCTCCTCGATCTTCTGATTGGCAGCGCCGGGCAGTCCCTTTAACACCGTCTTGATGGGCGGAAGCATTTCCATGGAACTGCGGAAAGCGATCAGGTCGCGGGGATTGGCCGTCTTATAGCTCACCTTTCCGAGAAGCCGCTCCAGATCATAGACCGGATTGAGGTACTCCCGGATCTCGTCCCGGGAAAGAGGATCCCGGCAGAAGGCCTCCACCGCATCCAGCCGTTCCTCCATCTCCGCCTTCTTCACCAGCGGCTGTTCCAGAAAGGAACGCAGCATTCTGGCGCCCATGGCGGTCTTCGTCTTGTCCAGCACCCACAGAAGGGAGCCTCTTTTGTTTTTCTCCCTCAGGGTTTCCGTCAGCTCCAGGTTTCTCCTGGTGGAGCTGTCCAGAAGCATGAAGCGGTTCACCAGGTAGGGCTCGATATGGGTGAAATGGCTGAGCGGGATCTTCTGTGTCTCATACAGATAGGAAAGAAGCGCTCCGGCAGCGATCATTCCGTTGGGGAATTCCTCCACCCCCAGACCGGAAAGGGCGCCCACATGAAAATGCTCCAGCAGCACATTCCGGCAGAGGGCTTCATCAAAATAGTGGGGCTCCAGGGAAGAAACGGAGATCTTCAGCCTTCCCTTCAGATCCTCCAGATCCATACCGCTGACCAGAAAAGCATCGTTGCAGATGATCTCGGAAGGGGAATAGCGGATGATCTCATCCATCAGCTTCCGGTTGTCCTCCACCTCCGTCAGATAGTAATCCCCGGTGGTCACGTCCGCAGCGGAAATCCCGGCCTTTCCGGAAAACCAGGCGATGCACATCAGGAAATTGTTCCTGTTTTCCTCTAGCGTCTGCAAATTCAGGTTGGTTCCGGGCGTAACGATCCGCACCACCTCCCGGCGCACCAGCCCCTTCGCCTGCTTCGGGTCCTCCACCTGCTCACAGATGGCCACCTTGTAGCCCTTTCCCACCAGCCGGCTTAAATATCCTTCCACCGCATGATAAGGGACGCCGCACATGGGCGCCCGCTCCTCAAGTCCGCAGTCCTTTCCCGTAAGCGTGATCTCCAGCTCCCGGGAAGCCGTCAGCGCATCGTCAAAAAACATCTCATAAAAATCACCGAGGCGGTAAAAAAGGATACAGTCCGGATACTGCTCCTTTGTTTCCACATACTTTCGCATCATCGGTGTCATTTCTGCCATTCCTGCTGTCTCTCCTTCGTATCCTGCAAGCATGCCGGCAGGCTGCTCTGCTTCTGTTGTTCTAAGTGTCTCCCGCCCTTCCGGCCGGGGCACATGTTATTAGAATATAGCATAAATTCGCTTTTTTGTAAATTTCCGGCCTTTCTGTCGCCTCCGGCGATCCCAAATGACAGGCGCACTTACGGTTCGCCGGACTGCCTGTGAGCCGCAGCATCCTGCTTTGTCTCTTCCGCTCTCCGTCCCAGGAAATAAAAGCCCTTATATTCCTCCAGCTTTACGGGCACGATCTGCCCGATCAGAGAGGGATCCCCGGGAAAATGGACCAGCGTATTGTTGGAAAGGCGGCCGGTCACCAGCGAAGCATCGTGCTCATTCACCTCTTCCACCAGAGCCTCCATGGTCCGTCCGGACAGACGCTTCACCTGCTGTCTGGCCGTCTCCTGCACGGTTTTCAGCACCCGGTCAAAGCCGGTGCGGACCAGTTCTTCCGGCACCTGATTCTGCATGGAGGCCGCGGGTGTTCCGGTGCGTTTGGAATAGATGAAGGTGAAGGCGTTGTCGAAGCCCACCCTCCGGATCACGTCGATGGTCTCATCCACGTCCTCCGGCGTCTCTCCGGGAAAGCCCACGATGATGTCCGTAGTCAGGGCGATGTCCGGAATGGCGTTCCTGATCCGATCCACCAGAGCCAGATACTGCTCTTTCGTATAGCGGCGGTTCATGGCCCGCAGGATGCGGGTGGAGCCGGACTGCAGAGGCAGATGCAGATGGCGGCAGATCTTGTCAGAGGAAGCCATTACCCGGATCAGATCGTCGGAAAGGTCCTTGGGATGAGAGGTCATAAAGCGCACCCGTCTTATGCCCTCGATCTTTACCACCTCGGAAAGCAGTTCGGCAAAGGTTACGGGCTGCTCCAGGTTTTTCCCGTAGGAATTCACGTTCTGCCCCAGAAGCATCACTTCCACCACGCCGTCGGCCGCCAGCTGTTTGATCTCCCGCAGGATGTCCTTCGGATCTCTGCTGCGCTCCCGCCCGCGCACATAGGGCACGATGCAGTAGCTGCAGAAATTGTTGCAGCCGAACATGATGTTGATCCCGGATTTGAAGGCGTATTTCCGCTCCACGGGAAGATCCTCCACGATCCGGTCCGTTCCCTGCCAGATGTCCACGATCATGCCGTCCTGCTCAAAAACGGCGTTCAGAAGCTCCGCAAATTTGAAAATATTGTGGGTGCCGAAAATAAGGTCCACAAAGCGGTAGCTTTTCCGGATTTTCTCAATGGTGCCCGGCTCCTGCATCATGCAGCCGCAGAGGGCCACCTTCATGTGCGGATTTTTCTTTTTCAGGCCGTTTAGGCGGCCCAGCCTGCCGTAAACCCGCTGGTCCGCATTATCTCGGACGGTACAGGTATTATAGATGTCAAAATCAGCCTCCTCGCTGTCTGACAGCACATAGCCCGCCTGCTCCAGGATGCCGGAGAGTTTTTCAGAATCCCTGGCGTTCATCTGGCAGCCGAAAGTAGTCACGCAGGCAGTCAGGGGCCTGCCCAGCTTTTCGGCCTCCTTTTGTACGTGAAGGCGGCATTTTTTCAGAAAATAGTACTGCCGCAACGGCTCCTCCTGCGGCGCCGGCTGTGACAGGTCGATGGAAGCAAGAAGCGTTTCCAGATTTTCAGCAGTCATTCGTATTTTGGTCCCTTTCCGTTGTCCGTATCTTTCCCTGCAGAGCGATCCTGCAAAAGCGATCCATTCCCATCAGCCCTGTTCCCGGGCATACAGGGAGAGGATGTTGATCAGAATCTGCACCGTTGTTTCCATGGATTCGATGCAGGCGTACTCAAACTTTCCATGGCAGTTCTGCCCGCCGGTACAGAGGTTCGGGCAGGGAAGTCCCATGAAGGAAAGCCTCGCACCGTCCGTGCCGCCGCGGATGGGGCTGATTTTGGGCGTAACGGACGCCATTTCCATCGCTTTTACCGCATGCTCGATCAGATGCGCGTTCTCGGGAAGAATCTTCTCCTTCATGTTGTAATAGCTGTCCGTCATATCCGCCGCAAACGTATCCGCGCCGTACTTCTCGTTCAAAAAGTCCACCGTTTTCCGAAACAGAGCCTTCTTTTTCTCAAACTTTTCCCGGTCATGGTCACGGATGATATAGTCCACATCCACATGCTCCACATTTCCCTGGATCGTGCCGGGATGATAAAAGCCTTCATAGCCTTCCGTAGCCTCCGGCGCCTCATGAACGGGAAGCATGGCCTGGAACTCCTGTGCCAGGAGGATGGCGTTCTTCATCTTTCCCTTGGCGCTTCCCGGATGCACACTGCAGCCGTTCACGTGCAGCACCGCGTCCGCGGCGTTGAAGTTTTCATATTCCAGCTCCCCCAGCGCGCCGCCGTCCACCGTATAGGCGAAATCCGCGCCGAAGCCCTCCACGTCGAAGTGGTCCACACCGCCGCCTACCTCTTCATCCGGCGTGAAGCCGATGCGGACAGTTCCATGCTCGATCTCCGGATGAGTCAGAAGATATTCCGCCATGGTCATGATCTCCGCCACGCCCGCCTTGTCGTCCGCGCCCAGAAGCGTGGTGCCGTCGGTGACGATCAGGCTCTTTCCCACATAGTCTGCAAGCTCCGGATTTTCCTTCTCCCGCAGCACGATGGAGAGCTCTTCATTCAGCACAATGTCCCCGCCCGCATAATTTTCCACGATGCGGGGCTTCACTCCTTTTCCGCTCATGGCCATGGCGGTGTCCATATGAGCGATGAACCCGATCACCGGAACCGACTTTTTCTCCTTCAGGGTGGACGGGATCGTGGCGTACACATAGCCGAAGCGGTCGTCAAAGGTCACATCGCCGGCCCCCATGGCTTCCAGCTCCGCTGCCAGAAGTCTTCCCAGATCCTTCTGCTTTTCCGTGCTGGGAAAGGTGTCGCTGGGAGACCAGGACTGGGTGTCGATCTTTACATATCTCAGAAATTTTTCTACTACGCTGCTGCTCATATTTTCTTCTGTCTCCTTTCAGAAAAATGCTCCTGTCTTGAAAGCCGCATGCCTGCACATCATGCGCGGACCTGTCCGTTCCCCCGGATCACATATTTATAGGAAGTCAGCTCCTTTAAACCCATGGGACCGCGGGCATGAAGCTTCTGCGTGCTGATGCCGATCTCCGCTCCGAAGCCGAATTCAAAGCCGTCGGTGAAGCGGGTGGAGGCATTCACATAAACACAGGCGGAATCCACCTCGTTCAAAAAGCGCTCCGCCCGCTCCGCATCCTCCGTCAGGATGGCGTCGGAATGGCCGGTGCTGTAACGGTTGATATGGCGGATGGCCTCCTCCAGGCTGTCCACGGTCTTGATGGAAAGGATATAGTCCAGATATTCCGTTCCGAAATCCTCTTCCGTCGCTTTCTTCATATCCGGTACGGCCGCTGCCGCCCTCTCATCCCCGCGAAGCTCCACCTGCTTTTCCCGCAGAGCCCGGGCCAGAACAGGAAGAAAGCGTTCCCGCACCGCCTCATGGATGACCAGGGATTCGCAGGCATTGCATACGCCGATCCGCTGAGTCTTGGCATTGAGGATGATGGGCACGGCCTTTGCCAGGTCGGCGTATTCATCCACGTAAATGTGGCAGTTTCCCGTTCCCGTCTCGATGACGGGCACCGTGCTGTGCTCCACCACCGTCCGGATGAGTCCGGCCCCGCCCCGCGGGATCAGCACGTCCACGTATTCGTTCATGCGCATGAAAGCTTCCGTCACCGACCGGTCCGTATCGGTAATGAGCTGAACGGCATCCGGGCAGATCCCGCAGCGCTCCAGGGAAGCGCGCAGGCTCTGCGTGATCGCCAGATTGGAGGAAAGGGCGTCGCTTCCTCCCTTCAGGATGCAGGCGTTTCCCGACTTGAAGCACAGAGCAAAGGCATCCGCCGTCACATTGGGCCTGGATTCGTAGATGATGCCGATCACGCCGAGAGGCACCCGGCGTTTTTCGATCTGCAGCCCGTTGGGCCGCACAAAGCGCTCCAGCACCTCCCCCACCGGATCCGGGAGAGCGCTCACCTGCCGCAGGCCTTCCGCCATGGCTCCGATCCGCTCCCGGGTCAGACGCAGCCGGTCCGTCAGGCCGGGATGCATGCCCTTTGCCTCTCCTTCTGCCACATCCCTTTCATTCGCCAGAAGGATCTTTTCCATATCCTGCACAAGTCCGTCCGCAACGGCGGACAGCGCCCGGTTCTTCTCCTCTTCCGGCATGCAGGCAAGATCATATTTGACCGCAGCGGCGGCCCTTCCCAGTTCCTTCAGCTCCATACCCTTTCCTCCTTTTCCGTTTTCAACCTTCCGTTCCCGGCGGGACGATGATCTCCCGCTCCGTTATGATCCTGTCCGGACGGATGTCCGTATCCTCCTGCACCAGGCTGTCCGCAAGCTGGCAGAAAAAACACACGCCGATCTTCTCCATCCGGCTTCTTCTGCCCTCCTTTTCACAGAACGGCTGCAGAAAGCGGTCATAATAGCCGCCTCCGTAGCCCAGCCTTCCGCCCTTTCTGTCAAAGGCGGCGCCCGGAATCACGATCAGATCCGGTTCTTCCAAAGCCTTCTCCCGATGCTTTGACGGAAAAATCCTTTCTGCCGCCCGGTATTTTCTCTCCTCCTCAGGCACAGGCTCCGGAATGCCGCGAAAGCCGGGCACAAGCTCGCGGATGTCCCGGATCCGGTAAAAGGACATGCGTCCCTCTCCCTCCACTCTGGGACAGTAGACCTGTTTTCCTTCTGAAAGGGCCCCTTTTATCAGTTCCCGGGTAGGCACCTCCGTTCCAAAGGAAACATAGACCAGGATCCGCAGAGCCGACCGGTACTGCGGCAGGCCGGTCAGGGCGGCCAGAATTCTCTCTCCCGCCTGTCTGCGCTCCTTTGGCGAAAGAGCGTCCCTGCGTTCCAGAGCCGCTCTGCGCTGTGCCTGTTTCAGAAGCCTGCGTTCCGAGTTCCTTTCACTGTCCATGCGCAGAGCCCTTCGCCGCATGCTCCTTTCCCAGATTGGTGATGGAGCCGTCCTCGTTCTGAATGTTGATGTTGTTGAGCTGTGCCCGCAGATTGGCGCGGACGCTGTTGATATAATCCTGCCGCAGAGAGGCCTGTTCCTCCTTTTCCGCCGCGCTCAGCCCTTCTTTCTTAGACTTGTGGTACAGTTCGTTGATCCGGCGGATCTTTTCCTCCATGGTGATCTTTTTTTTCATGCGCACTCCTTTCTGCTGTCCGTTCCTTCTACTGATTCAGCCTGGACACAAAACCGGGCAGATCGAAGTCTTCATCCGGATGAGCGACAAACAGGGTACCCAGGTTCTTCCCATCCATCAGCCGGTGGATGATCCGTACGTCCCGGCTGTTGGCGATCAGCATGTCAGCTCCCGCCCTGGTGGCGATCCGGGCCGCGGTCAGCTTGGTATTCATGCCTCCGGTGCCGACGCTGCTTCCCGTACTCTTCTTTCCCATATTCAGATAGGACTCATTCAGCTCCTCCACCAGATCAATGAAGCGGGCTTCCGGATTTTGCCTGGGATCGTCCGTATACAGGCCGTCGATGTCAGAAAGCAGGATGAGAAGATCCGCTCCGATCAGGGCTGCCACGATGGCGGACAGTGTGTCATTATCCAGCTCCAGCTCATAAGTGGCCACCGTATCATTTTCATTGACCACCGGGATCACTCCCATCTGAAGGAGCTGGGTAAAGGTATTGTGGGCGTTATAGCGGTTCAGATCATCCACCACCGTATTTTTGGTGAGAAGGATCTGAGCCGTCATCTGATTGTATTCTGAAAAAATGCGTTCATAAGTCATCATCAGCCGCGCCTGTCCGATGGCGGCGCAGGCCTGTTTCATGGCGATGCGGTTCTGGGCAAAATCCTCATCGCTCAGATGCATGGCCCGCCTGCCCTGAGCGATCGCCCCGGAGGTGACCAGCACCACATCCTTTCCCTGATTTCTCAGATTACACAGCTCCCGCACCAGGACCTCCAGCTTGATATAATCCAGCTCCCCGGTCTGGGGGTGCTGCAGGGAGGAGGAACCGATCTTCACCACGATCCTCCGCTTTTCCTTCAGCCTATTCCGATACTGTTCCATTCTGTTTTCCCTCCTGAGGTCTCTGGTATTTCGATGCGATCGCCTCCGCTGCGCGCATGCCATCCATGGCCGCCGATGTGATCCCCCCGGCATAGCCCGCTCCTTCTCCGCAGGGATAGAGCCCGCGCACACAGGACTGCAGAGTCTCATCCCGCGGGATGCGCACCGGCGAAGAGGTCCGGCTTTCCACGCCGGAAAGGCAGACCGCGTCGTCCGCGAACCCGGGAATGATCCGGCCAAAGGCTTCCATACCTTCCTGAAAAGCCCTTCTTACCGGAGGCGGCAGGATGCCGCGCAGATCGGCGAACTTCCATTCTCCCTTGATGGCAGGAGCAAAATCCGAAGGAACGTGCTGATTCTCTTTCTCCCCTGTCCGGCATGCGAAATCTCCGTATCTCTGCACAGGGACAGCTCCGCCTGCCGCCTGAAAAGCCCGCTCCTCCAGCAGGCGCTGAAAATGGATGCCGGCAAGAGGTCCGTCGGCCCCGTAGTCTTCGGGCGTGACGGAAACAATGATCGCGCTGTTGGCATTTCTTCCGTCCCTGCCGCTGTAGCTCATGCCGTTGACCGCAAGACGCCCGGGTTCACTGGAAGCGTTCACCACATAGCCGCCCGGACACATACAGAAGGAATATACGCCCCTTCCCTCCGTGGTCTTCGCCGTGAGCTTATAGGAAGCAGGCGGCAGATGCTCCGGTTTTTTCTGCGCATACTGGGACAGATTGATCAGCTCCTGGGGATGCTCCACCCGGAAGCCCACCGCAAAAGCTTTGGCCTCCATGGGAACGCCCTGGCTGAGGAGCGCCGCAAAAGTGTCCCTGGCGCTGTGCCCGATCGCAAGCACCACCGCTTCGGCCTCGATCCGTTCTCCGCTTTCGCAGATCACGCCGCCGGCCCTTCCGTCCTTCATGATGAGCCCTGTCACCTTCGTTCCGAAGCGTACCTCTCCGCCCCAGGAAAGGATCCTTTCGCGCATATGCTTCACCACGCGCGAAAGCACGTCCGTTCCCACATGGGGGCGGCTTTCATACCGGATGGCCTTCGGTGCTCCGTTTTCCGCGAAGATCCGCAGGACCTCCCCGTTCCTCCCATCCCGGTCCTTTACCAGGGTGTTCAGCTTGCCGTCCGAAAAGGTGCCTGCTCCTCCCTCTCCGAACTGAACATTGGAATCAGAAGAAAGCCGTCCCGTCCTCCAGAATTCCTCCACCCGCTTCGTCCGGCTTTCCACGTCCTCCCCCCGCTCCAGAAGCAGGGGACGGTAACCGGCCTGTGCCAGCAGATAGCCGCAGAACAGGCCGGCCGGACCCGTTCCGACGATCACAGGCCTGGTGTGAAGCGGCTCCTTTCCCGGTTCCGGAAAGCGATAAACGGCTTCCTGCACCGGTCCCACATCCGGATTTTTCCGCAGACGGGCGAGCACCTTTTCCTCCTTTGTTCCCTTCAGCTGAATGTTCAGCGTATAGATCAGCCGGATCTCCGGCTTTTTTCTGGCGTCGATGGACTGCCTTGCCACCCGGAGGGAGCCGATCTCCTCCGGCCGGATACGAAGGACTCCCGCCGCCTTTTCCACAAGCTCCCTGCGGGTATGACCCGGCGGGAGCTTCAGCTGTCTGATCTGAATCATTCCAATCCTCATTTCAAAGCGCGGCAGCCCTGCCGCCCTGCGCATCTGTTTCTCAGGTACCTTTGCCGCAGCCTCCGTCCGTTTTTCTCCGGTATACGGCCGGATATGGCAGCCCTTCCCCGGGCCGCCGCGGCTCAGCGTATGCAGCCCTCTTTGCGGCTTAATGAATAGAGTATAGCGCAAACCCTTCGCGCGGACAAGCCAATTTTTTCAGCCCCGCCCGGCGATAAAGCCGGAAGTCCAGGCCCACTGCAGATTATAGCCGCCGCATCTGGCGTCCACATCCAGAAGCTCCCCTGCGAAAAACAGCCCCGGATGTTTCCTGGATTCCAGGCGGTCCGTCACCTCGTCAAACGCCACCCCGCCCGCGCAGACCTGCGCGCCGGAAAAGGGATTGACCTGACGGATCCGCACAGGGAAACAGCGAAGATCCGAAAAGACCTGCCGGATCGCTTCCAGATGCTTTCCGTCCACCGGGTCCTGGGGCTTCAGCCCATTCTTTTTAAACAGGGACAACAGGATCTTCCGGTTGGCCAGGCCGCAGAAAAGCACTTCCAGAGAGCGGCCGGTACAGGCAGAGATCCTCCGCTGCATCAGGGCTGCATATGCCTCTTTCTTTCCTGAAAAGGACGGCAGAAAGTCGATCTGTCCCCATACCTGCCCGCCCTGTGCCAGGGAAAGGGCTGCATGCCGGCTGAGCTGAAACACCGGAATGCCCGAAATACCGTAATCCGTCAGCTGCAGCTCTCCTTCCTCCGCATATTCCCGGACCGGAGCGTTTCGTTTCCCCTTCTGTCTGGTAAAAAGACGGATGGAAGCGCTGCAGCGCACCCCTGCCAGGCTCTTCCAGAGATCTCCCTCACAGCGGAGCGCGGCAAGCGCCGGCACAGGCGGGTTCACCCGGTGCCCCAGAGCGGAGGCGAAAGCGTACCCGTCCATTCCCTCCCCCGGCTTCTGCCCGGCAGGAGAGCCGCAGGCCAGGATCAGCCGGTCAAAGCGCAGATCTTCCTCCGGCGTTCTGACCAGCCAGCCGCCGCCCTTCTGCGGCCTGATCGTTTCGATCCGGCATTCGGTCATCACCCTCACCTTCAGGCGCTCCAGCTCGAAACGCAGCGTATCCAGAACGGTGGATGCCTGTCCGGAAAGAGGATAGATATAGCCGTCCCTGGAGGTGGTAAGCATTCCCAGGTGTTCAAAAAAGCGTATCGTATCCTTTGCGGAAAAGCGGGAAAACAGCGGACGCAGCCGTTCCGGCGGCGCGCCGTGGTAATACTCCCCGATTTTTTCCATGGAAAAAGACAGGTTGGTCAGATTGCACTTCCCGTTCCCTGTCACCAGAATCTTCTTTCCGATCCGTTCTTTCTTTTCCAGGATGACGACCTCGTCCGGAGCGCCGTTTCTTTCATCCGCAGCGGCGATGGCCGCCATCATGCCGGCCGCCCCGCCTCCGATGATCCCTGTTCTTCTTCTGTTCATCATTTCCTCCATTCCGAAGCGTTCTGCTCAGCTGGAATAGGATTCCAGAAAATCGTACAGCTCCTCCTCGCTGCCCACGTATTTAAAATTCAAAAGTTCCTTCGCCAGCTCATCGGAAAGGCTCTGCACCGGGATTCCCGTAGACATGAAGCGGGTCTTTCTGTCGGCCTCATAGACCACCACATAGTTATTTTCCACCGCCAGATAGAATTCCTCCGGCCTGGTGCTGCTCTCATAATTTTTCCGCACCACCACCTCTTTTGCAGAAAACCGTTCCACGTACATGGACAGGAAGCCCCGGTTCGCATCCTCCAGAGAAGGGGAAGCCTCATAGACCTCACAGGCGTCCAGAAACTGCTCCCGGTCCATCCCGATATACTGTTCCGGCATGGGTTCTTCCTCTCTGGTCCGGCTGGAATCGGCAAGGTCAAACCTCTCCACCACATACCGGGTGTCCGCCGTGATCACCTGCTCCTGTCCTCCTGCGGCCTGCAGCGGCTCTTCCTCTGCCTGTCCTTTCCCGGCCTGCGTCTCTCCGGCCTTTCCCGTTTTCCCTTCCGCAGCGCCCTCCTGTGCCGAACTCTCCTGGCCGGACGGCTGCCGGTTCGGGTAAAAAAATTCCTGCACGGTAAGCCCGGCACCCAGTCCAACTGCCAGCATGAACGCCGGATAAATGAAATAAATGCTGATTTTTTTCCAAAGACGCATCAGAAACCTCCTGTTTCTCCGTTCCTTTTTCAAAAGTATCAGCATTCTTCCGGCAGTTTATTCAAAAAACAGCCCTCTTGACCCGCATGCCTAATAAAGCCGCAGCAGTCTTCCCAGCGAAAGAAAAACACCTCCCCCGGCCATGCTCTTTAGCTCCCTCTGGCTGAAGCCGTGCATGGAAAGCATCAGAAGCACATAAAGGATCAGCCCCACAGCAAAGCAGAGAAGACACAGGATTCCTCCCGCAAGCACGGAAGAAAGGAAGCGGTTCATCAAAAAGACCACTAGTCCCATGACCGCGCTGGCGATCACGGGAATACCGATCAGTCTTCCCCAGTCGCCCTTCAGGGAGACGGAGCGCAGCACGCAGACCATTCCCAGGATCACAAACACCGCATAAAGCGCAGTCACCGCATAGATCACTCCTTCGATGCCACCTTCCAGACCATGGATCAGCACATACACCAGGATCACATGGATCACAAGGGATATGGCTGCACTTCCCAAAAGCAGCCGTTCCCGCTCCAGCCCCTGGAGGATGCAGGAGACCGCCACCGCCAGTGCCTGCAGGACGATGGAGGCGCATCCGAGCCTGAGAAGCCTTGCCGCCGTTTCCATATCCCCCGCCGTAAAGAGGGCCGGGATCAGGCGGTCCGCCGTAATGGCAAAAAAAACGGCAAAGGGAAGAGAGACCGCCAGAGATACCTTCAGCATCAGAAATGCCTTTTCTCTCGTCCTGCTATGGTTCATTCCCGTATAGGAAGCCGAAAGAGAGGGGAGCAGGCCGCTGCAGGCCGCTGCCGCAAAGAGGGCAGGGATCCCAGCCAGGATCCGGTATTTTCCCGTATAGATCCCCCACCTGGCGACCGTATCCGCCCCGGAGGGCATGAGCCGGAAAAACAGAATCTGATCCAGAATGAAGCTTCCCTGCATGGCAAACCCGGTCAGCATAACGGGCAGCGCCGCACCGGCAATCAGGCGGCCGATGCGCCGGTAGCCCTCCATCCCCCTGCCCGCATCCTTCCTCTCTCTGCGGCGAAAGCTTCCCTGGAACAGGATATAGAGCACCACCAGAAGCAGAAGGGAGATCAGGCTTCCTGCCAGGAAGGCCAGCGCTGCGCCCGCAGCCCCGAAGGCCTGCTCATAATCCGGCTGGAACAGAAGGGCTCCCACCTTTTTTCCATAACTGCCGAACCCGGAAACCAGGACCGACAGAAAAGCCAGGCCGACAACCTCTTCCGCGAGCCGGGACAGCGTCGTGGGAACCATACTCCCCATTCCCTGGAAATAGCCGCGCAGGGCGCCGGACAGAGCCGTAACGAAAACAGCGGGAGCCATACACCGGATCGCCACCGCTGCCGCCTGCGTCCGGAAAAGTCCCCCGGCCAGCGTATCCGCCAGAAGCAGCATGGCCGCTGTTCCGACAATGCCCGACACAGCCGTATACAGGAGGGCCGCATTCCACACTCTGCGGGTATTCCGGTACTGCCCCTTTGCACATCTTACCGCCGTCATCCTGGAAACCACCGTCTGCATGGCATAGCCGCAGAGCAAAAAGAAAAACAGCCAGGTATCATATGCCATGCCGAAATAGGCATTGCCGTTGTCTCCGATCCGGTTGGTCAGAGGGATCCTCTTATAAACGGCAATCGCCCCGGCCAGAAAGGCGAAGACCGCAAAGATCCCGCCTCCCCGGCGCGTTTTTCCGCTCTCTGTCCGCCCTGTTCTTCTGTTCTGATGAATCGTTCCTGTATTCCCTCTCATGTACGCTTTCCGGTGCCTGCGGCACGTTCCCGTTCTCCTTCCATATCGTAAGCCTCCCTCAGCCGGCTGTCTCTTCCGGAAGCTGTCTCGTGATGCCCAGCCCTTCCAGGATCCGCTCCTGCTTTTCCTCCATCACGGCCGCCTCCCCAGGCTCCATGTGATCATAGCCGCACAGATGCAGCATGCTGTGTGCCACAAGGAAAGCGAATTCCCGCTTCTGGCTGTGTCCGTACTCCTGAGCCTGCTGCCGCACTTTGTCGCAGGAAAGGATGATGTCTCCCAAAATCAGCTCCCCGCTGTCCGGCTGGAAACAATCCGCCTCGGATTCCTCCGCTGCGGAAAAATCTGCCGGAGTCTCAAAGGGCACATTGGGAAAGGAAAGCACATCCGTCGCTCTGTCAATCCCTCTGTATTCCCGGTTATAGACCCGGATCCCCTCATCATCCGTGATCAGTACGTTGATTTCCGTCTCATAGGGGCATGCCTCCGCATCCAGCACCGCCTCTGCCACCCGGCTGACCACCTCAGACGGATCAAAGGGGAATTCCGCCTGAACCTCATTTTCCACAAAAACCGTCATCTGCTGCTTCTCCCCTGCCGCCTTCCCGCGGCAAACCGCATCCTCGCACCGGGCTCCCGTCTTTCTCCCGGCTCCCGGCGTCCGGGACGTTCTGCTGCTTCTCTTCTTTCGTAATTCTCATATGCCTTCACGATCTTCTGCACCAGAGGGTGTCTCACCACATCCCGGCTGGTCAGGCTGCAGAAGGCGATGCCCTCGATCTTCTGCAGCACCTTCACCGCCACGTCAAGGCCCGAACGGCTTCCCGGCATCAGGTCTTTCTGGGAGGCGTCTCCCGTGATGATCACCTTGGAGCCGAATCCGATCCTGGTCAGAAACATCTTCATCTGCGCGGGCGTGGTATTCTGCGCCTCATCCAGGATGATATAGGCGTTGTCCAGCGTGCGGCCGCGCATATAGGCAAGGGGGGCCACTTCGATCAGCCCCTTTTCCATATTTTTGGCAAAGCTCTCCGCGCCCATGATCTGATACAGCGCGTCGTAAAGAGGCCGCAGATAAGGATCCACCTTGCTTTGCAGGTCTCCGGGAAGGAAGCCAAGCTTCTCTCCCGCCTCGATCGCCGGACGGGTCAGAATGATCCGCTCCACCTCGTTATTGCGAAACGCCGTGATGGCCATGGCCATGGCGAGATAGGTCTTCCCCGTTCCTGCCGGCCCCATGCCGAACACGATCATATTGTCCCGGATGGCATCCACATACTGCTTCTGCCCCAGAGTCTTTGGCTTGATGGGCTTTCCGCTCACCGTATGACAGATCAGATCCCCGTCAATGGCAAGTAGCGCATCCGTATTGTCTTCCATACTCATCTCAATCGCATATTCCACATTCTGTTCCTGAATGAGGTTTCCCCTTTCCGACAGCTCCTGCAGCCGTTCAAGGACATCTGCTGCCTGCTCCGCATGCCGCTTCAGTCCCCGGATATGAACGATACCGTCCCGGTCAACGATGGTCACCTGCAGGACCCGCTCGATCCTTTTCAAGTGCTTATCATAATCGCCGAACACATTGAGCGTGTGCGCCGCGTCCAGCTCGATCTGCTTTTCGTACTGCTCCATAAGTCAGTCCTGCTCCCGTCTTCACGTTCCGCTTTCGTCCGTCTCCGTTTCGGAGGGCTGCTGCCCCGAAAGCGGTCTCGGCCAACCGGTTTTTCCCTCCAGCTTCAGCACTGCGCGTAAGGACGCCGAATCGCCGACTGTATCTATTGTAACATTTTTTTGCATGATTTGAACCCCCAAATCATACAAACCTTCGATTTTTTTCTCCAGCCGCTCCCGGAGAATCTTTTCTGCCTGCTCCTTCTGATAGACAGCTTCCACCTCAAAGTATTCCCTTTTCACCTCAAACCCATAGGAAAAGGGCAGATAAATCTGTCCCAGCACCTTCAGCTGCCTGGCATCCGTCACGGTATCATAATTCAGGAATGAGCAGCCTCCCAGACGGAATACGAACTGTTTTGTGCCAAAGGACAGGAAAAAATCCTTTTCTTCCCTTCCCGTGTAGTTTTTATATTCGTAGTTCAGCGCCAGCGTTTCCTCATAGACTTCCTCATAGGAGATCACCACGTCCGCATCGGCGTGGCAGTACTGGTATTCCTTTACGGTTCCGTCATCCGCGAGGACGGGAACGGCTCCGGAAACCAGGACATCTCCTTTCTTTACCTCCGTTCCGGCGGTTACCTGCGGCACGCCCCTTCTGGTCAGAATGGAGACCACCGTTCCGTCCCGGGCAGCCAGAAGGTCGCTCCCGGGGGATCCGTCAAGCGCTTCCCCGGCTTCTTCTTCCGACAGGATTAGCTCATTTTCCCGGATGTTCACGACCAGCTTCGTCCCGTCGATCGTGACGGAGGCCCAGGTGATCCCGTCAAAGGCTTCCCGCAGCTTTTCCTCCAGCCGCTTCATATCGATCCCGTTTCTTGCCGTTCCGTATTCCACGCCGTTTTCCGCCAGAAAATCCAGGAGCATGTCGTCCGTGACCGCTCTGTTTCCTTCAAAATCAATGGCCCAGATAAAACGGGACATGATGATGAGAAAGGCGAGGCAGGCAGGAAGTCCCATGACAAAGACCTTTCTTCTGCGCATTCTGCGAAGCAGAAAAGGAAGGCCGCGCCGTTCCAGAACCGCGACCCGCGTTCCCGTCTTTCTTACAACCGGACGAAGCCGGAAAAAGCCGGAAAGACTGATGTACATCAGATAATCCGCTTCCCGGCGCGTGATGTCCCAAAGCAGGATGCCGCGGTTGCTGCACAGGTTCATGAAGCGCTCCGGAGAATAGCCCCATACCCTGATCTTCAGGTAACCCTGCAGATACCGGAAAAATTCTTTCACAAGCCTTACCTCCGCCCGGTCACAGGTAGCTGACGCACCTGATGTCCCCGATGATCTTCATGTCCTCGCTGGTGTAATAGTCGATGACCAGCCCACAGCCGCAGATGGAAATCTGTCCGGTTTTTGCCTGCAGGATGATGGACTGGGGCGTATATTCGATGATCCCCTTATAATTTTCCACCCACAGCTCATGACTGCCCGTCATGGTCAGGATGGACGCCCCAAGTACCATGTCCTTGGGAAGCTTCAGGGACTCCGCCAGCTGTTCTCTTCTTCCGAATGCGGGCTGCGGATCCATTCTCTCTTTTTTCTTTTTTCTTCCAATTCCGCTCATGCTCCAGTATATGAGCGGAGGAGCTCATCCCATGCCGTTTTTCGGGAAATGTCCCCCTTTCCCGGAAATCTCCCCTTTTTTCCAGGTTCTCCTGTCTGAGCCGTTTGGAAAATATACATAAAAATCAATCGCCCTGTCCATATCCGTCACGCACAGATACAGGGATCTGATCCGAACGTTCATTTTTTCCTCCATGCCGAAGCGTTGCAAAACTGCCGATTGAAACATAAGCCATCGGGCTTATGTTTCAATCTCCCCTCCGTTCCAAAACATAATGTCACGGGACGGCCGTTCGCAACAGCGGTTTCTGTAGCCGCTCCCCGTTCCCGCCACTTTCCAGGGAAAAAGGCTCTGGAAACAGCAGATGACGTGCAAAGCACGCCATCTGTTTCGTATCAAAGGAGACCAGATGAAGCTGTCCGCAAACAGGTACGACAAAAAATTCATCACACAGACCTCTGACCGGGTCAGGGCTTTGTGGCACTCCGCCACATGGAGCATGTTCCGTCCTGTTTTTCCTGCCCGATTTTGAGCAGCACAAATTCCCAGCATTCCCCCTTCCAAGCAGCGGCAACGCCTCCGCTTCATTTATGATACGGTTCCCCATTCGTGATCCGCTGCGCCCGGTAGATCTGCTCCAGAAGGATCACCCGCATGAGCTGATGGGGAAAGGTCATATCGGAAAAGCTGAGTTTCAGGTCGGCGCCGTCCAGAAGCTCCTGATCCAGTCCGAGAGAGCCTCCGATCAGAAACTGGATATGGCTGATCCCGGAAACGCCGAGCTGTTCCAGGCGGGCGGCAAAGCGGACGGAATCCATCTTTTTCCCGTCGATGGCCAGCGCCACATGAAAGGCGTCCTTCTCCAAATGTTTTTTCAGCCGCTCTCCTTCCCTTTTCAGGATCTGAAGCCGCTGCGCCTCGCTGGGCTCATCCGGCGTCTTTTCATCCGCCACTTCCAGAATTTCCAGTTTTCCATACCGGGACAGCCGCTTTGCGTATTCCGCGACCGCGTCCCGGTAAAAATGCTCCTTGATCTTTCCAACGCATAAAACGGAAAATTTCATAAGTTATTCTTCCGAATCCACATAGTCAAAGCAGGTGCGGTCACAGGCAACGGTCTTGATATAAGCCGCCGCCTTCACATGCTCCGGGTGGAGTTGATAGGCCGCCAGATCATCCAGGGTCTCGAACCGGGAGATCAGCGCCACATCCCGATTGCTGGATGCCAGCTCATTGGTATAAACCTGAAGGCTGAATACGCCCTTTACCACTTCTCCCACATGCAGAAGCATCCGGCGGATCTTCCTGCCGGCCTCCTGCCGTTCTTCTTCCGTAAGCTCCGGATTAAAGTTCCACATCACAATATGATTTACCATGCTGTCCTCCTGTATTGCAAAATCCTTTCAGCCTGTTCAGACAGTTCTTCGTCCCTTCCCCCGCTCCGGCATCCGGCATCCGCCGCAGGCCGCAGAAATTATCTGGACAGTATTCGTCGATTTCTTTTGCGCCGGCCTTTCCTGCCCCCATTGCAGGCAATGGGAATTATCTGGACAGATATTCATCGATTCCTTTCGCGCCGGCTTTTCCTGCCCCCATTGCCAGAATTACCGTTGCGGCTCCCGTCACGGCGTCTCCGCCCGCATATACGCCTTCCTTGGAGGTCTTTCCATACTCCTCGTCGGCGACAATGCACTTTCTCCGGTTGACCTCCAGGCCCTCGGTGGTGGAAGAAATCAGCGGGTTCGGGGAGGTGCCTAAGGACATGATGACCGTGTCGCAGTCGATGACGAACTCGGAACCGGGAATCTCCACGGGACGTCTCCTTCCGGATGCATCGGGCTCGCCCAGCTCCATCCGGATGCACTTCATGCCGCATACCCAGTTGTTTTCATCCTCCAGGATCTCCACCGGATTGGTCAGCAGATCAAAGATGATGCCTTCCTCTTTGGCGTGATGAACCTCTTCCACACGGGCGGGAAGCTCCTCCTCGCTTCTTCTGTATACGATATGTACCTCGGCGCCCAGACGAAGGGCGGTTCTCGCGGCGTCCATGGCCACGTTTCCTCCGCCGACCACGGCGACCTTCTTTCCGCGCATGATGGGCGTATCGGAATCTTCACGGAAGGCCTTCATCAGGTTGCTTCTGGTCAGGTATTCGTTGGCGGAGAATACGCCGTTTGCGTTCTCACCGGGAATTCCCATGAACTTGGGAAGTCCTGCTCCGGAGCCGATGAAGACGGCGGAGAAGCCTTCCTCATTCAGAAGCTCGTCGATGGTGACGGATTTGCCCACGATCACGTTGGTCTCGATTTTCACGCCGAGAGACTTCACGTTTTCAATTTCCTTCTTCACAACGGCTTCCTTGGGCAGACGGAATTCCGGAATGCCGTAAACCAGCACGCCGCCGGGCTCATGAAGAGCTTCAAAAATGGTCACGTCATAACCCATTTTGGCAAGATCGCCCGCACAGGTCAGACCTGCAGGGCCGGAGCCGATGACAGCCACCTTCTTTCCCTTCTTTTCCGCAGCGCCCTCGGGCTTAATGCCGTTCTCTCTGGCCCAGTCCGCCACAAAGCGTTCCAGCTTTCCGATGGAAATGGGCTCTCCCTTGATGCCTCTGATGCATTTTCCCTCGCACTGGCTCTCCTGTGGGCAGACACGGCCGCAGATGGCCGGCAGAGAGGAGGAAGCGCTGATCACCTGATAGGCCGCTTCCATATCCCCTTCCTTCACCTTCTCGATGAAGCCGGGAATGTTGATGGAGACCGGACAGCCTTTTACACACTGCGCATTTTTGCAGTTGATGCACCTTGCCGCTTCTTCCATCGCTTCTTCTTTGTTATATCCCAGGCAGACCTCTTCAAAATTGGTCGCTCTCACCTTTGCGTCCTGTTCCCTGACAGGTACTTTCTTTAATACGTCCATGTTAACCTCCATTCCAAAGCGCCGGCGTCCGGGACATGCCGTCCGTCAGCCTTTCCTACAGCCTGTGGGCTCCTCTTTTTGTCAGTCTGCACAGTTTCCGCAGCCGCCGTGATGGGTCGCGCCTTCCTTCGCCTTCAGGTAGGCCCTTCCCTCCTGTGTCTTATAGATCTGCTGGCGCTTCATCGCCTCGTCAAAATTCACCTTGTGTCCGTCAAATTCCGGCCCGTCCACACAGGCGAATTTGACCTCGTCGCCCACGGTCACACGGCAGGCGCCGCACATGCCGGTTCCGTCCACCATGATGGGATTCAGGCTGACCACGGTGGGGATATTCAGCTCTTTGGTGAGCTTGCAGACGAATTTCATCATGATCATCGGGCCGATGGCGATGCAGACATCATAGCTCTTTCCTTCCTTTTCCACCAGATCCTGAATGGTCTGGGTCACCATGCCGCTTCTTCCATAGGAGCCGTCGTCGGTGGTGATATACAGGTTTCCGGCCACCGCCTTCATCTCATCCTCCATGAGGATCAGCTCCTTCGTCTTGGCCCCCACGATCACATCGGCGGCCACGCCGTGCTCATGCAGCCATTTCACCTGGGGATAAACAGGGGCGGTTCCCACGCCGCCTGCCACAAACAGGATTTTCTTTTTGGAGAGGCTTTCCGGATCCTCCGCCACCAGCTCGGAAGGACGACCCAGAGGGCCTACCACATCATGGAAGGCATCTCCCGCCTTCAGGGAGGACATCATCAGCGTACCTGCGCCGACGATCTGGAACACGATGGTGATCGTTCCGGCCTCTCTGTCGTAATCGCAGATCGTCAGCGGGATCCTTTCGCTGTCCGCATCCTTTCTGACGATCACGAACTGTCCCGGTTCGCAGGATTTTGCCACCCGTTTTGCTTCCACAACCATCTCAAAAATGTTTGCGGTCAGTTCTCTTGCCTGTAAAATCTGGTACATGTTTTCCTCCATTCCGAAGCGTTTGCGGTAAGGGACGCCGGATCTTTGGGCCCGGCATTTGTGATCACAGGATCTGCGACGCTCCGGCGCAGATCCTGCAGCTTTTTTCAGTTTCATTCCGGCGCTTTCTGAGAATCCTCTTCCGTAGCAGGCGCCCTCCGGGAATCTATTTTCTGCAGTGTCAGAAGGCTCCACGGATCCGGTGTGCTTTCCGCATCCGCCTTTTTTTCCTGTGCAGCCTGCACCGCCCGATAGCATTCTCCGTTCATGATATTGACCACATAATCCGTTCCGGTCCCCGCGCTGTTTCCGGCATCGTCCTCATAATATTCCCGGTACAGATAGTAATCGGAGCCGTCAACGGTTATGGCACAGCGGTAATTGTAAACATAGTGGCCGGTCCCGGTTTCCACCGTACCGTCCATGCCCTGGATCACATCCGCGGCGATCAGCTCCAGCAGCAGCCGGTTTCTTGCCGCTTCAATGCTCAGCGATGCATGCAGGTTCAGCGAATAGGTCACCTGCGTTTCCTCTCCTGCAGCCCCTGCCGGTCCAAAACAGATGAAGCGGAACCGGGTCACGCCGACTGGCATGGGGAACGGGCCATTATATTCGATCCCGTCCTGAGTGGGTGCCGTTCCGTCCGTCGTATAATACACCCGACAGTTTTCCCCTGCATGTACGATGATCAGCGTCGGCCTGGTATAGCTTCCCTCCTCCGGAAGAACCTCCGGCGCCTCCGGGACGGTCACATCCACATAATAGCTTCCGTCCGCCTCGCTGCTGGATACCCCGTATTCATTCACAAATATCGCCCGGATCCGGTAGGAACCGGATTCCAGAAAAATAGGGGAGGCATAGACCTGGCTGTTTTCATCCGGACGGCTGCCGTCCATGGTATAATAGATGGTGCCGCCGGTGTTCGCGCTCAGCCTCAAAGAGAGGGCTTCATCGTATACGCCGCTCTCATAGGAAAACTCCGGCGGCTTTGCCACATAGGCCGGATAGCTGCTGACGATCTGCTCATCCGGGCAGGAAAGCAGGAGCTCATTGATCTTTTCATATTCCCCATCCTCTTCATAGACGGCGACCAGCACCTCATAGGCCTGCCGGTTTGTATCATCCAGCTCCAAAATCCGCCGGCAGACGGAAACCGTCTCCTCCTTCAGTCCGCTCTGTGACAGACAGACTGCAAAAGCGGCCAGACATTTCGGATCATCCGGCGAGAGCCGCACCGCTCTTTCCGCATAGGGGCGCGCCGCATCATAGGCCCCTGCCTTTATGTAGGACATCGCTCTCTGATACTGATAGTCCGCACTTCTGAGGCACAGCACGGCCGCCGCCAGCAGAACGCAGACCAGCAGAGCCGACAGACCGCCCGCCGTCCACAGCACCCGCCTTCTCATCCGGCCGGCCCGCTGTCCTGCGGGGGGTACGAATCCTTCCTTTTCTTCCGGCCCTTCGCGGATTTCCGTATTCTCTTTTGACTGTCTGCCGTTGGAAGCCTGTTCAAAGCCGGTCACGATCCCGCCGATCTCCGGTTCAAAATCCTGAACGATCCGGATCTCCTCTCCGCAGTTCTCGCAGAACAGCATCCCGTCCTTTATCTCGCTTCCGCATCTGGGACATTTCATAAGCTATCCTTTCCTGCCGGAAATCTTCCATATCAGGAATGAAAAATTCCACTTTTCTGCATCTGCGCCGCCTGAAGACAGTTTTTCATCAGCATGGCGATGGTCATGGGACCGACACCGCCCGGCACGGGAGTGATCGCCCCTGCGATCCCGGAAACCGCCTCAAAATCCACATCACCGCAGAGCCTGCCGTTTTCATCCCGGTCCATTCCCACGTCAATGACGGCTGCGCCGGGCTTTACATATTCCGGAGTGATCATTTTCGCTTTTCCCGTCGCTACGATCAGAATATCCGCCCTGCGCGCGACAGCCTTCAGATCAGCGGTGCGGGAATGGGCTACGGTCACCGTGCCGTTCTCCCGCAGGAGCAGAAGGGCCATGGGTTTTCCCACGATGTTGCTCCTTCCGATCATCACACATTCCCTGCCTGCGATCCCAATGCCGGAACGCTTCAGAAGTTCGATGATGCCCGCCGGCGTACAGGAGACGAAGCCGGGCCTTCCGATGCAGAGCGCACCCACATTCTGCGGATGAAAGCCGTCCACATCCTTCCCGGGAGAAATGGCTCCGATCACCGCGTCTTCATCCATATGCGCCGGCAAAGGGAGCTGCACCAGGATCCCGTTCACATCCTCCCGCCCGTTCAGTTCTCCGATCAGGGCAAGGAGCTCCTGCTGGCTGGCATACTCCGACAGATGATATTCCAGAGAACGGATCCCCGTATAAGCGCATGCCTTCTTTTTGTTGTTCACATAAACCGTTGAAGCGGGATCGTCTCCCACCTGGATCACAGCCAGCGTCACCTCTGTCCCCTGTGCCGCCAGAGCCTGAACCTCCCGTTTCACTTCATCCTTGATCGCCTGGGAAACTGCCTTCCCGTCAATGATCTGTGCCATTTTTACCTCCATACCGAAGCGCTTTTCGCCCGGACAGTGCGTCCGCTTGGCGCATTGTCCGATCTTACCTCCATTCGGGGCGGGTCAAAACCCGTCCCGTTTCCGTTTTTCTCTGAGGAGCCCTTTCCGCCGCCTCAGAACAGCCCTGTGATCTTTCCGTTCTCATCCACGTCGATCCGGAAAGCGGCAGGCGTTTTCGGAAGCCCCGGCATGGTCATGACCGCTCCGGTCAATACCACCACAAAGCCCGCGCCGGCAGACACATAGGCCTCTCTCACGCTGATCTCAAAATGCTCCGGCCTTCCCAGCAGGGACGGATTGTCGGAAAGGGAATACTGGGTCTTTGCCATACAGACGGGAAGACCGGAAAATCCCAGCTCCGCAAGTCTTGCAAGCTGCTTCTTCGCGGCCGGCGAATAGGATACGCCGTCCGCGCCGTAGATCTCTCTGGCTACCGTTTCGATCTTTTCCGTCAGACTCAGGCTGTCCTCATAGAGCACATGGAAATGACTTTCCTTTTCTTCCAGCGTTTTCAGCACCTTTTCCGCCAGGTCGATTCCGCCTTCTCCGCCCTTCTCCCAGACCTGGGAAATGGCGAACTCACAGCCCCTCTCCTCGCAGAAGCGCTTCACATATCCGATCTCGGACTCGGTATCGGTGAGGAAGGAGTTGAGAGTGACCACCACCGGCACACCGTATTTCTGCAGGTTTTCAATGTGCTTCTCCAGGTTGACGATCCCTTTCCGGAGCGCATCGAGATTCTCCTCTCCCAGCTCCGTCTTCGGCACGCCGCCGTTGTACTTCAGAGCGCGCACCGTGGCAACCAGCACCACCGCGTCCGGCTTCAGGCCGGCCATCCGGCATTTGATGTCAAAGAATTTCTCCGCGCCCAGATCCGCGCCGAAGCCCGCCTCCGTGATCACATAATCCGCCAGCTTCAGAGCCGTTTTGGTGGCTCTGACGGAGTTGCAGCCATGGGCAATATTGGCGAAGGGACCGCCGTGCACCAGAGCGGGCGTATGTTCCAGAGTCTGAATCAGATTGGGCTTGATGGCATCCTTCAAAAGGGCCGCCATGGAGCCGACCGCTCCAATGTCCTTTGCGGTCACCGGCCTGCCGTCAAAGGTATAGGCCACTACCATGCGGGCCAGACGCTGCTTCAGATCCTCCATGTTTTCCGCCAGACACAGGACCGCCATGATCTCCGTGGCGACGGTGATGACGAAATGATCCTCCCGCACCGTTCCGTCCGCCTTGCTTCCAAGACCCACGACGATGTTGCGCAGCACCCGGTCGTTCATATCCAGGCAGCGTTTCCAGACCACCTGTCTGGTATCGATCCCCAGCTCGTTTCCCTGCTGAATATGATTATCAAGAAGCGCCGCGCAGAGATTGTTGGCGGAAGTGATCGCATGGAAATCCCCGGTAAAATGCAGGTTCAGATCCTCCATGGGGACCACCTGGGCATAACCGCCTCCGGCCGCACCGCCCTTGATGCCGAAGCACGGCCCCAAAGAAGGCTCTCTCAGGGCAATGACCGCCTTCTTTCCCATTTTCCCAAAAGCCTCTCCCAGTCCCACGCTGGTAGTGGTCTTTCCCTCTCCCGCCGGAGTGGGATTGATGGCAGTGACCAGGATCAGCTTTCCGTTCGGCCGTCCCTGCAGGGACGCCATAAATTCCTCGGAAAGCTTCGCCTTGTACTTTCCGTAAAACTCCAGATCGTCCGCGCCGATCCCGAGCTGTTCCGCCACCTGTCCGATGGGCTCCATAACCGCTTCCTGTGCGATTTCAATATCTGTTTTCATCCGTATACCTCCCATTACAGAGTTTCTTCTATGTATTGCTCAAACTGTTCCTCACTCATCAGGATCTTCCTGGGCTTCGTGCCCTCCTCTTCTCCCACCACGCCCGCATCCGCAAGCTGGTCCATGATGCGCGCCGCCCGGTTGAAGCCGATCTTGAACATCCGCTGCAGCATGCCGATGGAAGCCTTGTCCTTGTCGATGATGAACCGGCCTGCCTGTTCAAAGTAGGGATCCCTCTCGCTTCCTCCGCCTCCCGCTGATGCCGGCGCAGAGCCTTCCAGGGTCTTTACCTTTTCCAGGATCCGCTCGTCATACACGTTTCCGATGGCCTGGTTCTTCAAAAAGTCCACCACATCGGAAACCTCGGAATCGGAAACGAAGGCTCCCTGTACCCGGGCCGGCTTGGGATAGCCCTGAGGATAGAAAAGCATATCTCCCTTTCCCAGCAGCTTCTCCGCCCCGTTCATATCCAGGATCGTCCGGGAATCCACGCCGCTGGAAACGGCAAAGGCGGCCCGGCTTGGCATATTGGCCTTGATCAGGCCGGTGATCACGTCCACGGAAGGACGCTGGGTGGCGATGATCAGATGAATGCCCGCCGCTCTGGCGAGCTGGGCCAGACGGCAGATGGATTCCTCCACTTCTCCCGGAGCCACCATCATCAGATCCGCCAGCTCGTCCACGATGATGACGATCTGGGGCAGGCAGTCAGGCGCATTGGGGTCGCCCTTCTTTCGCTGCTCCTCCACCTTTTTATTATATCCCTTCAGGTCACGCACGTTCCAGTCCGCAAACTTCTGATACCGGCTCTCCATCTCCGCCACGCCCCAGTGCAGCGCGCCGGAAGCCTGCTTCGGATCGGTCACCACCGGGATCAGCAAATGAGGGATTCCGTTGTATACGCTCAGCTCCACCACCTTGGGATCGATCAGGATCAGCTTCACCTCATCCGGCTTCGCCTTATAAAGGATGCTCATGATCAGCGTGTTGATGCAGACGGATTTTCCGGAACCGGTGGCTCCCGCAATCAGCATGTGGGGCATCTTGGCGATGTCTGAAACCACCACCTTTCCGGCGATGTCCTTTCCCACGGCGAAAGCCAGCCTGGAAGGAAATTCCCGGAAGGCTTTGCTTTCCAGCAGCTCTCTGAGGCTGACGACCGTGTTCTCCCGATTCGGCACCTCGATACCCACGGCCGCCTTTCCCGGGATGGGCGCTTCGATGCGGATGTCCGTCGCGGCCAGGTTCAGCTTGATGTCGTCGGTCAAGCCCACGATCTTGCTCACCTTCACGCCCTGCTCCGGCTGCAGCTCATAGCGGGTCACAGCCGGTCCCTGGCTAATGTCCGTGATCGTCACCTTTACGCCGAAGGTGGCCAGCGTCTGCTGCAGCTTGATCGCCGTATTCTTAAGCTCCCTTGCCATATCCTGCCCGTTTTTGTTCTCCGCCCGCTTCAACAGGGACAGCGGCGGGAACTGGTACGGACGGGGCGGCACTTTGGGGCGGGGCGGAGCGGACGCCTCTCCGGAACCCTCTGCGGCATTTCGGATCCGGCCCGCTTCTTCCGGCTTCTTTTGTGCCGCTCCTTCTGCCGCCTTCCCGGGCGGGGAAGCGGCCGGAACGTCCGTATGGGCGGCATCGTCTGACACTGTCCGGACGCTGTCCTCTTTGTCCTCTTCTCCGGCATTCGTTCCGTCTTCGGAAAGGGCCTCCGCAGGCCCGTCCTCCGCCGGTTCCTCTGTCCTGTCGTCTTTTCCTTCCGGCTCCTGCGCCTGCGGCATACCAAAGACGGGGGGCTCCTCCGTTTCCTCCGGAAGGTCCGAAGCGGACGCCCCTTCGGCAAAGCGGATTCCGGAAAAGACTTCCGGCTTCTCCGGACAAAGCAGCGCGCTTTCCTCCGCTTCCGTCTCCCGTCCGTTGACAGGCTCCACCGTGATATGCAGAGGCTCCATCAGACGCATATCGTGGAAAACATCCGCGTTCCGGTAAACCTTCGCCAGAGGATCCGACGACGTCTCCCTTTTTCCCCGGAGACTTTCTGCCTCCTTTTCCGGACGGTCCGGCGCGTCTTTTGCACGGCTATCCTTCCCCGGTTCATTTTTCCCGGGCGCCGCGTCCGCCGCACTCTCCTCCTCCAGTCCCGCGGAATGAATGCGGATCTTTCCAAAATCAATCAGGTTATCCGGGCCGGAAGGCTGATCGGCTCTCTGTCCCTTCCGCATTTTCTCCCGGTTTCCGGAAGAGACGGCGGCCGGACGCGCATTCCCGGCCGGCCGGGAGACCTCTTCCGCTCCGGCCGCCTGCGGACCCTCCGTCAGCGTAAGATCCGGCATCACGCCGTACACTTTCCGGTCCATGCGCAGGATCTTTTCCGCATCCCGGCGGGCTTCCTCTTCCTTTCTTTCCCTTGCTTCCTCTTCTCTCCTGCGTTCCAGCTCCTGCCGCCTCTGTCTGGCCCGTTCCCTGCGCGCCATGGCATCCTCCCTCGCGGATTCATAAACCCGGCGGCTTCCGGTCTTTACGCCGCCTACGAAGGATTTTTCCGTCACGATCACCAGGCAGATGATGGCAAGAACGATCACCAAAAGCACGGCGCCCACCATTCCCAGAAAATGCACCAGAAGCCAGGCGAGAGAACCGGACAGGACGCCTCCTCCCATCTTCGTCTCGGCCCCGGCCGTATAGAGCGCAACGACAGAATAGCTTTCCAGAGAATCCGCCTTTCCTCCGATCAGCTCCAGCACCACGCCGATCAGGAGAAACAGCAGGATCCCCGCAGCGATCTTCAGAGAAGCGAAGAAATTTCCCCGGTTGGACATGCCGAAGGCGAGTCCCACAAAAACAAGCACGGGGACCACATAGGCCACCATGCCGAATATTCCGAACATCACGCTGCTCACCGCGTTGCCCACCGGGCCGATCACGCCGAAATTACATAAAAAGAGAAGGACGCAGAGCGCGAATATCGCGATCAGGAGGATCTCGTTCGCGATCGCACGTTCTTCCTGCCTGATGCTTCCTTTCCGCTTTCTGCTTCCGCCTTTTCCTTTGCCTGAACCGCTTTTTGTTCTGGAAGAAGATGTTCTTTTTTTCCCTGTGCCTGACCTGCTTCCTGAAGTTGCCGCCATTCCAATCCCCATTCCGGAGCGCCAGCGTTTTTGGCATATCCAAGGGCTGTCAGCGACGCTCCGGCACAGACAGCCAGCCCGATCTGTTCGATCCCGGTTCTCTCTTCCGTCTTTCGGATCCGTTTGACGACAGACAGAACCGAAGTTAGTATACCACGAAAAGGAGCCGTTGTCATCCGTCTCTTTTGAAGCGGCGTCCCTGCCTGCCGGCCGGCGAATGCCGGCACGGGCCGGAACAGGATCACTTTCTCCCCATCTCATGCAGCTTCGCAATAGCCTCCCGAATGCCTCCCACCTGATCGATCAGCCCGGCTTCCACCGCCTCCTTTCCCACAAGAATGGTCCCCAGGTCCTTGGTGAGCATCCCGGTCTCCATCATCATCTCCTCCATCCGGTCTCTGGAAAGGGCACAGTGAGAGCAGACGAACCCGGTGATCCGGTCCTGGATCTGCTTAAAATAATCAAAAGTCTGGGGAGCGCCGATCACCGTTCCGCTCATGCGGACCGGATGGATGACCATGGTTCCCGAAGGCACGATGAAGGAATAGTCCGCGCTTACGGCAATGGGCACGCCGATGGAATGCCCGCCGCCGAGGACCAGGGACACCGTGGGCTTGCTCAGCGACGCGATCATCTCCGCGATGGCGAGTCCGGCTTCCACATCCCCGCCCATGGTGTTGAGCAAAATGAGCAGCCCCTCGATCCGGCTGCTGTCCTCGATCGCCGCAAGCTGGGGGAGGATATGCTCATACTTGGTGGTCTTCGAAGAGCTGCTCAGGTTATCGTGGCCCTCGATCTCCCCGATGATGCTGATCATATGGATCGCCCGCTCATCCTCTCCATGGCTTTCCAGCGTCAGCTGTCCGGTCTGTTCGATCCGTTCATCCCGCTGCCTCTCTTTCTCCTGCTTGCTGTCCCCTTCTGCGTTTTCTTCTCCCTTTTCCGGCTTTCTTTCCTCCCGGGCCGCCTTTTTCCCCTGTTCCGTCCGGCAGATGCTCTCCGCCAGATGCTTCATCCCCGGTCTTCTCCCATAATATTCCGCCGTATCGATCCAGATTCCCATTTTCCGCGCTTCTCCTTCTCTTTTCCTTCGGAGCCAATGCTCCTCTTTTCTCTTATATTTTCTCAGGAAAAAGCGTTTTTATACCACAGGAAAATCGATCCCTTCCGGACTGCGGCGCCGGGGCGGACCGGGAAGCCCCGTCCCGCGGCTCAGGGAAGGTCGAAATCGTCCCCCTCGGCCACCTGATCGATGTCAAAAAACATCTCGTCTTCCCCCGGCTCGTAGGCATAGTCCATCGGTCTGGCCGCATGCCGCCTGGGGACGGGAAGCGGATTGGGGATCGGTTCTCCCGGCCCGGGAAACGCCCCATTGAAGGACGCCGCCTCCGTTTTCCCCACTTCCTCCCCCGTGTTTTCCTTTTCGCCGGCCCGTATCAGGGCAGCAGCGGCCGGAAGGGCAGAGACAGCTCCTGCGGGCTCTTTCTTTCCTCCCCGCGCGCGCAGCCGGCCCTCCCGGCAAAACGTGCTGTCAATTCCCATCGCCGCCATGATCAGCCAGCAGACGAAAGCCGCCGGCACCCCACCCTGCATCCGGTCCAGAAAAACCGCAGTCAGAAAGGAGGGCAGCCACACGCTCCCCCTGTTTCCTCTCTGATCAAAAAAACCGAAAATATAGAGAACGCAAAGGCAGATCACCGGGATCCAGAATGCCCGGCCGCCTTGTGCCGGCAGGGAAAATATCGTCTCTGCAAAAAAGCCGTCCAACAGAGCGGTTATTCCCTGACACCGTTCCAGAAGCATGCCTTGCAGGCTCTCTCCCGCAATCTCGAGCTGAACGGCTCCCAGAATGCTCCAGCCCGACGCGGCGGAAAGGAGCAGGCCAAAGATTCCCGCCGCCCGGTCTCCTGCCGCGCCGGATCTTCGGAAAGAGCCGGCGGACGAACGGACTTTGTGCCTGCGCTTTCCCGCCTCCTTTCCGGAAGGGCTGCCCGGGAAAAGGTCTGCGGAAAAAGTAGCCCGGAGGGGAAGCAGAAAAAAAGGGAGGAACAGAAAATCCAGAAAGACCGCCGCACCGGCGGGAAGACCGCAGAGAACGGCACAGCCGAAGATCCTGGCGCGCCGGGCAGACGTCCGGCAAAGCACGTCTGCGGAAGAATATTTTTTGCCGGAAAGGCATTCCAGATATGCGGCGGACAAAAGCAGAAGAACAGCAATTGCCGTCAGAGCAGATCCCTCCTGTCCGCCCGGCACATACACGCCCGGAATGACAGGCAGAAGCGCCAGCACGGACACCGTGACCGCCGCGGGAAGCCTTCCCGCCAGAGAACGCAGCGCCGGATAGAACAGAAGAATGCCGAGCGTTTCGTACAGGGGCAAAAGGAAGGCAGCGCCTGGTATCCCCCCCTGCACCGGAAAGGAAAGCAGCATCCGAAGCCAGACACAAAGAGAGGAAAACGTCAGAGAGGCAAAGGGAAAGCCTGCGGATGCGGACAGAACGGCATCCATCCCGGCTTCTTCCCCCATGCCGCCTTCCTGCGCACGCCAGAGACGAAGTGCCAGAGAAACGGCAATGAGAAGGACCAGGCCTGTCCCTTCCGCAGCTTTCCCCCTTCTGCTCTCCATCCTGCCGCGGCCCCTTTCTCTCCGCGCTTCTCTTTTTCTTCCGAGCAGACGGACCGGAAGAAAAACCAGAAGGAACAGAAGCAGGATGCAGCCCGCCGCTGCCGACAGATAGCACCAGGCCTCCTTCCGGCCGAAAAGGCCGCAGACCTGTCTGGCCTGCATGGTGAGCGCCATGCTGACCAACAGGCCGTACAGTGCCCAGAATATGTAATTCACGCCGCTCCTTTGGTATTTCATACTCCCAGCCCCTCCGCTCTCTTCGGACAGCGTGCCGTCAGATCTGCGCCAGCGCCTGCTCCAGATCCGCGATGATATCCTCCGCATTCTCCAGGCCCACGGAGAAACGGATCAGCTCCGGATTCACTCCCGCCTCCCTTAACTGCTCGTCATTCATCTGTCTGTGAGTATGACTTGCCGGATGCAGCACGCAGGTCCTGGCATCTGCCACATGGGTCACGATGGCCGCCAGCTCCAGCTTGTCCATCAGCCCCTCCGCCGCGCTCCTTCCGCCCTTCAGGCCAAAGGAAATGACGCCGCAGGTGCCGTTCGGCATATATTTCTGAGCCAGCTCATAATATTTGCTGCTCTTTAAGCCGGGATAATTCACCCAGGCCACCTTTTCATGATTTTCCAGGTACTGCGCCACCTTCAGGGCGTTCTCACAGTGTCTGGGCATCCTCAGATGCAGCGTTTCCAGTCCGATGTTCAAAAGAAAGGCGTTCATCGGGGACTGAATGGAGCCCAGATCCCGCATGAGCTGAGAGGTCGCCTTGGTGATATAGGCCTTCTTCCCGAATTTTTCCGTATAAATGATGCCGTGATAGGATTCATCCGGCGTGCACAGCCCCGGGAATTTATCCGGATAAAGGCTCCAGTCGAAATTTCCGGAATCCACGATGGCACCGCCCACGCACATCGCATGGCCGTCCATATATTTTGTGGTGGAATGGGTCACGATGTCCGCTCCCCATTTGAAGGGATTGCAGTTGATGGGAGTGGCAAAGGTATTGTCCACGATCAGAGGTACCTGATGCGCATGGGCTGCCTTTGCGAATTTTTCAATATCCAGCACCACCAGGGCCGGATTTGCGATGGTCTCTGCCAACACGCACTTCGTATTCTCCTGAAACGCGGCACAGAGAGTGTCGTAATCCGAATCCGGATCCACCACGCTGCAGGAGATTCCCATCTTCTTCATGGTGTTGACGATCAGATTGAAGGTACCGCCGTACACCGTAGAGGAAAGCACCACATGATCCCCCGCCTCACAGATGTTGAATACCGCATAATGATTTGCAGCCTGCCCGGAAGAGGTGAGCATGGCGGCCACTCCTCCCTCCAGCTCACAGATCTTCTGCGCTACGCAGTCGTTCGTCGGGTTCTGCAGTCTGGTATAAAAGTATCCTTCCTCCTCCAGATCGAACAGCCTGCCCATCTGCTCGGAAGACTCATATTTGAATGTCGTGCTCTGATAAATAGGAAGCACCCGCGGCTCCCCGTTTTTCGGCTTCCAGCCGGACTGAATACATATGGTTTCCTTCCTGTATGGCTTCTTCATCTTTTTCCTCCATGCCGAAGCGTTCTCACGCTGAGGCCGCGAGGAGAAATCACACATATGATTTTTCCTCTGCGGTCACCGGATTCCCGGCGCTTCGTCTGTCCTGTGCTATGTAAGTATCTGCTCCTTACTCGTTCCAGTTGTGGTAGACCGCCTGAACATCGTCATCCTCATCCAGAAGATCCAGCGTCTTCTGCAGATTTTTGATGGCCGTCTCATCCGTCAGGTCCACATAGTTCTGCGGGATCATGGTCACCTCCGCGCTGGCAAGCGGGATGCCTGCCTCCTCGAGAGCCTTCTTCACATGATCCAGCTCATCCGGGTCGGTGAGGATCTCGTAGCTGTCCTCTTCTTCGGAAAAATCTTCCGCTCCCGCATCCAGAGCCGTCATCATCAGCTCGTCCGCATCCGCTTCATATTCCTCCTTGTCGATGATGATCTGGCCCTTCTTGTCAAACATGAAGGATACGCAGCCGGGCGTTCCGATATTTCCGTTTCCTTTGGTGAAAGCGCTCCTGACGTTAGCCGCCGTCCGGTTCTTATTGTCCGTCAGCGCGTCCACGATAATGGCGATCCCGCTCGGGCCATAGCCCTCATAGGTCACATATTCATAATTCACATTGCCCACGTCTCCGGCCGCCTTCTTGATGCCGCGCTCGATGGTATCATTGGGCATGTTGTTGGATTTGGCCTTGGCGATGACCTGAGCCAGCTTAAAGTTATTGTTCGGGTCCGGGCCGCCTTCCTTGACGGCAACAGCGATCTCTCTGCCGAGAATGGTAAAGATCTTGCCCTTTGCCGCATCGTTCTTTTCCTTCTTGTGCTTGATATTGGCAAATTTTGAATGTCCTGACATGCTTTTCTCCTCTTTTTCGTCTTTCGTTCTTCCGCCCGCAGCCGGCGGGACCGGGCCGAAACGGCGCGGACTGCCGCCGGCCGCGGCAGTATTTTACCATGCTAACTATATCATCCGTCCGGGGAAACGTCAAGAAAAGCCCTTATGTAATCAGCTCCAGGCTGACCTTGAGGGCTTCATTGACCCGGTTCATCACCGGGGCGTCCAGATGACACACCTTGTCCTTCAGACGGGTCTTGTCAATGGTGCGAAGCTGCTCCAGAAGGATCACCGAGTCCTTGACGATGTCATACTGTCCGGCATGCAGCTCGATATGGGTCGGCAGCTTCGTCTTGTTGGTCTTGGATGTGATGGCGGCGCAGATCACGGTGGGGCTGTGTCTGTTTCCCACATCGTTCTGAATGATGAGCACCGGGCGCACGCCTCCCTGCTCCGAACCGACCACCGGCCTTAAATCTGCATAATAAATATCTCCGCGACGCAATCCTTTCACGCTCCTTTTCAGAAATGATAGCATTAGTATTGCACCATTTCCGGAAGGTATGCACGGCCGCGTTCTTTCCGGCCGAAAATCATGAAAAATCGCGGAAATTATCCCTGGTGTAGACCGTTTTTCCGGCTTTTTTATAAACCCGGGGCACACGGCGGTTCAGACAGCAGGCCAGCTCATAGTTGAAGCGTCCGGAAAGGTCTCCCAGCTGTTCCATGCAGATCCGCTCTTTTCCGTCCGTACCGATCAGCGTCACCAGACTGTTTTCCTTCGCTTCCGTGATGTGCGTCACATCCACCATGAACTGGTCCATACAGATCCTGCCCAGAATGGGGGCGCGCTTTCCGGCGATCAGCACATATCCCTTTCCGGAAAGGCTCCTGGGATAGCCGTCGCCGTAGCCGGCCGGGACCGTAGCCACACGCATATCCTCCTTCGCGGTAAAGGTGCCGCCGTAGCTGATCTGCTCTCCTGCCTTCACGGTCTTTATGAAGATGATCCTGCTGTAAAGGGACAGAGCCGGCCGCAGCGGGACCGTATCCCTCCTCATCTCGTCAGAGGGCCAGAGGCCATAAAGGATGATCCCTGCCCGCACCGCATCCAGAGAAGCCTCCGGCATTTCCAGGATGCCGGCGCTGTTGGCACAGTGGCGCATCAGGCTGGGAAGCCCCAGTTCCTCCTGTGCTCTCCGGCAGAAAGCAAGGAAGGAGGAAAGCTGAGCTTTCGCAGCTGTCTTGTCCGCTTCGTCTGCCCGGGCGAAGTGCGTGAAGATCCCTTCGATCTCCAGCCCAGGCGTCTCCATACATTTTTTTACAAAAGCCAGGCCCGTATCATCCGGCCGGATGCCGATGCGGTTCATACCGGTGTCCACCTTGATATGGATCCGGAAAGGCCGGCCGCAGGCTGCCGCAGCTTCGGAAAGCTGAGGCAGCATATCCTCCCGGAAGACGGTCGGCCGAATGTCTTCTCTGGCCAGCTTTTCGTAGGTATCCGGGAAGGCATACCCCAAGACCAGAATGGGCTTCCGGATCCCGCTCCCGCGCAGGATCAGCGCCTCCTCCACCGTTGCAACGGCAAAGCCGTACACCCGGCGCATGTCCTCCAGCTCATGTGCGATGGGCACCGCCCCATGTCCGTAGCCGTCCATCTTCACCACGGCGATCAGCTTCGTTCCGGAGCCGGTTCCTTCCATCATATGCTCTGCATTCTCCCGAATGGCATCCAGGTCCACCTCGGCCCAGATCCTTTCATATTTGATTCCGTTTTTCATCTTTTCCTCCATGCCGAAGCGTTCTACGCTGAGGCCGCTGCGATCCCAGCAGTTTTGTGCTTCGTTGCAAAACTGCCGATTGAAAAATAAGCCATCGGGCTTATTTTTCAATCTTACTCTCCATTCCGGAGCGTCAGCGGCCGAACGATGTCCGAAGACTGTTTCTGACGCTCCGGCACAAACAGCTCCGTAAAAACGGCATCCGGCTTCATCACCAGATCCAGCGCCTCCAGGATCCTGCCGGCGCTCACATTATATTCACTGGAGCGGGCCGCTGCCGCGTCGCCCGCCAGGCCATGCAGATACACTCCCGCGCAGGCTGCCTCAAAGGCCTCCATCCCCTGCGCCAGAAGCCCGGCCAGGATCCCGGTGAGCACATCACCGCTTCCGGCCGTGGCCATCCCGCTGTTTCCGCTCCGGTTGACATAGCAGGCTCCGTCCGGGCGGGCCGTCACCGTGGCCGCCGTTTTGCACACCAGGACAGCGTTCAGCCGGGCCGCCCACTCCCGGGAGACGGAAACAGGATCGGACAGGATCTCCTCCACGCTTTTTCCCGTCAGCCTGGACAGCTCGCCGGGATGGGGCGTCAGGATGAGCGGTCTGGGATTCTTCCTTCTTTTCCGGCACAGTTCTTCCAGAAATGCCCGTTCCTGCGCCAGCAGGTTGATCCCATCCGCATCCAGGATCAGAGGCTGCGCGGTCTCTGTCAGGATCAGGCGGATCAGCCTTCCCGCCTGTTCGCTCCTTCCCAGCCCGGGCCCTGCGGCGATCACATCCGCCCAGTCCGCAGCCTTCCGGAAAGCTGCGGATGCAGGGTCCTCCCCGCCTCCAGCGAGATCCTCTTCCTTTCGTTCGTACACAGCCAGCATGACCTCAGGCGCCGCACTCTGAAGGATCAGCCTTTCTTCCTTTTCGCAGAGCACCCGGGCCATACCGGCTCCTGCGCGCAGGACAGCCGAAGCCGAAAGGATGGCGGCTCCCTCCATGCCGGGGCTTCCCGCCGCCAGAAGCACCTTGCCGAAGGTGCCTTTATTGCCGTCCGCCTTTCTTTCCGGCAAAGGGACAGGCATTCCCTTCGGAAAGGTGAACGCTTCCGGCACTTTACCCAGGAAGCTTTCCTTTGTGATGCCGATCTGCGCTGTCAGTACCTGTCCGGCAAAGGATGCGCCGGGATAGAGCAGGAGCCCTCTTTTTAAAAAGGCAAAGGTAACGGTCACATCCGCGCGCACTGCGGCAGCATAGACCTTCCCAGTATCCGCACAGACTCCGGAAGGAATGTCCACGCTCAGAACAAAGGCCCCGCTTCGGTTGATGCACTCCACCGCCTCCGCATAAGCTCCTTCCGGCGCCCGGCGCAGGCCGGTCCCGAAAATGGCGTCCACGATGATCCCGTATCTTTCCTCCGGCGCCCGACTTCGGATCGTACGGCCATAGTTTTCCAGGATGGACAGCTGTTTCTTTGTTTCAGGAGAGCAGCGGCTTCGCTCTCCGATGAGCCAGAAATCCACCGGAAACCCCTCCTGCATCAGAATCCGTCCCACGGCCAGGCCGTCTCCGCCGTTGTTGCCGCAGCCCGCCGCGATCAGCACCCGTTCCCTTTTCCGCCCGCACTTTTCCAGGATCACCTGCGCGCAGGCCAGCGCGGCGCGTTCCATCAGGACCAGGGACGGAACGCCGAAATGCTCCGACGTATTCCGGTCGTATTCCTTCATCTGTTCCGCCGTCACCAGATATTCCAGCCTTTTTTCATCCATGCCATTTCCTCCCGGCGTGATGCCTTCCTGATCCGCACGCGCTCCCTTTGCCCGCACGGCTTCTTTTTGTTGAAAGGACCGGGCAGGGAAATCTTCTTCCCCTGTCCGATCCCAGCCGCGATGCCTGTCTTATCGCACGAAAATGCGTCCGGGATCACTTCCCGACGCATTTTCCCGTCTCTTTTTCATACCGGTTGATCATGTAGGACAGCCGGAACAGACTGTCCGAAAGGTGCACATTTTCCACCTGCACATCCGCCGGGACATCCAGATCCACATGAGCGAAATTCCAGATTGCCTTTATTCCTGCCTCCACCAGCTTCCCGGCTGTTGCGACCGCTCCTTCCTTCGGAATGGTAAGGACCGCGATGTCAATGTCGTTCTCTCTCACGAAGGCCTGCATCTCCTCCATGGGGCGGACCTGGATGCCCCGGATCCGCCTGCCGTGCAGCTTCTCGTTAATATCGAAAATGCCGGTGAAGATAAAGCCCCTGCGTTCAAAATTCATATAGTTTGCCAGCGCCTGTCCCAGATTCCCCGCACCGATGATGATCAGATGGTGCTTTTTATCAAGGCCGAGGATGCTCCCGATCGCTGTATAGAGGTATTCCACGTTGTACCCGTAGCCCTGCTGGCCGAATCCGCCGAAATTGTTGAAATCCTGCCTGATCTGCGACGCCGTCACATGCATCAGCCTGCTCAGCTCCTGGGAGGAGATCCGTTCCACTCCCTGATCCTTCAGCTCGCCCAGGAACCGGAAATATCTGGGCAGGCGTCCGATCACCGCCTGAGAAATTTCTTTTTCCACTGTTTCAAGTCTCCCATCAAGTCACTGTTCTGGATTCCTTTCCCATTATAGTCGTCCGTTAAAAATATGTCAATGCACAACGCCGGCCTCCTCATTGACAGCGTTACAGCTCAGCCTTCGGCAGCGCTGTAACGGCATCCGGCCATTCCAAGCGCTTCGCGCCAGGCCGGATGCTTCCAGCCGGTCTGTTTTCGTACGGTCTGCGCAGTAAATGCGCAGACCTGGCTGAGCGGTAACCTGACAGCCGCACCGGCTGAGCAGTAACCATTGACATCCTGCCCGCTTCCCGTTAAACTGATTCTGGACAAAGGGCCCGAAACCGGGTTTGGGGGCCGAAAACGAAAGGACGGAAATACACATGGTTTTATCCTGTCAGAATGTGGGAAAGGCATTTCATGAAAAGCAGATCTTCAAAGGCTGCTCCTTTCATATAGAAGATCACGAAAAGGCGGCCATCGTCGGCATCAACGGGGCCGGAAAGACCACTCTCTTACGCATTCTCACCGGCGAGCTGGATCCGGACGAGGGAACGGTGGTCTGGGGAAAGGATGTCCGCTTCGGCTACCTCCCTCAGAATGCCCAGGCCGAGGGAGATCAGACCATCTATGAAGAGGTTCTGGAGGCCAAACGGGACGTGCTGGATCTGGAAGAAGCGATCCGTGCGTGCGAGCTGCAGATGAAGCAGGAAAAGGGACAGGCACTGGAAGACCTGATGGAACGGTATACCCAGCTTATGCACCGTTTTGAGCAGGCGGACGGCTACAGCTGCCGCAGCGAGGTGACCGGCGTGCTCAAGGGACTCGGCTTTTGCGAGGAGGAATTCTCCAAGCGGGTATCCACCCTTTCCGGCGGCCAGAAAACACGTGTCGCCCTGGGCCGGCTGCTCCTAACCCGGCCGGATCTGATCATCCTGGACGAGCCCACCAACCATCTGGACATGTCCTCCATCGCCTGGCTGGAGACCTGGCTGACCGGCTATAAGGGTGCGGTGCTGATCGTTTCCCATGACCGGTATTTCCTGGACAGGATCGCCACCAAGATCATCGAGCTGGATGGGGGAAAGGCCAGTGTCTTTTCCGGAAGCTATTCCGACTATGCGGTGAAGAAGGAACAGATCCGCTCCGCCCAGATGCACGCCTGGCTGAATCAGCAGCAGGAAATCCGTCACCAGGAGGCGGTCATTGAAAAGCTGCGTTCCTTCAACCGGGAAAAATCCATCCGCCGGGCGGAAAGCCGGGAAAAGATGCTCCAGAAGATGGAGGTCCTGGAAAAACCCACGCAGGTGCGCGATGATATGCGCATCGAGCTGACGCCCCGCATCGAAAGCGGAAACGACGTGCTCAGCGTAGAGGGACTGGCCAAGGCCTTCGACTCCCGCCCCCTCTTCACCGATCTGTCCTTCTTCCTGAAGCGGGGTGAGCATGTGGCCATCATCGGAGACAACGGTACGGGAAAGACCACGATCCTGAAGATCATCAACGGCCTGGTGGATGCGGATGCGGGAGAAATCCGCATCGGCAGCAAGGTACAGATCGGCTATTACGATCAGGAACACCATGTGCTGCATCCGGACAAGACTATTTTTGAGGAGATCTCGGACGAATACCCCTCTCTTTCCAATACGGAGATCCGCAATGTTCTCGCCGCCTTCCTGTTTACCGGAGAGGATGTGTTCAAGCAGATCAAAATGCTTTCCGGCGGCGAAAGAGGACGGGTGTCTCTTGCCAAGCTGATGCTCTCCGAGGCCAATTTCCTGATCCTGGACGAGCCCACCAATCACCTGGACATCACCAGCAAGGAGATCCTGGAAGACGCGCTGAACCGGTATACCGGCACCGTTCTCTATGTCTCCCACGACCGTTATTTCATCAACCGCACTGCCGGCCGCATCCTGGAGCTGGAGAACGGAGCGCTCACCGGCTATGCGGGAAATTATGACTATTATCTGGAAAAGAAGGCGCAGCTTGAGCAGTCTCTGTCCGGTCAGCCCGCTTCCCGCTCAGACGGAACGGAACAGATCCCGGGAAAGGGCGGGCTGTCAGGAAACGCTTCTGCCGGATCCGCCCCGGCTGCCCGGGGGAAGAATGCGGCAGCTTCTCCCGCTTCAGAAAGCGCGCTCAAGCAGGACTGGAAAAGCCAGAAAGAGGCGCAGGCCGCCCAGAGGAAAAAGGAAAATGCGCTGAAACGCTGTGAGGAGCGCATCACCGTTCTGGAGGAACGCAGCGCACAGATCGATGCTGAGATGGCCCTTCCGGAGGTCTGCACCGATGTGGCGAAGCTCCAGACTCTGTCCAAAGAAAAGGCGCAGATCGAAGAAGAACTGCTTGCAAAGATGGAGGAATGGGAAGCGCTGTCGGAATAAAAAAACCGCTTCCCTGCCGGTTGAGAAAACCTGCAGGGAAGCGGTTTTTATCATGCAAAGACCGTTTCAGGCGTCCGGAGCTGCGGACGATCCCTTTCCGGGCTGCGTCAGTCCTTTTTTTCAATAAAGATCTTCCTGGTAATGAAGTTATAGACCATCACAACCGCTGTGGCAAAAATCTTTACCAGCATGTAGGAACGCTCCATATACCGGTCCAGGATTCCGGTCCCCGCCCACATGATCAGGGTGTTGATCCCCAGGCCGATGACGCTCAGGACCAGAAAGATGATAAACTGCTTTGCCTTGTTGGCTTCTCTGTCCGCATCAAAGACCACGGTGATGCTCAGGATATAGTTAACGATCACCGATACGGAAAAGGAGATGCCGCTGGAAACTGTGGAATTGATGCCGCAAAGCTCCGTCAGGGCGACCATGATGCCATAGTCGATGAAGAAGCACAGAAAACCCACCAGTCCGAATTTAATGATCTGTTCCAATAATTTTTTCATCATTTCCTCCATGCCGGGGACTGTGCAGACAGTCCCCATTTTCCTGTGAAAGGGCCGCTCTTACAGCAGCTTTTCCAAACGGGTGCGGATGGCATGGATGAAATCCTGGCTGTTTAAGGCAGTCACGTTTTCCAGAGTGGTGATCTGCGCGAGATCCTTGGTCATCACGCCGCTTTCAATGGTATCGATGGTAGCCTTTTCCAGTTTGTCCGCAAAGGTCATGAGAGCCTCGATGCCGTCCAGCTCACCGCGCTTTCTGAGGGCGCCGGTCCAGGCGAAGATGGTGGCAACCGGGTTGGTGGAGGTTTCCTCTCCCTTCAGATACTTATAGTAATGGCGCTGAACGGTCCCATGAGCTGCTTCATACTCGTACACGCCGTCGGGAGAGACCAGAACAGAGGTCATCATGGCGAGAGAACCGAAAGCGGAGGAAACCATATCGCTCATCACGTCTCCGTCATAATTCTTGCAGGCCCAGATAAAGCCGCCCTTCGCCTTCATGATACGGGCCACAATGTCGTCGATCAGGCTGTAGAAATAGGTCAGGCCCAGCTTCTCAAAGGCTTCCTTATATTCCGTCTCATAAACCTCCTGGAAAATATCCTTAAAGGTATGATCGTATTTCTTGGAAATGGTGTCCTTGCTTCCGAACCAGAGATCCTGCTTCGTGCTGACCGCATACTGGAAGCAGGCACGGGCAAAGCTGCGGATGGAAGCCTCCGTGTTGTGCATGCCCTGCAGGACGCCGGGACCCTTGAATTCAAAGATGGTCTCCCGTTTCTCCGTCCCGTTTTCATCCGTAAAGACCAGCTCCGCCTTTCCGGGAGCGGAAATCTTCATTTCCACGTTCTTATAGACATCACCGTAGGCATGACGGGCGATGGTGATGGGCTTCTCCCAGTTTTTCACGCAGGGCTCGATCCCCTTCACTACGATGGGAGCACGGAAAACCGTGCCGTCCAGGATGGCTCGGATGGTCCCGTTGGGGCTCTTCCACATCTCCTTCAGGCCGTATTCCGTCATACGTGCCGCATTGGGCGTGATGGTGGCGCATTTGACGGCAACGCCGTATTTCTTCGTGGCTTCCGCAGATTCCACCGTTACTCTGTCATCCGTTTCGTTGCGGTGAGCCAGACCGAGATCATAATATTCCGTGTTCAGATCAATGAAAGGAGACAGCAGCTCCTCCTTGATCATCTTCCACAGAATCCTGGTCATTTCGTCTCCGTCCATCTCCACCAGAGGCGTTGTCATTTTGATCTTTTCCATTTTTACCTCCACGTCTTCAGTTGTTTTCCGGTTCCCGATAGGCCTCGTACAGGCCGCTTTTTACCATGTTGGAATAAGCGTTTCTGATATGAGCATTGGCCAGCTGTTCTGCCAGATCCGCATTTTTGTCACGGATGGCCTCCATGATCCGCCTGTGCTCCTCGTTGGACTGGATGCTCCTGTTGCCGTCGGAAAGCGTCTTCTTTCTCACCCGCAGCACGTATTCATGGAATTCCCGCAGCACGTGCTCCAGCATCTTGCTCCCGGAGGCCTCGTACATGATCTCATGGAAACGGTTGTCCAGCTCGGCAAGCTGCCCGGCATGTCCTTTTCCGGCATGAAAAGCGGCCAGATACACGTTTTCCTCCATCTCCTCCATCTGCTCCGGGCTGATGTTCTGCGTGGCCCATTTCGCGCACAGCCCCTCCAGCAGGGAACGGATCGCATAGATGTCCTTCACATCCTTTACCGTGATGCCCGTCACATAGGCGCCCTTATTGGGGATGATCTGCACCAGCCCCTCCAGCTCGAGCTGCCTTAACGCCTCCCGGACGGGCGTGCGGCTGACACCCATCTCTTCCGCGATGGCCGCCTCCCGGAGTTCCTCATATTCCCGGTATTTTCCATTCAGGATGTCATCACGCAGACGATGAAAGACCCGGCCGCGCAGGGAATATCTGTCGGCCGTCTCCGCCGCCTGGCTGAGCATGTCCTTCTTTCCTTTCCTGCCCCGGTCTTTCTTCCTCTTTTCGTCCTGCCGTATGCTGTCTGCATGCGGCATCTCCTCTTCATAAGGCACAGGATCCTCATATGCTGCGTTCTTCTCATTCATCAGCCTGTGCACCCGCTTCCTGCTTTCCGGCCGTCTCCGCCCTGCTTCCCGCCGCGGCCTTTCCCGTCAGGCTTACGGACAGCCTGCGGCAGGCATCGTCGATCACTGCGGTCAGCTCTTCGTCCGTGAGCACCGTCACACGTCCGTCCGCATATTCCTGGTCCACCCACTTCTTCACCTCATGGACCAGAGGAGAATTCTTATCCACCGCATTTTCATCCTTCAGGCCGTAATGCGCGTTGATCCAGTGAGCGATCCCCGCCAGGCCCGAGGTATTGGACACAGCACAGATCACCGGACGGTTCAGAAACTTTTCCGTATCAAATATATTATAAATTTCCTCATTTTTCAAGAGACCATCCGCATGAATCCCCGCACGCGTCACATTGAAGTTCTTTCCCACAAAGGGGGTGCGCTCCGGAATGTGGTAGCCGATCTCCTTCTCATAATACTCCGCAAGCTCCGTAATGACGGTGGTATCCATCCCGTTCAGATCTCCCTTGAGCTGCGCGTATTCAAACACCATCGCTTCCAGAGGGGTATTTCCGGTGCGTTCCCCGATGCCGAACAGGGAAGCGTTCACGCCGGAACAGCCGTACAGCCAGGCGGTGGTGGAGTTGGTGACGGCCTTATAAAAATCATTGTGACCGTGCCACTCCAGCATCGCATGGGGAACGCCCGCATGGGTGTGCAGGGCATAGATGATGCCGGGCACGCTTCTGGGGATCACCGCGCCGGGATAGTTCACGCCGTAGCCCATGGTATCGCAGGCCCGGATCTTGATCGGGATCTTGTACTCCTCCATCAGCTTCATCAGTTCCATACAGAAGGGCACCACATATCCGTAGATGTCCGCCCGGGTGATGTCCTCCAGATGGCATCTGGGGCTGATCCCTTCCTCCAGGCAGTCACGGATCACGCTCAGATAGTGGTCCATCGCCTGCCTTCTGGTCATCTTCAGCTTCATGAAAATATGATAATCAGAGCAGCTGACCAGAATACCGGTTTCCTTCATGCCGATCTCCTTGACCAGACGGAAGTCCTCCTTGCTCGCCCGGATCCAGCTGGTCACCTCCGGGAACTGATACCCTCTCTCCATGCACTTATAGACCGCGTCCCTGTCCTTCTTGCTGTAAAGGAAGAATTCGCAGGCACGCACCATGCCGTTGGGTCCGCCCAGCCTGTGCAGATAATCATAGATGGTAACGATCTGCTCCGTGGTATAGGGCGCACGGGACTGCTGTCCGTCGCGGAAGGTGGTGTCCGTGATCCAGATGTCCTTCGGCATATTGTGGGGAACGATCCTGTCGTTGAAAGGGATCTTGGGAATCTCCGAATAAGGAAACATATTCCGGAACACGTTTGGCTTCTTCACGTCATCCAGAATATACATGTGCTCCTCGATCTCAAGGAGATTATTCTTCTCATTCATCGTGACCGGACGGTTGGAAAAGGTATCATTCGTATTCATGGCTGCTCTCCTCCTGCATTTTTGCATCTGCAATGCGTGAATTCTATAATCCATGCATTATTGTATACAATTATCCAATCTCTGTCAACCGTTTTCCTTCTCCGGTTCTTTCCTTCTCCGGCTTCAAAGGAATCCGGCTTTTCCGGATCCCTATCTCCCCAGCATGCGCGCCACGTTCAGCATCCCCCAGCCCTGTCTGTTCCAGGGCTTTCCCTGATCGGAGGCCGTCCACAGGAGCCTCCTTCTGACCTGCTCGTTCGTAGATCCCGGATATTTCTGAAGGCACAGAGCCGCCGCGCCTGCAACCATCGGCGTGGACATGGAGGTGCCGCTTTTTTCCGCATAGGCATTCCTGCAGCCTCCTGCTGTCCGGCGAAAATGCGCATTACAGGACACAATTCCTGTTCCGGGAGCCACCAGATCCGGCTTTTTCAAAATATCTCCGGAAGGTCCCCGGCCGGAGCAGGCCTCACAGGAATCCGGCCGGTCCTCTCCTTCCTCTCCGTCGCAGCAGCCCACCGTCACCACGCGGTTTCCCAGTCCCAGTCTGGAAAGGCTCCCTGCGGCGGGCCCCGCGTTTCCTGCAGCCACCACGACAAACAGCCCCCTTCTCCATGCCTCTTCCAGCTTCGCGATCAGCTTATGAACGAGCGCCTCCCGCTCCTTCCCCTCCTGGGAAGCATTTCCGGAAGGGAATGCTCCCATGCTGACGGAAATGTTCAAAATCTTCACCTGATACAGCTCCCGGTTGTCCAGCACCCAGTCTATTCCTTCGATCATGCAGGAGATCGTACCGTCTCCTTTTTCATCCAGAACTTTTCCGGAAAGAACACGGCAGCCTCTGGCCACGCCCGCATACCTTCCGCCGGAGCAGGTGCCGTCTGCGCACAGGCATCCAGCCACATGCGTCCCATGTCCGCAATCATCATAGGGAAGACGGCTGTTTCCCACGAAATCCTTAAAGCCGATCACCCGGTCTGCGAGGTCCGGATGCATGGCGATCCCCGTATCCAGGATAGCTGCCGTCACACCGGAGCCGTCGTAGGGATAGATCTCCCACTCCTGCGCATGAATCAGTTTTCTTGCATGGTCCATGCTGTATCTCCGCCTTTTTTCTTATCATTATGAAAAGTTTCCGAACCTGTGCCAGAATCCCGCAGCTGTCCGCAAAAGAAAAAAGAGAAGTTTTTTTCTCCTGCGGAAACACAGACATGCCGGAAGCATAGGATAAACCATAAAAACCAACTTTGGAGGCAACAGACATGAGTGATTTAACGGCGAGCGGCTGCGGATGCGGCGGTTCCTCTAACAACAGCTGCGGATGTGCGGCGACAGGAAACGGATGCGGGAACTGGATCTGGATCCTGATCCTGCTGTGCTGCTGCTGTGGGAATGGAAATGGCTTCAACATGGGAAGCGGATGCGGAGATTCCGGCAATGGATGCGGAAGCTGGATCTGGATCCTGATCCTGCTGTGCTGCGGCGGCGGTGGAAACGGCCTCTGCTGCTGATGGCCGGATGACTTTTCCGGGAAACGGCAGGAATTCTGCCGTTTCCCGCAACGCCTTCTGAGATGTGTCCGTTTCGGTTCTTATACACCCTCCCCTGACATACAATTTCTGTAAAGGGAAAAGGACCGGGCAATGGAAAAACAGGAACAGGATTCCATACAGGCTTTTGATACCCTGTATACCACCAATCAGATACAGATTTTAAAAATCCTGCTGCCTTACTGCGCTCCGGACACACAGAGAAGTCTGGCTGTCCTGATCCGCTTTCTGGAGCTCCAGTACACGCTCTCCTTCGTCCGTTCCCATCCGGAAGCCTTCCACAGCCCTCCTTCCCTCTCTTTTGAGGAGCTCTGCGAAAAGATCAGCAGCTACTGCCCTCCCGCGCTCAGAACCATGCTGGAGCAGTTCCAGTCCATGCAGAACGCCATGCGGATGTATGAGGAAATGAGGCAGATGATGGAACTGTTCGGAGATGCCGGTACCGGTCCGACGGGAGGAAGCAAAGAATCCGCTTCTTCAGAAGGCCCCTCCCTGGATCCCATGAGCATGCTGATGGGAATGCTTTCCCCTTCCCAGAAAGAAATGTTCCAGATGTTTCAGTCAGAATTTCAGACAGAGGCGGCTGAGAAAAAGCCGCCGGAAAAGGAGAACTGAATATGGCAGAATACGCGGAAAAGCCCCGCTGGATGACGGAGCCTTCGCTTCAGGACATCCCGCAGGAAAAGCTGGACTTTCTGCAGAAAATGGTATTTGAAAGCAGAGAGCTCTCCCAGAAGGAGCTGCTGCCCTTCCTGATGGCGCTCGCCCAGCGGAGCAGGTCCTCGAATATCACCTTCTCCACGGAAGAGATGAACACCATCATTGAGGCGATTAAAAAATACAGCACGCCGGAAGAGCTTTTAAAAATGAATCAGATCATGAGGCTGATGCAGCGCGGGAGATAGCGCTGCATCTCCTGAGATAGCGCTGCATCTCCCGAGATAGCGCTGCATCTCCCGAGATAGCGCTGCACCTCCTGCACCGCATTGCATACACAGCCACCATAAACAGCCCCACAGGATTCCCCCTCTTCCATTGCCAGGTCTGCGCATCGTCTGATGAAAAAGGGAGACGTATTTTCTCCTGTTCCTCATCCCAGCGGCTGCAGGTCAGGATAGTCCGGCTTCGGATACCCCAGCGCCGCAATATTTTCTTCCGTCAGCTTCTGAAAGGAACTGTCCATTTTTGCCGCCCCATCCAGCCAGGAATTTCTCCATTCCTCATATTCCTCCCCGTCTACCGGCCGAATCCCTTCATATCGCCCGTCCCAGTCAGCCGGAAGAATAAAGTAAACCATACCGTCTCCGTCGGTATCTGTCTCTTCCGGAAAAGGGTTCCCACTGTAGTCCTCTTCCCATACGCTCTTTTCCCAGGCATCTGCTCCTCCAACAGACCGCCAGGTATCGCTTCCGGCATCATAGGCGTAAACGAAATAGGGCCAAAAAGAGCTCGAAAGTCCCTGATTATGGGACCATCCGATTTCCACCATCCCATTTTCGTAAAAGCTGTTTCCTTCAGCCACTTCCCTATCCACATACTCCAGTTTTTCTCCATCCGGCAGAATCCCCCGAAGATACACATCCCATAATGCCTTTCCAAAAGCCTGCCTGCTCTCTTCCAGAAGTCCGCGGCTTTCGTCCATTTCAGTGGCTGGCAGACTGCCAGCCTCATCTGCGGATTCTGATGAAAGAACAGCTTCGCCGGGAGTCTCTGCTGTCCGGCCGCAGGAGGCCAGAACTGTCACCGCCGCCAGAACCGGCAGGAGGCACCTTCCTTTTCTCATCCATTTCCCTTTCTTCCTTGAAACAGGTGCACATCTGTTATATCATAAGAAAAAACTCTGAGGTGAATCCATGAATCTGAAAGCCACAAAGATACTGTCCCTGTTTGCCAGTATTCTGATCCTCATCCCCCTGTACATCGTCCTGCACGAAAGCGGGCATGCTCTGACGGCGGTTCTGTGCGGCGCACGGATTACACAGTTCCGCATTCTGGGCGCATACATGGCCTACGAAGGCGGCATATTCACTTCCTTCACGCTGTCCCTTTTCCATATCTCGTGAATGCTGCTGCCCGTTCTTGTATCCATCCTTTACTCGCTGACCTACCGAAGCAGAATAAAAAGTATCTTTTACCGGATTTTTTCCTTCCTCTTTATTCTCATTCCGGCAGGCTCCATACTCGCATGGGTGATTGTGCCGGTTCTGTATCTGCTGGGTCAGGCGCCTCAGACGGATGACGCGGCAAAATTTATCGACAGCTCCGGCTTAAGTCCATGGGTCGTTCTTTTGGGTGCAATCCTGCTTTTTGCCTGCTGTCTTTTTCTTGCCTGGAAGAAAAAAATCGTTCAGAATTACTGGGCCGCTGTTAAACGCGACGTATAATACGCAGAGGAATTCTCCTCCGGATACTCAGATACTTCTCCAGCCCATGAGAGGCTGTCCCGTCGGCGGGACAGCCTCTCATCCTGTTTTTCTGCTCCGGCCAGTTCTGCTGCCTTACCGGCACAACTCCAGAATGGCCAGGGCAAAGATCACCGCGCTCTTCTTCATCTGCTCCACCACCATAAATTCATCCGCCCCATGCATGTGATTATCCACTTCAGGATCCGCGCAGCCAAAGGCCACGCCGTTAGGGATATGATGCACATAGGTGCCTCCGCCGATGGCGACAGGTTTTCCTTCCTTTCCGGTGACGCGGGTATAGCAGGACAGAAGGACCTGTACCAGCTCACTGTCCTCCGGCACATAATGCGCCTCGAACATCCTCTCGTCATCCGGAAGGAAGCCCGCTTTCCGGAGACGGGCACGGATCACGTCGCCGGTATTCTCTTCGTTTGCGCAGAGAGGGGCGCGGCAGTCAAAGGTACCGGAAAGGCGGTTTCCATAGAAGGAAAACAGATCCAGGCTCAGGGTCAGACAGCCGGAAAGCGCGTCCTCATGATCCACACCCAGCGCTGCTCCCCGCCAGTCTCCATGGGGAAACAGCCGCGTCAGACTGCCGAGGCGCTCTTTCAGCTCCTTCGAGGAAAAAGGGATCCGGGATAACAGGAGAAGCAGCGCGGTAAGCGCATTGTTTCCCATCTGCGGGCTGGCCGCATGAGCAGCCTCCCCCTTCACCAGCAGATGGATGCCGTCCGCCTCCTGTTCCATGGTAAAGACCGTTCCCGTTTCCTTTTCCACGCCAGCCGCAAGCTCCGCCAGCACATCCATGCCGATCCCGGAAAGAACCGCCCGCGCCTTCCCCGGAACCACATTTACCTTGGTTCCCGCCTGAGCAGAGACCAGGCGGATTCCTTCGGGCTGCTCCGGAACCTGCGCCTCAAAGGTGATATGCAGGCCGCCCTTTTCCAGATTGATCAGCGGAAAGTCCGCGTCCGGGGAAAAGGTCATGGGCGCATGCGGCTCCCGTTCAAAATAGTACTGAATATCACTGCTGCCGCATTCCTCGTCCGCTCCGAGGATCAGACGACAGCTCCCCGTGACCGGAAAGCCCAGCTCCTTCACGGCGCGCATGGCATAAAGAGCTGCCACAGCCGGGCCCTTGTCATCCGCGCTTCCTCTTCCGTAAAGCTTCCCGTCCTTTACCACCGGACGGAAGGGCTCCGTTACCGTGAATCCCTCTCCCGCCGGAACCACGTCCAGATGGGCCAGAATATCCAGCTTTCGGGCTCCATCGTTCAGATCAGCGGCCAGCACATAATTTTCATGATTTTTTACCGGAAAGCCATGTCCTGAAAGAATCCGCTGCGCTTCCTCAAATACCCGTGCGGTTCCCTCTCCAAAGGGCTTTCCCGGCTTTGCTTCCATCTTTTCGCTGTTGATGGAAATGAGCGCCATGGCGTCCTGAAGCATCTCCTCCTCATGGCTGTCCATGTAGCTTTCCAGTTTCTTTATGCAGATTTCTGCCTGTTCCTGATTCATCCTTTTTCCTCCATGCCGAAGCGCCGCAAATCCTGATTGAAAGAGCCATCGGGCTTATTTTTTTCAATCCTGCCTCCGCTTCTGTCGTTATTTATGACTCATTTTAGCATCCGCCGTTTCAGTTATCAAGTCAGAAAGCCGCATCAAAATGTCTGAATGTTACCGCTCAGCCTTCGGCAGAGCTATCTGTAACGGCATCCGGCCATTCCAAGCGCTTCGCGCCAGGCCGGATGCTTCCAGCCTGTCTGTTTTCATACGGTCTGCGCAGTGAATGCGCAGACCTGGCTGAGTAGTAATGTCTGAATTTCTTTAAGTTTCTTCCAGGATCATCTCCTCAGCGGTTTCCGCATTTACAACATCCTGTAAAATTTTGCCGGTTTCGTTATCTGCTGTGTTAAAAATCCAGACGGGAATCACTTCATACTGCCCATCGCCCACCTTATTTTCCATGTAATACAGCGTCGCCTGATTTACGCAAAAGGTACTGCCATCCGGCTGCATTCCATATTTCGCTTCAATCACCTCTGCGATTTCTTCAAATGGCTTTAAGTCATAATTGCTTTCCTGCTCCGTGAAGGAAAATACCTTTTCAAGCTGCAGAAACTGGATCCCATCTTTATTGTATAACACCTGAATCGGGGCATTTTCGTCCGCAGACAGCGGGAAATTATCATAAAATACATGATAAGCCGGCGTATCATCGTATTTCTGGTTAATGACAAAATAATAGGAATCATCGTCCTGTGTCCAGGAATCCTTATACCCTGTCCTGTCCACGTTTCCGTTCATATCCATCACATATTCCTCGCTTTGAAGCATGGAATGTTCCAGCACATAGCACTGATACTCTTCTTCCATCTCAATCCCCATTGTTTGAAGCGCCTGCCGAATATGCTCAAAGGCCTCCTGTCTGGAGGCAAACCACAGATCCTGATCCAGCTCGTATTAATCCGCATTATAGTCGGAATATTCCTGCTGCAGCCGGAAAGCGTTGCTTACATAGACATAAAAATCCGTGGAAAAACCGATAGAGGTATGATTGACCGTGAGGATTTCATGATTTGTTCCCTCATACCAGTAATTGTTATCTTCCTCATTTTTCGCTTTGATTTCCGTATCCTTCATGAGGCAGTCAAACACTTTCTGCGGGTCCGGTTTTTGTACAGCCACAGATAATTTCCGCAGGCCATTCTCCCGGACATTTGCAGAAACGTTTATGTCTGTCTGAAAAAAAACATGACCCGCTTCTTTCTCATAACGCTCCGGAATTTCAATCCCTGTTCCGGAAGGGGCCGGTATTGTAATTCCGGAAGGGGCAGATTCTTCGGAAACGCTTTCGCCGGTTTCCGCCTGCCCTGACGCTGCTGTCTGCGGCGGCATTTTGGAAGCATCGCCGCATCCGGCCAGAGAAACGCAAAGTGCGGCTGCTGTGACAGCCGTGAATATCCTGTTCCTTTTTCTGTTTTTCAAGGGAAAAATAATTCTGCCGTGCGGTAAATCTCTGTTCGTTTCGGATGCGGTTCAGACAATAGCATAAATAGCCAAAGCAAAGCAGAAAGATAATAAGTATCATCAAAACAAGCTGAACGGGATTGAATTCTGATTTAAACCCTGTCCCCAGATTGCAGATGAACCAGGTCGATGACAAAAATGCCGCGGCAGAGGCAAGCAATGCCGCTTTTGTTTTCTCCACCCGCAATACCAGTTTTTTCAGAAACGGGCCTGCAATGACCAGGCTGAGAACGATTTCAATCCCCTTGATCAGCGCAAGCGCAAGAATCCTCAATATGCTGAAGCCGGATTCCATTGCCCTTACCACCGCGGGAGACCAGATAAGCGCGATCGCATCCAGATAGAACCATTCCAGAAGATTCATGCCCGTTATGAAGCTGAGGGATACGATCAAGAAATCAATAAAGCTTCCCTGATACAAAACACAGCTTCCGATTGCGATTGAGAGAACCGCAAACAGCACCGTTACAATGCTGAACGAAATGTCTATCAGATTCAGCAAAATAATTCCTGTTGTCGTAACCGATATGATAACAAAAAAGACGACCCGCTGCTTTTTTCCTGAAAACTGTTTTTCAAAGAAAATGTTCATGAAATAATGGCCTAATGTAAACTCGATGAATACGACAAGCCATTCAAAACAAATTCCCAATGTTGTCATATCTGTTTCTCCCAGAAACGAAGCAATACCGACTTAAACCCGGCTACACCTGATCTGCTTATCGTGATATGCTGCCCGTCCGGCATAATAATATTTTCCCCATTCATTCCCATCACGTTTGCGAGATTGATAATACATCCCCGGTCAGCAAAGCAGAAATATTCCTGATTGACCTGGGCATAAACCTGCGACAATGTCCTGCGTATGGAGGCAGTCTGTCCGTTTCTCAGATGGAATACCGCATACTTTCCATCTTTCAAAACATAGAAAATATCCTTATAGGGAAGTTTCTCCACATGATTTTTCACGTTTATCAGATAGCAGTCGTTACGTTCCAGTTCATAAAGCCTGTAAAAATCCTTTAACGCGGCAGTCAGCTTCCCGTCAATCCGGTTTTTGGGGATATAACGGAACACGGAATATTCATAAGCCGCGACGGCATATTCCAGATGGGAAGTAATAAAGATAATTCCGGCCGTTGGGAGAACGGCGTTAATTTCCTTTGCCAGAGCCATTCCGTCCATCCCGGGCATTTCAATATCCAGCAGAAACAGATCACAGGAAATTCCATCCTGTAAATCGTACTGCAGGTTATCACTGTGCCGGTAAGCATGAACCTCATAATCCACACAATGGGTTCTGAAAAAACGCCTCCTCACAGCTTTCCCATCCGCCGGTAAATACGCCGGGGAACTCCCGCGCTTGTACGATTCGGGAGAACGGATTATAATAGCCTGAGAGCTGTCCGGCTGATGCCAAAAGGGCGAAACAGGAGCCGTCAGACGGCAGAACCGGGCAGAGAAAGGAACACCGATTGAAAAATAAGCCCGATGGCTTATTTTTCAATCAGGATTTGCGCCGAAGCGTTGCTGAGGTATGGAGGTAAAAATGCAGAAAATACTCTATGTTGAGGATGATCCAGGCCTGATCGACGGCCTGCAGTATACTCTGGAAAGCAGCGGATATGCCGTAGACAATGCGAGAACCGTCAGGGAGGCATTGGCCCTGTTTCAAAACGGCCGCTACGATCTGCTGCTGTTGGATGTTACTCTGCCGGACGGCACAGGATTTGATGTCTGCAGAAAGGTGCGAAGCAGTTCCACGGTCCCGATCATCTTTTTAACCGCGTCCGATCAGGAGATCAGCATTGTGAAGGGCCTTGACATGGGCGGGGATGATTACATCACAAAGCCCTTCCGGCTCAATGAACTGCTTTCCAGAATGAAGGCGCTTCTTCGGCGTTCTCTGCAGTTTTCCAGGGCGGAGACGATCCTGGAGGCAAATGGCATTCGCATCGATACCGCAGAAAGGCTCGTCTGGAAAAACGGCAGGCCGGTTGACCTGCCTCTGGCAGAATACAGACTTCTGTGCCTGTTCATGCAGAATCCCAATCATCTCCTGTCCCGGGAACTGATTTTAGACCGGATGTGGGATGGCAACGGGAATTTTGTGGATGATAATACCTTATCTGTTTATATCAGACGGCTGCGGAACAAGATCGAAGATACGCCAAATGCGCCCAGATATCTGCTGACTGAACGGGGAATCGGATACAAGTGGGTTGTTGCGTGAGGTTGGATTCATGGGAAAATCAGGGAAAGAAACCAGGACACTGTTCATCGTCATTACCGCTGTCTGCCTCATCTCCTTTCTCCTGGCAGGCGGGATCGCCGCATTTCTGGCAAAAAGCTTTCAGCGGGAGCTGCTGCTCCATGATTATGGTGTCGCGGGCCATCTGCTGAACCAGGAAAACGGGCTGTCAATCTCCGCTTTCACTGCGCAGCCGGACGAAAATGACATCAGGCGCGGCAGGGAGGCTCTGGCTTCTGTCGGATATGACGAAACGGCTCCCATGCGCTTTCTGCCTGCCGTCCGGGCATACCGGAATCAGGCGATGCTTTCTGTATTTCTGCTGCTGGTTTTCCCGTTCGGGGCCATCTTCTTATCGCTGTCTCTCTATCTTCGCCGTCAGCACGGGATTTTCCGCAGCGCCGAGCATGCCATCCGCCGGTTTCTGGATGGCAATGCCGACTCCCGCATTGAATGTTCCCAGGATGGGGACTGGTACAGCCTGTTTCATGCCGTCAATGAAATGGCCGCCATCCTCTCCGCTCATGCTGAAAACCAGCGGCAGACAAAAAAATTTCTGCAGGACATCATTTCGGATGTCTCACATCAGATGAAAACGCCGCTGTCCGCCCTGAAAATGTACCATGAGACCATGGAAAGCCATAAGGATGATGCCGCTGTCGTAAAAAACTTCACCGAAAAATCCCAAAGAGAAATCAGGCGGATGGAGGACGTGATTTACACCCTGCTGAAGCTGGCGCGGCTGGACGCAGGAATGATCCGGATGAAAAAGGCCCCGGAAAATCTTTTCCTTCTGATGCAGGATGTTTCCGAACGCTTTGAAACGAGGGCAGAGCGGGAGCATAAAACAATTACGCTTTCCGGTAAAGAAGATGTTGTTTTATCATGCGACGCCCTGTGGATCTCGGAAGCTGTCGGCAACATTGTAAAAAATGCCCTGGAGTATACGGAGGACGGCGGCCGCATTGAAATAAAGTGGAGCCAGTCCCCTTTCCTGACACAGATTGAAATTTCCGATGACGGAAAAGGAATCCATCCGGAAGATCTGTACAACATTTTCAAACGGTTTTACCGCAGCCGCTTTTCTTCGGATGTTCAGGGTATCGGCCTGGGACTGCCTCTGGCCAAATCGATTGTAGAAGCCCACGGCGGCGCCATTTCCGTAACCGGCAGTTTGGGTGAAGGAACTACGTTTACATTAAGCTTTTTCAACCTTACAGAGAAGTAAGACGGATGTCACCTGGAAGTAAGTCCCGCGGGATATGATGGATCTGTAAGGAGGTCCTGAATATGAATATTCTTGAAGTGCAGGATCTGTGCAAAACCTATGGCACAGGCGAAACAGAAGTCCACGCTTTAAAGCATGTCTCTTTTTCTGTCCGCAGGGGCGAGTTTATCGCCATCATTGGTGAGTCCGGATCGGGCAAAAGCACCCTGTTAAATGTGATCGGCGCTCTGGATGGCGCTACTTCCGGCAGGGTATGGATTGACGGGCAGGATATTTTTTCCATGCCGGAGAAGAAACTGACCGTGTTCCGGCGGCAGCACATCGGATTTATTTTCCAGTCGTTCAATCTGATCCCGGAGCTGAATGTGGAACAGAATATCACATTTCCGCTGCTGCTTGACTATAAAAAGCCGGATCAGCAGTTCGTCGATGAATTGCTGCAGGTGCTTGGGCTTGATGAACGCCGGAAACACCTTCCCGGCCAGCTTTCCGGCGGCCAGCAGCAGCGTGTGGCGATCGGCCGGGCACTGGTCACACACCCTGCCCTGATTATGGCGGATGAACCGACCGGAAATCTGGACAGCAGAAACAGCCGGGAAGTTCTGGCTTTACTGCAGTCCATGTCGGCCAGGTATCAGCAGACCATTTTGATGATCACCCACAACCAGAACCACGCCGGAGCGGCAGACCGCGTGTTCCGTATGACCGATGGCGTGCTGAAGGATTTGGGGGTGACGTCGCGTTGAAAAGCTATCTTGGACTGGTGCCGCAATATGAAAAGGTACACCGCAGGAGCAGCCGGATTTCAGCGCTCTGTATTGCCCTTTCGGTGCTGCTGGTAACCGCCATTTTCAGCATGGCGGACATGGCGCTGCGCGCGCAGAAAAATTATTTTATCAAAACGAATGGAGAATACCACATCAGTCTGACCGGTATTGACGAACAGACGGCGGAACTGATAAAGGCGCGGATCGATGTTGCCCTCTGCGGATGGGCTTATCAGGGAAGTTCCGGCTCCATCGGCTCCAAAACGGTCAGCTTTGCGGGCGCGGATGAGGACACCTTTTCCATTTTGACAGAAATGGAGATGGAAAGCGGCTCCTACCCCGTCCGTCCCGATGAAGCATTATTGAATCAAACGGCCTGCAGACAGCTGGGCCTTGCAATTGGCGATACGGTTACCGTTACGGTGCCGGACGGTTCCAGCCGAAAATACCGCATTACCGGCGTCCTTGCCGATATGGGAAGTCTGCTTCAGGCGGATGTATACGGTATGGTATTGACAGAGGAAGGTTTTCGCCGGATCGCGGATGAAAATGCTGCAGACGGAACCACGTTCCGCGTTCAGTTCAAAGGCGGCGTCAACATTCAGAAGGCCATGAAGGAAATCAAAGCGCAGTATAACCTTTCAGACCGTCAGGTAAACGAAAACTCGGCGCTTCTTGGACTGATGGGACAAAGCGAAAACAGCACCATGCAGTCCCTGTATATCGTCGCAGGCTTTCTCGTCCTTCTGGTGCTGATTGCCGGCGCAGTAATGATTGCCTCCAGCTTTCGCACAAATGTTCTGGAACGGATTCAGTTTTATGGCCTTCTGCGCTGCCTGGGCGCATCCAGAGCACAGGTCAGGCACTTCGTCATTCTTCAGGGGCTGCGCCAATGCGGGAAGGGCGTACCGGCCGGGCTGGCTGCCGGACAGATCCTTACATGGGGCGCCTGCTTTCTGCTGAAATCCATCAGCGGGGAACGCTTTTCAGAGCTACCGCTTTTTCCGGTCAGTGCAGGCGGACTGATTGCCGGTGCTCTGACCGGTGTTCTGATCGTGCTGCTGGCATCCCTGTCCCCGGCGAAAAGGGCTTCCGGAGTATCACCGGTCACCGCAATAAACGGCAGCGCGCAGTTTACGCAGAACAGAAGGGCTGCAAATACAAGGCTGTTTCACATCGAAACCGGCATGGGAATTTTCCACGCGCTGTCCGACAGAAAGAATCTGTTCCTCATGACCTGTTCGTTTGCTGTCAGCATCATGATGTTCCTGTCGTTTCAGGTTATGGTGGTCTTTCTCAATCAGGGGATGCCCGCGCTCTCTCCGTCGGCGGCAGATGTATCGATTACAATGGGAAATACGCCTCTGGAGAAGTCGCTGGTGAAACAGATCAGCGAAATACAGGGGGTGGACAACGTTTTTGGCCGGATGGAAATGGCCGGTCTTTCAGTTTCCTCTGATTCCGGAACAGGAACTGTCACGCTCCTTTCCTACGAGGATAACCAGTTCAGGTGGGCCAGAGAAGAATTGAATGAGGGCAGCATCAGGCCTGCCATGGAACTTACAGATCATGTTCTGGTCACTTATCAGAATGGCGTAAACTGGAAGGCTGGAGATACCGTAATCCTTCATACCCCTTCCGGTGATAAGCAGGTAACGATTGCCGGAATACTGGAGGCGGCTTCAGCCGGTACAGCGGGCGGCAGCGGATACATGATCTGCTCGGAACGGGCCTTTGCCGCTCTGGCCGGCGATTCCGGCTATACGGCGATTGATGTTCAGTTTTCTTCCACCGGCGGGGATGATACGGTTTCCGCCATACGGAACATGATCCCATCCGACAGTACCGTTTCTGACAGAAGGCTTACCAATTCCGAATCCCAAAGCTCCTACTATACAGGCGCGGTGTTTATTTACGGCTTCCTCATCATTATCGCGCTGATCACGGTATTTCATATTTTCAACAGCATGAACGCCAGCACAACGTCCAGAACAAGGCAGTACGGCATGATGCGTTCTATCGGAATGGGGGCCAGTCAGCTTGCCCGGATGATTGCGGCGGAGGCCTTTACCTACGCGATACTCGGCTGTGTTGTCGGATGCGTCCTGGGCCTGCCGTTAAACAGGCTGATGTTCCAGTTCCTGATTGCGGATAAATGGGGAACCGCATGGCGCATCCCTGTGGGTTCCCTTCTTTTGATCGTGTTTCTCTGCCTTGCGTCCGCGGCCGGTGCGATCAGACGCCCCATCCGGCGGATCAGCAGAATGGCAATCGTGGACGTTATCCGGCTCCAGCAGTAATTTCGTCAGACAGCAGCGCCTTTGAACATTGATCCGGCCTGCGGCTAAAAACGTTCCGGCCCGCCGTCCATATCGGACATGCGGGCCGGAACGTTTTTCCTGCTTTTTCTGAATTGACAGTCTTATTTACATACGATATTGATGATCTTTCCGGGCACGTAGATCTCCTTTACGATATTTCCGGTAAGTCTGTCTGCAACCGCTTCCTTTCCGGCAGCGATCGCCGTATCCTTATCCACGTCAGCAGGCAACTTCACGGTAGCACGTACCTTTCCATTCACCTGTACGGCAACTTCGATCACAGACTCCACGGTTTTCGCCTCATCCCAGACAGGCCATGCGGTCTGATACAGCCTTCCGCCATAGCCCTCCATTTCCCAGAGTTCCTCCGTGATATGAGGAGCCACCGGATTCAGCAGGATGAGGAAGGTCTTGAACTCATCCCTCGTCACCTTTCCTGCCTTGTAGAAATCGTTGATCAGGGACATCAGGGCCGCGATGCCGGTATTGTATTTCAGGTTCTCATAATCGTTGGAAACCTTCTTGATGGTCTGATGCATCTTCGTTTCCAGATCTTTGGAGTAGCCCTTCTCATCCGTCACCAGCTCCTGCAGCTTCCAGACACGGTCCAGGAAGCGGCGGCAGCCCTTCACGCCCTCCTGACTCCAGGCGGCGCTTAAATCAAAGGCGCCGATGAACATCTCATAGGTGCGCAGGGTGTCCGCGCCGAAATCGTTCACGATATCGTCCGGATTCACCACGTTTCCGCGGGATTTGCTCATCTTCTCCCCGTTTTCTCCCAGGATCATGCCGTGAGAGGTTCTCTTCTGATAGGGTTCCGGACAGGGTACCACGCCCTGGTCATACAGGAAGCGGTGCCAGAAGCGGGAGTACAGAAGATGCAGGGTGGTGTGCTCCATTCCGCCGTTGTACCAGTCAACGGGAAGCCAGTATTTTAAAGCCTCCGGGCTTGCGAGAGCCTTATCGTTGTGCGGGTCCGTATAGCGCAGGAAGTACCAGGAAGAGCCTGCCCACTGAGGCATGGTGTCCGTCTCCCTTTCCGCCGGTCCTCCGCAGCAGGGACAGGTGGTCTCCACCCAGTCTCTCATCGCTGCGAGCGGAGATTCTCCGTTATCGGTGGGCATATAGCTTTCCACGTCGGGAAGCTCCAGCGGAAGCTGATCCTCCGGCAGCGGCACATAACCGCATTTCGGGCAGTGCACGATCGGGATCGGCTCTCCCCAGTAGCGCTGTCTGGAGAACACCCAGTCTCTGAGCTTGTAATTGGTCTTGGGCGTACCAAAGCCGTTTTTCTCCAGATATTCGATGATGGCCTTCTTCGCTTCCGTCACCTCCAGCCCATTCAGGAATCCGGAATTGACCAGCTTTCCGGTGGCAACGTCCGTAAAGGCGGCTTCATTTACGTCAACCGGACCGGCGCTGCTCTCCACCACCTGAATGATGGGCATGTTGAATTTCTTCGCGAACTCCCAGTCTCTTTCGTCATGGGCGGGAACGGCCATGATGGCGCCCGTTCCGTAGCTCATCAGCACGTAGTCGGAAACCCAGATGGGAATCTCCTCATTGTTGACCGGGTTAATAGCGGTAAGTCCCTGAATCATGACGCCCGTCTTGTCCTTGGCAAGTTCGGAACGCTCGAAGTCGGACTTTCTAGCAGCCTGTTCCTGATAGGCCCGGATCTCGTCCATGTTCTGAATCTCATCCGCGAACTTCTCGATATAGGGATGCTCCGGGGAAATGACCATGTAGGTCACGCCGAACAGCGTATCCGGTCTGGTGGTGTAAATGCGCAGCTTTTCCTCTTTTCCCTTAATGGAGAAATCCACCTCTGCGCCCTGGGAACGTCCGATCCAGTTCTTCTGAGATACCTTGACGCGTTCGATATAGTCTACCGTATCCAGCCCGTCGATCAGCTTGTCCGCGTATGCCGTGATTTTCAGCATCCACTGACTCTTGACCTTACGGATGACCTCGCTGCCGCAGCGCTCGCAGCGGCCGTTCACCACCTCTTCATTGGCAAGTCCGACCTTGCAGGAAGTACACCAGTTGATCGGCATCTCCGCCTTGTAGGCGAGACCGGCCTTGAACAGCTTCAGGAAAATCCACTGAGTCCACTTATAATAGTCGGGATCGGTGGTGTTGATCTCCCTGTCCCAGTCAAAGGAATAGCCGAGGGACTGAAGCTGGGATTTAAAATGATGTACATTATTCTTCGTCACGATCTTCGGATGGATGTGATTCTTGATCGCGTAGTTCTCCGTGGGCAGTCCGAACGCGTCCCATCCCATGGGATACAGCACGTTGTAGCCCTCCATCCTTCTCTTTCTTGCCACAATATCCAGCGCTGTATACGGTCTGGGATGTCCCACATGCAGTCCCTGTCCTGACGGATAGGGGAACTCCACCAGCGCGTAATACTTGGGCTTGCTGTAATCGTCCACAGCGACAAACGCCTTCTCGTCCTCCCAGATCTTCTGCCATTTTCTCTCGATCTCTTTCGGATTGTAAACCTTTTCCATTTTTCCTCCAACAGCCTTTCCAATAAAATGATTACCGATTCCATGAAAAAAGCCCTTCCGTCTCCGTTTCCAGAGACGGAAGGGCAGCTTCCGCGGTACCACTCTGTTTCACGGCAGAGCTGATGATGCAGCACGCCGCGCACTCGTTTCTGTCTGTAACGGGACTTCCCGCCCTTCACTACTCGCCCTGCTTTGGCAAAGGGAGCTCAGAGGCCAGTTCAAAGCTGGGCGCTGCCGCCTCGCACCATCCGGCGGCTCTCTGAAACGCTTGCCTTCTACTCTTCCTCATCGTCGCTTTATTATTGACTTTCCTTATTTTAAGGGCAGGACACGGGTTTGTCAAGCTGTTACGCACAAAATTTGCTCTCCTCAGGTTACTACTCAGCCGTCATCCCGGATTTCCTGTACCGGATTTAAGCCATAATTCTCCGTATAGACCAGGCTGATCCGGTCGCCCTCCTGGTAACGCACGATTTCATACATGCCTTCCTCAGAGACATCCACGTCGAACAGCTCGTCGCTTCCGGTGATTCCGATATAATAATGGGTGCCGCCATCGATGACGACCGGCGCGATCAGCTCGATCACCCCGGATATTTCCAGGCTTTCTCCCTGATTCTGACTGACGATTCCATTGGTAGACAGAAGCTCCTTATAATCCTTCTCACACTCTTCAATCGTATCCCCGATGGCAACCCACTGATACTTCTGGACATTGACCATGGCATATTTCTTCACCAGCCCTGCGTCGTCCTTGAGCGCCATAAAATAGGTGGGCTCATCCGCGATATTCAAAAGAAGCGGGAAGGAAGCCCGGTATCCCAGGTTCTGCACCTGGCCTTCCGCGGAGGACATGGCGGAAAGCTCGGTAGCGCCCTCTACCTCGTAATAGCGGGTTTCCATGGTGCGCTGATTCATGAGCACAAAGCCCACGTTGGACTGATCCCCATTCACGGAGGTCACCCCCGTATACACCCACACATCGTCATCCAGCGCCAGATAATTGTATCCATTGGTCGTTACCAGACAGTCTCTCTGTCCCAGAACACTGTTGAAAAAGCCATGCTGATACATGCCGTAATAATCATAGAGCTGCATCAGAAGCTCGGCGGAATACACCTTGTCGATCCAGGTCGGCACATCCTCCACCGCATAGTCGGTGCACTCTCCCGTGATGGCGTTGACCAGAACCACCCGGCCCACCGTTTCTCCGCCGAACAGGCCGATGTTGAACTTTTTCACCGGGCAGACCCAGTAGGGCACGCCGTCATCGTCGATCTCAAAGAACAGCTGATCCCCGAAAATATAGGTGGGGAAGTGAAAGCGCAGATGGCGGTACAGGTTCCGGTTGAAATACTCCGATTTGGAATATTTGATGCCCTCCTCCAGCATGACGCATTCCGTATCCTGGGTCGTCATGTCGATGCGGATATAGGCGGGGATCCCGTTTTTCTGATTGGTCAGCCACTTGATGGGGTTGGCATAGACCAGGGGCGTAACGCGCACCGGAATATTGTTATAGTTGATCTGGGTATAATCGTCCGCCACTTCAAACTGGGAAACCATATCCACCAGGCTTCCCATTTTCCGGTCCCCCAGAAGGGCGGCGGAATCCTTATCCAGAAGCGGAATCGAACGGTAATCCGCCTCTTTGATATCCTCTGAAAAATTCCGGGTCTCCACGGTCATGAGCTGCTGGTATTTCTTCGCATTGATGACCGGCGAGGACAGCAGGGTTCCGATCCCATAAGCGGCCAGCACCACCAGCAGCAGGATCCCCAGCCATTTCAGCAGAGGATATTCCCGCAGAGAAAAATGCAGGGAGGCCACTCCTGAGGAAGCAGCCTCCTTCCCCAGCTTCCGGATCATATAGACCAGCATCACCGCTGCGATGGCCCCCATCAGGAAAAACCAGAAGCCGCTGGAATGAATGTTGATAGCCGGAAGTGTAATATAATAGTAGACAAACGCCGCTATGAGAGCGACAGCTCCGATGATCGGATACAGGATTCCTTTTTTCATTTTCTCCTCTTTTTCTGCCGGGCTCCGCCGGCGGCTGTATTGCGGCCTCTTTTACAGGATAACCGCTTTTCGCCCATTATATCACGAAAGAGCCGTTTGTGCCAGACAAACAGAAGAGTTCTGTCATTTCTCGTAAAGGAACCGTTCCGGAAGCTCCAGGTGGAAGGCTCCTGCCAGATCACGGAAGTTATCGGGAGTGATGGTCTGCAGCTTGTCCGGCTTCATGGAAAGCACCTTGATCAGGATCTCCGCCGACTTTTCAATCGTATGCATCAGGCCGAAGGTAGCGTCAAATGTTTCTCCGGAACAGAACATGCCATGATGCGCCCAGATCACCGCATCGTACTTCTCCATCAGCTTTCCGGTCTCGATGGCAATCTCTCTGCCGCCGGGCACCATCCAGCCGACTACTCCTACGCCGTCCGGAAATACGACAGGGCATTCCGTAGCCATTTCCCACAGTTCTCTGGTGAAGATCTCATCCTTCAGAGGCAGCACAAAGGTCAATGCGATCACATTCGTGGTATGCGCATGATAGATCACCCGATGCTTTCCGCCGCTGAGACGCTTCTTCACCTCATGGTTCATCAGATGGGTGGGAAGCTCGCTGGTAGGGCCGCCGCCCTCCACCAGTCCCCAGCGTTTGCGGTAGTTTTCACCCGTTCCGTCAATTTCGATGATCGTCAGACAGGATTCCGGAGCGATGATGATGTTCCTGAAATACTTCCCGGTTCCCGTCACCATGAAAAATTCTCCGGCAAGAAGCGGCACGCTGACACCGATGGGCGTCCATTCTCCCTCTTCATCCAGGCAGTCTCTGATGCTTTCCACCTCTTCCGGTCTGATCCGGTAGGAGAGGTTGCCGCCGTTTCTTTCATGCCACCCCTGCAGATAGCCGTCATTCGCCATCCTGATAAAGTCCTGTACAAATTTTGCATCCAGAATTTTCATTTTTGCCTCCATTTCAAAACGCTTTTGCACCGGGGAGCGAATGCTGAACCTCCCGCTCAGCACTGCGGTCACAGAATCTGTTGTTTTGTGATCTTTTCCCCACTTTTTGCTCTTATACTTCATAATACACCCAATTCGGTCGTGAATCAACATAATTTTTGTGGTATTTTGTGATTTATGGTTACTACTCAGCCAGGTCTGCGCATTCCCTGCGCAGACCGTACGAAAACAGACCGGCTGGAAGCATCCGGCCTGTCGCGAAGCGCTTGGAGTTCCCGCATCCGGATCCCTCCGGCAGAAAACGGTCCGGCCGGACCGCAAAAGGAAGCGGCGCGCGTCCCCCAACGCGCACCGCTTCCGCCCCATACTATTCTTCTCTGAAAAAGACCTTAATCATCGTTTCCGTCTTCCAGTTTGGCCGCTCTCGCTGCGACCTCCTTCTCCTGAATATCAGAAGGAGCCTGCTCATAGCGGGCAAATTCATAGGAGTAATCTCCCCTGCCGCCGGTCATGGAACGAAGATCGGTGCAGTAGCCGTACAGCTCCATCATGGGCACATCGGCCTCAATCACCTGCTTTCCACCCGCGATGGGATTCATGCCGAGCACTCTGCCGCGGCGTTTGTTCAGGTCGCCCATCACGTCGCCCGTATACTGATCCGGCACCGTCACCTTCATGGAAGCGATAGGCTCAAGCAGAACGGGGCCTGCCTCCATAAAGCCCTTCTTGAAGGCCTGGATCGTCGCCATCTTGAAAGCCATCTCGGAAGAATCCACCGGATGGTAGGAGCCGTCGTACAGGATGGCCTTCACGCCAACTACCGGGTATGCCGCCATCGGTCCCTTCTGAACGGATTCCTGAAGTCCCTTCTCCACAGCGGGGAAGTAATTCTTCGGGATCGCTCCGCCCACAACCTCCTGTTCAAACACATAAGGCGTCTCCAGATCTCCGGAAGGCTCAAAGCGCATCTTTACATGCCCATACTGCCCATGTCCTCCGGTCTGCTTTTTATATTTGTATTCCACATCGGATTTCTTGCGGATGGTCTCACGGAACGCCACCTTGGGCTTGCTCAGCTCGATCTCCACCTTGTATTCGTTGATCAGGCGGCTGACCACCACATCTAGATGCTGGTCGCCCATACCGTACAGAAGCGACTGATGATTTTCGGAATCATTGACCACCTTCAGGGTCAGGTCTTCGTGCATCATCTTGGTCAGGGACTGGGAGATCTTGTCAATGTCCGCCTTGTTTTTCGCCTTGTACCGCTTATAGGTATAAGGAACGGAAATCTCCGTCTTGCCGTATTCGATGGGTGTATTCTTTGTGGAAAGCGTATTGCCCGTGCGCGCGCCGGTCAGCTTTGCCAGAGCGCCGATGTCCCCCGCATGCAGCTCGCTCACCTCAATGGGCCTGCTTCCCTGCATCACATACAGCTTTCCGATCTTTTCATCCACATCCTTGTCGTAGTTGAAAAGCTGATCGTCGGGCTTCAGCACGCCGGAGCAGACCTTGATCAGGGAATACTTTCCGATAAAAGGATCTACAATGGTCTTGAAAATGAACGCGCTCTTCGCTTTGGAGAAATCATAATCTGCCTGGAAGATCTCCTTGGTCTTCATGTTGATCCCGGCAATCCTGCGTCCCTCCGGACTCGGCATATACTTCACGATGTCATCAAGCAGCGTATAAATCCCCTGGCAGAGGATGTTGGATCCCATGGACATGGGAACGATGCTTCCGTCATCCACATTCGTTCTCATGGCCGCACGGATCTCCGCCTCGGAGAAGGTATCCCCGCCGAAGTAGCGCTCCATGAATTCCTCACTGGTCTCCGCCACCGCTTCCAGCAGCGTATCGCGGCAGATCTGCAGATTGGATTTGCTGTAGTCGGGGATGTCGCACTCCACGACCTCCTTGCCCTGCCAGCGATAGGCCTTTTCCGAAACCACGTTGATGTAGCCGACAAACTTCTCATTTTCCCGGATGGGAAGGTGGAACGGAGCGATCTTCTTTCCGTACAGAGCCGTCATATCCTCCACCACCTGGCGGTAGGAGGCGTTGTCAATATCCATATCCGTTACGAACACCATGCGGGGCAGCTTATACTTATCGCACAGCTCCCACGCCTTCTGCGTTCCGACCTCCACGCCGGCCTTTCCGGAAACGACAATGATGGCGGCGTCCGCAGCTCCTGCCGCTTCCTCTACTTCTCCTACGAAATCAAAAAATCCGGGAGTATCCAATATGTTAATCTTCACGCCTTCCCATTCGATCGGGATCACAGACGTGCTGATTGAAAATTTTCTCTTCTGCTCTTCCTTGCCGAAATCGCTGACCGTATTTCCGTCGCTCACCTTGCCCATTCTGGATGTGATGCCGGACAGATATGCCATTGCCTCCACCAGACTGGTCTTGCCTGATCCGCCATGTCCCAGGAGCACGACGTTGCGGATCTTGTCGGTTGTGTAAATGTTCATAGTGCAATCCTCCGTATTATGCAGTTTACGGGTTTTCTGTCAAAGTCCCCAATCCCTTTTACAAGCTATTTCCAGACTGTATTTTTCTCTTCCAGAACCCCATGGGTACATTTTACTAAATCTCAGGAAATATTACAAGCAATTTTCGTAAGGTTATACAAGTTATTTTTCACAGCATTTCACGCAGGCTGTTTTCCGCCTTGATCTCGGCACGCCTCCCTGCCTGATCTGTGCGCTGCCGCGCCTGTTCCTCCGCAGAACAGCAAAGGCGTTGCTACTCAACCAGGTCTGCGCATTCCCTGCGCAGACCGTACGAAAACAGACCGGCCGGAAGCATCCGGGCTGATACATTCCGGTTGACTTTCGCACTTTAACGTGCTATATTTTTCTCGACAGAGGCACACAGGGAAAAGGGGAAGGGAACTCCTCTCCCTGTTCCTGCCGGACCATTCGGGAATGACAGAAGAAAGGAAAACAAACGTTATGATCATCGTCATGAAACCGCACGCAGCGGAAAGCAGCATACAGGCCATCGCAGACTACATTCGGGAAAGCGGGCTGAACGCCCATCTGTCAAAGGGAACGGAGGTCACCATCATCGGCGTGGTGGGCGACAAGAACCGTCTCTCCACAGAAAACCTGATCAGCTTCAAGGATGTGGACCGCATCGTTCCGGTAACGGAGCCCTACAAGCTCGCCAATAAAAAATTTCATCCGGAGCCGTCTGTCGTACACGTCGGGAACACCGTCATCGGCCCCGGTACCCTTACCGTCATGGCAGGCCCGTGCGCGGTGGAGGGAGAAGAACAGCTTCTCGGCGTGGCCCGTGCGGTAAAGGCCGCAGGCGCCACCATTTTAAGAGGAGGCGCCTACAAGCCGCGCACTTCTCCCTACTCCTTCCAGGGGCTGGAGGAGGAAGGGCTGCGCTACATGCAGCTTGCCGGAAAGGAAACGGGGCTTGCCACCGTCTGCGAAGTGGTCAGCCATGAGTCCCTGGAGGCCGCCGTCAAATATGTGGACATGATCCAGATCGGGGCGCGCAACATGCAGAATTTCATCCTGCTGAAGGAAGCCGGCCGTGCCGGACTGCCCGTCCTTCTCAAACGGGGCCTGAGCGCCACCATCGAGGAATGGCTCAACGCCGCGGAATACATCATCGCAGAGGGAAATTCCAACGTGGTCCTGTGCGAACGGGGAATCCGCACCTTTGAGACCGCTACCCGCAACACGCTGGACATCAGCGCCGTTCCCGTACTGAAGGAAAAGACCCACCTCCCGGTGATCGTGGATCCTTCCCATGCGTCCGGCGTATACAAATACGTGATCCCGCTGGCAAAGGCAGCCGTTGCCTGCGGCGCGGACGGCCTGATGGTGGAGGTACACGGCGATCCCGCCCACGCCCTGTCGGATGGCCCGCAGTCCCTCACCTTTGAAAAATTCGGCACGCTGATGGAACAGCTCATCCCCTATGCCCGGCTGGAGGGAAGAAGCTTTCCCGCTGCCCGGAAGGGAGAATGAAGCATGAGACCACTGACCTGTTCCTTTTACGGGCTCGGGCTGATCGGAGGCTCCATTGCCAGAGCTCTCCGCATGGCCCGGCCCGAAGCGCGCATTCTTGCCTGTGACGTGCAGGAGAGCGCCCTCAGACAGGCGAAGGAGGAACGCATCGCAGATGAAGTTTTCCCGGAGCTTTCCCCTTCCTGCGCTCCCGCCTTCTGCGACGCCGACTATGTGTTTCTCTGTGCGCCGGTATCTCACAACAATGAAAATCTCCGGTTCCTGAAAAAATATCTGCGCTCAGACAGCATTCTGACGGATGTGGGGAGCGTCAAAACGCCCATCCACGAACTGGCAGAGCAGGAAGGCCTTTCCGGCTGCTTCATCGGGGGGCATCCGATGGCAGGGAGCGAACGCATCGGCTTTGCCAACTCCCGCGCGTCCCTTCTGGAGAATGCTTATTACATCCTGACGCCTTCCGGGCACGTTCCTCAGGAACGGACAGATGCCTTCGCCGGACTCGTCCGTTCCCTCGGCGCCATCCCGCTGGTCCTGGACTACCGGGAGCATGACCGCATCACGGCTGCCGTCAGCCACCTGCCCCATGTGATCGCCTCCTCGCTCGTCAACCTGGTCCGGGACAGCGACAGCAGGGACGGCCTGATGAAAATGATCGCGGCGGGAGGCTTCAAGGACATCACCCGGATCGCTTCTTCCTCCACCGTCATGTGGCAGCAGATCTGTCTGACCAATGCAGCCAACATTTCCGGTCTGCTGGAGCAGTACATCGAAAGCCTCAGAAGGGTGAAGGAAGAGATCGACAGCGCCGACGCAGAGCGTCTTTACTCCTTCTTTGACGGGGCGAGGCGTTACCGGGATTCCTTCATTGAAGCATCCAGCGGGCCCATTAAAAAGGTCTACACCATCAACGTGGAAATCCCGGATGAAGCCGGTTCCCTGGCCTCCGTTGCCACTCTGCTCGCTCTGAACGGCATCAGCATCAAAAACATCGGCATCACCCACAACCGGGAGGCGGAGGAAGGCGTGCTCCGCATCGAATTCTACGGACCGGATGCCATCGACAGGGCTGCGTCGCTTCTCACCGCCAGAGGATACGTGATCTTCCTGAAAAAATAGAACTTTCCCGGTAAAGGAACCGGAAACGGCGGGCCATCCATTCAGGACGCCCGCCGCCATGCGCTCCTTCCGGAGCATTTTACCGTATTCACTTTTTCTTATCGCTTTTCCTTTATTTCTTCTTTTCGTTCTCCGTCCGCCTGGTACTTCCGAGCTTTCTGTTCCTGTCCGCACCGGGATAGTCCTTTTCCTTCGTCCGTCCCAGCAGATAATCGGCCGATACATTGTAGTAATCACACAGAAGCGGGATGTAACGGACCGGCATCGCATTTTGCCCTCGCTCGTACCGGGAATAGACTCTCTGATCAATATTCAGATAATCCGCGACTTCTCTCTGCTTGACATCATTGTCTTCCCGCAGGCCGCGCATGATCGCAATATAATCCAACATCTTTCAGCACACCTTACTTCCAAGATTTACCAGGCCCGGTACGAGTTAAGTTTAACATATTCCCAAAGTAAGAATTGCTTTTTCAACTGAACTGTAGTAGCATTTTATCGTATATTCTGTCACATTTCCAGAAACCGCCCGTTTTCCCTTTTGACAGGTGCCGTATCTGGCACATACGTCCAATTTTTTCTCGCTTATTCTGCTATTCTGCATAAAAATGTTGGATTGTCATCTATTTATAAAGCTTATTCAGTTTATTTTACAGCTTCTAATAACTGTTTTCAGTCAAAAAAAGGACGGCATCCCAAAGATACCGTCCTGTGCAAAGCCTTTTCATACACGAAAAAGCATATATTTTTCCGTCTCTTCCAAAACCGCGCTCCCCCCTGTTCCGGGCAGCGGCAGAACGCTCCCTTCCTTACTTTGCTCCGCTTTCCGTGAACACGGCCAAAACAGTCTTGATCAGGATCTTGATGTCCAGGCTCACGGACCAGTTGTTAATATACTCCACATCCAGCCGGACGATCTCCTCGAAATCCGTGATGTCACTCCTGCCGCTCACCTGCCACATGCCGGTCAGGCCGGGGCGGAAGCTCAGGCGCTTCTTGTGATAGGATTTGTACTGTTCAAACTCATCCAGCGTGGGCGGCCTGGTCCCCACCAGACTCATATCTCCCTTCAGGATGTTGATGAACTGAGGGAATTCATCCAGACTCGTCCTGCGGAGAAACTTTCCGACCTTCGTAATCCGGGGATCGTCCTCCATCTTAAACATCAGGCCGTTCATCTCATTCTTTGCCATGAGCTCCTTCTTGCGTTCCTCCGCATCCATGTACATGGAACGGAATTTGTACATCTTGAAGATACGCCCGTTGCGTCCCACTCTCTTCTGCGCAAAAAACACGGGTCCGGGAGAATCCAGCTTGATGATGGGCGTCAGCACGATGGTAAGCACGGCAAGGACCACCATTCCGACCAGCGCTCCCAAAATATCCAGCAGGCGCTTCAGCATGAGCTGACCGAAGGGAGCTACCTTGTTGGCATAGGTGATCATGTGAAGCTTTCCGAACTGGGACAGCATCCTCTGCGGCGCCTCTTTCAGCTCGAGTACGGGGATCTGCAGATGAATGGTCAGGCCCATAGCCGCGATGTTCTCCATCTCCTCCCGCAGGCTTTCCTCCGTCTGCCTGTCCGCGCTGATGATCACTTCGTCCAGAGAGGAGGACAGACAGTAATCCACCAGCTCTTTTCGGCCGCCCACCACGGGAACGCCCTCCACATCCGCTCCGTCCGCTCCGTCCAGGACCACAATGCCCTTGATCTCATAGCTGCAGTCACGGATCGACCGCATTTCCTCCACCAGCCGCGGTGCCATGGCCTTCGGAGCCACCAGGAGGAGCTGTCTTGCCGTCCCGCTCATCCGGTAAAAGACGGGCAGATACCTTTTATAGATCTGATGCACAAGGAACATCAGCACCACATCGATGACAACGAACCAGAACAGCACCATACGGGAATATTCATCGATGATCCTGGTCAGATACAGCACAAAGGATGCGCCGGCCAGGGTCACCAGGTTCATCTTGATGACCTCCAGAAGCTCCTGAAACGGCCCCCGCAGGAGCATCTGCTTATAAAAATTCTTATACAGATTGATCACCAGAAAGACCACCAGGAACACGAAGATCAGCACCTTCATGTCCGCAGGATTGTTCAGTCCCTTAAAAAATTTCTGATGTCTGATATAGTTTGCAATACCAAGGCTGAGCACCAGCACGATACAGTCGATCGTGATGATGATCAGATTCTGCAGATTCGATTTTTTCTGATACATAACAACCGCTCCCTCTCAGCGTTTTTCCTTCGCCTGTCAGTTTTCTTTCGCCATCATCCGTTCCTTTTCTCTGCTCTTCTTTTCCGCAGAACAGAAAAAAATACAGCGATACACAGATAACCGAGCACCGCAAAAATAAAGCCCTCAAGACATTCTGCAAACGCATAATGTCTGCCTTCTATAAAAATTTTCATCTTTTCCGTAAAATAGGAAATTCCAAAGAGCGCCGCACAGGCACAGACCGCAGTCACAGGCCGGCTTCTGTTTCCAAAACACAGAAGCGCACCGCTCCCTCCCAAAAAACCGAGGAAAAAAAAGAGGACCGCTCTTCCCGCCTGACGGATATAAAAAGTGATCGTAAGGACCGTCTCCGTTGAAAGCTGCCGGTCGACCGTCCCGGTCACGCCCTCCACAAACGGCTTCTCCAGCGCCTTTGTGGCGCTCCCGCTCTGAAAGGACAGCACGCAGATCACCGCCAGCACAAAAACAAACATCGCCCACGAAACTGCCGCCGCCCGTTTTTCCATTCTGCTCATATGAAATAAATCCGCGGCACGCCCTCTCCGGTCCATGGCCGCGTTCCTTCCTGCAACCTGTGTTCAGTATATGCCGCTGCCGATCAGTCTGTCAACTGATTTCTTCTGTACGATCCGCCGGCCGGTACATGGTAAAAAGCACTCCAAAGACAGGTCCGCAGACCGTAGCCTCTGGAATGCTTTTTTCAGGATCCATTCAAAGCTGGAAAAGGGACTTGAACCCTCGACCTACTGATTACGAATCAGTTGCGCTACCGACTGCGCTATTCCAGCATTTGCGACAAAAATTATTATACTGTCTCTTGGCCCTTTTTGCAAGACATTTTTTCCTTTTCTGCCCATTTTCCGTTACATATGGTTACAGTTCACTCGTCCGCCGGAACCAGGCAGATGTCGTGTCTGCACGAACAGATGACTGATTCTGAGCGGACGAAGGGAGCGCCGGTCCCTCACAGGCCGGTACGGGCGGAAGGAAAACGTCCCGGTCAGGATCCGGCCCGCCTGTCGCCTGCAGGCGATCCGTGATGACAGGCCGGACCCGGGCCGTGCCCCGGAAGTCTACCCCCTTTTCTTCCGATTTTTTCCCGCGTTGTGTCTTACTTCTCTGATCGGAATGTTCGCGAACAGCACAGGGCCGGTGGAGCTGCCGTCCATCTCCTTATCCGATTCGGAAATCTGGATGTCCAGTCCCTGCGCGTCAATATCCATATATTTGGAGATCACTTCGATAATGTCGTTTTTGATCATTTCCATCACTTCCGGCGAACAGCTGACGCGGTCCGACACCAGAAGCAGCTTCAGACGGTCCTTCGCAACCTCACTGGAGCTTTTCCTGTTAAAAAAATCCAGAAGTCCCATGCTACCTTCCTCCCCTTCTAGTTCATTCCGAACAGTCCCTTAATCACGCTGAGCATTCCCTTTCTGGCATCCAGATCCATAAACGGAACCTCTTCTCCGACGATACGGCGGCAGATATTGTTATAGGCTTTTCCGGCCGGGCTGCTGCCGCCCACCAGCGGATCGCCGTTGTTTGTGGAAACCACGATCTGCTCATCGTCCGGGATCACGCCGATCAGCGGAATGGACAGAATATCGCACACATCCTCCACCTTCAGCATGTCGCCCCGCTTAACCATATCCATGCGGATACGGTTGATGATGAGATCGATCCGCTTCATCTCATTCGCTTCCAGAAGGCCCACAATCCGGTCCGCATCGCGGATGGCGGAAACCTCCGGCGTGGTCACCACAAGCGCCCGGTCCGCTCCGGCAATGGCGTTTTTAAAGCCCTGCTCAATTCCCGCCGGGCAGTCCAGAAGGATGTAGTCAAACTCCTGACGAAGCTCCTCCACCAGCTCCTTCATCTGCTCCGGGGTCACGGAATCCTTGTCCCTCGTCTGCGCGGAAGGAATCAGACACAGCTCCGGGTATTTTTTATGTTTGATCATCGCCTGCTTCAGACGGCATTTTCCTTCTACCACATCCACCAGGTTGTAAACGATCCGGTTCTCCAGCCCCAGCACCACGTCCAGGTTCCGCAGTCCGATATCCGTATCGATCATGACCACCTTTTTATTCAGCATCGCAAGGCCGCACCCCACGTTCGCCGTTGTGGTGGTTTTTCCAACACCGCCCTTTCCCGATGTAATTACGATTACTTCACTCATTTTCTGATTCCTCCTGCTGTTTCTTATCTCCGGCAGAAACCTGCTGTTTCTTCCTTCACCGGTATTTCTCCTGCTTTCTTTCAGGCAGGGACCGCTCTCAGATCTGGTCCAGACAACCCTTTGTCATGGGTTCGATACAGATATTTCCATCTCGGACCAGCGCGACCCGCGGAATATCCGTTTCTTCATTTTTCCCCTTCCGCAGCAGCCGCCGTTTCTCCTTTTCCCGGTCCGGACTCTTGGCTATATAGTCTCCAATCTGCAGCTGTATCGGCTTCATATCCAGCGCAAAAATAAAGCAGCTGCTGTCTCCGCCGGCTCCTGCCCACGCGTTTCCCCGCATGGAGCCGAGGACAACGATGTTTCCCTGAGAAACGATTCTGGCTCCCGGATTCACGTCCCCAATTAAAGTCACATTGGACGCGCTCTCCAAAACCTGGCCGGAACGAAGATTTCCCTTATAAAAATCCGATTCCGGTCCCGCTTCCTGCGCCTCCGGAACACTCCGCGCCTCTGCCGCTTCTTTCCCGGAAGTCCTTTCTCCCGCAAGCGCCTGCTCCACACGCTGCCTCATCTGCTCCTCCGTCTGCGGATCATGGTTCATGATGCAGACAATCTGAATGGAGGAATTATCCGCAATGGCGTCAAGAATTTCCTTCTCTTCCTTCTCAGACAGCTCCCTTCCCTCAAGGGAAATCGCCACCTTTGAATTTCCGAAAAATTTCTCTGATTCCCTGAATTTTTCTCCCACCTGCCTTACCAGCTCAGGAAAGGGAAGCTGATCATTGAGAATCAGATTTATGCCATATCTGTTACGCTTAATTAAAATATCGTTTGACATATCTCCTCCAGCTGAAACCGGCATTCATTTGTAAATTAATCTGCCGTACCAGGCAATTATACCTTTTCCAGGCCAATCTGCAAAGACTTTTGTCAAATTTTGTTTCAAAAACCGCCATGCGTCCATTCGGTCGGGAACTCTGTCGCAAGCTTGCTTGCAGAAGAGTTCCCGGCTGAATGGACATACGGCGGTCAGCCGCAAGCGGGAGGACGCGCAGCGACCTCCCGCTTGGCATGGCGGTTTCCCCCAGGCGGGGACAGCGCTGGCCTGCCTGCAGAAGAATTCCTGACCGAATGGACATACGGCGGTCAGCCGCAAGCGGGAGGACGCGCAGCGACCTCCCGCTTGGCATGGCGGTTTCCCCCAGGCGGGGACAGGTCTTAAGCGCTCTTTCCATACTTTCCCGACAGTCTTTCATAGATCAGCTCCACCTGCTCCGGCCTGAGATACCTCCTGTTATGGCGCATGATGTCCGCCATCAGGCCGGGAAAATCTGTCAGGGTCACCGCCCAGCGGTTTTCTCCCAAGCCTCCCGAGGTCAGAAGAATTCCCTTCGGTCCGAACACCGCCAGAGAATAGCAGGGCAGAGAGGGCATGTCCCGGCACTCCCACTGCACCAGGTCCAGGCTCCTTTTATTGATCAGAAACGGACTGTAGAAAAAGTTACGGCAGGCCGGAAAACGGCTGCGGAAGGTCTGAATCCAGTAACGGCCGGCAGGATTTCCGGAAATGGCTCCGCTCAGGTCAGCGGAGGTGAGCGCGTAGATACCGGACTCATGGATCAGCAGAAGATCCGCTCCCCTTTCTCCCCGGTCTCCGGTCAGACGGGAGGCAGGAACCAGCCTGGAGGTTCCCGCCGCCTGACGGATCACGGAAAGGATTCTTTCCGTACATTTTTCCGGCCCGGTAAAGGTACAGTCATAGTAGGAGCTGTGGCTGTATTTCCCGTCATAGGGATTATAGGCGCTTCTTTTCAGGTACAGCCACAGGAAAAGAAACAGAAGGATCACCGCTGTCAGCATTTTTCATTTCTCCTCTCCAGCGTCCTCAACAGATTGCGGACCGCCGCCCGATATTCAGGCATGCTCTGCGCCTTACGGATCCTTTTCAGCTCTGCCTCTCCCTCAGGAAACAGTCCGGCCAGATAAAACCACAGTTCCTTCAGCTTAAAAAGCACATCCCGTTCTCCGGAAAGCGCTTCCCCATAATCGGAAGCCAGCCGTGCCAGAAACTCTTGCAGCTCTCCGGCGGATAACGCCTCACCGCCCTTCAGCTGCCGGATCAGGGACGGATCCGCCACCGCTCCCCGCCCCAGCATCACCGTGTCTGCCTGAGGGAAGCGTTCCCGAAACCTGCTTACATCCTCCACGGTAAAAAGATCTCCATTATACACCACCGGAAAGGGCGCGCTTTCCAGAGCCTGTCCGAAGGCATTCCAGTCCGGACGGTTTCCATAGTAATCCTCCCGCACCCGCGGATGAATGATCAGCTCCTTCAGCGGATAACGCCGGAAAATCTCCATAAGGTATAAAAATTCCTCCGCATCCTCCATTCCCAGCCTGGTTTTCAGGGAAATCCGCATGCATCCCTCCTCTCCGCCGGAAACGGGAAATGCGGAAAAAATTTCATCCAGGAACTCCTCAAGAAGCCGTGGCTGCGCGAGAAAACCGGCTCCCTTTCCCTTGGACACCACTGTGCCGGAGGGACAGCCCAGATTCAGATTGATTTCCTGCCAGCCATATTCCTGCAGTCTGCAGGCCGCCCGGATAAAATCCTCCGCCCGGTTCGTGAGAAGCTGTGGAACCAGCGTGATTCCCTCATTGTTCTGCGGAAGGATCTCCTTCACCTCTCTGGAATGAAAGGTTTTCTTCGGTCTTGGGACCAGAAAAGGTGAAAAATATTTGTCAAAGGCAGGAAAAAGGGCGTGCTGAACACGCCTGTAAACGTAGCCTGTAATTCCTTCCATAGGCGCGAGATAATATCGCATTTTTACCTCCATGCCGAAGCGTTCTACGCTGAGGCCACTCTGCGATCACAGCAGTTTTGTGCTTCGGCGCAAATCCTGATTGAAAAAAGCATCTCACCGGGAAAGGACACTGACTGTTTCCGTACGCCCTTCCCCAGGAGTAAACCGGCCGGCAAGTCCTTCCGTAATCAGGATTTCTCCCTCCTTCGTTACCAGAAGCATTTCAAATCCTCCCTCTTCCCGCCAGTATTCCTCCGCCTTCTGCGGCCCCATCACAAAAAATGCTGTGGACAGAGCATCCCCCAGGCGTCCCTCCGGGCAGACGATGGTAACGGATGCAAGACCGCTGTCCGCAGGGTATCCGGTCGCCGGATCCAGGATGTGCCAGTAGAGGTTTCCGTCCTCATCCTCAAAATAATTTTCATATCCGCCGGAGGTCACCACCGCACAGTCGCTGACCTTAAGGACCCCCAGCGTGCCGTCCTCCCACGGGCTTCTTACTCCGACGCGCCAGGCGGTACCGTCCGGCCTGCTTCCCACCGCCTGTATATTTCCTCCCAGGCTGAGAATGGCGCTCTCAACTCCCTGTGCCCGAACCGCCCTGGCCGCAAGATCTCCGGCATACCCTTTTCCTACCGCGCCAAAATCCAGCTCCATTCCCTCCGGCACCGTCAGGAGATTTCCTTTCAGCGTGATTTTTTTATAATCCACATGCTCCAGAAGGGCATCGATTTCCTCCTGTGCAGGGACCCGCTTCGTATCCGTGGTAAAGCCCCAGGCCTCCAGCACCGGATAGATGGCAGGATCCAGAGCCCCATCCGTTTTCTCCGCCATTTCCAGCGTGAAGGAAACCAGCCGCGCCGTTTCTTCGCTGACCTGCACCGGTTCTCCTCCGCTGTGGTTGGCACGGTAAATTTCACTTTCCTCATCCGTAACGGACCAGAGCGCCTCCAGCTCTTCCACCCTTTCCTCCGCATCCGAAAGCGCCGCCTCCGCCTCTTCTCCATAAGCGGTGAAGCTCATATACGTATTCATGGCAAAAAAGCTGTTTTCCGCCTCCGCCGGCTGTGGGTTTACCCATCCGCAGCCGGAAAGAGCCGCCGGAAGAAGCAGGACTCCTGCTAGCATCTTCCATCCCCGCAGAATCAATCCTTTTTCCCGTTTATTCTGTAATCCCGTCATTTTCTTCCGTCTCATCAGCGTCTGTGACGGCCGGCTCCTTCTCCCATCCCAGCTCGCACAAACGTGACCCAAACACAAACTGATCCTTCTCTTTCTTCTTCGCGTCATAAAGCAGACGGTCCGCATTTCGATACAGCTCCTCGATGGTACATTCCGGTTCCACAGGAATCACACCGATACTGCAGGTGATCGCCTCCTCCTGAACCCGGATCCGCCTGATTCCCTTTCTCAGACTGTTCAAAAGCGTTTCGGCTTCCGGACGGCTCATAGCTTCACTCACCAGCACGACAAACTCATCGCCCCCAAGCCTTCCCAAAATTCCCTTCCCGCTAAATACCTTCTGCAGATTTCCTGCCACTTCCCTTAAAACCCGGTCTCCCTCCGGATGTCCGTATCTGTCATTGATCTCCTTGAAATGATCCACGTCAAGAATGATAAAGCAGCCGGTCCTTCCTGACTCGTCCCATTTTATGGTTTTTAAAAGCCTTTCTCCATTCTGGAAAAACTGATTTCTGCCCAGAAGGCCAGTCAGGCCGTCCAGCCTGGCTTCATAATACAGATAATTGAAATTCTTCTGATACATGATAATCACGATAACGACCATGGCCGCAAGAGCGATCATTCCCAGCAGAAACTGAATCTGCAGATGCATCACATCATAGAGCACTTCCTCTGACATCTCGATTCCATGGCTGGACATCACATTTCCCATCCGCTCCGTAAAATACAGCGCCACACTGACGGAGGAAAGAAAAACCAGGCCGATCAGCACTGCCATGACCACAGCGCTTCTTCCGCTGTGCGCTATGGACAGATTCGCTCCCTTTACCCGCTGAATCCGGTACAGGAGCTGATTCAGAAATCTGGAACGGGAAAAAAGATAGCAGAGAAGGACGATGCCGTCCACGATCAGAATAAACGGGAAAAAATCCAGCCGTTTCATATCATCCAGCGTACTGAAAATGCTGTAGCCCATCTCAGGAAAAAAGAAGCCCATTCCCGCGTAGACAAGAAGCGTATGCAGAGGCCTTCCCACCGTGGAAACCACCAGAATGCCGGCGAGAGGATGCTTTCCTTTCTCCGCAGCCTGATACAGAAGTCCGATGAGAAAACCGAAGAGCGTGCGCGTACCCACGCTTAAAAGGAAGCTTTCCAGCGGCTTTCCGCTCATCATCGGTGAAAAAACCGCGTCTCCCGCCGCCACATAGAAGGCAGACGCCTTCCACAGAGAAGCCAGCCCGAATACGGCACCGATTGCGGCAGACTCCCCCGCGCCAAGGATACAGCCCGCGACCAGCACGGGAACATAGGCAAAAGTGAGTGAAATCGGCTCAATATGAAGATAGCCCAGAAAGGAAAACGACATGAACAGCTCGATCGCCGTAAGTCCCCAGAACAGATATCCGCCGTTTTTTACCGGCTCTCTCTTTTTTCCCACGTATACCGCTCCTTTATATCAGGCTTAGCTGTCCCTATGATAGCCTACTTACGTTCTGCTGTCAATCATTCCGGCAGCTCCTGCCGGGAACCTCCTACATGGGCCGGCGTCTGACAGAGAAACCGGGAAGGCTTCGGAATATCACACCTTCCCGGTTTCTCACGCCTTCCCGGTTTCTTTTTCCATTGCGGAAAGTTTCCTGTCAGAGGAACGCCGGAACCGGAAGCCGGTCAAAGGCCGCTTCCGGTTCCGCATGCATGCTTCTTTCCACGCAGGCCTCGGGCAGACCGCCCATGCTTTTCAGCATTCCGCTTCCATCCTGCGGCAGATCAGCTCCGCGATGTCATCCAGCCTGATAGAAGAGGTATTGCACATATAACCGTATCTGTTCCTCTCGTCCCACTGTCCGCCCGTATAGTATTTGCAGTAATTCCGTCTCTCCCGGTCGATGCGGCGCAGCTTTCTCAAGGTCTCGTCATAGGACAGGCCCTCCTGTCCCATCAGCCGCCGGATGCGCCACTCCTTCGGCGCATAGAGGAATACGGACAGCACGTCCTTCCTTTCCCGCAGCGCATAATCCGCAAGCCGCCCCACAAAAACACAGGGACCGTTCTCCGCCAGCTGGCGGATGGTGCTTTCCTGGATCGTATACAGGGTTTTCCGGTCAAAGACCGTGTCCGCCTCCAGCGCTCTGCGTTCCTCTCCGGGCAGAAATTCCACCAGCCGGTTCGCCTGATAATCGTCCATTCGTTCATCCGCCGCCTGCAGAACGGTTTCCCGGATTCCCGTCCTTCTGGACATTTCAGACAGAATCTGATGATTGTACAGCGGGACTCCCAGCTTTTCGGAAAGAAGGAGCCCAAGCTCGCTGCCTCCCGCTCCATACTGGCGGCTGATTGTTACGATATGAATCTGTTTCCCCATCCCGCTCCTTTCCCGGATTCCGCCATGCCCGTCTCCGCGCGCATGACGGACCGCTGTTTCTCCGCCTTTTCTTTCCGGCCATGTGCCATTTTTGCCGTTTTTTATTTTCCGGCCGCGTCCGGCTCACTGCTTCGCGTCAAATACGCCCAGCATGCCGGCCTGTTCCACCCAGCCGCGGATTTCTTCCGTATCCGTGCTGTAACGGCCGATTTCCTTCATTCTCTCAAAATACACGGAACCGGAGAAGGTATACTTTCTGGAACGCCCTTCCTCGGTCTCCATCTCCTGCTTCACATAGGCGATGGCGTCGCCGATCAGCGTGCTTTCCGGCAGCGTCAGGGGCTCTTTTCCTTCCGCATACTGAACGGCATTGTATCCTGCCAGAACGCCCGTCACGATCGCTTCCGTGTGGCCCACCAGAAGACCGGCCTTTTCTCCGGCGCAGAACAGATTCTCCACGCCCTCCACCTTCAGCGCGTTGCTTCTGGGAGCCATGGCAAAATAACGCATGGAATTGCCCTTGCCGCCCGCATAGGGATCCTCGTAGCGCGCGTTTTCAAATCCCGGAATCTGATGCATCGTTTCCAGATCATAAAAAGGCGTCATCAGCTTGGCATGGCCGGTATCCAGAAGAACGATATTGTCCCGGAACTGAGGCAGCGCGTACTGCTGGCAGCACTTCAGGCTCAGATGATCCTCTCTCAGTTCCTCCGGAATCGGATAGACCACAACGCCCTTTTCATCCAGCTCCTCCACGATTTCCGGAGCCAGGGATTCCTTCAGGATCTTGCAGGAACCGCTCATGGAACCGATGCTTCCGTCCGCCTTCTTTCCCTGCATCTCTTCCACTCCGGCAAGCCCTGTAACAGATACGCGCCCGCCGAAGCTGGGGCATCTGAGCACGCACATGGCGCAGCCGTTTCCATATTTGGAGCAGTTGTTCATGGGCCCGGCCGTTCCGGTGGTGTCGATGAAAACATCGCCCTCATACACGTTTCCATCCGCATCCTCGATGCTCACGATTCTGTCCCCGTCCTTCTGCAGCTTCGTGATTCTCGCCTGCAGGCATACCTTCACACCCAGGGAACGGATATATCTGGTGACCGCGCCGGAAATGGTGGCCACATCGTACAGGTCTGCATGGGCATGGCCCGGGAATTCAATATTTTTATGCCGGAGGTTCTGTTCGATGACGCCGAACAGCTCGCCGCCGCCCATGGCGATCATCTCTTCCGTAGCGGTATATCTTCCGTTGTTTCTCATGATACCGCCCACCAGGCCGGTTCCCAGCAGCATATCCGTTCTCTCCAGCAGGGTAACCTCCGCGCCCAGTTTTTTCGCCTCAACGGCAGCCGCGCATCCGGACCAGCCGCCTCCCGCAATCACAACCTTTTTCATATCCGTTTTCTCCTTTACTTCTTTCAATCTGTAAAATACGGCCTTTTGCCTTTTCGGGCAGCATATCCCGCCCGGACCGACCGTATTCCCATTTAAGACCACCATAGTTTTTTTCTCTTCTTTTGTCAATACCCTGCCGGAACATTGGCGGAAATCTTTTCGTTTTTCGCCCTGATTATTGACTTTCCCTCTGTCCTATGCTACCTTTTACTTTAACGGAGCAGAGTATCAGCCAAATTGTTTGCTTTCAGGTGTTCTGCGCCATATCCTACATAGAAAAGGGGTTCTCTCATGGTCACTCTGTCTCTGGTACATTATATCTTTATTTTTATGACTGTTCTCATTCTGATTTTTCTCATTTTCAAAAAGGAAATCGTCATTCCCTGCGTGGCCGGCATTCTTCTGATCGGTCTCGCCTATACGGGAAATGTGGTATCCTCGGTTCAGGTTCTGAACAATGCCATCATCGCTTCCAACGGAGAGCTGTTCGGCATCATGCTGGTCATCGCTCTGGTTACGGCCCTGTCGAAGGCCATGCATACCGTCGGCATTGACGAGCTCATGATCCGTCCTGTGAGAAAAATCATTAAAAAGCCGTCAGGCGCCTACTGGGGCATCGGCCTGTGCATGCTTATCGTTTCCTGGCTCATCTGGCCCTCCCCGGCTGTGGTTCTGATCGGCGCTCTTCTCCTTCCCGTCGCGGGCCGGGTGGGGCTTCCCGCCATCTGGGCCGCTGTGGCGATGAACATCTTCGGGCACGGCATGGGGCTTTCCTCCGATTTCTTCATTCAGGGCGCGCCCGCCATCACGGCGGCAAGCGCGGAGCTTCCGGTCACCTCCGTCATCTCCGCTTCTGTTCCTCTCTGGCTGGTCATGTCCATCACCACCGCCGCCGTTTCCTTTTTCATGATGAAGCGGGAAATGAAGAAGAATCTGTTGAAGGGCGAGCAGGAAATCACTGGCGATTATGCGGCCTCTGAAATCAGACGGCCCGTGCTTTCCAGAGTCCTGGCCGTCCTGGTCACCGCCACCTTCGCCGCCATCATCGTCGCCATGGTAACGATGGACATTCAGGGCGGAGACGCCACGGCCCTCGTCGCCGGAGCCGCTCTCATCCTGACCTGCGTCATCACCATCGCCGGTTCCGGCTTCCAGGCCGCCCTGAGCGATACTGTTGATTATTTAAAGGAAGGTTTCGTCTTTTCCGTGCGTATTTTCGCGCCCGTGCTGGTCATCGCGGCCTTTTTCTTCCTGGGAAGCGAAGATTACGCCGTAAAGATTCTGGGAGAAGGCGCGCCTGCCATCCTGAACGATATCAGCTATTTTATCTCCGCCCATCTGCCCGTCAACAACATCTTCTGCGTCATCATCGAGATCCTGGTGGGCGTCATCACCGGACTGGACGGCTCCGGCTTTTCCGGCCTGCCTCTGGTGGGTTCCATCGCCGGAACATTTTCTTCCACCACTGGCTTCGACACCGCAGTGCTGGCGGCGCTGGGACAGATCACCACCGTCTGGGTGGGCGGCGGAACCGTCATTCCCTGGGGCGTGGTTCCCGTGGCGGCCATCTGCGGCATTTCTCCTGCGGAACTTGCACGTAAGAATCTGATTCCGGTCATCTCGGGCATTGTGGCCATGGGCATCGCAGCGTTGATTCTCGTTTAGGAATACCGGGCAGGCAGGGAAATTCAGGAGGACCAGGCGGGGAGGGAAATTCTGACTTCCAGGCCATGCGGGGAGCTGTCGGCAAAACAGATGTTTCCCCGATGGGCCCTGACGATCTGCATCACCAGCTTCAGGCCCAGGCCATGCTCCGCTCCTTCCTCACTCTCCTGCGTGCTGGTGATATCATTTCCCCGATTCAGCGCGTTCAGAAATTCCGGAGCAATCCCCAACCCGTCATCTGAAACCGTGCACAGACAGCGTCCGTTTTCTTCACCGACAGAAAGCACAATCCTGCATCCCTGAGGATTGTGGGTAATGCTGTTGCGAATCAGGTTATCCAGCATACGCCGCAGGAGCCCGTCATCTCCCAGAAGGTAGATGGACCGCCCCGGCTGCATCTCAGAAAATACAAGCTCATATCGGCTTTCCAGCCCGCCATTCAGGACCTCGCTGACTGCCTGACGGCTGATCTCCACCCAATCCACGTCTTTGAAGCGGATGGGCTGGAGCGCGTATTCCAGTTTGGTAGTCAGATTCAGCTCATCGATCAATCGTCTCATCTTCTCGCCTTCCCGGCGGATAATGCCCGCCTGTTTTCTGGCCTCCTGCGGAAGGACACGGTCATTTTCCAGCTCGCTGGCATATCCCAGAACCATCGAAAGCGGTGTACGGATGTCATGAGAAACGCCGCGGATCCATTCCGCTCTTGTGTTATCCTTTTTCCTCATATAATCCGCAGCCCGGTTCAGCCCGGCGTTGATCTCAGCCAGCTCTCCCTGTTCCTTAAGATGCTGCGCCCTGCCGTGGCTTAAATTCTGAATGCCCTCCAGAATCGGAGTCATGGCCCGTTCCACCCGGCGGGTGTTGCGCAGGACCAGGAAAACAATGAACACCAGATTGCCGATAAAGACCGCCCCAATCCCGGCAAACATAACTCCCATATAGGGCCATTCCAGAGAAAAATAATATTTCACCAGCGTTCTGGGCTGGAAGCCGACGACCATAAGGCAGCCGTCCTCACGCGTCCATATTTTTACCGGATAGTCCTCCAGATACCAGCGGCTGAAAGATGCAACCTCCGCGCTCGTATAGGAACGCCGCAGGTTTTCCGGCAGATCCTGCTGCCATACCACATCGCCGTCCTCATTCAGCAGCATCGCCCAGGCAGCTTCCTCCCTCAGCATGGATATGGCGGCGTCATCTGTCCCCCAGCCCCCATCCTGCAAAACAACATGATCTGAAAACTCCCCGATGGAAAAAGAGCTGTCCGAACCGCTCATACTTCCTGCGATTATGATGGCAGAGAGCAATGCAACATTGACGGCCAAAAACAGAATCATGGTTCCGACCATGGAAAAAACGTACCGCCGGAAGAAACGCTGCACCGTATTCATGGCTGCACCTCCTTGAGATTGAGGCGGTAACCAAGCCCCTTTACGGTAATGAGGGAAACCGGCTTCGAAGGATTTTCTTCAATTTTTTCCCGAAGATGCCGGATGTGAGTGGAAAGCGTGCTTTCATATCCCTGCCAGAACTCTCCGCATATCGTCTCGCACAGAACGCCCGTTGTAACGATCCGTCCCGCGTTTTGATACAGCTTTTCAAACAGCTGCAGCTCTTTTGCTGTCAGCGTCTGCTTTTCTCCGTTTTTCCATACCTCGGCATTGGCCATATCCACAGTGGCTCCGGCCAGTTCGACCAGCCCGTTCTGTTCCGGGTAAGCGCGGCTCAGGATCGCGCCGGCCCGAAGCAGCAGTTCTCTTGGCAGGAACGGTTTGGGAAGATAATCGTCCGCGCCGATTTCCAGCCCCTCGATGCGGTCTTCCGCTTCCCCTCGCGCCGTCAGCATCAGAACGGGCACACGGCTTGTCCGGCGTATCTCCTTCAGGACAGAAAATCCATCCATGCCCGGCATCATAACATCCAGTATGATCAGGTCCGGCTGATCTTCCTTCCATGCCCGCAGCGCCTCCGGGCCGGACGAAGCGGTCAGAAGCTTCGTATATCCTGCCCGCCGGAAAATGGAGAGCAGCATTTCCAGCAAATCGCAGTCATCATCGACCAGCAGTATTTTGTAATTCGTCATAGCCAAAATTCTTTCACCACCTGTCTTTTCTTTATTATATCTCAAAGGAAACCGGCTGCCTATTCCGTGTCTGAAATCTCAGAGTGCTAAATTCGCTTCAACGGAACGCCCGGTTCGGATGAACGGTGTGGGCAGTTCGGTTGAAGCGGTGTGAAATTTAGGTACTTTTTCAGCGGGCCCGTCAGGGGGTGACCGGGTTCAGATTTCTCATGTTCTTCCCGTTCATTTCCAGTCGGTATGCGTTGTTCAGCATGCGGTTCAGACAGGCATCTGCATAGGTGTGCTCCTGAAACAGATCATACCAGGATTTCACCGGAAACTGAGAGACCACCATGGTGGATTTGCCCGGATCCCGGCATTCCAGAACCTCAAAAAGATTCCGGCATTTGTTCAGATCCAGCTGCATCAGGCCGAAGTCATCAATGACCAGAAGATCATAGGATACCAGCTGGGCCAGCGTCTCCCGGTAGCAATCCATAGCCTCAGCTCGGTTTAATTCGTCAATCAGGTGGCTGGCCTTGCAATACTTGGCCGTCTTAAACTGACGCAAGGCGCTAATGGCCAAGGCATTGGCCAGATAGCTTTTGCCGGAACCGGTCTTGCCGGTGACCATGAGATTCTTTCCCTGTTCAATCCACTCACATTTGGCCAGCCGTTCAATGGCCCTGGCATCCAGCAGCCGTTCCGGGTCATAGATCGTCTCATCCAGATCGGCATGGGGATATTTCAGTGTGGCCTTCTTAATATAGCGGTTCAGCTTTTTGTTGTATCGCAGATCCCACTCGGCATCCACCAATCGACATACCTTTTCCCGAAATGGGATTAAATCAGCGTTGGGATCTGCAAGGATATCTTCCAGGGCTTCCGCCATACCGGAAAACTTCATGGACTTCAGCTTGCTGCAAAGGGCATAATCCTCTGCGGAAAGAGATATTTCGTATGGCATTACTTGTATGCCTCCTTCCCACGCAGATTCTCGTGTTCAGGAAGGTTCTGCTTCTCTGTCCCGGCAGGCAATTCCGACAGCTGCTTCAGACACCGTTTGAAATAGGAGTACCGGCAGGCATTGGATTCCACACAGAGCCGGGCGGCCTCTTCCACCAACAGCTTGGACTGGCCGGTACACATATGGAGAATGCCGTTGCAACTGTTATAGGACTGCTCCTCATGCTGAGAGGACAGCAAAACAGTATCAATCATCTTGACGGTATAAGGTCCAAAGCTCTTGGCCCACTGCCTGTAATAATTGCCGTCCTTCTCATTTACCTCCCGGTAATAGCGATGCTCGGAAGGCATATGCTCCGACTTGGTAATGTACTTGGGGAAAGTAGTATAAGACCGTCTGTGAGTGCAAATCAGCTTATTATTTCGGTCACAAATCCGGATTTCAGCCATCGTTGCTTTCAGGAAAGCAGGCTGGCCATACAGGGTGTGGGGTACGGAATAGTAATGCTCATCGTAGTGCAGGTGGTAGTTGCTGGGAACCTTTCCAAAATATCGATACTCACAGGGACAGAAGCTGCCGTTGGACAAAGGCCGCATCTTCGGCTTGTCAAAGGATGCAAAAGCTTCCTGCCTGGAGTAAGGCTCTCCGGTTTTCTTTCTGGAATTGAGCTCATTCACAATGCGCCGGACTTCCCGGTTCAGATCTTCCACACTGTAAAAGATCCGTTCTTTCACTTCCTCCAGCAAGTGGGTTTCCAGCCACTGGACTCCTTTTTCAACAGTAGGCTTTCCCTTGGGCTTTCTGGCAGGAGGAGGGAGCACCACCACATCGTAAAACCGTTCCAGGTCCTGGTATGCAGAGTTAACCAGCAGCTCGTCCTTGGTATGTTTTGTAATGGCTGCTTTGAGGTTGTCAGGAACCAGATACTTGGGCACCGCTCCGTAATATGCCAGAGCGTGGACAGTACCGGCAATGAAGCTGTGCAGTTTTTCATCCAGGAAGGCCTCGGCATAGACCATACTGCTGACACCGACGGTGGTGGTAAAGAAATGCACCTTCTGCAATTCTCCAGTCTTAGGATCCACCAGAAGCTCAGGCTGGTCCCCGACCCAGTCGATGTATATCCGCTCCCCCGGAACCCGTTCCACGGCCATACTGAGCGCCTTGGAACCATGGTGGGCATTCAGATACTGGTTGTAGTGGTGGCAAAACTGGGTGTACTGGTAGCCAGAGGGGTGTTCCTGCTTGTACTTGAGCCACATGAAGTAGAGGTTAGCCTTGCTGCCATCACGCATGATTCTTTCGTAGATGGCTTCATAATTCGGCATGACATCCTCGGCCTTTCGGCGGATATTGTCCGGCGGATAAAAGGTCGATTCCACATCGGTGGCACTTAGCTCCTTCAGATCCTCCAGGGGAACGCCATGGGCCGTATAACGATCCATGATGAGGGTAATGGTGCTGTTGCCGACGCCATACCGCCGGCGGCAATCGTCGTAAGAAATGCCCCTCAAACGCATTTCTATGATGCCTAAAATCGTGGAACAGGGTTGCATATTTGTTTGTCTCCTTTCTTGCAGCATTGCTGCAAGAAAGAGTTTACCATATCAACCCGGCAGTCACACCGTTATCCGAAAACACCGCACCGATCAAGCCGAAACCGTCACACCGTCTGAAGCGAAATCTTCACACCGTTCGGCCGAATATTGCACTACAATTTTTTCCTGCATCTGATTTTTATTTTTCATCAGTTCAATTGTATGCTGTATCGGTATATTATTCATATTAACAACATCAATTTTCTCCGCAAATCCGACAAGAATCCTCTTCATTTCATTGACATGCTCAAATTTGTCGGCATTTATCACATAGTACAGAAGATTGTTTTTTGAAACGACAGGAATCATGGGCAGGATATCTTCATCAATACATTCAAATACTTCATGAATGCTGTCTTTTTTCAGCCAGCAGACCTCCTTCTCATTGTTATACTGATCTTTCAAAATCTCTCCAAATGCTTCATAGATATACTCTTCTTTTTCAACATCGTATTTAAAATCATAGGAAAATTTTCTTCCGGCTGATAAAAAAGTTATGCCCAATTCACATACGGAGTTCTGTGAAAAAATATTGGACATCAGCCCGCTTTTTTGATTCAGCAGTACCTTTTTGACCGCTCTGATACACTTAATCAGGCAGGTTTTCCCCGCATTGTTTGGACCATATATTCCCGCCGTTTTCAGCACATTAAAATGATTTTCTCTGTGCACATTGGTTCCAAACTTTTTATTGCGCATATCTGCCTTCATGGAAAATGTGATTTCATCCTCAAAAGCGTAGCAGTTTTTCACTCTCAATTCTATAATCACCGCTCGTTCCTCCTGCTTTCTTTTTACTCATTTATATTATAAACACCATTAATTTTTTATGCAACTTTTTTTCACAAAAAATATATTCTCTTTCCGGTCCGGCAGGAGAAATTCTTCCACATTTTTCTCTTTCAGGCTCATCGCACAAAAAGCAGTCCGTCTTTTTCCGACTTTCTGCTTTTTATCCGTTACTCCAGCTCAATAATCTCATGATACAGATCCGCATACCTTCCGCCCGCGGCGAGAAGCTCTTCGTGGGTGCCGCGCTCAATGATGCGCCCCTTTTCCAGCACCATGATGGCGTTGGATTTGCGGACGGTGGAGAGCCGGTGGGCGATCACGAAGGTGGTGCGGTTTTCCATCAGCATATCCATCCCCTCCTCGATATGGCGCTCCGTCCGGGTGTCCACGGAGGAAGTGGCCTCGTCCAGAATCAGGATGGGCGCGCGGGAAAGGGCGGCGCGGGCGATGTTTAACAGCTGTCTCTGTCCCTGGCTCAGATTGGCGCCGTCATTTTCCAGCACCGTATCGTAACCGTGCTCCAGCTGCACGATAAAGGAGTGGGCGGAAGCCGCTTTCGCCGCCTGCTCCACCTCCTCATCCGAGGCGTCCAGCCGTCCATAGCGGATGTTTTCCCGGACCGTCCCGGTGAAAAGATGGGTATCCTGCAGCACCATGGCGATGTTTTTGCGCAGGAAGGAGCGGTCGATTTTTTCAATGGGGACTCCGTCGATGGTGATCGTCCCATCCTGAATGTCATAAAAACGGGAAAGCAGGTTGGTGACCGTGGTTTTTCCCGCGCCGGTGGAGCCCACAAAGGCGATCTTCTGACCGGGCTTCGCGTAAAGGGAAATGTCGTGCAGGACCGTAACCTCCGGCGTATAGCCGAAGCTCACATGATCGAGAACCACATGTCCTTCGATTTTTTCCATGGGAACCGTTTCCCGGTCCGGTTCCTCCGGCGGGGTATCCAGCACCTCAAAGACCCGCTCCGCTCCGGCAAGAGCGGCGAAAACCGTGTTCATCTGCATGGAAACCTCGTTGATGGGCCGGTTAAACTGGCGGGTGTAGTTCAGTGATACGGTAAGCCCTCCCACGTCGAAGCGGCCCAGGGCCACCAGGATGCCTCCCACGCAGGCAGAAAGGGCATAGACCATGTTGCAGAGCTGGTGGGTCACCGGGCCAAGGATGCCGGAACGGAACTGGGCCTGCTCCTGGGCGGCGCAGAGGTTATCGTTCAGATAAGAAAATTCATCCAGCGCCACGTCCTCATGGTTGAATACCTTGACCACCTTCTGTCCGGAAATGATCTCCTCCGTAAAGCCGTTCAGCATGCCAAGCCCCCGCTGCTGGCGGGTGTAGGCCCTCCGTCCCTTCTGCATGATCGCCTTGCTCAGATAAGTGAAAAGAGGCGTGGCGATGATGGTGATGGCCCCCAGCACCGGACTGGTATAGAGCATCAGGGCGATGGTTCCCAGAATGGTGATCGCGCCGGAGATGATCTGAATCAGCGTGGTGTTGAGCATTTCACCTACGGTGTCGATGTCGTTGGTGAAGCGGGACATGATGTCTCCCGCCGCATGGACGTCGAAATAGCGCACGGGCAGGCTCTGCAGCCGGTCGAACAGCTCTGAGCGCATGCGCACCAGCGTGCGCTGGGAGGCCTGCAGCATCAGCCTCTGCTGCAGCCACTGGGTGAGCACGGAAACGGCATATATGACGGCAAGCAGACAGAGCCAGCCCGCAAGGCCCCTGATTCTTTCCGTCAGATCAGAGGCGTCCGCGTCATAATAAATAAACCGGTTGATGATCGGGCGCAGCAGATAGGACGCCGCCAGCGAGGAGACCGTATAGAGCAGAGAGCAGAAAACCGCCGTCCCGATCAGCAGCCTTTCTTCCGCGACATAATGGAGCAGCCTTCCCACGGACGCTCTGAAATCCTTCGGCCGTCCGGATGCGGCCATGGCGCGGTCGCGGCCCGCATTCCTTCCCACATCCATCTGCCTTTTTTCTCCTCCCGCGCCTCCGGACAGGCCGCCGTATTTCATCTCCAGGCGGGAGAGCCGTTCTTCCCTCCGTCCAGTCCTTTCATTCATGGGCTTCCTCCTTCCGGGCAGGCCGGACGCTTCCGCCGTCCTGTACGGACGGCCTTTCTGCCGCGCCCTTCTGCGAATCATAGATTTCCTGATAGGCCCTGCAGCTTCGCATCAGCTCCTCATGGGTGCCGCAGGCCACGAGACGCCCCTCGTCCATCACAAGGATCCTGTCCGCGTCCATCACGGAGGAAATGCGCTGGGCGATGATGAGCTTTGTCACGTGGGAAAGCTGCGTTGCAAACGCCCGCCGGATGGCCGCGTCCGTGGCCGTATCCACAGCGCTGGTGGAATCGTCCAGGATCATGATCTTCGGCTTCTTCAGCAGGGCGCGGGCAATACAGAGCCGCTGCTTCTGCCCGCCGGACAGACTGCCGCCGCCCTGCCCGATCTGCGTGTCATAGCCGTCCGGGAAGGACTGAATGAAGCTGTCCGCCTGGGCGATCCGGCAGGCCTGCACAAGCTCCTCATCGGACGCCTCCTCATTTCCCCAGCGCAGGTTTTCCGCGATGGTTCCGGAAAAAAGCGTGTTTTTCTGCAGCACCACGGCCACGCTCTCCCGCAGCTCATACAGGGAAAGCTCCTTCACGTCGATGCCGTCCACCAGTACCTTTCCGGCGTCCGGGTCGTACAGCCGCGGGATCAGGGATATGAGCGTGCTTTTCCCCGAGCCGGTGGAACCGATGATGCCCACGAATTCTCCCGGCCCGATTTTCACGCTGACGTCATCCAACACCGGCGCGCCCGCATTTTTAAAATACCGGAAGGATACGTTTTGAAACTCGATACCGCCCTCCTTTACATGATAGTCCCGTCTGGCAGCCTTTTCATCGCTGATGTCCGGACAGGTATCCATCACTTCGCTGAGACGGCGGCTGGAAGCGGCAGCCCTCGTTCCCTGCAGAAAGATGTTCGCCAGAAAATTCAGCGCGGTCAATACCTGGGAAAGATAGGTGATAAAAGCGGTCAGGGAGCCGATTTCCATGCCGCCCACCATGATCTGCCGTCCGGCCACCCACACCACCACCAGGGTGGTCACGTTGATGGCGAGGGCGGAAACCGGCTGCATCAGGATCAACATTTTCAGGGCGGATACGCTCTTTTTCATCAGAGCGGTGTTGATTTTCCGGAATTTTTTCTTTTCATGTTCTTCACGGACGAAGGACTTGATCACCTTCTCATTGGTGATCGTCTCCCCGATTCCGGTATTCAGCGTATCGATCCTCTCCTGCATGGCGGTATAGCGGGGAGAAGCGGTTCTGATGATGAGAAAGGTGGCGAGCGCCAGAAAAGGCAGAACGATCAGAATCACCATGGCGATTTCTGCGTTCAGCTGAAAGGACATGACCAGTGCCCCCACCAGCATGACCGGGCTTCGGAAGAAGCCGCGCATCAGAGTCTGGAGAAAGGTCTGCACCTGAGTGGTATCGTTGGTAACCCGCGTGATCAGCGAGCCTGTGGAAAAACGGTCGATATCCGAAAAGGAAAAGGTCTGAATGCGGGCAAAGGCGTCCCGGCGCACGCCTGCCGCCACCCGTGCCGAGCCCCGCACCGCGAAAAAAGCCCCCAGAACACCGAAGGCCAGCATGGCCGCCGCGATCAGCAGCATGTAAAAACCGTTTTCCAGAATATAGGGGATGTCCCCGTTGGCCGCGCCCCGGTCGATGATGTTCGCGTTGATGAACGGCAGGATGAATTCTCCGGCCGCCTCCAGCGTCATAAACAGCGGCGCAAGAAGAAAGCAGTACCGGTGCTTTTTGATGTGTTCCTTATATTTTTTCATCCGTATCTCCCTTTTCGCCAGGCTGCGGGGAAGGGATTCCGGCTCCTTTCCCGCAGCCTGACGGCTGCCGTCAGGCATTCCTGCCTTTTATTATAAACGACGGACGTTTCCTTTTTCAAGGATCTGTCCAGGGAGTTTTTTTGTACGAACTTTTTCTATTGTACCCTTTCCGCGGCTGTTCCGGCCCATTCCGGCCGGCCAATTCAGGCCTGCGCATGGACGGATCAGGAAAGCGCTCCGGCCTGAGGCCGTCCCTTTCTCATTCCGCCATCAGGGACATGGCCTTTTTCAGCGCGCGCTGAATCCTTTTTTTCACCGCCTCATGGCTGAGCCCCAGGATCTCTCCGATCTCTCTGGCCGTATAGCCTTCATAATACTTCATGCGCAGGACCTTCGCGTCGGTGTCCGCAAGCTGGGAAAGCGTGTGCTCCAGCGCGGCATGCTCCTCCATCCCCACCGGGTCTTCCGGCGGCTTTGCGGCAAGGGTCAGCTCTTTTTCCTTCTGTATTTCCCGGAAGCGGTAGATCGCCTTATGCCTCGCGATGGCAACCAGATAGGCGGACAGGGTACCCTTTTCCGGATTGAAATTTTTCCTGCTCAGATAAAAATCCGTAAAGGTATCCTGCACACATTCCTGTATATCCAGCGGATTTCTCAGCCGAAGAGAAACCACATAGCTGAGAAGATCCGTATATTGTTCAATCAGAGCAAGTATGCCGAGGCCAGGGTCTGCCTCAAGCAGTTCCAGCAGTTCCCAATCCGTCATCCCTTTTTCCCCCTCTCACAAACTAATTGTGAGTCAGAAATAAAAAGGGGACATCGGCGGTGCTTTTTTTTTAGCGGCCGTTTTATCCGTTCCGGCCCGTTCCCATCAGAAGCAGCCCGCCGAACCAGGCATCCTCCGTCTCCCTGGACACTGCGAAACGCCAGGAGCCGTCCTGCTTCCGCATGGGGATCCGCAGCGTCACCGTCCTCAGGGGAACGGAGCCGTCCGCAAGGCAGGCTTCCAGCACCTCCGGAAGATCGTCCCCGGATGCCAGCAGGGCAGCGGCAAGAGACTCCGGAAGCGCAGCGGCAGAAGCCTCTTCCCCGCCGGAACCGCCCGTCCAGGCGGTAAAATCCGGGCCGGTGAGGGTGAGAGCGGCAGAGGCGCGGCTTCCGATCACCATGCCGGTGGAAACGCGCAGACTGCTGTAACGCATGATAACGGGAAGCAGCTCCTCCTCCGGCGACGCATCATGCCCGGCCAGGACGGCGTCCGCGCCGAAGTGCTGCGCCAGCTCCGCCGGAGTGGTGAAGCGGACCCGACTCTCTCCGCTTTCTCCGGATAGAGCCGGGGCCTGTCCCGTATCCGGCAGATAACAGCAGGCCTCCAGCTCCGCAAGCTTTCCCTCCGAAAGCAGCGCTTCAAAGGTACGGGCGGCTCCGGCCGCCGAACGGGAAGTGCTTCCGATCAGAATCACGAGGGCCGTGAGCAGAATGAGAAGCGCGGCCCCGCCTGATATGGAAGCGATCAGGATCATCTTTTTTTCTTTCATCATATTCTCCATTCCGGAGCGCAGCGACGGGGCTGCCTTCATGGGAATTTGTGACGCTCCGGCGCAAATTCCCGGGCGGAAAATCAGCCGTCCGACCTATGTTTCGCCCCGTTCTCCCCTTCACGGCAGCGTTTCCGGCGCGGTCCTGCTGCCCTGGAACGCGGAAGCGGCTGCCGCATGTTCAGCGCGGAATGTCCGCTTCGTCTGCCACCACCATCGCGGGCTCTGCCGAAACGACCAGGCTGTTCACGGTTTTCAGCAGAAAAACGGGATACTGGCCATTGATCTCATAGTAGGCGTCCACATAGTCCTGAATCTCCTGCGCGCCGGAAAGGCTGGCTTCGGTCAGGCCGTCCGGCGCAAAGCCTCCGGTTTCGTTCACAAAATCCAGGATCCCGCGCAGCGCGCTGCCCTCCGGCATCAGGCGTCCATATACGGTTTCCAGCTCCACGCCCTCCTCAAGCAGGACAGTCTCCGCGTCGGATGCGGTGTGCATCTGTCCCGGCAGAGCCACATAGGCGGGATAGCTCCCGCCGAAGCCGTCCGGCGCGTCCAGGCTCCATACGTCCTCATCCAGCCCGATGCGCAGAATCTGCACCGCGGTCTGTCCGTCCTGTACGGACGCTCCCTGTACATACGCCAGACTTTCCTGTGTTTTGCGGCCCACATGCAGGCCGTTCACCTCATAGCTGTGAAAATAGTCGGCCTGGATGTCCTCCAGCACCACGGGATTTCTTTTGTAATACAGGCGGAGGGTGAGCTCCTGCACCAGGGGCGTCTGCTCCCGGACGTTGATCTCTTCCAGAGCAAATTCCGCCTCGAACCGGCCGTTTTTATCAGTAACGAATTCCGCCAGCTTTTCGCCGCTTTTGCTCACCACCTCCACGCGCACGTTTTTCGCCGGGCGTTCGTTCTTCCAGTCCAGGATCTGTCCCCGCAGGCTGCAGAAATTGTAAAGCACATGTTTGTAATGCTCCTGCCGGTACGGCCCGGCGGACAGGAGCTGTCCGGGGAGCCGGCCGAAGGGAACCGCCGGATTGGAGATGCGGGCCGCGATGGAGGAAAGCTCCCCGTTGACCGCGCTCTGCTTCGTCTGAAGCTGCGGGTATTTTTCCAGAATGGCGGGGCAGCCCGCGCAGCCGTAGGTGCGGGTCACCAGGCAGGCCTTCGCGGCGTGGAAAAACAGGTTCCGAAGCTCCTTTTCCTGCGCTTCTCCCAGAGCGGTATTCTGCTCCGAAAGCAGGCGGTCCAGCTCCTGTCTGGCAAGCGCCACGGCATCCGCCTCATACTGCATGCCGAACATCCCCACCAGAAAGCTCTCCGAGGCGTCGATCCAGTCCCCGCCCACCAGCCTGGCCGACGCGCTCCAGAGGGCGGAGCCGCCCGCCGCGGTTTTTGCCGCGCCGTATTCCGCGATGGCCGCCGCGTCCAGAAGCAGGCGCGCTCCATTGTCCAGAATGAACTGATCCACGGCGGCTTTGGAGGCAGAGCCGGAAAACTGGCGGATCTTCTTTTCCACCGTCCGGTACTGATCCTCCCGCATCGACCTTTCTGTGAGAAGATTCCTGTTTTCATAAAAGGTCTCCGCGGCATCCGCCATCTGCCCGTCCGCATTTCCGAAGGTCAGCCCCAGCGCAGCCAGGCTGATGAGATGGGAAAGCGCCGTCGCCGAGTTCTGATAAGCGGTAATGTAACGGCCGAAATCTCCCGCATAGCTTCCCGCTCCCTGCATGGAAAGCGTCGTTTTCGTATCCGCCAGGGCCGACTGCAGCTCTGCGGTTCCGGAAGTCCCGGTCTTTTTCATGGCAGAAGTGCAGATGTCCAGCATGCAGCCCATATAATCCAGATTCTGTTTGCTGTCCTCCAGGCGTTTTACGGCGATTTCCTCATTTTCCTGAAGCAGGCAGCTCAGGAAGGTTTCCGCGTAGCCGCTTTCATAATACCGGACGGCATCATATCCGCCGAAGGCGATGGCAAGCCAGGTCCGCAGATCCAGAGAGCCAATGCCCTCCACGTACTGGATCACGGAGGCCTGTCCGGCAAGCTCCGCCGCCTGCTCCTCCGTATATCCCAGATCCTTCACATAGCTGAACGCGTACCGGGAATAAGCGTCCCGGTAAAAAGCGCCGATGTCGTCCAGAACCGTCCTCTGGGGCGGGATCAGAGCGAGCTGTTTTTTCCCCAGCCAGTTTGTCTCCCCGTATTTCTGGAGCGTTCCGGTCAGGCTCAAAAACTCGTCCAGAGGGACATACCACATCTGATCCAGCAGGACGGGAGCACGTCCCATCCCGGCCATCACGCTGAACAAAGGCGTGGTATATCCGGCCTGGGAATCCCCCAGCGCCAGGTATACGTCCGTTTCAAAAAAGGTGACGAGGGCGGTGCTGTCAAAATACTGGACGTTCATCCCAAGCAGTCCGGCCAGGGTCTCCAGCTCCCCGTACACGCTGTGATCCTCCGCCACCACTACGGGAAGGAAAGCCTCCTCATAGATGTAGCTGGTCCCTCCGTCCGTCCCGATGCTTTTGGAACGGGCCACCTGCAGGCACAGCGCGCCTTTTGCCGGGTAGGTTTCCGGGGCGTCCAGCTCGCCCAGGTCGGTCAGCGTCACCGGCTGTCCGGAATCTGCTGCCTCCGGGGTTCCGGATAGCCCGGAGGCTGTCCCCGCTGTCCCAGAGACGATCCCGGATGCCGCAGATTGTACCGGGAAAAATCCGGCGAGCAGTGTCATGCACAGAAGAACCGGAAGGAGCCTTAGGCCCGTCCCGAAGGAGGGAACTGCCCCCTGGTGAATTTGCCCGATTTTTTTTCGATTCTTTTCTTCTTTTCCAGATTTTCTGATTCGCTCTGAAAAAAACATACCCCTTCCCTCCATGCCTTTTTACCAGCCGATCTCTCCGGCCACCTCCAGGGTGCCGTCCGCACGGACGCCCACGGTACAGCTCGGTCCGGCTGCGATCCAGACCATGTCCGTCCAGCCTTCCACATCGCACTGTCCATCGTCGTTTCTTCCTGTGGCGTATACCGTTCCATCGGAGCGAAGTCCCGCCGTATGGAACTGGCCCAGAGCGAGCTGAATCAGGTCCGTCCATCCGCTGGTGTTGTACTGTCCATAGTTGTATTCCGGACCGTCCTCCAGAAACCGGGCCGTCCCGTCCTTCCGGATGGCGCCGATGGCATAATCTCCCGAATACAGGGAATCGATCTGGGTCCAGTCACCCTCCGGCATCTGGGAAAAGCCGGAGGTGGCGGCGGATACCACTGTCCCGTCCTCCTTCAGACCCAGAATGATGCTATCGCTCCTAAAGCGGTCGGAACAGCCGGCAAGCTGAGTAATGCCGTTCCATTCCGCAGCCTCCCGGATTCCATCAGGCAAAGTTCCTTCATATTCCGCCGACAGTACCTTCACCGTTCCATTCTCCATGAGCGCGCAGATACAGTAAATCTGATCTTTATTCCCCGGAACGATCTGAACGCAGCCCTCCAGAACCGGTTCGATCCAAAAATCCTTTTCCATGTACAGAGTGCCGTCTCCGTCCAGCCAGGCCGGGCTGTAGGAAAGCCCCACCGAATCCATATACTCCAGCTCGACGATCTGACTCACCTGTTCGGCGGCTGTCAGCTGCGAGGTAAGGACATACCGGTTATCTCCATAGGTAATAAACCGATTGTCCTCCGTCATTCCGATCAGTGCCGTTCCGTAGCTGTCCAGTCCGCTTAAAATCTCAACGCGCGTGATCCCGGTCATTTCTTCCGGCGTGCTGGTTCCATAGTTGGTGTTTCCCTTTATCAGGCTTCCATCCGTTCCCAGGCCCGCCATGCTTCCGGTATCGTTCGCCCTTGCCAGGCAGAAAAGGGAATTCCATCCGGCAAAGATTTCCGCAGCTTCCTGCGTTTCATACTCCTGTCCCGCCAGACATGGCTTTCCGTCTGCCGTCACACCATACACGCTGGTAATGTCGGCGCCGATCTGCACCAGATTCTGAAGCTCTTCTATTCCTTCGATCCGCTCATAGGGCGGCTGGTTTGACCACATATCCGCAGCTTTTACCGAGCCGTCCTCCGTCAGACCGTAAACGATCCTCTGGCTGCAGGCCAGTGCCGTTACATCCTCCCAGCCCGAAATCTCCGCGGGCGTCCAGCCGTCAAAGCCCACCGTCAGCACCCGGCCGTCCTCCGTCAGCGCGGCCATCACATACAGGCCCGCCGAAATGGCGCGGATATTTTCCCATTCCGTAAAATCCGTATTCTCTCCGGCATCCATGCCCGAATAATCGATGTTGGCAAGGATTTTTCCGTCTGCGGTAAGCCCCAGCAGATGCTCTTCGGAGGCGGAGATGGCCGTCACATTTTCCCAGCGCTCCACATCGTCCTTCCCCTCCAGCTCGCCCGCCACCAGAACCGTTCCGTTTTCCCGCAGTCCGGCCGTAAAGCTGTCGCCCGTGGCCACGGCGGCCACCCGGCTCCACTCCGACAGATTTCTCTGGCCGAAGGTATTGCTTCCGCAGGAAGCCACTGTCCCGTCCTCCCGCACGAAAACCGCATGGCTCCCTCCGGCCGCGCCGCTGGTCTGGGGCGTCCTGGTCACAAGGATCTCCCAGTCTTCTTCCTCGGTTTCTTCTTCCAGAACAAGGGTGTTTTCTTCCGCCAGAGCGTCCTTATCGGAGTTTTGTCCCGGATTTCCGGCATCGGCCGGGTTTTGCGCGCCCGGCAAACCCTCTGTATTCCGGCTGTCCGCATTCTGGCCGTTTGTCGTATTCTGGCCAGACGCCGCATTCCTTCCGGCTGTGCCGTGTCCTGTCCGGAGTGCGCCTGTAATCCCCGCCGCAAGGATCACAACCAGCACGCCTGCCGCCAGCGCGGCGGCCAGAGCCGGACGGGACAGCTTTCCATTTCCGCGCTTTTTCAGCCTCTTTCCTGCATACAGGGCGTCCATCAGTTCCCGCACGCTCTGGATCCGGTCTTCCTTCTTCACCGCGAGGCCGCGCATGATGGCTTCCGATACTGCCGGAGTGACCTTCACTCCCAGCTCCTCCGGGCGCTTTAACCCATCAGCGAAAAGCCGGTCCATGGCAGGCTCCGGGACTTTTCCGGTGAGCATCCGGTAAAGCACCGCGCAGAGGGCGTACACATCCGTCCAAGGACCCTGTTCCCCGTGGGAACGGTACTGCTCCTCTGGGGCGTAGCCGTGTTTCAGAATAATGGTCAGGGACTTCTGGTCGTTCTTCGATGTCATGCGGGCCGCGCCGAAGTCGATGAGACGGACGGCGGCGATGTCTCCATAAACGGCGGCGGATGCTGCGGTTGACGGAGCGGAAACGGTATTGGTTGCGGGCGGCTGTTCCGCCTTTCCCTGTTTCGCCATTCCCTGCTCCCCAAAGGTCAGCATGATGTTGTCCGGGCTGATATCCCTATGTACGATTCCCGCCGCGTGTACCTTTTCCAGCGCTTCCAGCATCGGCCGCATGATAGCGAGGGCTTCTTCTTCGGAAAGCTGTCCGCCCTTCTGCCGCAGATACTCCTTCAGGCTCACGCCTTCTATGTACTCCATCACGATGTAGGCCGTATCATTTTCATAAAAGAAATCCTTCACCGATACGATGCCGGGGATGCCCGCGAACTGAGAAACATTCCGGGCTTCGTCCACGTATTTTTTCAGGCCCTGCTGATAGGTTTTGCTTTTCTCGCCGCTTAAGGAGATCACACGGTCGCTTCCGCCGCCGGAAACGGGCCTTCCGTCCGGCGAGGTGAGACGGGTGGTGTCGCGGCTGACCAGCTCCACGGGGAAATATTCCTTGATGGCGATGCGGGTCTTCATATTCAGGTCGTAGCCCATGTATGTGATGCCGAAGCCGCCCTCACCGAGGACTTTCCCTACCAGGTATTTTCCGGCGAGGATGGTATTTAGGGGCAGGCAGCGGGGATTCTGCTTGTATCCGGATTCTGAAAAACCGCAGTAAGGACAGCGAAAATCTGTCCGGCCGTGTCCGCGTCCGGCGGACTTTTCCGCGTTTCCTTCGTCCTTTCCGATTCCGACCGCTTTATTTTCTTTTATCTCCCGCATACAGCCGGGACAAAAATGATTCCACAGTTCCATATCAATCTCCATTCCTTTTCCAAGCTTTGGGTTATCCCTCCGGCACCGTCACGGCGGGCCAGGTCTCGGCCACAAAATAATCACCCGGCAGGGTTCCCGCAAGGAGCACTCTGCCGTCCTCCGTAATTCCCACGGTGCCGCTTTCTCCTGCGGCAATACTTGCCACGCCGCTCCAGCCTTCCACGTCGCACTGTCCGGCGTAGTTGTCGCCAACTGCCGTGACCGTGCCGTCAGAGCGCAGGCCGACGGTATGATTTTCACCGATGGAAAGCTGTACCATATCCGTCCAGCCGCTGATGTTGTTCTGGCCGTAGCTGTCGTCGCCTTTGTACAGGTATACCACCGTTCCATCGGAGCGAATGGCGGCGGCTGTACGCTGATATCCCCATATGCTTTCCAAATCGGTATAAGAATTCCATTCTTCTGGCATTTCCCCGGTGGTCAGAAGGGTTCCGTCATTTTTCAGGCCGATGGTTTCCCCGTTCAGGGCCAGCACCTGCTTCAGGTCCGACCAGCCGTCTACCTGGCAGGAGCCGTCCAGCGTCAGGCCGGTGCGATAGTCCACACTCGACTGATCCTCCGGAAAACCGGCCGCTGCAGCGGTTCCGTCCGTCAAGAGGGCTGCCGCATGGCCTTCTGAGAAGGAAAGTTCCTTTACGTTCGTCCAACCGGAGATCAGATCGGGCGTCTGCGCTTTTCTCTCCTTCGCCACTCTGGCCGCCTCTTCCCAGCCGAGTTCCTCGATCAGAGCATTGGATACGCTGGCTCCCCCGAAAGCCGTTCTCGTTACCGTTCCGTCCCTTCGGATGCCTCCCATTGTTATGCCAGCGGCTGCGATAGCGGAAATATCCTGCCATTCATTTATTTCCGTTGTTTCATCTCTGTAATATTCCACATACCCTGTATTTCTGACCGCTCCGTCCTGACAGAGTACCGCCAGACTGTCACCCTGCCATGCCGCCTGAACCGCATCGGACAGCGAAAGGATTTCCTCCATCGTACAGTTTCCGCTGCGCGATGGTTCCGTTACCAGAATCCTTCCGTTCTCAAGCAGCGCCGCCAGATTGTACATTGTTCCGGTCAGCGCGGCCACATCCTTCCACTGCGTCACCTCTGCCCTCTGGTCGTTTATGCTATACTGAACGGCGGCCACTGTACCGTCCTCTCTCAGGCCTGCCACAAAACCGTCTCCCACAGACAGGGAACGGATACCGCTCCATCCGGAAATCTGCTGTCTCAGACTTTCGTCTTCCCTTCCGGCGCATACTACCGTGCCGTCCTGCTTCAGGCCATAAAAAATATTGTTGTATACCACAATCTGACGTATCCCCGTCCAGGACGCGAGTTCCTCCTCAGCTGCTTTCTGTTCTTCCTCCGTGTCTGCGGCCATACCGGCAAGCACCACGCTCCCGTCCTCCCGGATACCGACGGAAAGGTAGTCGTCCGCCCAAATGGACACGATATTTTCCCAGTCTCCTGTCTCGCAGCAGCCTTCCTGATTGGTTCCGGCAGAAAGAACCCTACCGTCCTGCGTCAGGCCGAGGATATGGTTGATTCCCAACGCCAGCATGGTCACTTCCTCCCAGGAAGAAACACTTTCACTCAATGCCTCCCGGCCTGCCACTACCACCGTACCGTCCGTACGCAGACCCGCCGTAATCGAATCATGTGCGTAGACAGCAGCGACGGACTCCCAGTCCTGCACATTACATTGTCCTGCGCCATTATCTCCCGCCACCAGAACAGTCCCGTCATCACGCAGGGAAACCAGATGCTTGTATCCACCTGCAATCATGGTTTCCGCCTTCGGCCAGACAATCTGCTCGCCCGGTTCGTACGCTTTTTCCTCCAACATCAGGGTTTCGGCTCCCTCCGGCGCCTGTCCGGTTCCTGAGGCCGGAACCGTTTCAGCTGCGGCAGTCCCGTCCACTGCTTCCGGCAAAGCCGTTCCGTCCGCATCGGTTCTTCCCGTCTGTCCTGATTCCGGCGCTCCTGTCCCATCCGTAACGGCTGCTTCCAGTCCATCCGCCACAGCGGCAGAGGGCGTATTCCGGCCGGACAGGCCAATTCCGACGGCAGCAATCCCCGCCGCAAGGATGAACACGCAGCCAACAGCCAGCGCCGCCGCGCGGGCGGAAATGGGATGTTTTCCAATCTGAATCTGCTTTCCTTTCTTTTTCAGCTTCTTGCCCGCATACAGGGCATCCATCAGCTCCCGCACAGACTGAATCCGGTCTTCCTTCTTCACCGCCAGGCCACGCATGATGGTCTCGGACACGGCAGGGCTGACCTTCACTCCCAACTCCTCCGGGCGTTTTAACCCATCGGAAAAAAGTCGGTCCATGGCAGGCTCCGGGACCTTTCCGGTGAGCATCCGGTAAAGGACAGCGCAAAGGGCGTACACATCCGTCCACGGCCCCTGTTCGCCATGGGAGCGGTACTGTTCTTCCGGGGCGTAGCCGTGTTTTAAGATGATAGTCAGAGACTTCTGGTCGTTCTTTGATGTCATGCGGGCCGCACCGAAGTCGATGAGCTTTACTGCGCTGATGTTTCCATAAATGGCGGCGGGTGCCGTGCCTGACGCAGCGGACACGGTATGGGATGTGGTATTGGACACAGACAACTGTTCCGCCTTTCCCTGTTCCGCAAAGGTCAGCATGATGTTGTCCGGGCTGATGTCCCGATGCACAATCCCCGCTGCGTGCACCTTTTCCAACGCTTCCAGCACCGGCCGAAGGATGGCGAGAGCTTCTTCCTCCGATACCTTCCCGCCCTTCTGCTTCAGATATTCTTTCAGGCTGATTCCCTCTATGTACTCCATCACGATATAGGCGGTATTGTTTTCGTAAAAGAAATCCTTCACCGACACGATGCCGGGGATGCCCGCGAACTGGGATACGTTGCGGGCTTCATCCACATATTTTTTCAGGCCCTGCTGGTAGGTTTTGCTTTTCTCACCGCTTAAGGAAATGACGCGGTCGCTCCCGCCGCCGGAAGAGGAAACGCCGTCTGCTGACGGTCCGCTGCCGGATGCCAGCTTGTCGGACGCGGAGATACCGTTTACAGACGCTCCGCTGCCGGATACCGCACCGCTATCGCCCGCACTCCGCCGGGTGGTATCCCTTGTGACCAGCTCCACCGGAAAGTATTCCTTGATCGCAATCCTGGTTTCCATATTCAGGTCGTATCCAGCATAGGTAATCCCAAAGCCCCCTTCACCCAACACCGGGCCAACCAGATACTTTCCGGCAAGGACTGTGTTCACCGCCAGGGCGCGGGGATTCTGTTTGTCTGTTTTGATTCCGAAGCTTTCCCAGATTTGATTCTGATCCATCATCCTTCTCCCATCTCCGCTTTTATCCGTTTCCGTCAGTACAGGGAACCGGCTATTTTCAGGTCGCCGTCCGCGGTAATGCCGAGGGTACAGCTTCTTCCTGTCGTGATGAAAACGATATTTTTCCAGTCCTCCACATCGCACTGTCCCGCGTGGTTGCTGCCCGCAGCCACAACCGTACCGTCCTCCAGCAGGCCGACGATATGGCTGTCTCCCAACGCAAAGTCCGCCACGCCCTCCCAGAGTTCAGCCGCTTTCAGTCCCATTTCTTCCGCATCCTCATTGAAACGGAGGAGGATCATTTTCCCATCCTCTGTCATTCCTGCCAAAACGCCGTTTTGTTCCTCTATTTTTTCTATCTTCCGGCCTTCTGCTGAAAATCCCTGGCCGACAGAAGCGGATACAGAGCCGTCCTCATGCAGTCCATACAGTGTTGCTCTGCTCCTGCTCCAACAAAGTTCCCTGACATCCGTCCATTTCTCTGCCTCTTTTAATTCCCCCAGCCATTTCTCCAGATCGATCCCGCTTCCCTCCAGTTCATCATCCACGGTGCGGATGCGGACGCTTCCGTCCTCCATCAACAGCGCATATGCGCCTGAGCTCATCTGCTGGTAGGTGAGATAATCCCATAACTCCACCACCTTTTTCACACCGGTTTCGCTCCAGGAAGCGCGGTCCATATATCCCACTCCAAAGACGCTTCCGTCTTCACTGAAAAAAGTCCTGCGGCCCTCCATCCCGGCCAGTGTCGCCGGATCGGCTCCCATCTCGCGCAGGCTCATTTCCAGCGTCGGCAGGAGCCAGTCCTGTCCGTAGGTCAGCAGACGCCCATCCGTGGTTCCTGCGGCAATACTGCCTGCCTCATCCGGAAGAACATGAACCCATTTCAGATTTTTCATTTCTTCCAGAGAGGCGTTTCCTGTGTTCTCTCTGTATTCCCTGATCTCTCCGTCCTGCGTAATCCCTACCACATATATGCCGCCGCTCTGGTCGATGGAGGTAACTGCCTCCATTTCGCTCCAGGACGCCAGCTCCGCCTGAACCGCCTCTCCCGCGCCAGAGGAACAGGCCACCGTCCCGTCCTTTCGCACGCCGAGAACAGGCGTGTTCATGCTGAACTGCTTCATTCCTGTCCAGGTTTCCAGCTCATCATATTCCTGCGACGACTCATCCACCGTCAGCCTGCGGGAGACAATAGATCCATCCTCCCGGATGCCCGCAAGCGTGAACTGTTCTCCCCTTTTATTTATGCTGATCTGTTCCACATCCTCCCAGCCCGTCACCTGCGGCATCTCTTCGTCAAAGCCTGCGCAGAAAATATTCCCGTTCCGGTCCAACCCTACCAGGCCGTAATAATTTCCCGGGAAGGCCGTGATCGCCTTGATATCCTTCCAGCTTTCCAGCGCTTCCGCATACCTTTCCACATCTCCGCAGGCCACAACCGTACCATCCGTTTTCAGGCCGAAGCTTGCGTAAAAACCGGCCGCTACCGCAACGATGTCGCTCCACGTATCAACATCGCACTCACCCATCGAATTATCCCCTGCCGCGTAAACGGTTCCGTTGGCGTCAAGTCCCAGAGACTGAGTCACATTCACGGAAACCGCGACTACATCTCCCCAGTTATCCACCCGGCACTGTCCTGCGGAATTGTCTCCAAACGCTTTCACACTCCCGTCCGGCAGGCACATCAGGATTGGAGACTGGATGTTTCCGGAAATGGCGTTCTGCGGACTGTAAAAGGCAATCTCCTCTTCCTCCGCTTCTTCCAGCAGAACCGTGTTTTCTCCTTCATCCGTCTGACCCGTTCCGGAAACATTGCCAGGGGAAGCCTCTCCCGCTTCCGGATTCTGTATCTGGCTGTCCGCGCCGCCCTGGATCGCGTTCTCCGTCAAATCATCCTGACCTGCTCCGGCATCTTCCATCTTCATCCCGTTTCCGTCACGGAAGGCCATTCCGATTCCCACAGCGGCCACAATCAAAATCAACACGCCCGCCGCTGCCGCCGCAACCAGCGCCGGGCGGGACAGCTTTCCGTTTCCGCGCCTTTTCAGCTTCTTTCCCGCATACAGCGCGTCCATCAATTCCCGCACGCTTTGGATCCGGTCTTCCTTCTTCACCGCCAGGCCCTTCATAACCGCTTCGGACACCGCCGGACTGACCTTCACACCCAGCTCTTCCGGACTCTTTAACCCATCAGAAAAAAGCCGGTCCATGGCAGGCTCCGGGACTTTTCCGGTGAGCATCCTATATAGCACCGCGCAGAGGGCATACACGTCCGTCCATGGCCCCTGTTCTCCGTGGGAGCGATACTGCTCCTCCGGAGCGTAGCCGTGTTTCAGAATAATAGTCAGGGACTTCTGGTCGTTTTTGGAGGTCATGCGGGCCGCGCCGAAGTCGATGAGCTTCACCGCGCTGATGTTACCGTAAACGGCGGTTGACGCCGAAGTAGACGCGGTATCAGATGCAGATGCCTGTTCCGCTTTCTCTTTTTCCGTAAAGGTCAGCATAATATTATCCGGGCTGATGTCTCTGTGTACGATCCCCGCCGCGTGCACCTTCTCCAGCGCCTCCAGCACCGGGCGAAGAATTGCGAGAGCCTCTTCCTCCGATACCTTCCCGCCTTTCTGCTTCAGATATTCCTTCAGACTGACTCCCTCTATGTACTCCATCACGATGTAAGCTGTGTCGTTTTCATAAAAGAAATCCTTCACCGACACGATGCCGGGGATGTCCGCGAACTGTGAAACATTTCTGGCCTCGTCCACATATTTTTTCAGGCCCTGCTGGTATGTTTTGCTCTTTTCGCCGCTTAAGGAGATCACACGGTCGCTCCCGCCGCCGGACGTGGAAGCGCTTTCGGAAACCTGGCCGCCGGACGCCGTTCCATCTTTACCCACCGTCCGTCTGGTAGTATCCCTTGTGACCAATTCTACCGGAAAATATTCCTTAATCGCGATTCGGGTTTCCATGTTCAGGTCGTAACCCGCATAGGTAATTCCAAATCCCCCTTCGCCCAGCACCGGGCCAACCAGATATTTTCCGGCAAGAACCGTGTTCACCGCCAGGCAGCGGGGATTCTGCTTTTCCGTTTTCAGGTTGAAGCTTTCCCAGATTTTATTTTGATCCATGTTAATCTCCTTTTCCTGTCAGTCTTTTTCCCGTCTATATCAGTAAAGGGATCCGGCAAACAGCAGCCTGCCGTCCCTGGTAATTCCGATCGTACACTGTCCCTTCGCATCTATATAGACGACGTCCTTCCATTCCTCCACGTTGCACTGTCCGCAGTGGTTGTTTCCGGCGGCGACCACGGTTCCATCAGACCGCAGCCCCACCGTATGGCCGTTGCCCATGGCAAGCTGCGTCATGTCCGTCCAACCATCCACCAGCCGGTTTCCTGATTCATCCCGCAGCGCCCACTGAAGGACGGCTATCGTCCCGTCCGACCGGATGCCCAGGCAATCCGCATCATTCCCGCAGACAGCCTGTATGTCGTTTTCTTCCGTTTCCGTGCCGTTGGAAAAAAAGACCGTCCCGTCCTTTTTCAGTCCGCAGATCCAGTCCGTGCCGCCGCATATCTGGACGATGTCCTTCCAGGATTCCACATATTCCTTTTCTTCCGGAAGAAAATCCGCCACATCCGCCTCCACCTGCTCATACAGCCGGACGCTCCCGTCTTCCAAAAGCACCGCCAGATTTTCCTGCACCTGAACGATCTGCTCCACTCCTGACATGGTTTCCGGCTCCCATCCGGTATCGGAAACAAGTGTCCCGTCCTCTGTCAGAAAAACCAGACCGTTCAGAAACGTAAAGGCGCTTTTGATTTTTTGTGTTCCAAGCTTTTCCATCCCGTTCAAAAGGGAAGGCTGATTTCCAAAGTAAAGATTCCTTCCGTCTTTTGTCTGAGCCAGAATCCCCATTGCGGAAGAATACGAAAGGCCGACCGGCTGCGCCCATTCCAGATTCTGAAAATCCTCCGGAGAAGCGTTTCCCAGATTCGCATAATATTCCAGAATGGTATCGTCATCTTTCAGGCCAATGTAAAACGTTTCGTCAATGCAGTCTACGGCTCTCATGCCGGACCAGGACAGAAGCTCCTTTCTGGCATCAGCATTTTCGATCTCCGCCGCTCCGGCCACGCTCCCGTCCAAAGCCGCTCCCATGATCTGAGCCGGAGACCGGTCCAGGCGTGAAAAATCGCCGACCTGTTTTATATTCTCCATATTTTCAGCCTGTCCGGAAGCTTCTCCATCCGCCGTCCGTACGGTTCCATCCGCTTCCAGTCCCACCAGAAGGGGCCCGCGGAAGAAAATTTCCTCTACCCCGTCCCATCCCTCGATTTTTTCATCCATTCCCGCGAACAATACGGTCCCGTCATAAGTCAGGCCGGCGATGCCATAATTGCCGTGGCCGACGGCAATACTTTTTATCCCGCTCCAGCTTCCAATCTCCCGTAAAATTTCCTCGCCCTTATATGTGGTTCCGGCGATCAGCACCTCTCCGTCCTTCGTCACGCCGTAGCTTTCATTTTCTCCTGCGCAGATCTGCAGCACATCCGTCCAGTGCGTCACATCACACTGACCGTAATAATTATCTCCTGCCGCCACTACCGTTCCATCCGAACGAAGCCCCAGCGAATGTCCGTTACCTGCCTTTACCGAAACAATATTTGTCCAGCCCTGCACTTCGCACTGACCATCTCCATTGTCCCCTCTGGCCTCCACCGTTCCGTCCGACTTGCAGATCAGCGTATGAGACCAGGTACTCATGCTGTCCTGCGGCCTGTAAAAAGCAATCTGTTCTCCCAGTTCCTCTTCTGAACCGTGAATCACCACTTCTTCCATCCCCTCCGCTGCATCGACGCCGCCGGACACCGTTTCCGGAAGATCCGATTTTTCCTCTGCAACCACTGTTTCTGAAAAATCTGCCTTTTCCATGGCTGAAGCTGCCTCTCCGCCAACGGCCTGCCCGACTGTTCCCAACGTGTCCATTGCTTCTGATCCGTCCGCCACTGCCCGGCCGGACAGCATTTTCCAGCCAATCCCTGTAACTGCCAGGACACAGACTGCGGCGGCGGATGCAACCACAACATACCCGGATGCTTTTTCCGCCTGTTCTTCGCCCCCTGCTCTTTTTCAGCTTCTTCCCCGCATACAACGCATCCATCAATTCCCGCACGCTCTGGATCCGCTCTTCCTTCTTCACCGCCAGGCCACGCATGATGGCTTCGGACACCGCAGGGCTGACCTTAACTCCCAGCTCTTCGGGACTCTTTAACCCATCAGAAAAAAGCCGGTCCATGGCAGGCTCCGGGACTTTTCCGGTGAGCATCCTGTATAGCACCGCGCAGAGGGCGTACTCGTCCGTCCATGGCCCCTGTTCCCCGTGGGAACGATACTGCTCCTCCGGGGCATAGCCATGTTTTAAGATAATGGTCAGGGACTTCTGGTCGTTCTTTGAAGTCATCCGCGCCGCGCCGAAGTCGATGAGCTTCACTGCGCTGATATTCCCGTAAACGGCGGAAACACCTGATTGCCCTGCTCCCGTTTTCCCTTCTTCCGCAAAGGTCAGCATGATATTGTCCGGGCTGATATCCCGGTGCACGATCCCCGCTGCGTGTACCTTTTCCAGCGCTTCCAGCACAGGGCGCAGGATGGCGAGAGATTCTTCCTCGGAGAGCTTTCCGCCTTTCTGCTTCAGATACTCCTTCAGGCTGATCCCCTCTATGTACTCCATCACGATATAGGCGGTATCGTTTTCATAAAAGAAATCCTTCACCGATACGATGCCGGGGATGTCTGCGAACTGAGAAACATTTCTGGCCTCATCCACATATTTTTTCAGCCCCTGCTGGTAGGTCTTGCTCTTTTCGCCGCTTAAGGAAATGACCCGGTCGCTCCCGCCGCCGGAAGAAGAAACGCCGCCCGCTGACGGTATGTCGCCGCCGTATACAGATGCGCCTGGTACAGAACTGCCAGGGACAGAGCCGTTGGATGCCGAACCGCCTCCGCCCGAGCTCCGGCGGGTGGTATCCCTTGTGACCAGCTCTACAGGAAAATATTCCTTAATGGCGATCCTGATTTCCATGTTCAGGTCGTATCCAACATAGGTAATCCCAAAGCCGCCTTCTCCCAGCACCGGGCCAACCAGATACTTTCCGGCGAGGACTGTGTTCACCGCCAGGGCACGGGGATTCTGTTTGTCTGTTTTGATTCCAAAGTTTTCCCAGATTTTATTTTGATCCATCATCCTGTCCTCTTTCCAAACCGCGGCAAGACTTCGCTTTGCAGAAGTCTGGGTGCACCGGAAACGCGTCCTGTGACGCTCCGGCAGAAATTATCTCATAAAACAAACTACCTAAATATATTTTTCAGTTTTTTCTTACGAAAATTATATATTTTCTGTCAATATAGAGAACCAGCCATTTTCAGTTCGCCGTCGGCGGTGATGCCAATCGTACAGTTGCGACCTGCCGTCAGATAAATGATGTTTCCCCAGTTCTCCACGTCGCACTGGCCCGCGTGGTTGCTGCCTGCGGCGATCACTGTGCCGTCCGAAAGGAGGCCCGCCACATGGCTTTCGCCCACGGCGATGTCCTCAATCCCTGTCCAGCTTTGTACCTGCGTACGCCCCATTTCCACCGCCCGTTCTCCCGCAACGATCAGCTCTACCGTCCCGTCCTTTTTTAAGGCCAGCACATCCTCCAGGCCATGCTGCCCTCCGATGTACCCCGCTATTTTTTCCACATTTAAGACATCCTGCAGGCTTTCCCTGTTTTCCTCCACCGTGGTGGAAACGGTTCCGTCCCTGTGAAGCCCGTATATCTTGCCGTCTATCCCCAGGATCTGTATCACGTCGGTCCATGCTTCCGCCTGCGACGCCTGCCTGATCTCCGATTCCGACCAAAGCTCCACCCCGTCTACGGCATCATGCGTCTCTCTGATCTCCACGCGCCCGTCCCTTGTAAGAAGGGCAAATGCCTCTGACCATACATCATTGGCCGCACCGCCCCAGAGCTCCGCCGCCTGAAGGATATTGTCTTCCGTCCACCAGGTATACGCGCCATTTGCGCGATCCCAGCCATGAAAAGTTCCGTCCTCATACAGATAGCCGTCCCGTGTAAGTCCGCCTGCGCCTATCAGAGAAGCGGCTCCCCTGCTTTCTATCTCGGTGTAAAAGCTCGGAATAGATATGCCATAGGTCAGCAGCTTTCCTTCCTCATTTACCGTAACAAGACAATCCTCCTGTCCCTCTGACACAACCTGGATCCATTTGAGATCCGTCATTTCGGCCGGTTCGGAATTTCCGTTGTTTTCCCTGTATTCAAGGATCGTGCCGTCCTCCTGCAATCCAAATACCAGAAGCTCATCAAAAATATACGCGGAGGTGAGAGCCTCCAGATCCGTCCAGGTTCTGAGCGTTTCTTTCAATTCAGGATCTGCGCTTTCCAGAAACATCGCCGTACCGTCCTGTCCGACCCCCAGTGCCGGTGTATTCGCGCTGAACTGCTTCACCTCTGTCCAGTTTTCCACCCCTGTGAAATGGCCAAAGCTGTCTTCCTCCAACTGAGCGCGTACCAGGCTGCCATTTTCCCGTATCCCGATCAGAGCAAGTCCCTGCAGCGCGCCGCAACTGATCCATTCCACATCTTCCCATCCGGTTATCTGCGGCAGGTCGTTCCAGAAGCCTGCAAAATGACAGTTTCCATTTTCATCCAGACCGATGACGCCCGACCTGTTTGGCGCTGTGGCGATCGCCCTGATATTTTTCCATGTGGAAATTTCATCCATAAAAAATTTCACATTGCCGCAGGCTTCCACAGTCCCATCGGCACGAAGTCCAAAGCTTGCCGATTCCCCGGCAGCTATCGCGACGATATCATGCCAGCCTCCCGTATCGCACTGTCCGTAGCTGTTCTCTCCCACCGCGTATACTTTTCCATCCGACCGAAGCCCCAGGGAATGAGTCGAGCTTGCGGACACTGCCGCCACATGCTCCCAGTTTTCTACCATGCACTGCCCGTACCTATTGCTACCCAGCGCTTTCACATGTCCATCCGGCATACGAAACAGCGTATGCGCCTGCCTTACGCAACTGATCGCTGTCTGCGCGCTCGGAAAAACGATCTGCTCCCCCAGTTCTTCTTTTTCTTCAAGAACCAGATATTCCTCCGTGGGCGGGAGAACCGTTTCCTCCCTACCTGCGGCTTCGGAAGCTTCTCCTGCATTGGTTTCCGCCTGTTCCGCTGCCCCTGCGCTCCCAGTCTCTTCCGCTCCCTCTGCCATTTCCGCCGTCTCTTCCGTCTGCCGGACGGCTTCCATCTCCTGCGGCCTGTTTGCCACCTGTACCATGATCACACCCAACAAAAGAACGCCTGCTGCCGCAGCGGCAAAAACACTGTACCTGAGCCATTTCTTCCCTGCTTTTCCAACCGATTTCCCCTGATACAGCGCGTCCATCAATTCCCGCACGCTCTGAATACGGTCTTCCTTCTTCACCGCCAGCCCCCACATAATAGCTTCGGCCACCGCAGGGCTGACCTTCACTCCCAGTTCCTCCGGACGCTTTAATCCATCAGAGAAAAGTCGATCCATGGCAGGTTCAGGCACTTTCCCGGTGAGCATCCTATAGAGCACCGCGCAGAGGGCGTACACATCCGTCCACGGGCCCTGTTCCCCGTGGGAACGGTACTGCTCCTCCGGGGCGTAGCCGTGTTTCAGGATGATGGTCAGGGACTTCTGGTCGTTTTTCGACGTCATGCGGGCCGCGCCGAAGTCGATGAGCTTTACTGTGCTGATATTCCCGTAAACTGCGGAAACGTCAGACTGCCCTGCTCCCGTTTTCCCTTCTTCGGTAAAAGTCAGCATGATATTGTCCGGACTGATATCCCGGTGCACGATTCCCGCCGCATGTACTTTTTCCAGCGCTTCCAGCACCGGGCGAAGGATGGCAAGCGCTTCTTCCTCCGATACCTTCCCGCCCTTCCGCTTCAGATACTCCTTCAGGCTGATCCCTTCTATGTACTCCATTACGATATAGGCGGTATTGTTTTCATAAAAGAAATCCTTGACCGATACGATGCCGGGGATGTCCGCGAACTGGGATACATTGCGGGCTTCATCCACATATTTTTTCAGCCCCTGCTGATAGGTTTTGCTCTTTTCACCGCTTAAGGAAATGACCCGGTCACTCCCGCCGCCGGAAGAGGAAACGCCGCTCGCAAACGCGCCGCTGCCGCCGGATGCAGATGCGCTTGGCGCAGCGCTACCCGAGCCAGAACCTCCGAAAGCCGTGCCGCCTCCGCCCGCGCTCCGGCGTGTGGTATCCCTTGTCACCAGCTCCACCGGGAAATACTCCTTGATGGCCACACGGGTTTTCATGTTCAGGTCAAAGCCTATGTAGGTGATGCCGAATCCGCCCTCTCCCAGGACCTTTCCCACCAGATATTTTCCCGCGAGGATGGTATCGGGCGGCAGGCAGCGTGAATTCTGCTGATATTCCGAAGGGCAGAAACCGCAGTAGGGACAGCGGGCCGTATCTGCCTGCTGTCCCTTTTGGCTGTGTCTTCCCGGAGCGGACATCTTCTGCCCGCCCGTTTTCTGTTCCGGTGTTTCCGTTGCGATTCTTTCCAGCTCTCTCATACAGCCGGGGCACAATCCAGTCTCTGCCATGGCGTTTTCCCTCCCTCATCTGAACTGTCCGGATCGGCTTCCGCAAAAGCCGTGTTTTGCTTCCGGGCCGTTTATCCCAGCCGGAACTGCTCCGGTCCGATTACCAGAACCTGTCCCGGCTCCAGCATTACGGTGCGGTTCTTCGGAAGCCGCATACCGTTCTCCAGGACTGTACCGTTTTCCGAGCAGTCCGTCACCTGATATTTTCCGCTTCCGGCATCATAGCAGACGATACAGTGCGCTCCACTCACCGTTTTGTCCGCCAGCACGATGCTGGAGCGGGAGGCATCCCTTCCGATCACAATCCTCTCTCCGTTTGGAAGCGGGATCTGCGCGCCCGCATACATTCCTTTCCGTCCCGTAAGCGTACCTGTCTGCGGCGGACGTGCTGCGGTCTGGCGGGATGCTTCCTGCCTCTGAACCGGACTGGCCGTCTCCTGCCGCGGCGACTCCTGTCTCTGAACCGGACGGATTGCCTGCCCTCCTGTATGTTGCTGAAGCTTCACCGGACGATCTTCGGGCTGTGCCACGGCAGCCGGTTTTTCAGCTCTCTGCGATCCGGCAGCCGGCTTTTCGCTCGCCTGTTCCTCCTTCGCCTGCCTTACGATCTCTTTTCCGTCTTCCGCCAGCTTCTGCGCAAGGCCGGCTGCCCGTTTTCCGGCATAGGACGCTACGGCCTTCGCCGTTTCCGCGCGGCCTTCCCAGTCCTGATTTTTGATGGATTCCAACGCGTCTGCGGCTCCTTTTTTTACCTGATCCATATGGATCCCTTTCGCGCCGTCCGCCGCCCTGACATGAAGCTTTCCGTAAAGCAGAAAACAGAGCAGGGAAAGCGCCGCCAGAAGGAGCGGAAGGAATACCAGTCCCATGCTTCCGGCGCACATTTCATAGCCGGTAGTATCCAAAGCCATCTGTACTGTCACCCGGCTCCAGGGAGCGACCACCAGAAGATAGATCAGCAGCATAGCGATATATCGCTTTCTTCCGCCTTTTTTGGCTGCAAGCCACAGACACAGTACATCCAGCACAGGAAAAATCCCGAAGGTAATAAGCGCTAAAGCAGCAGACTCCTTCATGGCGATCCGCAGATAAGCGAATCTTGTGAGCTGCTTTGGCATCTCATCCACCCCGAAAGCGGACGCCAGCCGCGACAGAAGCTCCGCCGATGCGGACAGCTCCGCAGACGGGATTACAAAAAATCCGATCAGATCCACCGCTATACCGATCAGCAGGATCTTTTCAGCCAGATTCTTTTTTCTCCACATATCTCCCATAACTTCCTCCATGTCAAAATGTCTGATCCGGTTGGAACAGATTGGAAATTTTATCTTTTACCGTACACCACTTTGGGAACTCTGCATTCAGTCAGAACTCGCCGGGCAGCTTTCCCGCGATGAGCAGGCTGCCGTCGTTTTTCACGCCGATGGTGTAGTAATCCCCGGCCGCAATGTACGCCACATCCGTCCAGCTTCCAATCTCACACTGGCCGTTTTCGTTAGCTCCGGCCGCAACTACCGTTCCATCGCTCTTTAAACCCACGGTGTGCTCCGCTCCTGCCGCCGTCTGGACGATGTCCTTCCAGCTGTATACGTTGGCCGCTCCTCCTGAGATGCCGGAGACATCCACTGTCCCGTCTGAAAGTACGGTGGCGACATAGTCTCCCCCCACCGCAGCCGACTGCGCGCCGGAGACAGAAAGGGTGCGCCTGTTTGAAAGAACGGTTCCGTCAGACCTTACGCCGACGATCTCACCATTGCCCGCCGCAATGGAACCAATCTGCGTCCACTCCGAAAAACCTGCAGTTGTTCCGGAAACGACAGTTCCGTCAGCCGCAGCGCTCATCACGGTCCCATCTTCTTTCAGGCCGACCGCAATGCCGTCCGTGATCGCTGCCTGCGTAATTCCCGTCCAGGAGGCAATCTCCTCCAGCCAGTCTTCTTCTGCTCCGGTCTGCACGCTTCCGGAGCTGCCATCCTCCGCGTTTACATCCCTGTCAGCCTGCGCATTTCCGGCTGCGCCGCTGTCCGGACCGCCGCCCGCCACCAGCACGGTACCGTCCGTTTTCACACCGATGGCAGCCTGATCACAGGCCGCTATGTCCGCAATGTCCGTCCAGTCCGCAACGTCGGTCTGCCCGGAAAGGCCGCCGGAAACGCCCCAGGAGATCACGGTTCCGTCCTCACGAAGTCCCAGCAGCCATCCGCCGCCGGAAACCACCTTTTTCAGATCCGTAAAATTCTCTCTGGATACGGTGCCGCAGGTAGAGGTGGTGCGCACGATGGAACCGTCAGCCCGCAGACCGAAAAGCGCGCCTTCTCCTGCCGCAACCGCCGCGATGTCGCTCCAGCCCGCCGTTCCCGCTCCCAGGCAAGAGGTGTCTCCTGCCGTCACCACCTGGCCGTTTGCCAGAAGGCCCGCGATATAGCCGTCTCCCAAAGCGATATCCGCCACGCCCTTCCAGGACAGAGCCTCCTGCATGGCATCCGCCTCACCGCACAGAACCACGGTTCCGTCCTCCTTAAGTCCCGCGCTGACATTTCCGCGCGCGGCCAGGCGGACGATCCCTGTCCAGCCCCGCACGCCGCCGCACTGTCCGGCGCTGTCGTTTCCAGCTGCCAGAACGGTCCCGTCTTCACAAAGTCCCAGCGAATGACTTGCCCCGGCCGCCGTCTGAACGACTCCACTCCAGCCCCTCACGTCGCACTGTCCCATGGCATTGCTTCCAGCAGCCGTCACGGTCCCGTCCTCATGCAGCCCCAGAGTCATGGTTCCGCCTGCGGATGCCTGAACGATATTTTTCCAGATGTCCACCGCGCATTTTCCATCCGAGGTATCTCCTGTCGCCACGGCGGTACCGTCCGTTTTCACGCCCACCGTATGGTTCGGCCCGGTGGAAAGGGACGCGATATCCTGCCAGTTTCCCACCTCCAGCTCGCCGGAATGATTGGTACCGCCGCCCGTGACGGTTCCGTCCTCCTTCCGGGAGAGCAGATGCCAGCCCGCTGCGGCAAATCCATCCGCTGCCGCCTTCGCCTGCGCCTGTTTTTCGGAAAGCTCCTCAGCGGAAAGCTGTTCCAGCTCCTTCCAGTCCACAGATGGCTGGCCGGACGCTGCCATGCCTCCGGTCTGTGCGCCCGCACTTCCGGTCTTCCCGGCTCCATCCGGTTCCATTCCGGCAGTACCGGCTGCCGTCTCCGCGCCGTCCACTCCTGCTACGGCCGTTCCCGCTGCCGGAAGCTGTCCTCCGCCCGGCAGGGCCGCCTGCAGAATTCCCCAGAAGAGCAAAACAGCGCAAAGCCCTCCGGCCGCCGCTCCCACGCCGATATAGAGCCGCTTCTGCTTTTCCGTAAGCTTTTTCTTCCGTCGGATCCTTCCATGATCCGCTCCATAAAGTCCCTCCATCAGTTCGTCCATGCTCTGATAGCGGTCCTGCACCCGGATTGCCATTCCCTTATCCAAAAGGGCGTAGGCGGTCTTCGTGGAAACCTTACAGCCCAGCTCCTTAAATTCCTTCAGCGTATCCTCATGCAGCCGGTCCATGGCGCCGGGCGGCACCTCGCCTGTAATCATCCGGTACATGGTGGCGCAGATGGCGTACACATCCGTCCACGGCCCCTGATTTCCCCTGCTCTGATACTGCTCCGCCGGAGCGTAGCCATGCTTTAAAATGATGGTCAGGCTGCGCTCATTATTCCCGCCCGCGAAGCGTGCCGCACCGAAGTCGATCAGCTTCATGCGGCCGTCCTTCGTCATCATGATGTTGTCCGGGCTGATGTCCCGGTGGATGATCCCCGCAGCATGAACCGTTTTCAGGGAATCCATGACCGGATGCAGAAGCGTGAGCACCTCCTGCTCCGAAAGCCTTCCGCCGTGGTTTTTCAGGTACGCGCCCAGCGTCACTCCATCCACATACTCCATGACCATATAGGCCGTTTCATTGGCAAAGAAGAAATCCCGCACCGACACGATGCCGTTCAGATTGTAAAATTTCGACAGGTTCTGCGCCTCCGCCATGAATTTTTCCAGTCCCTGGCGATAGTTGTCCCGGCGCGCGCCGGGAAGGGCGGATATGGCACAGCTTCTCCCCTGTCCGGTTTCGCGGGTAGCAAGGCCCATGGGGAAATATTCCTTGACCGCCACCCGTACCTCCAGGTTCAGGTCCCAGCCCATATAGGTGATGCCGAAGCCGCCCTCTCCGATGACCTTCCCGATCATGATCTTGCGCTCCAACACAGTATAGAGAGGGAGCCATCTGGCCGCCCTCTCGTATTTGTTCCGGATAAAGCCGCATACCGGGCAGGGCTGGTCAGGCTTTGCCCATTCGTTCATGCATCCCGGACAAAGCCGGCGCGGGTCTTTCATGGTTTTCCTCCATTCCGAAGCGCTTCTACGCTGAGGAACGCGCGCCGAATTTTCGATTCGGCACTGCGTTCACAGGATTGGGAAATGCGCTATCAGGCGCATTTCCCAATCTTATCTTCCCTTTTTATCCCAGACGGAATTTTTCATCTCCAATTACGATGACGCTGCCTGCCGCCATGGGGGCAGGGGTTGTTCTCGTCATCCGGTTCCCCGCCTCGTCAAAGGTACCGTTGGAGGAATAATCTGTAACGGTATACATGCCGTTGTCTCCGTTGAAGGATACGGTGCAGTGCTTTCTTGAGGCCTTTTCCGCCTTGATCACGATGCTGCAGACGGAAGGGTCCCTGCCGATGGTCACGGTGTCGCCGCTCTTTACCGGAATCACCGCTCCCGCGTAAGCGCCGGAAAGCCCGGTGATGGTTCCGTCCTTCTTGCCGGGCTTCACGCTCTTTCCGGGCTTAGCCGCATTTGCGGAAGCCGCTCCGACGGTCTGCGCTGCCGTTCCGCCGTCCTTCACGCAGCCGATGATGGAAACCACAAACATGACGATGGAGAGAATCACACAAAGCGGGCCGCCCAGGCCAGACTTATAACCCGCATCGGCAAGAAGGGACACCATGAAGGCCGCAAATCCATAAAAGCTTGCCATAAAGAAGGATAAAATGATGCTTCCCACGTAGCTGAGCCGCTTTTTCCCGAACAGGTTCATCAGCAGCACCAGAACGCCCATTACCACAGGCGGCACAAATACGAATACCATGATCACGCCATAATCCGGCATTGTGGACAGCATCTTCACTGCCGCAAGTCCGGTCAGATTTTTCGGATACATATCTCCCAGTCCCAGGCCGGATGCCAGCCCGGACAGCGCTCCCATCATGTCGGACAGAGTCGCGTAGGGCAGAACAAAGAAAAATAACAGCTGCAGCGCGCCCGCTGCCATCAATATGATTCTGTATACACTTTTTTTCATCTCTTCCTCATTTCCCGCCGCCGGAAGGCGGCATTCTTTTTTATGAAGAATCGCGGAAGCGATTCTTCCAGGAAAACAGCCAACGGGCTGTTTTCCGCCTCATTTCCCGCCGCCGAAGGGCGGCATTGTAATCTGTTATGTCTCTCCCGGCTTAAGCTTCCTTTTCAGGCTTCACGTCGTCCCAGCTGAAATGCTCTCCGCAGCAGGCCACCAGCATCAGCTTCAGATTGCCGATGGTCAGCACATCGTAGTTTTTCAGCTTCTCGTTGTTCAGAACCACCTCGTCGTTTAAGTAGAACAGCTCCCTGGAATCTCCGGGCTGGGCGATGAAGATACGGGCCTTCGGCTCGTAGATCACGACGGCATGACGTTCCCTGGACACGCTGTTGTCTCCGGTGAGCGCCACATCCATGGAGGCGGAACGTCCGATGAAATTTCTGCCGGACTTCAGCTTAAAACTCTCTCCGAAATAGCTTCCTTCGATGCAGACAAGCCAGCCCACCACCGGATCGGTTCCCATACTCTGCGCATAGAAGCTTACGGTTTTGCTGTCGTCCAGATCCTGCTTCGCCGCTGCAGCAGGCGTTGCAGGTTCAGGCGCGCTCACGGCTGCGCTGACCGCATCCTGCAGGGAAACGGTCTTGCCGTCCTCATCGTCAAATTCCGGCGCGGCGCCGCTGTCCGCATAAAGCTGCGCCTGATCCATCGCCACGGTCAGCTCGGAAGCCGATACGGTGGGATTGCAGTACGGACAGGTGTTAAATTTGTCCGCGTCATAAAAATGTCCGTTGTTGCATCGCTTTAAATTCATGGTTCCCTCATTTCTGCGCGGTTTCTCATAGTATGTATATATTGGCCCCCGCGGCCGCCGCGCTCCCGCCGGGACTGTTTTTTCTGAAAAAGGCGCAGCCGTCCGGCAGACGCCCGTTTCCGAAAAATCAAATGAATTTTATGCTCCGGCTGTTTTTATGCCAGCCTGCACCGGATCAGGATGGCGCTGGTGTTGTCCTGCTTCGCTCCGCCGGCTTCCACGGCCTCCTGCACCAGTTTTTTCACCAGAACTCCGGTGCTCATCCCGCTCATGAGAAGCTCCCTGAGCCGTTCCTCCGAAAGGCTCCGGTACAGGCCGTCGCTGCACAGGAGCACCTGATCTTCATCCTCCAGCCAAAACGGCTGACGGTTCTGCTCCATCAGCTTCAGGCCTCCGATGCCGAGAAAGCTGATCAGCGCCTCCGCGTTTTTCTGTCCTGCCCGGTACGCGGCCTCGTCGATCTTCCCCTCTGCAAGCTGCCTTTTCAGAAGCTCCCCGTAGTTGTGGGGTCTGATCGGGCACAGAAGTTCTCCTCTGCGGAACAGGTAAATCCTGCTGTCTCCCACAGAAATCCAGTACAGCTCCCTCCCGCGCGCCAGCACGGAGACCACGGTGGAGCCCGCGCCCATCGGCCTGCCGTCCTCCGTCAGATTGAAAACGGCATCGTCCGCCCTTCTGGCAGCCCGTTCCAGAAAATCTGCAATATCCGAAATTTCTTCCTCATAAAATGCTTCAGCGAAAAAACGGGCGGACAGCTCGCTCGCTGTCTCTCCTCCGTTCATTCCGCCCATCCCGTCACACACGGCCGCCAGCAGCATTCCGTCCCGCTCTCCGCTGAACAGACTGTCCTGCTGGCTGGCCCTCCCGCCCGGCTCGGAATATGCCGCGCAGATCAGGCCGCTTACCGGCTCCTCCTCCGGGATGTCATTCATCTGCACCGTCACAATTTTGCTTTCCTCTGTCATAACATCTCCCTTTATTCCTCCAGCACGATCACGCAGTTCATGCTTCCCACGCCGATTTCATCCTTCGGCATTACCTTATACTTTTTCCCCTTCTCCAGCCGTATGCCCTGGTAGTACAGACCGTTTACGGACTGATCGATTACATAAAAGCAGTGCTTTTCCCTGGCGTAAAGGAGCTTGAAATGCAGGCCGCTGATCTCCGGATGGCCGCTTAAACGAATCTCGCTTTTCGCCCCGGATCGTCCCACGGTCACGGTTCTTCCCGCAGCTACGGAAAAACGCTGGCCCGCACAGGCTCCCCTTTCCACTCGCAGCCAGGCGGTCGGAGCCGCTGTCCGGGAATCGCCGTCCATTTCAAGCGTTGTTCTGAAAGCCGAATGCGAATCGTCAAATGACGCAGGCTGGCCTGTGACGGACAGGGGGATTCCAGAGGCCGCTCCTTCTTTGACAGGCTCCTGTTTTCTTTCTCCCTCCGCGTTTTTCCGGCTTCCTCCCGGAGCGATCCCTTCCACAAATTCCCGTATGGTCTGGGTCCGGAACCTGGCGTCCAGGCACAGCGCCCGATCCACCGCCTCTGATGCCCGTTCTCCGCACTCGGGCACCAGCTTTTCCAGGCTCTCATACTCCGTCCCCATCACCCGGTCCGGCGCGGCCGGTATCATGGTTCCCGAGGCGGCGTAATAGAAGGTACCGGCCAGCGCATACACATCCGTGAAGCTTCCCTGGCTCATGTTGCTGGCATACTGCTCCGGCGGCGCGAAGCCCGGTTTCAATACCACGGAAAACTGCTGATTTTCACTCACCGCCATGGCCTTCGCGCTTCCAAAGTCGATGATCTTCACCCCGCCGTCCGGCATAATCATGATGTTTTCCGGACTGATGTCCCGGTGAAAAATCCCTGCCCTGCTGTGGATCTCATCCAGCGCCAGCCCCGCCTTGACGACGGCCTCCACCGCAGCGGCATATGGGAGCTTCCCTCCCAGCGCGCGCATCACCTGCTTCAGCGTCCGGCCCTCCAGATATTCCATCACATAATAGGCCGTATTGTTTTCCTCAAAGGCTTCCTCCACATGAACCACGCCTGGAATTCCGTTCATGCGCATCAGAATCTGCGCTTCTTCCAGGAAACGCTTTTTCCCGTGCAGAAATGCCGCCTGCCTGTCCGGGTCCGGCACGATCTGCCCGCTTTCCATATCCCGGGAGGCGATGGCCTCCGGCATATATTCCTTTACCGCATACACGCAGCCTGATCCTGTATCCTCACAGCGGTAGGTGATGCCGAAGCCTCCGGCTCCCAGAATCGCCTCCACCCGGTAACGTCCGTTTCTGAGCAGGCCGATCTGCGGTCTGATCTCATCCTTTTCTCCCATATTCCCTCATATCCTCCTGACAGCGCTCTGCCTGAAGCCTTTCCCGGCTTTTTTTCTCAGAACCGGATCCGAAGCTGGAGCTGTCCTGCGCTGATCCAGTCTCCTGAATTCAGGCGCACCGCCTTCTCCTGCAGCTTCACGCCGTTCAGAAGGGTAAAGCCGCTCTGGCTCAGGTTTCGGATCCACAGTCCTCCGTTCTCAATCTGAAGGGCGAAATGCTGCCGTGACAGAGCCGGATCGTCAAAGCTCAGTTCGCAGGCGGCGCTTCGTCCCACAATCATGCTTTTCTGCACCACTACAGTGATCTCTTCCTTCTGGCCCTTAGCCTGGAAATGCACGGTCAGCTCCTCCAGCTGCCTGTGTTCCACCTTCACGCGCCGGTTGGGCTGCAGTCCCACGCCCACCGTCTCCGCCCCGGCTTCTTCGGAAGCAGCATCCCTCGAAGAACCGGTCCCCTCCGGTGCCGCACCGTCTCTGCCCGTCCTCCTGTCTCCGTCCCTTTTCTGCGCTTTCTTTTTCCTGAAAAGCAGGAGCACAACCGCCAGCACGACGATGAGCGCGCCCGCCGCTGCGGCTGCTGCCGGGAAGCCGGGAGGCGCTGCGGAAGCGACCTGCTCTGCTGCAGTTTCTTCCGTTTCTCCTTCCACCAGGACAGAAACGGAGCTGTCCATCTCATTTTCCTCCATGGAAACATCCTTCAGCCCCACGCAGCGAAGCTCGTACTCTCCGGCGGGAAGCGTATCAAAGGTGAGTACCGCCTCCATCCCGCCCTCCTGCGCCGAAGCATAGACGGGGATAAGAGACTGTCCGTCTGACGCGATGGGAACCAGCTCGTAATGCTCCGCCGCCTGGGCTCCCGTCACAGCCTCCGAAAAAGTCACCCGGAGCTGTTTCTCTCCCTCCACAGCCGCTTCCAGAATCACAGGTGCTTCCCCGTCCGCCTGCCAGCGGTTCTGCATCGCTTCGGTCTGCTTTTTCTCTCCCGTATCGGAAAATTCCAGTGAAACATTCACCATCCCGTTCGTCACCCGGTTGGAATCCGCCTCAAACACCGCTTCCCAGGAGGAAAGCAGGTCGTCCTTTACCGCCGCAAGCCCCTGTGCCGCTTCTCCCGGTTCCAGGATGGTCAGCGTTCCGCCGCTGGCTCTGGAAAACTCCCCGAAAGCGTCCGTCGCCTCCTTTCCGGCGCCGGATACGGTGAATCCATAGACCGGTATCCCGCTCTCCTTCAGGGTCTGCTCCGCCTCCTGTCTGGTGGCCTTTCCACGGGCGATATCTTCTCCGTCCGTAATCACGAAAGCCACCCGACGCATGCTGTCCCGAGCGGTATCCGCGTCCGCCATTTCAGCCATCCGGTCCACCGCTTCAAACAACAGGGTCTTCTGATCCGTATTCTGCAGGCCAAGAATTTCTTCCCGTCCGCCGCCTCCCTGCAGCGCTTCTCCGCCTTCCTCCAGTACGGTCTGCACCTGTTCGCCAAAGGTGATAAACACCATCCGGTCCTGCGCCGCCAGCCCCTCTGAAAAATCCGCAAGCGCCTCTTTGATTCCCGTGAATTCACTCTCCGAAATGGAAGCGGAAATATCCAGCAGTACATAATAGCAGACGCCCTCGCCCGTATCGGAAAAACGCTTCATCGACACCAGCGAAAGCTCCTCCTCTCCGATGAAGGCCCGCAGGCTCTCCGCCGCCGTCTCCCCTTCGCCGGAAAAATAGAATCTGGCCTCCGGCATATTCAGGACCACCTGTTCCAGGCGCGCCGCGCCATCACCCGTATGGATCATGTCTCCCATGTGTACTCCTTCCAGTCAAACGGCACAAACGCCAGCAGGCTTTCTCCCAGTCCAATTACGTCGCCCTCCTCAAGCGGCTCCGCACCGTCAATCCGTTTCCCGTTTTTAAACGTCACCGTTCCCATGCCCGGCACCAGAAAAAATTTCCCCCGCTTCGGCTCATAGACCACAGAGCAGTGATTTTCCCGCGCCACCAGAGCATCCTCCAGGCAGATATCCGAATACGTCTGCCTGCCGATCCGGTTGAAGCCCGGAAAGATGCGGAAATCACGTCCTCTCTGCGGTCCCCTGACGCAGACCAGCCAGCCCGCCAGAAAGCCCGTCTCTCCCGTCTGGATAAAAGCGTCCGCTCCGGCCTTCACCGCGCCGCCAATCACAAGGACGCTTTCCTCTGCACGGCCGGCCCGGTATGCGCCGCTGCACTTCGGACAGGCTCCATATTTTTCTTCATCATAAAAAAAACCGCAGGAACTGCACCTGATAATCGCCATCTTCTCCTCCCCGCTGCAGCGGCTTCATGCTTCCGCTCTCCTCCCGCTTTTACCGCCGTCTGCGCTTTTGCCGCCCTCTGCGCCGTTACGTCCATACCGCCACCGCGGAATAATTGTCCATGTTGGTTCCTTCTCCGTTTTTGATGACCAGCGCTTCCATGGCGTCCAACCACTGCTCCACCGTGCGGGACCGCTTCAACAGCGCCGTCATCTCCTTTTCCGTCACCAACTCCCAGAAGCCATCGGAACACAGCAGAAACGCCTGTTTCCCGTTCCGCTCTATTTCCTCAGCCAGCTGAAATGCAGGCCTGTCCCACTCTACGCCCATGACGCGCAGAAGCCGGTTGCGATCCGGATGATGCCGGATTTCTTCCTCCCGTATCTCCCCGGCTGCCGCCAGCATCTGCGGCACGCTGTGATCCATGGTGCGCCCCATAAGCTTCCCGTTTCGGAAATAGTAGATGCGGGAATCCCCCACATGCCCGAACCGGATCCGGCTGTTTCCGATGAGAAGTGCCGTCATGGTCGTCTTCATCGCCCGGGGACAGCCCAGCTCCCTCTGCTTTTCCATAATGGCATCCTGCCCTGTGAGAAAGATCTTCTTCAGCGTCTCTTCCCCGAAGCCGCCCTCCTCAAACCGGAGGATCGCCTGTTCTACCGCCGTTTTGGACGCCACCTCTCCCTTGCCGTGTCCGCCCAGCCCGTCCGCGAGGAAAAAGCCGTACTCCTGCCCCTTCCTGTGCATTCCCACACAGTCTTCGTTCACGGATCGGCTTCCCATGCGGCTGATGCTTTTATATGTAATCATGTTTACCTCCATGTCGGAGCGCCCTTTGCTCCCCCTGTTCGAACGCCTTTTCTACGGCCTTCCGCCGGTCGGCACATTCTAATGTATAATTGTAGAGTTTTGAAGAAAAAGGGACATATCGCTTTCCATTTATAATATGAAATCCTCCTGCCGGGACTTTCGGACAGATGAGCTTGTAAATGAATTCGGCGCAGGTTATACTGATTGCAACAGATCCGTTCAGCCGCCATTCGCCTGCCCCCACAAAAAATGAAAGGAATTTTCCCATGCGTCGTTTGACCCCCTTCAGAAAATTCATCACCACCGCCCTTCTGCTCCTGATTGCAGCAGCGGTATTTTTCATCTGGTACTATCTGCGAACCTGGCCGCTGCGCTTTCATGGGGAGCTCGACGCCTTTTTCGGAAAAGGAAACTGGAAACAGATTTCTTCTGAAACAAGGGAAAGCCTCATGTACTCCGTTTATCATCGCTCCACAAATCCTTCCCTTTCCGGTGAGCGCCCCGGCAAATTCCATGAGTGGGATATCGCCTTCACCAACCGCAGCGGAGAAACGGAAATCTGGACGATCTCCGATCACACCATGCGGATCAATCAGGACAAATACTGGCTTCTCAGCCCCAAACGCTACTCCGCCAGACAGGCCCTCACACAGGAGCTGATGGATCTGTCCTCCGGTATGGCAGGACAGCAGGTTCTGGATGAAATTCTGCGCGACGTTCTTCCGGAGCGGGAAGCGGACTGTATCAATGTGGAGATTTCCTACCGGAACGGGAATCCGCCTCCGGGCATGTACAGCCGCCTGATCCGGCAGCCCTGGTTTAATGTGGAGCAGATCAGCGCCTCCGAATATCTGAAGACGGACCTCTATGATTTTTACATCCGTATCCTTGCATATGACTACAGGGTGGAAAAGCTCACGCAGGAAGAACAGGCGCACCTGTTTGGAAGCCTCGCGGAAATAGAGAAAGCGCTTCAGGAAGCCTTCGGCGCCTGTGCGGACTATGATATTTATCTCGGGGAGGGATATACGGCGGAATATTCCGGGGAACTGGCGGATTAACAGATCAATCCGCCGGATATCTCTCACAAAGGACTTTTCCTATCTCATTTTGTTACAAAAAAGAATACAAATACTCTTGCCGGTCCGCTTTAAAAGTGTTATTCTGAAAACGCATAATTTTTTTCAAATATTCCATAGTGCAGTCAATAACTGCAATCAGATAAAAAAAGAATCATCCAATCGAAAATCTGTGCGCTATAGCGCATTTACAAATGAATATCCGGGTATCATTTCCTGTCGGGGACAAAATTCTCCTGCTATATTCATACGAAAGGATGATTCGATAAATACTATTTTATTTAGAGCAATATAATGACAAGACCTGCAGCATATATTGACAACTGTCAGAAACAGATACGTTCCATCATATTCAACGTTTCCTCCGTTGAATACGTCATTTCCCCACATTCCAGATATTGACAAAATTCATATAGTTTTTGAGATATCCCTGATTCTTTGATAACATAATATTTTAATCCATTTTCAGAGCTGCTCCAAAACGCGATTCCATTATCCACGTTGGAGCTGGACACTATAGATAGATATCTGGGAAGCTTAATACAGTCATCTTTCACACAGATACAGGAATTGGGACTGGTACGCATATATTGATAATACCGTTTCAGAAGCCATTTTCTTAAATGTATGGGAAGTGGATTATACAGGGAATCGGGGTATCCGGTAATCCTGCCCTCTTCGATTAATACTCTAACTCCTTCCATGGAAAAAATATGTACCATTTCTTCATATTTCATATGAGAAATACGTTGCTGAAATACCTCAAGAAGCTTTATTTTTTCTTCTTCTTCCCCTATGAGCTGATCTTTTAAAATATTCGTCGGTATCAGATGCAGCAGGCAGGGCGACTGTTCTATATAATAATTGCGGATCACATAACCGGCATTCATCATTGAATTAACGTCATGTACATACTCTGTCAGTTCGGAGTGTACAACCAGGGGCTTACACATACCCAGCTTTTTTCTGAATACATCCCTCAGGATGCATATCTGCTTCTTATCCTTCAGAACTATTCCCCTTTGCATGGAATCATTGACGCCAAACGCAATTCCGTCAGTGATAAACCAGTTGGGAAAAGGACTTATCTGCTCCTCTCCCATGCTTACCAGATAGTAATAATACGGGAAAAAATTATCATGGAACAACATTGATTTTAACAGACGTATCAATTTCAGATTTTCAAGTGTATCTATTTCGTCACGGTTCTGTCTCATGGGAAATATGTATTCAATCCTTTTACCAGGCATCTCATGGAAAAGACGGAACAGCTCCTCTGAGCCTTCTCCCGGATTTATTCCTGCCGTCCAGATGAGATACTGCTCTTCCCTGCAGCCCAAGAGCAATTCCTTAAGGAAATGGTACACTTCCGACTTGCCTTCCAGCGCGGTTACGGCCGCCGCTTCTTCGTATAATGATGGGACAGCTTCTGTTTTGACAGGATGACATGGAGTCTCCCATTCAATAATACCAATAAGTTCCTTTATGCATGCCCATTGAGTCTTCCCCATTTTTTCCTGACGGTACAACTGAAGCAGTTCTCTGCGCGTCCCCGGCATACACTCCATAGCATCCAACAGCCTGATGATCCGCTCCTCATCCTGCGGCAGCCTCTTCCCTCTGCTCATTTTTGAAATATAATCAAGCTGAAGTCCACTGGCTTCCGCAAGATATCGCAAAGGCTTCTTTATATTTTTTATCTCACGTTCAAGTCTTTCTGAAAACTCACTCATTTGCCAATATCCTGTAATAATATATTAAGATTATTTCCTCTGTCAATCTATAGGTGTCTCTGGTCTTTTTCAGAAGCTTTCCTTATACGTCACCAGTTCGACCGCAATTTTACCATTTTCTATAACAACGGACAGCCCCTCATTATAGACAAGCCCCTTCATACTGCCCCATGAATCTTTATAATCGTTCTCTTCATATACAGGTTCAGCGATTACATCCCCATTGATGGACATTATACCTGATTTTTCTCCTTTGGAATAGACAAATTTTTCTTCAGATAAATTACCTTCATAAGTGAGATCATAATGATCCCTTTCAAAGGATTCCTGAAATATTCAGGCGAACAGCCGGGAAAATATGCTTTTTTTCTTTCTTTTTTTGTCAGAATCGTTCGCCCTGGAATACATATCAAAAATATTATTGAACAGAACAATAACGTCACGACTGGTCAAATCTGAAATCCGCTCACACACTAATTTCCCCTGTCTGCAGGTCTCCTTCTGTTTTTCATGCAAACCGCATCCCCCGAATACCTCAGCCTGCATTTTCAGTGCGAAAAGATATTGCAATCCAATTGCAAGACGAGTGGCGCAATCCTCGGATGTAAACAGTTTTTCAAAATATTCGTTTGCCAGCCTGATATGAAACATACCGTTTTCTCTGTTCGCCAGGAGCATTTCACAGCATCCCTTCACTGTCATGAGTTCAGTCTGCGTAGACCAGACGGACCCCTCTGCAGAAGCCTCTATATATCGATCAATCTTTAACAGCTCCTGTTTTGCGATCAAAAGACTCATCCTGTATTTCTGGCGGTAAAACAGTGTATTTGCATAGCGGGCCCCTGCTTCAACGCTCATATGGATTGAAAAATCATCCGGTTCCACAGATGTCCATATCCCATAATCCACCTGAAGCAGTTCTTCCGCCTCATCAAACTTTTCGCTGAGCCGGTAGAACTGGCCTAGTCCATGCGCCAAAACACCCAGTTGAATTAATTCCTCCTCATCCACACCGTGACTCGTTGTTTTTTCTTTTAATTTTCTGTATTTTTCCAGAATCATCTGCGTTAATTGCGCATTTTGTCCGCCTGTTCTTTCCCACTCAGAGACCAGCTCTATTGCTTTGGCTGCCTTGAGTACACTCTCTGTTCCGTCCTTCAAAACAGTCTCCCTTGGGAGTACGAAGGTTTTCCCTGTCATAAAATAAGAATAATCCAGCTTTGGAGCAAGAATCGCCAGTAATGCGGACAAACGGGCGGCTTCTTCCGGCGAAAATCCGGGTTCCATAACTTTTGCAGGAAGAAAGCATGGAGAAATCGTGTTTACTTCCTCCAATGCCGTCAGCCATTCAGCTACACACAGCTTCCAATCCGTTTCAGGCATATAATATGCAAGACGTTCTTCCTGTTTTGGGCCCGGAGCCAGCTCGTATTCACCAGACCTCGCTACAGGCACGGGAGTATCCTCTAAGATCAGTCTGCTCAGATATCCATCGCACAACTGGAAATTTCCCAGAGCATATAAGATATCATAGCGTATGGATTCATTGCTGACATTGTAATAGTGATCCGTTCTTCCTTTATATAACGTATGTTCATAGCTGGACATCAGATAGTTTCTATCCATCCAGTGATCGGCTGACAGCATATAATCACTGTAGCTTCCATATGTTTTTAACCCGGACAAATCTGTAACCGGTTGATTTCCCAGCAGTAACCCATATGTATCTATCTTATTAAGTTCCTTCTCCCTCTTTTCCATAAGGGTCTTCTGTTCCTCTTCACTGTATCTGGAAATTTTTCTGAACTCCGTATCGTGAAAGGAATTCATCTCCCTTTTCTGGCCGTGTTCAACCAGAAAAACGGAACATTTATTCCCCTCTTCCTGAAGTCGAAGAGCAAAACTGAGACTCCATTTTTTATCTTCAAGATAATCAGGGAAAAACCTTCTTCCGACTGCTTCCTCCACTCTTTTCTCTTCTGCTTCCCACCAGCATATTCCTACAGCAGACTCTCCCCGGGAAAAAGCCTGCCTCATTCCCTTTCGAATATCAGCAAGCTTTTCCTCCTGTACTATTTCAGATTTCTCCATTGGCTTCTGGCGGCAGCTTTGATTAATAAAGTCGAGATATTGTCTGATCAGTTCTGTTTTCATTATCTGCCCTTTCGGCTCTCAGACCGTCTTCATCGTCACTTTTCCAGTAAGAGTGGCCTTGCACTGTATCTTAATTACATCCCCTTCTGCCAGATCAAATTCCGTGGTAGACGCACCAGCGCTAATCATATCCGAAACGAAATTGCTGCCGCTTTCACCACCCATCATGGTTGTATAAATGTTTCCATTCGCCATGCCAAATGTGGCTCCCATAAAGCCCCCAACCAATTTCCAGTTGGACTGCTTGCCCTCCTTCTTCGGATCAAGGGTAACTACCGTGTGGTGTCCCGCATTTACAGTAAATTCATATGGATTCTTAGAGGCTTTAAGCAGCTGGGGTTCTTCTTCATCAACAGCCACCAGCAATTTATATTTTTCATACATTGCCTTATAGCTTCTGATCGGATGGAAAAAATTATCCGCCACAGAATTACCCATAACCTTGGAATACATGGAAGTGTCCTTAACCAGTATCCTTATTTTTGCGCTCATAAACGGCCCTCCTCATTTGATATTCTTAAAACGGAATTTACAATGATATTGGAGCAAAACCATACATAAAAACTGTTCCGTCCTCAATTTCACATAGTTAAATTATAGCAGTATTTACACAGATTGTTCTTTAGGCATTGAAATTAGACACAGAAATGAGCACACAGAAATTATACGGAAGGAACTGATATAATTTCCTTTTTCTATTCGATGTTTTGAGAAAAATATGATTTGCCCTCTTGCTTTTCTTGGTGAATAAATTCTGTTTTCAATATAAAGGGAGCGCAGGCTTTTCCTGCATATACCACTTTTTCTGCGCCTGCAGCATTTCCCGGAACATTCCTTCTTCCTTTTCCAGCTCCTCATAGGTTCCTGTCTGTACCAGCCTTCCCCGGTCCATAACCATGATCCGGTCCGAGATTTTCGTCAGGCCGATTCTGTGTGTGACAATAAATGCGGTCCTCCCCTCGGCCATTTCTGTAAATTTCTGATACAGCCTGGTTTCCTCCAACGGATCGATCGCAGAAGTCGGCTCATCCAGTACCATCACTTCCCTGTCACGGTACATGCCACGCATTATGGCTATTTTCTGCCATTGTCCGCCGGATAATTCTGTCCCGCCAAATTCCCTCGACAGAATCGTATCACGGCCCTCTGCAAACTGCCCGGCCTCAAAATCCATATCAAACTGCGCCGCACAGTTTTCCAGCGCGGCCCGATCCTGTCTGCCTGGATCGCTGATTCTAATGTTATCCTCCACCGACATTTTGTATTTCAGAAAATTCTGAAACACTGCCTATATTCCCACGCCCACAGACTTTGAGGAAATTTCTCCGATATCCACATCCCCAATCTTCACGCTTCCGCTCTTCGGCGTATAAATACCTAACAGGATTTTTGACAACGTCGTTTTCCCAGAACCGTTATTTCCCACAATCGCTATCGTTTCACCCGCTCTGACACGGAAAGAAACATGATCAAGCGCCGGCTTATCTGTCCCCGGATACGAAAAAGTGATATCCTCGGCCACAATCGGTTTACTGAAATCAACCGGCCTGTCCTTCCGTTCCGGCAGTTTCCCTTTTATCAGGGCTACAAAGCTGTTTACGATCGCAACTCCATCAAAGGGTGACAGAAAATGATAGGCCGCATCGTCACACATGGCATACATGAGCGTGATGGATGAAAACACCGATGCATAGAGCGCTGTCGTTATCCGTCCCCGCAATAAGGAAACAACCAGCAGCACCATCACTCCCCCATATCCGAATACGGAAAACAGAGTTGTCATCAATTCTACCAGTTTTATTTTTTTCTGTGCCTTCCAGATATAGCCGTTCAGCAGCTTCACATTTTCCAGAAATTTCGTTTTAAAATAGCCGCTGATTCCCAGCGTTCTCGTCTCTTTGAAATATTCCGGACCTCCCACGCATTTTTTCAGGTAAGCATCCATCCTCCGCGCCAGGACGGCATGATCCTCCAATTCAAAAATGAGATCCGGCCTGATTACCATAGACGCAAAAGCAGGGATAAAGATCAGCACGACACACAACGCGAGCACCGGATCATAACGCTTTAGATAGAGTCCCATCAAAACGCAGTACGGCCCATACTTAAACAGGAAACGGAGCATCGGAACCAGCAGGGCAAAACAGTATCCGGTTCCTTTATATGCCTTCTCCAGAAAGTCCAGAAACTCCCTATGCTCAAACCACTCTGCCGGAACATCCCGCACTTTCCGTTCCAGCTTCACCAGCGCCTCCCTGTCCAGCTTTAATTTCAGCGCAGGGATCACTGAGTGGCCGATTCCGTTTGTCGCATGCTGCAAAATGATGACCGCATACAGCTTCCGCAGTTCCTCCACCGGATACTCTCGGAGTTCTTTTCCGTCAATCAGAATTTCACCCTCATAGTCCCGGTATAACCCCATAAGGAGCTTTATCACCGTGGACTTTCCAGCCCCGTTCTTACCGACAAACGCATAATGGGATCCGGCAGAAACGGAAAAGGACAGTCCCTGCAAAATATACCGGTCCGTATTGGGATATTTAAACCAGACATCCCGGAATGTAATCGTTGGAATCCCCGGCATCCGGTTTACCGGCGAATTCTTCGTTTCCTCCTCCGGCAGCCCGAAAAACGCATCAATATCCTTCAATTTCTGATGATTATTGGTAAGCTCTGATATTGCACCCGCAAATCCCCAGGACATCGTTTCTGTCAGGGACATCACCTCCGAAAACAGGGACGTAACAATGCTCCCGCCTTCCACGTTTATATTATTTCGGATGGTCACAACAATGCTCTTTTTGCGGAACATCTCATAAAATTTCAGCATATGCTTTTCCATAAAAGGGCCATACTGAAACAAGGTCCGCTCCTCCACGCTGTCCCTGCCGGAAAGCAGCTCGTAAAAATACTCATAACGCCTCTTACAGGCTGCCTCTTCCTTCTCCAGATCGTATTCCCGTTTCCCCGATTTTGCGGCAATTTTCATCAAAGGCAGAGACACCGCCAGAACAATCAGCCCTGTGAGCAGGGAAGCCGTCATGATGGCAGCGAATACGGACAGAATCTGGGCCAGCAATACAACGGCGTTTAACATGGACTGATAGATTTTGCAGATAATTTCCCCATCGTCCTCCGTCCGCTTTAACAGCTCCAGCACATTCGGGTCTTCTATATTGTGGTATGCAACTGCAGCCATTTTATCCATCCGCATTGATCCGTAAATCACTCTCAGCTTCGCGGTCAGCCGGATTGCGACAATACTACTCACGCTTTTTTCCAGATAGGAATAGCCCGACACCAGGACCACGACAGCAATCGGGAAAAGTGCGTCGGTTAGGGACGCCTCTTCGGACAACAACCGAATGGAAGCATCGATAAATTCTGCCGTCGCGTAGATTTTTAGTAGCGGGCTTATGACCAGAATGGCCGTGTCAAGCAGCATCAAAACGGTCAGAAATGGTGCCGCTGTAAAACACAGCCTTATGCAGGAAAGCTCATTGAATCTTTTTTTCAAAAACATGATTTATCCCCCTCTGTATGCTCTTACAGTATAAAGGAAGACAGAGACATCTGTCTGTCATGAGAATGGTTATAATAAAAGTCATGAAAATTGTATTTTAAAACGATATTGAGTTCCAAGATTAAATACGTAAAGCACTTTGTTGTATTTTTCTTTACAATGTGATAATATAGATAAAAGCAGAGACGATATGGCCCTGATTCTTATCCAGAAACGGCTGCCGCCGTTTTCCATGCTTGAAGGCCGTCTGTCGGCGTCGAAAGGAGAGGAAACTACATGGCACAGACAATGATAAATTTTCGTATGGATGAAAATCTCAAAAAGGAGATGGAAAAAGTATGCGCTGACATGGGAATGAGTATGACTACTGCATTTACGATTTTCGCCAAAACAGTTACAAGAGAAAGGAAAATACCCTTTGAAGTGACAGCAGATCCTTTTTATTCGGAGAATAACCTGTCCCACTTACGCCGTGGTATCAAGGCCCTGAATGAGGGAAAAGGAATCGAGCATGACCTGATCGAAGATGAAGAGTAATTTCCCGGGAAGCCGTTTATCGCAGCGCCGAATCCCACAATTCGGCGCGCGAAACATTAAGCATAAAATGTCTGACAGGGAGGTGCAAATGAAAAAGATATGGTTTGACGAAGCCTGGGACGATTATCTATACTGGCAGTCTCAGGACAAAAAACGCTCAAACGCGTGAACCAGATTTTGAAAGATATTGAGAGGGAGCCCTTTACCGGAATCGGAAAACCGGAGCCGTTAAAGGGCGAGTTGAGCGGGTTCTGGAGCAGGCGAATTGATGAAACAAACCGTCTGGTATACCGCATAAAAGAAAATGTTCTGGAAATTCTTTCATGTCGCGGCCATTATGATGGTTGATTCACATTATAATCACACTTCTTTTTTGATTCCATTCAATTTTTAAGCATATAATGAAAAATCCCGAGATCACGTTCGAAATTGGTAGCGATACTAGATTATGAAACGTCCGTTTTTTCTTCCTGCTTTCCCGAATCCAGGCAGACCCGTTTTACCAGAAATATACCCATTCCCCTTTCCTGAAAGTATTCTCCTCAGTATAAAGGAAGACAGAGGCATCTGTCTGTCGTGAGAACGATTATAGAAAAGTTGTAAAAGCCTCCGGGCAGATTACCGCAGCCTTACCGGCTGCCGGATCACCGTGCGAAGCCGTTCCGGCGCGGTACGTCTGGGATCGCTCAGATAGATCTCATGATGGCAGCGCTGAAACGAGACCCCGTTCTTCCCGCTTTTCTCCCATTCAGATCCTTGTTCCTGTCTTTTTTCCTGCCCGTTTTCCGCACCCCGGTCATCCACCGCATAGCCCAGCCCTTCAACATATTCCCTCATCCGTCTGATCGTATCCGGTTCGTCGTCATATGGTCCCACATGCATACACTGCACGCACAGCCCTTCACAATATGTAAAAAATTCTGCTTTTGAAAAATCCTTTTGCTTTTTCTCTTCTGCTTCCCGTACCGCCCAGTCAAAGACCTCCTTTGTTACAAATTCCGGCAGACGAATCATGGAAATCCATTCCAGATCTTCTTTCCTCCCGTAATCGAACCCCACTTCCTTCCCCTGCACTCCCTGCTGCCACCAGAGCCCTTCCAGGGGCGGAACCACATAAGAAAAGTATCCTTCGATTGCGTGTCCTGTCCTTTCACTCATTTTGATGGTAAAGGCGATTCCGTATAAAATCCCCATAGCCGCCTGATATTCTCCCTCCGGCTCGTTGGGATTTCCGCGGCCCCGAACGGCCACATAGTTCATTTCAGGGACATCAATGATCCCCGGCTTTTTCGGCGGCAGGTAAAATTCTTTGTATTCTTTTTTGTAATCAAATGCCATTTTTTCCTCCATGCTGAAGCGTTGCTGAGGCCCGCGCGCCGAACCTCCAGTTCGGCGCTGCGATAACGGGATTTGCGACGCTTCGACGCAAATCCTGATTGAAAAATGCGCTATCGAGCGCATTTTTCAATCTTCAATACCTCCTGCAGATTTTCTATCCGTTTCCGAATACTCTCCGCAAATTCCTGTTCTGATAACGCAGGATCCCTCGTCGTCTTCCAGATTTCACAGGGAAGGTTTTTGCACTGTGCGCAAGATGTCCGTTTTTTCCGGTTCACCGCGCAGTCATAGATGGGGCAGGCCTTTCCCTCCGGCGCATGAAAGACCCTTCCGCTGCTCTCGTTGCAGCCTGCACAGGCATTTCCATAAAACCCGCATTCTGTGCATTCCGTTCCGCAGCAGGTAAGCTGTCTCCCCAACTGCTGCCCCTTTGCTGCAGCTCCTTTGTGCATCAGGCAGTCATCAATCCCTTCGTATTTCATCGTTTCATCCCCTCCTTTTTCTGGTATACCGCTCCAGCGTCCTTTCCAGTTCCATCCGTATTTTCTCCCTCAGTTCTTCCGGTTCCAGCAGCTCCACCCGGTCACGGAAGGAAAGCAGCCAGGTGAGCAGATTTTCCTCGTCCGTATAATCCGCAGAAAACAGAAGTCTCCCGTCCGTCTGTTCCTGAAAACAGGCCGCCCCGAACTCCTCCACCAGCCGCCACTTGCATCCGGCGTCAAACAGCGCTTTTACATGGATCCCGCCCGGAAAGATTCTTTCATTGCTCAGATCCGGCAGGGGCACCGGCCTTTTGGTAAATGTGCTCTCTGACAAGCGCAGTTCCTCCATGCGGTTCAGCTTGAACAGCCGGAAATCCTTCCGCATCCTGCACCAGCCCCAGACATACCAGCTGGACCAGCGGAAGATCAGATAATAAGGCTCGATGATCCGCCAGCTCTCTCCCTTTGGCGCATAATACAGAAACTGAAGCTCCCGGCAACCGTCAATGGCACTTCGGATCAGCTCGATTTTGGGTGCCAGAGAGTCCTTATACCAGGAGGACAGATCGATGAGCACGGACTGATCCCCTGTCAAAAAATTGGAAGAGCCAGCGGAAAGCTTCTCCATGAGCTGTCCGTAGCGGTTCGTGCCATTGACGCTGTCCAGGCTGCGAAGCCCTGCCAGAATGTCCCGCATCTCTTCTCCGGTCAGAAGAGTCCGATCCATCCGAAAATTCTCCATGATGGATATTCCGCCGTTTGTTCCCTGTCTGGTCTGAATCGGAATCCCCGCCCGGCACAGCGCATCAATATCCCGCCCGATAGTACGTCGGGACACCTCGAAGCGTTCCGCCAGTTCCGGTGCGGTGACGATATCCTTCTGCAGCAGGATGGATAAAATGCCGATCAAACGGTCGATTTTCATGCGTACCTCCCTTCCGGAACGCTGGCAGCACACCTCTCTCCCAACCTTCTTTATCATATCTCATGAAACATGACACCTGTATGTCCTATTTCCATTATAACAAATATTCAGTCGAAGAAAAGCGGCGCCCTAAAGCGCCGCCTGGTTTCCCGTACACCTGAACTGCCTGCCATCCGGCATGCAGTCCGGCCTTCAAATATTCTGTTCATAGATAATATTCCGGATCGTCCCCCGCGCCAGTCCGTACCTGGCCGCCAGTTCCTCCACCGATATCCCGGCAAGGAAGCTTTTTCTGATCTCCACATTCCTTCTGCGGTAATATCCCTGGGAGCCGTTTTCTTCTCCCCAGTCCTTCCTCGGTGATGTTTTCGGAATGTATACAACCTCGCCCTCGATATAGGCCTGGATCGCTTCCAGAAGATTTTCCGGTAAAATATCCGCTGCATTTCTGTATCCCATTTCTGCCGCTCCTTATTTGTCCGCAACCGAGCGGAAACCTAGCCTTTCTTTTTCAGAAAGACGCCGTCCGCATCCTGTCTGTTACACAAATAAGTGCAGAATGAGCCGATCTGCCTGTTTCGCCCATACAGAAATCGGAGCCTTCCGCCTTACGGCGGATCAGTCCCCGCGATCACACAGATCTGTCATTCTGCATGGGCTCTCACCTGGCTGAGACCATTCCTCAGTTCCAGCAAAACGAGTATGTTTTTCATACTGTAATCCACCCCCTTTTGCCTGCCAGAACAGATTTACGATTATCGTATAGAAAACGGGTGCAGCCGAAGCCGCACCCGTCAAAACCGGATCTATTTCTATATCACAGTTTTTCTCCGCATAAGTGCGTCGGCCAGCCTTACAGCTGAGGACCAGCGGAAACCAGAGCCTTGCCGGCCTCGTTTCCTTCGTACTTGGAGAAGTTCTTGATGAATCTGGAAGCCAGATCCTTTGCCTTGGTCTCCCACTCGGACGCATCTGCATAGGTGTCGCGAGGGTCAAGGATGTTGGTGTCAACACCAGGAAGCTCGGTGGGTACTTCAATGTTGAAGTAAGGGATCTTCTTGGTGGGAGCCTTCAGAATGTCTCCGTTCAGGATCGCATCGATGATTCCGCGGGTATCCTTGATGGAGATACGCTTTCCGGTGCCGTTCCATCCGGTGTTAACCAGATAAGCCTTTGCGCCGCTCTGCTGCATTCTCTTTACCAGCTCTTCCGCATACTTGGTCGGATGCAGCTCCAGGAAGGCCTGTCCGAAGCAGGCGGAGAAGGTAGGAGTGGGCTCGGTGATTCCGCGCTCGGTTCCGGCAAGCTTTGCGGTGAATCCGGACAGGAAGTAGTACTGGGTCTGTTCGGGAGTCAGAATGGATACCGGAGGCAGTACGCCGAAGGCGTCAGCGGACAGGAAGATGACTTCCTTGGCTGCAGGCGCTGCGGATACAGGGCGCACAATGTTCTTAATATGGTCAATCGGATAAGATACACGGGTGTTCTCGGTCACGCTCTTATCGGTGAAGTCGATCTTGCCGTTCTCATCCAGAGTTACGTTCTCAAGCAGAGCGTTTCTCTTGATCGCGTTGTAAATATCAGGCTCGGAATCCTTGTCCAGGTCGATAACCTTTGCATAGCAGCCGCCCTCGAAGTTGAACACGCCGTTGTCGTCCCAGCCGTGCTCGTCATCGCCGATCAGCAGACGCTTGGGATCGGTGGAAAGGGTGGTCTTACCGGTTCCGGAAAGGCCGAAGAAGATGGCGGTGTTCTCACCGTTCATATCGGTATTCGCGGAGCAGTGCATGGAAGCGATTCCCTTCAGAGGCAGGTAGTAGTTCATCATGGAGAACATACCCTTCTTCATCTCTCCGCCATACCAGGTGTTCAGGATAACCTGCTCGCGGCTGGTGATGTTGAATACAACTGCCGTCTCGGAGTTCAGTCCCAGCTCCTTGTAGTTCTCAACCTTCGCCTTGGAAGCGTTGTAAACAACGAAATCAGGCTCAAAGTTTGCAAGCTCTTCCTCGGAAGGCTTAATGAACATGTTGGTTACAAAGTGTGCCTGCCAGGCAACTTCCATGATGAAACGGATCGCCATGCGGGTATCCTTGTTGGCGCCGCAGAAAGCATCTACAACATACAGCTTCTTATCAGAGAGCTCCTTCAGAGCAATGTCCTTTACCGCCTTCCAGGTCTCTTCGGAAGCGGGATGGTTGTCGTTCTTGTACTCATCGGAGGTCCACCATACGGTGTCCCTGGAATTCTCATCCATTACGATGAATTTGTCTTTGGGGGAACGTCCCGTATAGATACCGGTCATTACGTTAACTGCACCCAGCTCGCTGACCTGTCCTTTTTCATATCCCTCAAGACCGGGCTTGGTCTCTTCTTCAAATAACAGCTCATAGGAAGGGTTATGAACGATTTCCACAGTTCCTGTGATGCCATACTTGGTTAAATCAATCGCTGCCATCTTACCTTTTACCTCTCTTCTTAATAGTTTTTTCAGGAAAATCGGATGTTCCGCTCCTGTTTCCCTATCCATAATTATACATGAGAAATCAATTAAATCAATAAAATTTGGCTTAAATTTTTGTGAATGAGAAGGATTTGGACAGGCGGAAGAGCCGAAATTCCGGTTTCCGTGAAATTTTCATCCGGGAGCTTCCGGCCGCAGCCGCATATATACAGCCCCCTTACCCTCAGATACAGAATGCCGCGTACAGGGGTACCGTCTTTTTCCCATCTTCAAATCCAAAATTTCCGGCAGAAAGTTTTATCGCATAGGCAGGTTTGTATGTGTCCATGTAAACCTTCAGGCTTTTGGCTTTGGTATTGTCGGCTGACTTTACTTCAATTGGAATAATATTTTCTTCACGCTGGATCACAAAATCGATTTCCGCCCTGCGCTCGGACTCCCAGTAATAAGTCCGGTAACCGTTGATGGAAAGCTGAATATTCACATAATTTTCCGTCATTCCTCCCTTGAAGTCGTTGAGTTCCTCTGTCATATAAAGTATCTCATCCGCAGCAAGATTTTTCTTCGCGCACAGCAGTCCTGAATCGGACACATAAATTTTGAACGCGTCAATATCTTTGTAGTTTTCCAGCGGCTTTCTGACCTGCTCTATCCTGTAGACCCGGGACACGATGCCGGACAGGGTGAGCCATTCAATGGCATTTTCAAATTCCGAGGCCCGTCCGCCTTTTTTATCAGCTTATACTGAAAGCGGGTGTTTTTTCTGGAAAGCTGAACTGCAATATTATCGTAAACAAGCCGCGTCTTTTTGATTTCATTCAGGCTGTTATATTTACTCATATCATTCAGGTATCCCGTCAGGACGGTATCCTGCGTATGGCGCACCAGAACATAATCCCCTGTTTGAACAAACTGCAGCACACATTCCGGCATTCCTCCCACAACAAGATACTGCCGATATATCCGCATCGCTTTTTCGTGCAGAGCAGCCGGAAGAGGAATATTATTTTGAAAGCAGTCACGAATCTGCCCCACCAGCCTCTCCTCGCCGAGTGCCAGCAGAAATTCTTCCATATCCATTGGATAAAGTGTTTTTATATCCACCTTTCCTACCGGGAACGAAAATTTTGCTCTGCTTACTGCCACACCCAGAAGGCTTCCCGCCACAATAACATGATAATCCGGCGCGTTTTCACAAAAGTATTTTAAAGAAGTAAGCGCTCTTTCACAAAGCTGCACTTCATCGAATACAATCAGCGTTTTTTCCCGGATAATCGTCTTTCCCGCTATATGGGAAAGGATGGGAATCAGGTATTCCGGACTGATGTTTTCTTCAAAAGTATCATTCAGTTTCGGGTTCGTTTCAAAATTGAAATAGGCCACATTTTCATAATTCTTCCGCCCGAATTCGAGAATGGCATAGGTTTTTCCCACCTGTCTTGCTCCCTGCAGAATCAGAGGCTTTCGATATTTGCTCTTCTTCCACGCTTCCAGAAATTTAAAAATTTTCCTGTACATGATCGACATCTGCCGGTACACCTCCCTTCTGCGCTGAAATTATTATAAGATGCATTCATGTATTTTTCAAGAAATTTTTATTTAAATTTAGCACTATTTTGCGTGAATATTTTTGAAAAAATAACATTATTATGCATGAATAATATCTTAGGAAGCCAGTTACGACATAAAGTTTTCCCTTATATCTCCCCGTCCGGCCGCAGCCCCCGCTCCAGAAAAGCAATGATTTCTTCTTTCCTCTGAAACAGATCATAATCGCCCGTCAGCTGGCCGTCATAATGATAAAGCACACCGCACTCCTCATTTCTTTTCAGCGCGGCCATCAGGCGTTCTTTCCCGTATTCCGCCACATATTCGGCAAAAGCCCTGACTCTGGTTTTTGCCAGCATGGGGGCGTCGCAGGGAAAATCGGCGCATTCCCAGCAGCCCTCCAGTCCTTTTTGGCTGCAACACTGATAATTTCTGCAGGTTTCCCTTTCCCCGCAGCCTCCCTTCCCGCACCCTGCACAGTTTCCGTTTTCCCGGCAGACACAGCAGGCCAGACCGCAGAACGCGATCCCCCTGTCCGCGTCAAAGCTTCTCCCGACAGACCGCTCATAATATTCCGATCTGTTTTGACAGGTCTTTGACGGGATAAAACCGTATTTTCTCAGCAGCGGGATTTTCTCCGGGGTATCAGAGACTTTCACCTTCAGGCTTTCCAGCTGAAAATCCCGGATAAAATACAACGCCGCAAGCCGGATCAGCTCTTCCCGGCTGGCTTCCCCGTCATAATCCGGCAAAAGATTCCATTTCAGAATTCCTTCCTTTCCTCCGGAAATTTCAAGGCTTCCAGCCGCCTTCCCCCCGGTTTTGGATACGGCTGCAAACCTCATATATTTACGCTCCTCATATTCCCTCTGACAGGAACAGAGCTCTTTTTTCTCTCTGAACGGGTAAAGCGTGAAGGACGGCGTTTCATAAGCCGGATATTCTTCATATTTTCTGACTGTTGACATGGCAGACTCCTCCTTTTTGACACAGATCTTTGAATCCCGCAGTTCTGCAGGCGTCTTTCTGCATCATTGTATCAGGGGAACTACGTCAGCGGTATGTCATGGTTTCCGGTACAGAGAAAGAACTTTTTCGGCGCAGTCAAGCACTCTCTGTTTTATGTGCTCCGGGGAAATGATCTCGACATGATCCCCCATGGACAGCAGGGTGCCGATCCAAAGCTGCTCGCTTTCCACCACATACAATTCCATCATGGCCTTTTTATCATCCAGGTATTTCGTCACCCTTCCGTTCAGATATTCCGCAGTTTTCATCACATAATCCGGATCACATTTCACGGTGACCGTTGTCCGGGTGAACGCATTGTTTTGATCGTGTTCCGCAAGGACCTTTTCCGGGCAGGCATGTTCCCTGGTAAAGTCAAAATCCGTTATTTCAGGGTTTTCCATCCGGAGGAGCTTATAGGTCCTGTAGTCCTTCTTTTCCGTCGAATAAGCCAGCAGATACCAGGCATACCACCTGTAAATCACCGCAACCGGCTCCACCGTATAGACCCTCTTTTCATTTCTGCTGTTGGTATAGCAGAATTTTACCGCCTTTCTTCTGCTGATTGCTTCCTGAAAAAGCGGCAGGAATCTGCTGTTTCCCTCCTGAAGGACAGAAAAATCAAGGATCATTCCCGTCTGATTCTCATCAGCCGCCGGACTGATTTTTTCGCAGATGTCAGAAATCCCCCTGTCGCCCGTCGCTGTGGCCAGACCGTTTAAAGCGGTAAGAATATGGGAATAATCCTGCCGGGATATGATCTGATTGTTTAAGGTAAATCGTTCTGCCAGTTCATATCCGCCGTTTATACCGGCTGTTGCCACGATCGGAATACCGGCAGAGCAGAGCCCATCCATATCTCTCTGAATAGTGCGCACGGATACCTCAAAACGGCGCGCCAGCTCTCCTGCTGACGTTTTCCCGTGATTCATCAGATAAACCGTGATCGCATACAGACGGTCCGTTCTCATCCGCTTTCTCCTTCATTCCTCTGCTCTGCCGGGGCGGGACGGTTCACGCCATCCGGTATACCTTCACCCCGAATTTTTCCACGGCAACCGTTCCTTCCTCCGTTTTTCCGCAGGTCAGCTCCTGCATGGGCCGCTTCAGCATGATCTGGACGGGTTCATGCTGATAATTCAGCACAAACAGATATGCCGCGCATCCGGCGTCACCGTTCTCCGCTCCCGCTTTTCTTCTCACCGCGATTTCACAGCCCTCCGGCGCTTCGATCAGCTCCGCATAGGGCTGTGCCGCTCCCAGCCTGCGCAGGAAGGCCTTTGCCGCATCCAGGCTGAACGCGCCGCCGAAGTAATAGGCTTCTCCCTTTCCGAAGCGGTTGCGGATGAGGGCAGGCTCTCCCGCGTAATAGCTGTTTTCATAGACGGCCAGCACCTCGGCGTTTTCACCCGCAGGAGCCAGAATATCGTTGAATACGGCGGCCTCGATTTTCTCACCGTCCCAGTCCGCGTAAATCTTTCCCTCGTCCGGCGCGATGATGGTATATTCCGGGATGTCCGTTCCGGTCACCTCCGCCGCCAGGCCGGGCAGGCAGTCCATCACGCATCTGCCGCTTAAGTCCTTGTAGCCGGTGCGGCAGCCCATGACCAGCTTTCCGCCGTCCCGCACATAAGCCTCCAGAAGGCGCATCCTCTCCCGGGTCAGGATCACCGCATGAGGATAAAACAGCACCTCATACCGCTGCAGATCGGAAAGGGCGGTCCGCTCCGTCAGGTAGACAAAATCCACAGGCGTATGAGTAAACTGCGCCGCGGCAAAGAGATTTTTCAGGCTCTCCCGGTCCACCCGCTCATGCCACCGGTCCAGCCGGGCATCCCAGATATTATCGTAATCCTTCAGGATTCCCACCTTCGCCTCGTATACGGAACCGGCGATCTCCTGCATGCCCTCCAGTCTCCTGTGAATGTCCCGAAGCTCCCGGAGCCTCCTGTTTTCTCTGCCGGAATAGTCCAGGATCCCGTGCCAGTACATCTCCGTTCCCACCGTACAGGTGCGCCAGCGGAAATAGCTCACATAATCCGCGCCGTGGGCGATGGACTGCATGGTCCACAGGGTCATCTGGCCCGGCCGGGGTGTGGGCGCTTCCATCCGGGTGTTCCAGCCGTTGGCTCCGGACTGCTGCTCCATGATGCCGAAATTGGGAGAAATCGCTCTGGTTTCCGTCAGATTCCGGCTCCATTTGCGGTCTTTTAGGGAATCCGTCGCATCAAAGCCCTCCACCCCGTAGGCAAAATTGGGATAGGAATCATAGGTCATGAAATCCAGGCTCTCCTCTGTCAGGCGGTGGTTGTCCAGATTTTCAAAGAGACCGTTTGTGGTGATGAAATCATCCGGCTTTTTGTATTTCCGGATGATGTCCGCCTGCATGCCCGCAAAGCGGCAGGCGCTGTCGGAAATGAAGCGCAGATAATCCAGCACCCGGTGCGGATTGGTGGAATTGCTGACGGTGGTCCGGGGCACATACACTTCGCTCCAGGCGGTATAGGTCTGGTTCCAGAACACCGTGCCCCATGCCTCGTTGAGCGCCTCGATGGTGCCGTATTTTTTCTTCAGAAATTCCCGGAAGGCCACCGTATCGCTCTCCGAATAAAACTCCGCGGTTTCGCAGTTCAGCTCATTGTCGATCTGCCAGCCGATCACGCAGGGACGCGGGGCGTAATGGGAGGCGGATTTTTCCGTGATGTTGGCCGCGAACCTCTGATAGATGGGAGAATTGTAATTGTAGTGCCGCCTTGATCCATGCCGGTAAAGCGTCCCGTCCATCTGCGCGTTCAGCACCTCCGGATACTCCTCCGTCAGCCAGGCGGGCGGCGTGGCCGTGGGCGTGCAGAAGATGACCTTCATGGGCGTTTTTTCCACCACATCCAGGAAGGAATCAAAAAAATCGTAGGTGTACTCCCCTTCCCTGGGTTCGATCTTGTTCCAGGCGAATTCCGCGATGCGGATGACGCGGATGCCCGCCTCCAGCATCCGGTTCAGATCCTCCTCCCACAGACTTCTGTCCCAGTGCTCGGGATAATAGCAGGTGCCAAGTACCAGATTCTTTCCATTGATAATTTCTCTCATGACCTTCTCCTTTTTTTAATCATTCCATACCATTCTCTTCGCCGCAGGAGGCGCAGATGCGGCTTTCTTTACGGCGAAAGTGCCGCAGAGGGCGGGAAGCTTCTACGGCGTTTTCGCCGCGGACGCGCGGGGCAGAACGCTTTCTCCCTCCAGCAGGCGGAAGCCTGTATGGGTCACGTGCCGGATCTTTTTCCCTTCGATCAGATCCAGAAGCACCTGAACGCACATGGCTCCCTGTTCTTCCGGGAAAAGGGAAACCGTGGTAAGGAGCGGCGAAACGTATTTTCTTGCGCCGATCCCATCGATCCCCATGACGGAAACATCCTGAGGTACCCGCAGCCCCTGTTCCTGAAAGCCGCAGATCAGCCCCAGAGAAAACTCGTCGTTGAAGCCCACCACCGCCGTGGCATCCATTTTCCTCTCCAGGAAAAGCCGGGCGGCCAGCTTTCCCTTTCCAAAGAAATCCTCATTCACCAGATTGAGATTTTCCGCCGTTTCCTCCGGAAAGGCCAGAAGCCTCGCATCCTCGCGCAGCCTTTCGTCCCGTCGGGAAACGGCGAGCACGAGGCTTCCGGCCTCCTTCAGTCCCCTTTCCCGCATTCGGGAAAGGAAGGCTGCCGTGCGCACGTTCATGCTTTCTGCCGGATAAGGCGTTCCAAAGGCGATCCGTCTGTGTCCGCAGCGTTCCAGATAGTCCAGCGCCGTTTCCATTACCCGGTAGGTATCCACCTCCACCACCGGAATACCTGCAGGCGTTTTTTCAACAAGCACCTCCCCATATGCCGCGCTCACTACCGGAAGGTGATAATTTTTCCCATACCGGCTGAGGTAGTACCCGGCCAGCCCCTGATCCTGCATGATGATGCCGTCCACCAGGGTATTCCGGATCTCCTCAAAGGAGACCTTGCCATTAAAAAGCACCAGATATCCTCTGTCTGCCGCCGCCGTCAGCATTCCTTTATAGAGCTGGATATTGAACGCATTGTCCACATTTCTGCAATAAAAAAGGATCTGCTTCGTTCTCCTTTTCTGCAGGGATATGGCCACCGGATTGGGCGCATAATTCAGCTCCTGCGCAATCCGGAGGATCCGCTCCTTTTTTTCCTTCGCTACATAGCCGCTGTTGTTTAACGCCCGGGAAACCACGGAAACGGATGTTCCCGCCCTTTTGGCGATGTCCAGGCGCGTGGCTGATTTCCTTTCCATACGCTCTTTCTGTCCCTTCTGATACCTTCATTCTATCAGGCGCGGCTTCCCCATGCAATCCTCATAAATATGGTCACCCGTCCACATCTGATAAAAAAACCGGCGCAGCTTTTGCCGCGCCGGTTCTGTCTTCCTTTATGATCACGCTTTGCGTACCGCTTCTCAGGCCTTGCCGATGGAACCGAACATTTCCATCTTTTCCTTAACGGTATCCTTGATCGCCTGGGTGCCGGGAGCCAGGAGCTTACGAGGGTCATAGCCCTTGCCTTCCTGATCCTTGCCCTCTTCGATATACTTTCTGGTAGCAGCAGCGAATGCGAGCTGGCACTCGGTATTTACGTTGATCTTGGAAACGCCGAGGGAGATCGCCTTCTTGATCATGTCAGCCGGGATTCCGGTGCCGCCGTGAAGAACCAGCGGAAGATCTCCGGTGAGCTGCTGAATGGCATCCAGAGTCTCGAAGGAAAGTCCCTTCCAGTTTGCAGGATATTTGCCGTGGATGTTGCCGATGCCTGCTGCCAGGAAGTCAACGCCCAGATCAGCTACCATCTTGCACTCCTTGGGATCTGCGCACTCGCCCATTCCGACTACGCCGTCCTCTTCTCCGCCGATGGCTCCAACCTCAGCCTCAATGGAAAGTCCCTTCTCATGAGCCGCAGCAACCAGCTCTTTGGTCTTTGCAACGTTTTCTTCGATCGGATAGTGAGATCCGTCGAACATGATGGAAGAGAAGCCCGCTTCGATGCACTTGTAGCAGGCATCATATCCGCCGTGGTCCAGATGAAGAGCAACCGGAACGGTGATGTTCAGCTCTTCGAGCATTCCGTTTACCATTCCCACAACGGTCTTATAACCGCCCATATACTTTCCTGCACCCTCGGAAACGCCGAGGATAACGGGAGAATTCTGCTCCTGGGCCGTCTGAAGGATAGCCTTCGTCCACTCCAGGTTGTTGATGTTGAACTGGCCGACTGCGTAATGGCCGGCTTTCGCCTTGTCGAGCATTTCTTTTGCAGATACTAACATAGTTCCTCCTGTTCCGCCGCATAAGCGGCTTTCAATTCAGCAGAGCGGACTCTGCTTTTTTTCCGGAAATCCGGATGCTGCAGCAGCCCTCCGTCCGGACACCCTGTTGTGTCCGCCCGGCGTACCGATGCAGGGACAAAACCTTTTTCCGATGCTATTATACCCCATCTTTCTCCAAAAGGAAATATGGAAAGTTAAACTTTTCACGAGGATTTCTCAGGCGGCTGCTCCTTCTGCGGAATCCGGAACCGGATCAGCTGTTTCCGGTTCTTCACCTCCACGATCCGGTGTTTTCCTCCGAATTCTCCGTCCAGTGCCCACGGAATCTCTTCCTCCGCTTCGATCCGAAGGGATGCGCTCTTAAAACAGTACATCTGCTCCGTATCAATGTTCCGGTTTACCAGATCCGCCAGGATCTGGTTCAGCTCCATCGGATTGTTCGGCTTTTTGATCAGCGTCACCTCAAACAGGCCGTCGTCCAGCTCCACATATTTTCCCGTGATCCGCTTAAAGCCGCCTACGGACACGGAATTGGTCACCATGCCGAAAATGAAGTCGCCCTCCAGCTCCATCTCTTCCGCCCAGACCTTCATCCGGCAGGAGCGGACGGCAGGAAGCCTGCGCATCCCTTCCAGAAGATAGGCCATATGGCCGAGCACATTCTTGTATATCTGCTTCGTTTCATAGGACACATCCGTAAAAAGACCGAAAGCGGCTATGTATATGAAGGTGTCCTCATTAAAGGAACCGATGTCACAGGGAAAGAGCTTTCCCTGTGCTGCGGTCCAAGCCGCCTGGAGCATGTTCTTGGGAAGTCCCAGGCTGTTGGCAAAGTCATTGGTGCTCCCCGCCGGGATATAACCCACGGGAACGATCTTTCCGCTTCTCAGGATCCCCGTCACCACCTCGTCCAGCGTGCCGTCTCCGCCGCAGGCGACCACGCTGTCATATCTTTTGGCCTTTTCCTGGGCTGCGCGCACCGCGTCGCCCGAATACTGGGTCGGATATACCGTTACTTCATTTCCGCTTTTTACCAGGATGTCAATGACATCGCTCAGATGATTCCTGATCCGGCCCTTACCCGCCTTCGGATTGTAAATAAAAAGCATTTTCTTCCTTGCCATGGATGAGCGCCTCCCTTCACCAATTACAAAAAGGAGCATGAACCATGCTCCTTCTCTCCTTTATCTGAACGCCTGCGTCTATTCGTTATTCTTCCCCGCTGCACAGATACTTTGCAATATCTTCCACTGCCGTCTCCTCATCGGGGCCGTCCGCGATCACGGTCACCATCTCTCCGGTGTCCAGCCCCAGACTCATCATTCCCATAATGCTCTTGGCATTGACACGCCGTCCCTCGGATTCCAGATATACGGTGCTGTCATGCTGGCTCGCCACCTGCACGAGCATCGCTACCGGCCTTGCCTCCAGCCCGCTGCTCAACTGAATCCTGACTGCCTTCATTTTCATAATTTCTCCTCCTTTACTGCTCTTTTGGAACTTCTCTTAGCCTGTCTGCAAGCTCGCTCAGCTTACGAAGCCTGTGATTCACTCCCGACTTACCGACGGGCGGATCCAGATACTCCCCCAGCTCCCGCAGCGGAGCATCCGGATTTGCAAGACGCACCTCCGCCATCTGTCTGAGATTTTCCGGGAGATTGGCCAGCCCGTATTTCTGCTTCAGATACAGAATGTCATCCACCTGGCGGGTGGATGCGCTGACCGTCTTGCTGATGTTTGCTGTTTCACAGTTTACCCTTCTGTTCACAGAATTGCGCATTTCCTTTACAATCCTGTAATTTTCAAATGTCATCAGGGAAACATGGGCCTCCACGATATTCAGGAAGTCCGAGATCCCCGTTCCATCCTTCATATATACAATCTGGTACTTTTTACGCTGTACGATTCTCGCTTCCACCTGAAAGAGAAGAAGTATGGAGCAGATCTGCTCCGCCTGCGCCGGATCCGTGCAGACGATCTCCAGATGATAGCTCTTTTCCGGATCGCTCATGGAACCCGCTGCCAGAAAAGCGCCTCTCAAAAAAGCCCTCTGACAGCACGCATTCTTGATGAGCAGTGCGCTCACCGGACCGTGCAGATCAGCAAGCCTTCCTTCTTTATCCATAAATTTTGTGCCCTGAAGCACCTGTCTGACCTCTTCCGGGTCTTCCAGCAGGATGCTGCAGGAAGCCGTTCTTCCCGCAGTTTTTTTTGAAAATGACTCATTTAGGCTAGTATTTATATTAAATGTTTTCTTTAGCAATGTAAAGCATTTTCTCACAACCGTCTCATTTTCAGCCTGAATGAACAGCTTAACTGTATTTTTGTCATTTTTTTCAGCATTTTGCACAAATACTTTTTTCTCATCCTGCAGACCTTCATAGTGACCGCAGAAATGCAGAATGGCCGCCAACTCGGCAATCTGACAATGCCGAGCCGGAGCCACATGCTTTAAGAGCTCTTCCTTTACCGTTCCTGAAAAAGACATTTTATCCCCATTCCGAATTTCCGCGTCCATGATGCTCCGTCCGCTTCCTCCTCAGCGCACATCCCTGTGGCTGATCGTCAGCCCGTAGCTTCCCTGATCCTTCAGCCTCTTATACAGCTCGTTTGCAAGGGTGACGCTCCGATGCTTTCCTCCGGTGCACCCGATGCCTACCACGAGCTGATACTTTCCTTCCTTAATATAGTTGGGAATCAGAAAAAGCAGCATGTCCGTCAGCTTGTCCAGAAATTCTCTCGCCTCCGGGAAGCCCATGACATAGTCCTGCACGCCCCTGTCATTGCCCGTCATATACTTCAGCTCGTCGATGTAGAACGGATTGGGCAGGAACCTCACGTCAAAAACCAGATCCGCATCCGCCGGGATACCGTGCTTGAAGCCAAAGGACACGATGCTGACCATAAGGTTATTATATTCCCCGTTCTGCACAAAAATCCTGTCTATTTCTTCCTTCAGCTCGCGGGTCAGAAGCTTCGATGTGTCAATGATATAATCGGCCCGCTTTTTCATATCTGCCAGGATCTGTCTTTCCTTTCGGATGCCGTCCTCGATCCGGTTGTCCTGCGGCGTGCACAGCGGATGCATGCGGCGCGTCTCCTTGTAGCGCTTCACCAGGACGTCGTCTGCGGCGTCCATGAACAGAATCTCAAAAATAAAGCCGTTCTGCCTCATCCGGTCCAGGATCTTGAGCGCGTCCCCGAAGGTCTGCTCCGCGCGCACATCCAGTCCGAGAGCCGCCTTGGATATTTCATTGTTTGGCATCGTCAGAAGCTCCATGAACTTCTCGATCAGCGGTACGGGCAGATTGTCCACACAGAAAAAGCCCGCATCCTCCAGAAGCTTCATGGCGGTGCTCTTCCCGCTGCCGCTCATTCCCGTCACTACTACGAATCTCACCCGTCGTTCCTCCGTTGTCCCTCAAAAATCTCCAAGGAAAATAACCTCCGGCTCCAGCCTTACGCCGAATTTTTCCTTTACCGTCTCGGAAACCTCCCTGATCAGCTCCGCGATGTCCGCCGCGGTGGCCGTCCCGTCATTGATGATGAAGCCGCAGTGCTTATCCGATACCCTGGCCCCGCCGATCCGCATTCCGCGCAGCCCGGCGTCCATGATCAGCTTTCCTGCGAAGTGTCCTTCCGGCCGTTTGAAGGTACTCCCTGCGCTGGCATATTCCAGCGGCTGCTTCTGCCGTCTTCTTGCCGCAAATTCGTTCATCCTGGAAAGGATTTCCTCCCGGCCGCCCTCCTGCAGGCGCAGCGTCACCTGAAGGACCGCATAAGGGCGGTCCTTCAGAACGCTTTTGCGGTAACCGAACTCCATCGTCTCGTTGTCCAGCTCCATCAGGCTTGCGTCCTTCGCCATGACCAGAACGGATTCCACCAGATTGCCCAGCTCACCGCCATAAGCGCCCGCATTCATGCGCACACCGCCTCCCACGCTTCCCGGAATGCCGGACGCGAATTCCAGACCGGCAAGCCCGTTTTCCATTGCCGTCTTTGCCGCCCTTGCCAGAGAAACGGCTGCCCCGCAGGTCAGCCGGTTTCCTTCCGTCTTCACATTTTCAAATCCCCGGCCCAGCCGGATCACCACTCCTCTGTAGCCCTTGTCTCCCACCAGGAGGTTGCTTCCGTTCCCCAGGAGGAAATGCGGCCACCCGGTCAGATTCAGATAGCGGATCACTTTTCCGAGCTGTTCGCTGTCATCCACCGTTACGAATACCTCCGCGGGACCACCCACGCGGAAAGTGGTATGCTCGGACATCGGTTCCTGCTGTCTGATATTTTCCTCTGGCACCACGCCGGCCAGAAATTCCAATAAAGCTCTGCTCACTGCTTCCCATCCTCAAGACTTTTCTTATATTCTATGCCGCTTCTGACGCCCTTAATCCAGCACCATCCGCGCAGCTCCGTAGATGCCGGCATCGTTTCCCAGCGTCGCCAGAGAGAACAGAGCGCCTCTGCTTCCGGAAAAGGCATTCGGTGTATAGTACTTCTGAATGTAGTCCAGAAGGACCGGGCCCGCCTTGGATACGCCTCCGCCGATGACGAAAATCTCCGGATTCACTACAGCTGCAATGCCGGCCAGAGTCCTGCCCAGGATCTGACCGAAGCGCTCTGCGACCTCCATCGCCAGCTCGTCCCCGCTCTTCACTGCGTCAAACACGGTCTTGGCTGAAATCTTTCCGCTTTCTCTCAGCACGCTGGGCTTGTCGTCCTCAGCCAGTCTGCGCTTTGCCAGACGCACGATGCCCGTCGCGGAGGTGTACTGCTCCAGACAGCCGAAGTTACCGCAGTTGCAGCGTTCTTCCTCGCCGTCCATCACATGGATATGGCCGATTTCCCCGCCTGCGCCCGTGGCTCCGGAAAGGATCTTCCCGTCCACGATGATGCCGCCGCCCACACCGGTTCCCAGCGTCACTGCGACCACATTGGAATAGCCCTGTCCGCCGCCCTTCCACATCTCGCCGAGGGCCGCCACATTAGCGTCGTTTCCCGCTTCCACGGGAAGGTTCAGAAGGCTCTGCAGCTCATTCTTCAGGCTGAAGGTCCCCCAGCCCAGGTTTACCGCCACATAAACGGTTCCCTTTGCATCAATCGGTCCGGGCGCGCCGATGCCCACGCCCGCGATGTCCTCACGGGAAACCTCACGCTCCTTCATTTTATTCCGGATGCTTTCCGCCACATCAGGCAGGATATGCTTTCCATGGTCCTCTGTTCTCGTAGGGATCTCCCATTTTTCCAGGAGATTTCCCTCGTCGTCAAAAAATCCCATCTTGACCGTGGTTCCGCCCACGTCTACCCCAAAACAATATCTCGCCATTTTTCCTCCGTTCCGAAACGCCGTCCTGCAGCGCTGCTTTCGCCGCAGCCGGCTTCTTTCTTTATTCCTCGTCGTCCTCTTCTCTTCTGCGCGCGAGGGAATTCTGCACACGGGTATACAGCTCCTGCGCCGCATTGTAGCCCATCTTCTTCTGACGGTGGTTGACTGCGGCGGATTCACAGATCACCGCCAGATTCCGGCCGGGCCGGATCGGAATGCTGTGGCAGACCACCTTGTTGCCAAGGTACTCGGTGTATTCCTCCTCCAGCCCCAGTCTGTCGTACTCCTTATCCTTGTTCCAGTCCTCCAGGCGGATCACCAGATCGATATTCTGCGTATCACGGACACTGGATACACCGTACAGGGTCTTCACATCAATGATGCCGATGCCGCGCAGCTCGATGAAATGCTTGGTGATGTCCGGAGCGGTACCGATCAGCGTATCATCGCTGACCTTGCGGATCTCCACCACGTCATCGGAAACCAGACGGTGTCCTCTTCGGATCAGCTCCAGAGCGGCTTCCGACTTTCCGATCCCGCTCTCGCCCGTGATCAGAACGCCCTCGCCGTATACGTCCACCAGCACGCCGTGCACGGAAATACAGGGAGCCAGCTTCACATTCAGCCAGCGGATGATCTCCGCCATGAAAGCCGAGGTAGCCTTCTTCGTCATCAGGATCGGCACCTTCTTTTCAATGGCGATCTTCCGAAACAGCGGATCCGGCTGCAGCTCCCGGCAGTAGACCACGCAGGGCATGGTATAGGAGAAAAACTGATTGTAGATTTCCAGCTTTCTCTCCTCCGGCATGGCTTCCATATAAGAATATTCCACAAAACCGATGATCTGCACCCGCGTGGGTTCATGATGTTCAAAATAGCCGGCCAGCTGAAGCGCCGGCCTGTTGATATCAGGCTGTGTGATCTTGATTCCCTTTACCTCGACTTCAGGCGTCAGGTTTTCCAGCTTCATCTTCGCGATGATCTCGGTAAGATTTACATGCGGCATAATTACCTCCTGTCGTTCTTCCTGTCCGCGGGAACGCATCCCTTCCCGCCACACAAAACGGCCCTCCCGTCCCTTGTACCGACAGGAGCCGCCCACAGATAAATTCGTGTGTGAATTGTAACGTTATCTTATTTTAACACAGAAGGCGGAAAAAAAATAGAGACATTCCTTCATCCTTCCTTCTTTGCATGAAAAAAGGCGTAGATCTCTTCCGCCACGGCTTCCGGGATCTCCGGAACCTGGGACAGCCTGGCCGCATCCGCCTGACGGATCTCGTCGATGGATCGGAAGTCCCGCATCAGGGCTTTTCTTCTCGCCGGCCCTACCCCCGGGATCCCGTCCAGGACAGAGCGCACCTGCTCTTTGCTTCGCAGAGAGCGGTGGTATTCGATGGCAAAGCGATGGGCTTCATCCTGGATCCGGGTGATGAGCTTAAATCCCTCGCTGCGGGTATCGATCTCGATCTCCCGGTTCTGATAGTACAGCCCCCTTGTCCTGTGGTTATCGTCCTTGACCATACCGCAGACCGGGATGGAAAGGCCCAGTTCGGAAAGCACCTGCAGCGCCACGTTTACCTGCCCTTTTCCGCCGTCCATCAGCAAAAGGTCCGGGAATCGGGTAAAGCTTCCGAATTCCTTTTCCATCTGCTTCTCCTCCAGCTCCTTCGCTTCCTCCATGCCATGCCGGAAGCGCCTGGTCAATACTTCCTTCATGCAGGCATAATCATCCGGGCCTGCCACTGTTTTGATCTTGAATTTCCGGTAGTCGCTGCGCTTTGGCTTTCCTTTTTCATAGACCACCATGGAGCCCACGTTCTCAAAACCGCTGATATTGGAAATATCGAAAGCCTCCATCCGGTTTGCCTCCGGAATGGACAGAAGCGCGCAGATTTCCTTCACCGCGCCTATGGTTCGTCCCTCTTCCCGCTTGATGCGCTCCCGGTCCTTGCTCAGGACCAGTTTCGCATTGGTCGCCGCCAGCTCCACCAGCTTTTCCTTTGCGCCCTTCTTCGGCACGCGGATATGCACCCTGCTTCCTTTTCTGGCGGAAAGCCACTGCTCCAGCACCGGAATGTCCTCGATCTCATGCTGCAGCATCAGCTCCTTCGGGATGAAGGGCGTACCCGCATAGAACTGCTTCACAAAGTCCAGAAGGACCTGAGCCTGGGTGCAGTCCTGGGTCCGGGTCATGATAAAATGCTCTCTGCCGATCAGCTTGCCGCCCCGGACAAAAAAGACCTGAACCACCGCGTCATTTTCATCCCGGGCCAGGGCGATGATGTCCTTATCCTCCCCGTCGCTGTCCGTGATCTTCTGCTTCTGGGCCACCTGCTTCACACTGTTGTACAGATCCCGGTAGCGGATCGCCTCCTCAAAATCCAGATTCTCCGAAGCCTCCTCCATCTTCTGCTTCAGGCTGTCCAGAATCGGTGCAAAATTCCCGTTCAGGAAATCCAGCGCCTGATCCACCTGCGCGCGGTATTCTTCCTTCGTCACATACCCCTGGCAGGGAGCCATGCACTGGCCGATATGATAGTTCAGGCAGGGCCGCTCCAGTCCGGTATCCCGCGGCAGAACCCGATTGCAGGTTCTCAGCTGATACAGCTTGTTGATCAGCTCGATGGTATCCTTCACCGCAAAGGCCGAGGTAAACGGCCCGAAATACCTGGATTTATCCTTCTTCATCTGCCTGGAAAACAGTACCCTGGGAAAATCCTCGCCTACCGTTACTTTAATATAAGGATAGGTTTTGTCATCCTTCAGCATGGTATTGTACTTCGGGTTATGCTCCTTGATCAGATTGTTTTCCAGCACCAGAGCCTCCAGCTCCGAGTCGGTCACAATATACTCAAAGCGTGCGATCCTGGTCACCATCTTCTCGATCTTCGGACTTTTGTTCGTGCTTTCCCGGAAATAGGAACGTACCCGGTTCCGCAGGCTGATCGCCTTTCCCACGTAGATGATCGCATCATCCTTATCATGCATGATATAGACCCCCGGCTTTGCCGGAAGCTTTTTCAGTTCCTCTTCGATCTGAAACATTTTCACCTCCAGACACACGCATCATAAAAGCCGTCTCCATCCTCTGAAGACGGCTTTTGCCGCGCGTTTCTGCCGCCTGCGGCGGCTCAGGGCATTTTTATCTCTGTTTCTGATCCGACGGCGGAAGCGGCGCATTGGAAAATCTTCCCACCGGCCCCTGAGGCCGGTCCTGTCCATTTTCTCCGTCTCCATTCTCTCCGCTTTCCGGCGCACCGCCGTTTTCGCGAAAATCACTGCCGTTTTCCCAGAAATCTGTGTTCTGCTCCGGGATTCCGCTTCCCTCATTGTCCCACCAGCTATCGCCCGGCTGCTGCTCCGGCTGGCCGGCGGGGCCGCATCCTGCGTTCTGTCCGCCGGGGCCCGGCATGCCGTAACCGAAACCTGCTCCCTGAATGGGCGGCATCTGCGGATCCTGTCCGAAGCCGGGCGGGGTATCGTTCTGCAAAGGACCGGCCGGACCATTTCCGGGGGCTCCGTTCATTGGCCCTGGCTGCCAGGCATTTCCGTTCCCAAAAGCACCATCCGCCGGCCCCGGCTGCCAGGCATTTCCGTTTCCGGACGCTCCGTTCATCGGCCCCGGAGCGGAGGGATCTGCGGAAGGCTGCCCGCCCACAGGGGGCGTCTGCATCTGTGCTCCGGCATTTTCCGGCTTTTCTTCCGGCTCCGGAATGCCCTTTTCCTTCCGGTAAATCTTCATGAATTCCTTACCGGTAATGGTCTCCTTCTCGATCAGATATGCGGCGATCTTATCCAGAATGGTACGGTTCTCACGAAGCAGCGTCAGCGCCTCTTCATAGCACTCCTTCAGGATGCGCATTACCTCGGAGTCCACCTCAGCCGCAGTCACATCCGAGCAGTTCATCACGGCCCGGCCCTCCAGGTACTGGCTCTCAATCGTCTGAAGTCCGATCAGGCCGAACTTTTTGCTCATGCCGTACTGGGTCACCATGGCTCTGGCGATACTGGTCGCTTTTTCAATGTCGTTGGAAGCTCCCGTGGTCACGGTATCAAACACGATCTCCTCCGCCGCGCGGCCGGCCAGCAGGCCCACCAGCATAGCGTGAAGCTCCGCCTCCGTGTTCAGGAATTTTTCCTCCTCCGGCACCTGCATCACGTACCCCAGCGCGCCCATGGTCCTGGGAACGATGGTGATCTTCTGCACGGGCTCGGAGTTCTTCTGCAGGGCGGATACCAGCGCGTGGCCCACCTCGTGGTAGGAAACGATGCGCCGCTCCTCTTTGCTCATGATGCGGTCCTTCTTCTCCTTCCCCACAAGAACCTGCTCCACAGCCTCAAACAGATCCTTCTGGCAGACATAATCTCTGCCCTGCTTGACCGCGTTGATGGCGGCCTCGTTGATCATATTGGCAAGATCGGAGCCGACCGCCCCGCTGGTCGCGAGCGCGATGGCGTCCAGATCCACGGTTTCATCCATCAGGACGTCCTTGGAATGTACCTTCAGGATCTCCACACGTCCCTTCAGATCCGGCTTATCCACGATGATCTGCCGGTCAAAACGGCCCGGGCGAAGCAGGGCCTTATCCAAAATCTCCGGCCGGTTCGTCGCGCCCAGGATCAGAATACCGCGGGAGCTGTCGAAACCGTCCATCTCACTTAAAAGCTGATTCAGCGTCTGTTCCCGCTCCTCATTTCCGCCGCCGTACTTGGAATCCCGGCTGCGGCCGATGGCGTCGATCTCGTCGATGAAAATGATACAGGGCGCGTTCTTCGTGGCTTCCTTGAACAGGTCGCGCACACGGGAAGCGCCGACACCCACGTAGAGTTCAATAAAATCAGAGCCGGTCAGAGAGAAAAACGGCACATGCGCCTCACCGGCCACCGCCTTCGCAAGGAGCGTCTTACCGGTTCCGGGAGGGCCGACAAGCAGCGCTCCCTTGGGAAGCTTCGCTCCGATCTTGGAATATCTTCCCGGATTATGGAGGAAATCCACCACCTCCTGCAGGGATTCCTTCGCCTCGTCCTCCCCTGCCACATCCTTAAAGGTGACGCCCGTTTCCTTCTGCACATAGACCTTGGCGTTGCTCTTTCCCACGCCCATGGGGCCGCCGCCTCCGGACATCTTCCTCATCAGGAAATTGAACAGGATGATGATCGCCACGAAGGGCAGCACATAGGTCAGAAGGATCGACAGGATCAGGCCGGAGCTGTCCGGAACCTCTCCGTAGATCTCCACTCCGTTGTCCTTCAGATACTGGGTCAGCGTATCGTCCTGCACCAGCCCGGTATAGTAGGTGATCTCCGGCTGCTGCAGGAAGGGATTATTATTGTTATCTGTTTTGGGAATGATGGTGATCTGGGAATCTCCGATCTCCACGCGCTCCACGCGCCCCTCTTCCACCATTTCCAGGAATTCGTTATAGGAGATCTCCTGACTGGAAACGCCGCTGAGCATCCTCATGAAAAAGCTCATGCACACCAGCGTCACCAGCGCGGCGATCAGGATCATCATCAGGTTCTGTCTTCTCGGCGGCTGGCCTCCCGGACCTCCCGGTCCCTGCGGGCCTCCGCCCTGGCCGTTATTGTTGTTATAACCGCCTCCTCCGTTATAGCTGTTCAGATTATTGTTGTCCATTCGTAAAAACCTTTCTGTAGTAACGACTCCTGACGGAATCGCCTCCGCTTCATAGCATTCACGCGCTCTGAGCGGGGATAACGGGAAGATATCCTGAAATACAGGCAGATACTCGCTCCGGCGCGTGTTTAACACTTACCCATTATATGGTTTCACCGTTCATAAATCAATATTTATTCTGTGAAAATATCGTGTGAACTATAAAAGATTTATTAAATTCCCGCAACACGGCCGATGATTTTTTTCAAAAAAAGGTAGATTTTCTCCTGTTTTTCGTTGTATAATATTAAAATTAGATTTTCGGGACGGGCGGCTTCTGCGGGGCGGCTTTTTCCCCTGATGACACCACTCAATTGCAGCAGGCCGCGTGTGACAGACGCGGCAGATTGGAGAACTCTATGGCAGTAAAGTATGTATTCGTAACCGGCGGTGTAGTATCCGGCCTCGGCAAGGGAATCACGGCGGCCTCTCTGGGACGCCTTCTGAAAGCCAGAGGCTACAGGGTGACCATGCAGAAGTTCGATCCTTACATCAACATTGACCCCGGGACCATGAACCCCATTCAGCACGGAGAGGTATTCGTCACGGAGGACGGTACGGAAACCGACCTGGATCTCGGCCACTATGAACGTTTCATCGATGAAAATCTGGACCGGAATTCCAACGTCACCACCGGAAAGGTTTACTGGTCCGTTCTCCAGAAGGAGAGGCGCGGAGATTACGGCGGCGGCACCGTGCAGGTCATCCCGCACATCACCAACGAGATCAAAAGCCGCTTCTACCGCAACTTTACCGACGACGAGACCAGGATCGCCATCATTGAGGTGGGCGGCACCGTGGGCGATATCGAAAGCCAGCCCTTCCTGGAGTCCATCCGTCAGTTCCAGCGGGAGATCGGCCACGAAAACGCGATCCTGATCCATGTTACCCTGATTCCCTATCTGCGCGCTTCCCAGGAGCTGAAAACCAAACCCACCCAGGCCAGCGTCAAGGAGCTGCAGGGAATGGGAATCCAGCCCGACATCATCGTCTGCCGCAGCGAAATCCCTCTCGGCCAGAGCATTAAGGACAAAATTGCTCTGTTCTGCAACGTTCCCAGCACGCGGGTTCTTCAGAACCTGGATGTGGAGTACCTGTATGAGGCGCCCCTCGCCATGGAAAAGGAGCATCTGGCCGACGTGGTCTGCGACTGCCTTTCTCTGGAAAACAGGGAGCCTGATCTGACCGACTGGAAGGCCATGGTGGAAGCGCTCCGTTCCCCGACGGATGAGGTGACGGTCGCTCTGGTCGGAAAATACATCCAGCTGCATGACGCTTACATCAGCGTGGTGGAGGCGCTTAAGCACGGCGGCATCTCCAATCATGTAAACGTGCATATCAAATGGGTGGATTCCGAACTGGTGACGCCTGAAAACGCGGAAGAATTTTTCTCCGATGTAAACGGCATCCTGGTTCCGGGCGGTTTCGGCGACAGAGGAATCGATGGAAAAATCCATGCCATCACCTGGGCGCGGACCCACAACATCCCTTATCTCGGCCTCTGCCTGGGCATGCAGCTTGCCATCGTGGAGTTTGCCCGCAACGTGCTGGGCTACTCTGACGCGCACAGCGTGGAGCTGGATCCTTCCACCACCCACCCCGTCATCGCTCTGATGCCGGACCAAAACGGCGTGGAGGACATCGGAGGCACCCTGCGTCTGGGCTCCTATCCCTGCGTGCTGTCCAGAGATTCCCTGGCCTACCGGCTCTATGGGGAAGAAACCATTCACGAACGCCACAGACACCGCTATGAGGTCAATAATGATTTCCGCGGCGCGCTTACCGCAGGAGGCATGAAGCTTTCCGGCCTGTCTCCGGACGGACGCATCGTGGAGATGTGCGAGCTTCCGGACCACCCGTTCTTCATCGCCACCCAGGCGCATCCGGAGCTGAAGTCCAGACCCAACAGGCCGCATCCTCTTTTCTCCGGCTTCGTCGCGGCCGCGCTGAAGGAAAAGAACCAGACGAAAGAAAAAGAACAGAAGGGACAGCCCAATTCATGAGATACGGATTCGATAATAACAAATATCTGAAAATGCAGTCCGAACACATCCGGGAGCGCATCGCCATGTTCGGCGACAAGCTCTATCTGGAATTCGGCGGCAAGCTCTTTGACGACTACCACGCCTCCCGCGTGCTGCCTGGCTTTGAGCCGGACAGCAAATTCAAAATGCTCCGGCAGCTGAAGGATCAGGCGGAGATCGTGCTGGTCATCAGCGCCTCCGCCATCGAAAGCAACAAGATCCGGCAGGATTCCGGGCTGACCTACAGCGCGGAGGTCATCCGTCTCATCCAGACCTTCCGGGAGAACAGCTTTCTGTCCGATTCCGTCGTCATCACCCAGTACGCCGGACAGCCTTCCGCAGATCAGTTCCGGACAAAGCTGAACAACCTGGGAATCCGTTCCTATCTTCACTATATGATCGAGGGCTATCCGGACAACATCGACCTGATCGTAAGCGACGAGGGATATGGCAGAAACGAATATGTGGAGACCACCCGCCCTCTGGTGGTCGTCACGGCCCCCGGGCCGGGAAGCGGGAAAATGGCCACCTGTCTTTCTCAGCTCTATCATGAACACAAGCGGGGCGTGCAGGCGGGCTACGCGAAATTTGAAACCTTCCCCATCTGGAACCTGCCCCTGAAACATCCGGTCAACATCGCATATGAGGCGGCGACGGCCGACCTGAACGATGTGAACATGATCGACCCCTTCCATCTGGAGGCCTATCATACCACCACGGTAAACTACAACCGGGATGTGGAGATCTTCCCGGTGCTGCACGCCATTTTTGAGGAGATCATGGGAGAATGTCCCTATAAGTCTCCCACCGATATGGGCGTCAATATGGCGGGAAACTGCATCATCGACGACGCGGCCTGCCGGGAAGCCGCCAATCAGGAGATCATCCGCCGTTACTATTCCTGCCTGTGCGACCTCAAGCGCGGAAACAGCTCCAAAGAAATCCTGTACAAGCTTCAGCTTCTCATGAAGCAGGGCGGCCTGACCATCAATGACCGCCCGGTCGTGAAGGCGGCCATGCAGCGGGAGGAAGAAACCGGCCATCCGGCGGTGGCCATCGAGCTTCCTGACGGCCAGCTCGTCACCGGAAAGACCACCGACCTGCTGGGCGCCGCTTCCGCCTGCCTGTTAAATTCCCTGAAGGTGATAGAGGGAATCGACCATGAGGTTCATCTGGTCTCTCCCACCGCCATCGAGCCGATTCAGACGCTCAAGACCGCCTATCTGGGAAGCATCAATCCCAGGCTGCACACGGATGAGATCCTGATCGCCCTGTCCATCAGCGCGGCGACGGACAAACGGGCCGCCCTCGCGCTGAGCGCTCTGAGGCAGCTTCGCGGCTGTGAGGTCCATTCCTCCGTCATGCTCTCTTCCGTGGATGAGGGGGTTTTCAAAAAGCTGGGCATGCACCTGACCTGCGAGCCCAAAACCGAAGCGAAGGACGACAGAAGGTAACAGAAAGCCGGTCTTTCGTCCCTTTCAGCAGACCGGCCGCATGATACGCACATTGGAATGCGTATCACACGGCCGGTTTTTTCATTTCCTGATCCTGTTTTCTCTTCTGTTTCCCTTTTTATTTTCTGTCGTTTTTCTTCTTTAAATTTAAAGCCTCGTCTTATAATTTCCCACCACAGAAACGCCCTCGTCAATCACCACGAAGGCATGGGGATCATGCCTGTATACAATATTTTTCAGCTGACTCAGCTCGTATTTGGAGGCCAGGATATAAAGCACGTGCACGGGCTCGTCGGTATAGGCGCCTACCGCCTCCCACTTCGTCACGCCCCGGTCCAGCTCGGAAAAGATTTCCTTTTCCATCTCCTCATCCTTCGCTTTGGTAATCACCCGCACCTCTACGTTGATGGTCTGGGCATGCACCTTGTCGATGGCAAAGGCGCTGACGAAGGCATAGATCAGGGAGTAGATCACGGTAGGGACATTAAACAGGAACAGGCAGATCCCGTACAGCACCACGTTCACACTCATGTTCACCCGGCCTACGCGGAAATCTCTGCGCCACTTGATGAGCATCATGCCCACAATGTCCGTACCTCCCAGGGAGCCGCCGCACTTCAGTGCGATTCCCATTCCCACTCCGCAGATGATGCCGCCGATCACGCAACAGGCGAGGGTATCCTCGGGAAGAATGGGCTGCGCCGGAATGGGAATCACGGAAAGCAGCACCGTCACCACCGTGACGCACATCACCGTCTTGGCAAAAAACCTCCGTCCGATCCGTTTCATGGATAAAAGAAGGATCGGCGCGTTGATCAGGTAATAAATCACGCCGGCCACATCAAAATTCTGAAAAGGCGCATGCAGATATTCCACCAGCACCGTCCGGATCACCTGGGCGAAGCCCATGATGCCGCCGCTGTACAGAGAAACCGGAACGATAAACAGATTGATTCCAAAGGCGTAGATCACCGCCCCCGCCAGTGCTCCGAGATAACGGTTAATCTGATACCATTTCCAGTATTTTTCAATCTCCTGAAGTTTCTGTGCCGCATGCTCCATGTCTGCATCCTCCTTTTCTGCTCCAAAGGGCAGCCTCTCTTTTATTTTCTGCCCGGCAGACTCCATCCTGCTTCCTGTTTATTATAACCCGTCCGAGGATATTTTTCATCCAATTTGAAATCTCCCGCGCAAAAAACGGACGGGCAGAAAAGGCGCCCCTTTCAGGACGCCTTCATTGTATCATGCTGCAGCCATCTTTTCCATTCCATATCTTCCGGAATTCTCATTCTTCCAGAAACCAGGTATTCATCGACGTGACCTGTCTGTTCGCCCAGGCAAAATAGGGGATCAGGTGCAGTTTTACCCGCCGGAGCGGCTTTCCCGGTTTGATATACAGTTCCTCCTCCTGCTCTCTGACCTCGCCATCCAGTTCCAGCACCGGAAGCGTCGTCCCTTCCATCTGTCTGGAACCAATTTCCCCTTTCTGCTCAGGTTTGATCCGCACATCCCGCAGCAGAAGATCAGCATTATCGATTCCCTCAGCACAGAACACCAGCGGCCCTCTCGTAACCGCAATTCTTCCACAGGTATCGATCACCCTGGGGTTGGATTCCCAGAAGCGGATGCCCATATCCAGTTCCAGCTCCAGGCAGTCCCCGCATTTCCACTCGCGCTGCACATAGAGATAACCCTTCCTTAACACGGCTTCCGCTTCCTTTCCGTTTACGGTAAGCTTCCACTGTTCTGACCAGGAAGGCAGATGCAGCGCAATTTCGCAGGCCCCTTCCGTTTCTGTGAGGATGCGGATCCTTCCGTCATAGGGATATCCGGTCTCCTGCTTCAGCCTCATCCTTCCTCCGGACACTTCGATTTCCCCTTCCGCTTCCATGTAGCAGTGGGCATATATGGTGTTTCCGGAGACGGAATACATATAATCCGCGATCGATCCCACAAAACGGAGCAGGTTGGGCGGGCAGCAGGAGCAGTCGAATACCTTCACCCGGCTCAGGATGGGCAGATGCTCCTGCAGCCCCTTCGCTCTTGACGCATTAAACGCGTTCCTTGCCGGATCGGCCGCCAGAGGGTTTTCGTAGAAGAAACGGTCTCCTGACAGGGATACCCCGGAGAGCACCGTATTATATATGGCCCTTTCCGCACAGTCCGCATATTTTCCATCCGCTTCCAACAGCCACATCCTGCGGCAGAACATGGCCAGCGCGATGGAAGCGCAGGTTTCATTATATGCCGTATATTCCGGAAGATCATAGTCAAAGGTAAAGGATTCTCCCCGGTGGGTGGAACCGATGCCTCCGGTAATGTACATCCGTTTTTTCGTGATATTTTCAAATAATGTCTTGCAGACCTGCTCCATTTCTCCGTCATGGTCGATCCTGGCCTGATCCGCCATGGCGCTGTACAGATACAGGGCCCTTACGCAGTGCCCCTCCGCCGTTTTCTGCTGCCTGACCGGAAGATGGGACTGCATATTTTCCTGGTCGGCATGCCTGTAGGTCTCATCCCTGCTGCTGGTTCCTCTCGTATCCACGAAATACTCCGCCAGCCTGCGGTAGCATTCCTTTCCGGTATATTCATAGAGCCGGTACAGGGCAAGCTCAATCTCCTCATGGCCCGGCGTATCAAAGGCGGCGGAATGCTCCTGCCGGAACACGCGGTCGATCAGCGCCATATACTTTTCCACGATTTCAAGCAGCTTTCTCTTGCCGGTCGCCTGAGCATAGGCGACGGCAGCTTCCGCCAGATGCCCCGCACAGTACAGCTCATGATCCGTTCTGCGCTGAAACCGCTCCTCCGGCTCCACAGTCGTAAAGTAGCTGTTCAGGTAACCGTCCTCCCACTGGTGCTTTTCCATCCGGTCAATCAGCTCGTCCACCCTTGCTTCCAGCTCTTCATCCCGCTGCTTCAGCAGAAAATACGCCGCTCCCTCGATCCATTTGGCCACATCGGAATCCCAGAAAATATGGGGCTTATTGGGCATCCCCTCTTTCCAGGAGCAGTTCAGCGCGTCAAATCTTCCCGTCTCTTCAAACCTGTCATATACCGCATCCAGCGTCACCCTGCGGAACAGCTGCTGCTTCTCCTTCCAGAATCCTCCCGTAATGTCCAGAGCCTGACAGGTCACCCGCCTGTCCTTTTTTTTCTTCATATTTTCCTCTTTTTCCGCCGCTGTAATACGGCATTCCATTTCTTTCAGGAAGCAGGCCGTCTTCCGCCGCTTCCTCCACTTCCCTTTGCATTGATCAGCCGCTGACCCGAACGCCTTTTTCCTCCCGGAGAAGCCGGCATGGAACCGGCTTTCTGTTTTCGTAATAATAGAGCGCCGGGAAGCCGATTTCCTTCAGCATTTCACAGGCCTGTCCCAGCATATAGCCCGTATTTTCCGCCACATGCGCATCAGAACCCACTGTGATGAGATATCCGCCCATCGCGCGATATTGTTCGATGATCCTTCTTGTCGGCATAAAGGCATCATAACGGGAACCCTTATTGGATGTATTGATCTCCAGGGCGATCCTTTTTTCTATGATCTGTCTGAGTATCTGATTGACCTGGGCTTCATATTTTTCCATATCTACCGGTATTCCATATTTTCCCGTGATATATCTTAACGGGCATGTCAGATGGGACAGGACGTTAAAATCACATTTTTCTATCATCTCCGACATATCATCGAAATAGGCTCTCATATAGGCGTCTATTTCATCCCTTGTAAATCCGGAAAAATCGATCTGCGAATAAGGCTCCCGGCCCAGCCTGCTTCGCACCGCGTGGACAGATCCCAGGACGATGTCGTATGGGAGCATCTGCACGATTTCTTCTGATTCCCGGAAATACCATATCGCCTCTCCCATTTCAATCCCTGTCAGAACCTTCAGCCGTCCCGCATGGATTTCCTGACATCTGCGGCTGTCATCCGCGGAACCGCGGATAGGCGACGCAACATCCATCTGATTCACATACTCCATATCGCAATGGTCGGTAAAGGCGATCCCGGACAATCCTTTCCTGACCGCGCATCTGCACAGCATTTCAGGATCGCACCGGGAGTCATGCGAACGCCATGTATGATTATGGCAGTCGAACAGTTTTCCCTTATTATAATAATCCCGGTATCTCCGGTCAATCTCTATTTTTGAGGATTTCATTTTCGCATTATATTCCCTGCCTTTCCGGTGAAATAATGAATTTCCCTTTTGCGCGCAGAGCGGGATCCGATAGAATTTCCGGCAGTTTTTCCAGCCCGAAGATCCCATAGACCATGCTGCTCACATCCAGCCGGCCGCTGTTGATCAGGTCAAGGGCTCTCTGCTGCGTACACGGATTGATATAAGAAGCCTTTAATTCCAGTTCCTTCTGGAAAATCCGGAACGGCTTTACGGAAATACTTTCCTCCGGCCTGGTCAGGCCGAACATCATGACCACGGCCCTGGGATCCGCCAGCTCAACCGCCTGTTCTATGGTTGCCGGCCTTCCCACGCATTCGATCACGGTCTGAATCCAGGAAAAGCCCGCTTCCCGGAGGAGCTTTTTAATCGGAATGCCCTGTTCTGTCGGATCCAGGCACAGGTCTGCTCCGAGTTTTTCCGCTGTTTCGCGTTTTCCCTTTACGGGCTCAAGAAGCGCGACCTTTGCCGCGCCCGCCAGCTTCGCGAGCTGGACCATGATCAGGCCGATCATTCCACCGCCGATGACCACCACCTGATGTCCCGGACGGATCCCGCACAGATCCATCCCGTGCAGGCAGCAGGCAACCGGCTCCGTCATCGCTCCCTGTTCAAAGCTGGTGTTTTCCCCAAGCGGATAAACCTGGCTCTCCCTCACGCTGCAATACTCCGCGAATCCTCCGTTTACCGTCGTTCCGTATCCGATCATATGTTTACAGAAATGCGGGACGCCCTGGCGGCAGAAGCTGCATTTTCCGCAGTAGCAGTTCGGATCAATACAGACCCTGTCTCCCGGCCGCACAGATACGACCGCTTCACCGGTCTTTACGACTATGCCGGAAAATTCATGCCCCAGGATGGTCGGCGGCGTGACCTCAGCCGCTCCCGGATCTCCTTCATAAATATGGACATCTGTGCCGCAGACCCCGCATGCCTTTACCTGGATCAGCACATCCTCCGGCCCCACCGCAGGCATTTCATGATCCTCTGTCCGAAGATCATGCTTTCCATAAAATACTGCGCTTTTCATCCTTCTTTCCCCCATTCAGAAATTTTCAAGATATTTTCCCAGTTTCTCCGCGATCCGTGCGTATCCCGCATCGTTGGGATGCAGCCCGTCCACGAAAAACAGCTCCGCGTGCCTTTCCAGGTTCGGCTGCATCCCGCTTTCCGCGAAAAGATCCAGCACAGGGATCGCGTAATATTCCGCCACCCTTTTTTCCGCGTCCACATAATCCTTCAGCCTGCGTTCCGTTTTTATACCGTTGACCACTTTCCCATCTTCCCCCGTCCTGTGCAGAGGGGTCATGAAAATAACCGGTTTCCCAGCAAACGTGACGGACAGATATGCCATCAGGGCGTGGCATGCCCCATAAAAGGTTTCCTCCGTCCTGTCCTCAAATTTTCCCATCGGGGCATCCCCATGCCCGTAATCATTGGTGCCGCCGAACGCCACCACGGCGTCCACATCGAGGGGGATTTTCTTCGCCCTGTCCAGAAATGTTTCATCCCACCAGTCGTTTTCCGACGGGGTATACTGCCTTGCTATCCGTGTCCCTCCCAGGCCGAAATTAAGTGCCTCCCTCAATCCGTATTTCTGCAGGATGACCTGGTGAAAGACCTTATCCGGAGCGGACGCGCCGACTCCCTGCGTTATGCTGTCTCCCAGAAACGCTATCCTTTTTCCTTCCAGTTCCATGTTTATTTTCCTTTCCCGCCGCCTGCTGCAGCCCGTCATTTTTCGTGTATTGTAAGGCCATCATAAGCGACTGTGATCCGATAGGGCAGAGAAAGCCCCTGAAAATAAGAGCACAGCTGCTCGTGAGTGGCCATCGGCCCGATATGAGTCAGATATACCTCTGTTTCATCCGTTATCGCCCTCAATTCATACAGGCGGGCCAGATTTCTCAGGCACTGGTTCACATCCATATGATCTGTCAGCCCTGCCCGGAAATCTCTTCCTATCGTCGGGAAGGTACATTCTCCTATGAAAATATCCAGCTTCTTCCCCTTCAGGAAGTCGAAGGCCTCTTCCCGGAAGTATCCGGAGTCCACCGCATAATACAGGCTTTTCCCGTCTTTTTCGATGAGATAATTCGCCGCGTTCTTTTCATAGCTGGTGCTGTGGCTCCCTCTGAGAGGCGTGACCTGATAACCCGCGATTTCACGGGCTTCTCCGAATCTCAGCCTTACGAACCTCACATCCTTTTTTCCGGTATAGGCTTCTCTCCCCTCCGTCACGCGGGATTTCATGAGAAATTCATCGATGATTTCCATGGCTTCTTCCGTAAAATATACGGAAAGCGGAGGAAGCTCTCCGGCCGTCCTCACGGAACGTTCCCACAGCATCTTAAAATCAAAGTGGTCTCCATGGGTATGCGTATACAAAACATGTTCGACCTGATCAAACCGTTCGCCCAGCATCACGGACTGCGTAAAAAAATCCGGCCCGATATCGATCATCAGTTTTTCATCCACCCGGAAGGAGGATCGCGTCCGTATTTCCTTTCCGCCCTTTCGGCGCGCATTTTCGCAGTATTCACACCGGCAGAACGGATTGGGGATCCCCTCTCCCGCACTGGTTCCTAAAAATCTCATTTTCTGCTCCCTTTCCCCTTCCTTTTCCGTCATTGTACGCACATCCGGCCGCCGGACAGGTCGTCCAGAATATGTCCGCAATTCCGATACCGGTTTGCCTTTTCATTTTCCGGAACCTCGTTCCCGGAAAATTCGATCTCCTCCGTATCTGCCGCCGAAAGGATCATCCGTTCTTTTCCTGTAAATCGATTATTGCTGATCCGGATCTTTTTATGATAGTAGTGGATCCCATCCGCTTCCCTTCTGGGCTTGACCTCTATTACCGCCTCTCCCCACGCTTCTCTGGCATAACCGCAGTGATCGAACAGATTATCTTCGATCAGGACATCCTGCGTCCCTCCCGATTCATACCACATTTCCCCGTCGCTTTCAAAAAGGACCGCACAGCCGGGCGTATGGAAAACATTGTTCCGTACTTCCGTCCGTCCCTTGGAAGCGAGCAGGATCCCTCTTGCCCGGTTTGCCCTTACCGTATTATTGCAAAAAAACACTTCCGGCTGCCGGGAAATATTTTCAACCGTATACAGGACCGGAATATGCTCCGCCCTTTCCCGGAGCGTCAGATAAAAATATTCCATATTGATCCGTTCCGCCTTCTCAACGGTATAAAAGGATTCCGGAATGAGCCGTCCGGGATTCATGACAGCAATCCTGTCTCCCGGCTCATACAGGGAAAGTCCTTTGGAGCCCGGATGCATATCATGCACAAGGATCCCTCTTTCATCCGTCTGCTCTATCCGCGAAAATATTCCGTGGATGTTCATGGCATCGTCCAGCATGCCTTCAAAGGAACTGTCGCTGATCTCTATCTTTCCCGTACAGCTGACGAAATGCGTCGCGTCGCAGTTTGTGGAAAACATCGCGCCGCCCGGACTTACCTTCATCCCGCGTATGGTTATCGTGTCGCACAGCTGGGCGATGACCCCCATCCCATAGCTGTGGCAGACAGCCAGACGCTCGATCAGGGTATCCCTGCAGTTCTCCAGAAATACCGTGCAGCCATGCCTGATCTGCGGCGCGAGGATCAGGCGCATTCCCGCTTCAGGGGAAAGCTGGGAATTCTGTACCCGGATCTTTTTTCCTTCCATCTGATAAAAGCGCACATTTTTATCAAAGGATTCCTTCGTTTCCGGGATATAATCCGTTCCTTCTCCCCGTCTTACGATCATCGTATAATGGTAGGGATCATCATGCCCATATGCATCCGTAAAGCGGAGCATCCCATCCCGTATATAGTATCCGGCATCATTGGTCACCCTCAGGCTCCAGTCCTTTCCGGAATATCCAACCACTTCCGCCTCCATCCGCATCGGTTCTTCCGCCGTAAAGCTCAGGTTCTGCAGCCGGACATTAGAACAGGAAAGAAGCGCTGCGCTGACCATTACCCCATGGCTGATAAAGACGCTTCCTCCGCCGTCCAGGGTAAAATCCCGCATATTCTCCAGAAGAAACGCAATACTGTTATACCCGCATATATCATGGTTGGAAACGCTTACCGCACGCACGGACGCTTTCCCGGGGTACAGATGATATTCTCCCTTCGGGAAAACCAGGCCGTCCTCCTGATGTTCCCTGCAATACAGCAATGCCCTCCGGATATTGTAGCAATGATCCTCCGTCAGGTTAAAGCTTTCATAATTTACCATTTAAACCTCCCGCATGTAAGCCGCATTACGCACTGCCCTTTTTACAAAGCCGCATTCTCCGCTTTATCCCTTGATCCCGCTCATGGTCAGGCCCTGCATGATATTTTTCTGGAAGAAAATGAAGATCAAGGCAGGCGGAAGGATCGCAAACGCTAGGAGTACCAGAAGCTTATCCTGAGACACCGATCCCCTGACCGCAAAGATCTCGATCATGACCGTCGCTTTGGAGGATTCTTTCAGCACCAGATACGGCCAGAAAAAGTCGTTCCAGGTTGCGTTAAAGGCCAGGATCGCGCCTGTCGCGAGTACCGATTTGGACAGAGGAGCCACAATATGGCAGAATTTCGCAACTGTACCGCAGCCGTCTATTTCCGCCGCATCCAGAAGGTCTGTCGGGATCCCGTCAAAAAAGCTCTTGTACACAATCACCATAAAAGCGTTGCAGCCCGTCATCAGGATCATGGGGAAGTAGGTATTAATCATGCTGAACCCGCCGATCGGAAAGCTGACAAAATTTTTATACAGCGGCACAATGGAGATCGTGGTCGGAATCATCAGAGACGCCATCACCAGGGCAAACACAATTTTATGTCCTCTCGGCTTGATTTTGGACAGGACATACCCGGCAAGTCCGTTTGAGAACAATGACCATGTCACCGAAAAAACAGCAACGAACGCCGTATTCAGATAATACCTTTTAAAGTCATAGCGCTTCCATACTTCAACGATTTTTGACAGATCCACCGTCTTGGGAATGATGGTAGGCGGGATCTGATAAAATTCTTTGGTATCCTTTACCGAGGAAACAAACACATACAGCGGAGGGACCAGGCTGACCGCCACGGCGATGCAGAGAAGCGCAAACAAAATCCAGTAAAGAGCCTTCCCGTGTAGGCCTTTATAATCCATTTCACTGATGACCCCTGTCCTTTTGGAGCCTGCGTCCGTCTTTCTATGCATTTTCAACATTCTCCACCCCCTCAGGCCTGCGTATCATCTTTTTTCTTAACATTCATATACACGATGCTGAAAATCATGATGGCTCCTCCCAGGATCACGCTGGTTGCCGCCGATTTTCCCGCTTCATTATTGATAAACGCGTAATTGTAGGCAACCATTCCCAATGTTTCGGAAGCGCCGTTAGGACCTCCTCCCGTCATGGTAAAGGGCTGCTGGAAAACCTGAAGCACGCTGATGATCTGCATGATGAACATCATGCGCACCATACCGGACATATGTGGAACCGTGACGTAAAGAAATTTTTGAAGAATCCCCCCGCCGTCTATTTCTACCGCCTCATATAAAGAGGTATTGACGCTCTGCAGGTCCGCCAGGTATAAAATCGCCGTCGATCCGGAAGCCCCCCAGGTCATCGTCATAACAATGATGGGGACGACCGCGTTCGGATCCTGCAGGAACTGAAATGGCCCCACCCCCAGCCTGCCCAGAAGATAATTCAACATTCCCTGCGCATCCGGTTCAAGCAGGATGGTCCACATTACGGATGTAACGATTCCGGGAACCATACAGGGGAAATAAATGCCGAACCGGAAAAATCCTTTGGCATGCACCACTTCATTCAGCAGGACAGCGGCAATGACCGGAACAAGCAGCCCCAGCATGATGGACCATACGCCGTACTTGAGCGTGTTCAGCGCCGCGTTGATAAAGCTTGAATTGGTAATCACGTCCACATAATTCTCCAGCCCGATGAATCTGACCGTATCAAATCCCCTTGTTTCATAAAACGAGATCCTGACTCCGTTGATCAGCGGCTGCCATAAAAAGAAAATAAAACAGAACAGCGATGGCAGCAGCAATAACCATCCCACCAGATCCCTGCGGACCCACTGCGCCGCGCCCTGCCTGATCCTTTCCCTGACCGGCTGTTTCTCTTTCTTTTTGACGGTTGCCATTTTACCCCTCCTATCAGTTTTCATTTCGGATACAGACCGGCTGCTTTCCCGACCCTGAAAAGAATCCCAGGCGGAGCGGTTCCTTCTTCACCCGGGATTCTCTCATCATCTATGACTGCACGCATCTGTCACTTTTCAGTCAAGGAAGTCCTTCTGGAAGTCACTCTCTTTTTCTGTTAAAAGCTGCATGATATCCACGTTCTCATTTGTAAGAACCTCCTGGATACATTCTGTCATCGTCGCATACAGATCCTGGGAATGTACCCTGTATTCCGGATGCATCTTGACCTGATCGTTCATCATGGGAACCTGCACGACAGGATCGATATTCACATACGGCTCATAGATCGCGGCAAGATCCGCCTGCCTCGCTTCGTCTTTCCATACATCAAAGCTCGGCACCTTGATGACTCTTCCGTCCGCTTTCTTCGCCTCCAGCTGATCCACCAGGTTTTCCTTTGCCACATCGGAAAGCACAGGGCCGTTTCCGATCATTTCCATCCAGTCAAACAGCGCCTCTACCTGCTCGTCCGTGGTATCCTTGGAGAACATCATCAGATTGCCGCCGGTAAGGGAATAGGTCCCTGCCGGTCCCGCGGGCAGAGGGGAACATCCGATATTGGAAATATCCATGCCGTACTCCAGCACAGCGGCATCCCACCAGTCTTCCGCGCAGACGCACATGCCAAGCTGATCCGTCGCCATCATTCTCACGACATCGGCCCTTTCCATCTGCGTATTGGCCGGAAGCACGTCATATTTCCATTTCATATCATAATAAATCTGGAATGCTTCTTCCAGCTCAGGCGTGGCAAAGGTGGCCTTATAGCTCCCATCCTCTTCTTCCACCATAAGCTCCGCGCCATACGCCCAGTCCAGATTCTGCATCACCCATCCGGCCTGGTTTCCCATTCCCTGGAATCCAAAGCCCGCCTGTCCGGTCTTTTCCTTGATGATCTGAGCCGTTTCGATCACCTCGTCCCATGTGGTGGGATACTGGAGCGTCCCGTCTTCATTGACCAGTCCCGCCTGTTTAAACAGATTCACATTGTACCACATTCCCATGGAATAACCGGTCATCGGGATACCGTAATATTTTCCATCCGCAGTCAGCATTTCCATGACGTCGTCATTCAGGCCGTCCGCATATCCTCTTTCCACGAAGATATCCGTCACATCCCTCACATATCCCGAATCGATGCAGGCCTGCGGCTCCGTAAACGCCACCCGGAACAGATTGGCGAGCTGGCCGGTAGCGGCCGTCGTCGCGAAGGAATCTACGCTGTAGCTCTTTTCATCCTGAATGATCTCCACATCAGGGCGGATCTCCTTGAATTTTTCAACATATCCCTGATAAACCTCCCAGAGAGCGGGATCCGCTTCCTTGTTCGGAAAATCGCCGATCGTTACGACGATCTTTTCTCCGTCGGTTTCCGCCGTTTCCGCGGAAGCCTCTGTCTGGGTGCCGCTTTCCGAGACAGCTTCTGTCTGTGCGGTGCTTTCCGCCGCTTCCTGGGATGCTTCCGTCTGTGCGCTGCTTCCCGCGGTATCCGAAGTGCTGCTGCCGCATCCGGCGAGCATTCCTGCGGTTATTACCATACAGAGCAGCACACTGAGCATTTTCTTTTTCATTTTCTCTTCACCCCTTTAATCATCTTTCATCTGTCCTATCTCCCCGTCCCCCCCATATTATTCCTGCACGTTACGGCCGTTTAACGTAAGCTGAAAGAGAAGGGAAGGACCGGATCAAAACAGTCTGACCTTTGGTATCAGTCGACAAACCGGTATCAACTTTGACACTGAAATGCTTACGTAGTATAATATTACACATACTGATCAATTGCGCAATATGCGCCGCTCAAGCTGAAAAAGTGTTCACGATCATGAGCGTTTTTAACATGCATTTTAATTTTTTTACAATGAGTTTACAGGATATTAGACATGAATACAGATAGAGAACGGTCTATATTGGAAATTTTGTTAAAAGAGAAAAAAATCCGGGTTAAGGATCTCGCCAGACAGCTTTATGCGAGCGAGCCTTCCATCCGCCGCGATCTTGCTTCCCTGGAAAAGCAGCATCTGATCAAACGGGTCTATGGCGGCGCCGTCCTGGAGGAAAACGGCATTTCCATGATCAAAATCCCGTTTACCATCCGGGAACTGGAACAGTCCAGTGAAAAGGTCATGATCGCCAGAAAGGCCAGCTCCCTGGTAGGCGATGGAACGGTCCTGTTTTTGGACGCCTCTTCCAGCGCCTACAATATGATTCCCTTCCTCGCCTCCAAAAAAAATATCACCATCATCACCAACGGGCTGAAAACGCAGATGAAGCTTGCAGAATACAGCAACATCAAGACGATCAGCACCGGAGGGCAGCTTTTAAACAGCTGCTACGCCCTTGTGGGGGAAGAAGCCTATAAGACCATTGACCGGTTTACGGCTGATTTTTTCTTTTTCTCATGCAGAGGGATTTCGGCGGAAGGGAATCTGACCGATATTTCCGAGGCCGAGGATTATGTACGCAACAAAATGATGGAGCATTCCTCTTCCTCCTATCTGCTCTGCAACAGCAACAAGATAGGAACCACCTATTACCACAAGCTCTGCCATGCGTCACAGCTTAACGGCATCATCAGTGATTCGGAGCCTCCCGAAAACCTGAAGCCGTATTTTATATAAATTCTTTCTCATCGGGAGGGATGGCCGGCGGCTCCTGCCGCCGGCCTCTGGAAAAGAGACGGGTCTGCTTCTGTCCGGCTTTTCCTGCCCATCTGGCTTTTCCTGCCCATCTGGCTTTTCTTACCCGTTCAGCTTATCCAGCACCTCCTGGACCTGTTCGGGCGTCACGCCTCCGGAAGCGAAGCTGAAGGAGCCGCGAAGAGGCATATACTTCATCATCGCAGCCTTCATATCCGCGGATATGGCTTCGGCCGCCGCGTCTGTGGTGTCCCCATCTTCCTTTTTCTCCAGAAAATCGATCTTCATGAGCGGCGCAAGAAGCTTCATGGCCTCGGGATCGTCCATCAGATCGCCAAAGGGCGTATCCATGGTATAATGCCTGGGAAGCTTTCCGGTGGATTCCACATACACCTCCTGCTCGATGGCGATATCTCTGGAGGAGCCTCCGATCTGAAGCAGATATTTTCCGCTTTCCACATACCAGTCGTGGATGTCCGTATTCCAGTAAGCGAACGCTCTTTTATCCAGAACGAAGCTGACCATCTTCGTCTCGCCGGGAGCGAGCTCGACCTTGTCGAAGCCTCTCAGCTCCCTCACAGGACGGATCACCCTGCTGTCGGGGGCGGATACATAGAGCTGCACCGCCTCTTTTCCGGCGCGGCTTCCCGTATTGGTCACATCCACGCGGATGGTCACGGTCTCGTCATCCCGGATGCGTCCGGCGCTGAGCTTCGGTTCGGAATAGGCAAAGGTGGTGTAGGACAGGCCATGGCCGAAGGGAAAACGGACGGCCATTTTCTTCTTATCATAGTAGCGGTATCCCACGAATACGCCTTCCCGGTATTCCACCCGGTCGCCCTCTCCCTGATAATACAGATAGGAAGGGTTGTCCTCCAGATGATAAGGGAAGGTTTCCGGAAGTTTTCCACTGGGATTCACTTTTCCGAAAAGGATATCCACAACCGCGGCTCCCACGGCCTGGCCGCCCAGATAGGCTTCCAGGATTCCCTTCACCGAATCCGCCCAGGGCATTTCCACCGGAGAGCCGTTGTGAAGCACCACAACGGTATTGGGCTGCACGGCGGCTACGCGCCCGATCAGCTCGTTCTGGCAGTCGGGCAAACGCATGTGGGTCCGGTCAAAGCCTTCGGATTCAAAGGAATCCGGCAGTCCGGCAAAGATCACAGCGGCTCTGGCCTGCTTCGCAAGCTCCACCGCTTCGGTAAGGAGCGCTTCGTCCGTCTGATCCGCATCGTCCCGGAAGCCCTCCGCGAAGGAAACGTTTCCCCATTCCTTCACGCAGTCCCAGGCGCCGGTCACCTTATGGCTGTTGATATGAGAGCTTCCGCCGCCCTGATAACGGGGCTTTGCCGCATATTTTCCGATGAAGGCGATCGTATCCTTTTCTTCCAGCGGCAGAATATGATCCTCATTTTTCAGAAGGACGCAGGTTTCCTCCGCCACCTTCCTTGCCAGCTCATGATCCTTATCCCGGTCGAAAACGGCCGTGTGATCCCTGTTTTCCTCATAGCGGAACACGATGTTCAGGATGTTCTCAACCGCCTGGTCCAGGACCTCTTCCTTCAGCCGTCCCTCCTTCACCGCTTCCACGATAAGCCGGTCGTTCACGCCGCCGGAGGAAGGCATTTCCAGATCCAGTCCCGCTTCCAGATCGGGCACCCGGTCGTTGACCGCGCCCCAGTCGCTCACCACGAAGCCGTCAAAGCCCCATTCCTTCCGGAGCACATCGGTGAGCATCTCTTTATTTTCCGCCGCATAGGTGCCGTTGATCCGGTTGTAGGAGCACATGACGGTCCAGGGCTTCTGCTTCTTCACCGCGCCCTCAAAGGCCGCGAGATAGATCTCCCGCAGGGTACGCTCATCGATCTCGGAGGAAGAAGACATCCTGCGGTGCTCCTGATTATTCGCCAGAAAATGCTTGATGCTGGTTCCCACGTTTTTGCTCTGTACGCCCGCGATCAGCGCACCTGCGATCTCGGAAGCCACGTAAGGGTCTTCGGAATAGTATTCAAAATTCCGGCCGCACAGAGGAGAACGCTTGATGTTCACCGCAGGTCCCAGGATCACCCCCACGCCTTCGGCCTGGCATTCCTCTCCCAGCGCTTCTCCCATTTCCCGGATCAGTTCCCGGTTAAAGCTGGCCGCCGTACCGCAGCCCGCCGGAAAGCAGACTGCCTGAATGCTGTCGTTCACACCCAGATTATCCGCCTCCTGGTCCTGCTTTCTCAAGCCGTGTGGTCCATCGGAAACCATCATCGCCGGAATCCCCAGACGTTCCACCGCCTCTGTGTGCCAGAAGTCGGCGCCCGAACACATGGCAGCCTTTTCCTCCAGCGTCATTTTTGCTACAAGCTCCTTCAGTCCTTCTCTTGTCATATAACCTCCGTTCCGAAGCGTAAGCAGTCGGGATCCGTCATTGCCGAAGTCTGCGACGCTTCCGCGCAGCCTGCTCTATGCAGGTTTCCGTCCTACATTCCCTTTTTCAGACGTTGCTTTCTTTCCTAAAAATAAAAGGTTCCGGATCCGTCTTTCTACATCCGTTGTGTTCATCATAGCATACCGTCTGTTTTCGTGCCAATCTCAATCCTGACTTTTTATAGGCCGATATTGACTTTCTTTCTGTTTTTTCAGATAATGTTTCCGGAACTTTCAGGAATATTTTTACCCTCCCGGCTGCATCTGCAAGCGGCCGGAAGACCGTTTTTTGGCACAGGAGGTATTTCCATTGAAACGATCCCCCTTCCCCGCGCCGTCTCCGGCGCCATTTTCCGGCCGAAATGATTTTCCCCGTGTCAGGGCCGCAGAGCAGCCTCTGCAGGGCTCTATCCATGAAAATGTAGTGGTGGAGCCTGACATCCAGGTCCGCTGCTTTACCTATGAGGACGCGGGTGTTCTCGTCCCCGCTCACTGGCATCACAGTCTGGAGATCCTGCTGATCGATGCCGGAAGCATGGAAGTAACCCTGAACGATACCCGTCTTTCTCTGCATGCACAGGATTTTGTCCTCATCAATTCCCGTGACCTTCATTCCACCAACTGCCCGGAGCATTCCCGCATTTGTGTCCTTCAGATCCCTTATCCGTTCCTGAAGCGAAACATTCCGGAATACGATCGTCTCCGCTTCCGTAGCGGTCCCTGCGGATCGGATATGACGGATGCTGCCTTCCGCCGCCTGCTCTCCGGCCTTCAGCAATGTCGGGAGACGAAAGCAGGGACAACCAGGAAACCAGGCGCCAACAGCCGGCACGCGGATGCAGACCGGGAAGCTGCCCAGCAGACGGTCTGCCTTCCGGGTTCGTCCGGACTCCGTCATGCGGATCCGGAGCTTTCTTCCGGCCTGATCCTGCATTTCAAAAGCCTGCTGTACGAGCTTCTGAGTCTGTGCGTCACTTCCTATCTGCTACCGGAGTCAGAGCAGAGCTGCGGCCCGGACGATACGGAACGTTCCCGTCTGATCGCCATTACGGATTATGTGAATGCGCATTACAGCGAGCCGATTTCGCTGCAGGATGCCGCGGCAGTCGTCGCGCTTAATCCGGAATATTTCTGTCGTTTTTTCAAGAAGAATATGGGGATCACTTTTCTGGAATACGTCAGCCAGGTCCGTTTTTCCCACGTTTGTCAGGACATTCTCCACTCCGGCCAGAGCGTGACGGACATTCTCGCCCGCCATGGCTTTTCCAACTACAAGCTTTTCCGCCGTATGTTCCGCGAAACCTATGGCTGTACGCCGTCCGCCAAGCGACGGGAAATTTCCCTTTCCAATTAGAAGGGCTCCCGCTGCAAAAGCCCCCGGCATGATGCCGGAGGCTTTCAGGCGACAGCCCGGCCATGCCGGACCGCGTGTTTTCTGTTATGAATCTTGTCCGTTCCCCACCCTGCCGAAAAAGGTCAGCAGGTACAGACCGCAGATTCCTACCAAAACGTAGATGATTCGGGAAATCAGGCTCATCTGGCCAAAAATCATGGCGACCAGATCCAGACGGAACAGTCCGATCAGTCCCCAGTTGACCGCCCCGATTACGGCGATCACAAGCGCTGTATAGTCCAGTGCTTTGCTTCCCATGACAGCCACCTCCTTTTCTCTACGTGACTATCATGCCCGGATCTGCAGTTGAATATACAAAAAAATTTTTATGCCAGGATAGAAGGCAGCATATGTTCGATCATCCGGCCACGCAGCCCGGCAAGCACGCTCCGGTATTCTTCCTTCTCTATCAGATTCTCGAATTCGTCCGGATCACAGGCCAGGTCGAACAGCTCTCTTCCCTGCTCTTCTCCTTTCTGGACGTGGACATATTTATACCTTCCATCAGTCACGGCAAGATAGCCTTCCCCTTCCGCAAAGGTATATGCTCTCTCCCATCCTTTTTCCTGGAGAGGCTTTCCGTCGCAGGAGGGCAGAGGAATTCCTCCCGCATACAGGCACGTTGGAAGCAGATCCGTGGAATTGACCAGTCTGTCATCCGCACTCTTTTCCTTCTGGCCGGGATAACAAATCAAAAGCGGAATATGCCAGACTTCTTCATATGCACAGTTATGTTTTCCCCAGAGCCCGTGGCTTCCCAGCATCTCCCCATGGTCCGCCGTAAAAAGAAACATCACATGATCGCCGTATTTCCGTCGTGCGGCCTCCATGATCCGCCCCACCTGGTCATCGATCAGCTTCACATTGGCACAGTAGTTGACACGCAGCCTGTCCCAATATTCATCCGTATAGTTTTTGCAGGCATGATCCTTCGCCATGCCGCAGCCGTCAATATTCGCCCTGCTCCCTCCAAAGTAGCTGTCATGGTGAATCCTTCTCTCATCCGCCCATTCTCCGTCCCGCCGCTTCAGAGGAGGCAAAGCATCCGCATTCACCTGCTTCAGGTATTCTTCCGGCGAGTCAAAAGTATAATGCGGTCCGCTGAAGGATACCCAGGAAAATAAAGGGGACTCTTTTTCATAGTTCTCGATATACTCTGCTGCTTTTCTTCCCACCCATGCATCCGGATGCCATTCCGCCGGTCCGGGGAAAGGAAATACCTTCTGATATTCTTCATTCCATACCGCATCCCGGTAAGCCTTCAGATACCCTGCCCGATCCAGTTCCTTGCTGTAATCATCATAGAACCAGACGGAAACCTGTTTGTCATCCTCCAGTTCCAGGTGATCTATCCCAAGACTCATATAGTAATCCCGAAATTCATCATACGGCAGCGTCCTGTCCGGCCTGGTTTCCGAATAAGGTACCGGAGCAAAATGGCATTTTCCAAAAACCGACGTATGGTAACCGCCTTCCTTCAATGATCCGAACAGGTTTGTAATTCCCTGGTCCAGCGCACATTTGCGGAAGTTGCTGTAGGCCCCGCTGTTATGCGGATACAGTCCGGTCAGAATGGAACATCTGGCCGGGAGGCACCATGGGCTCGCCGTATAGCAGTTGGTGTATATCGTTCCCTGTCCGGCAATCCTGTCAATATGCGGTGTGGATATTGCCTTTCCTCCGAAGCAGCTCAAAACATCTTTGTTCAGTTCATCACAGGTGATCAGTACAATTGCAGGCCGATCCTTCATTTTCCCTCCACTCCTTTCGTTCAGGCACAAACGTACCTTCGGTCTCTTTTCCCTTCTATTTTAGCAACAGTTCTCCCGCAGAACAATTTGTAATTTGTGTTCTTCTGTGTTGCTTTTTTCCTATGGATGTTCAGAAGCGCTCTGTCATTTCCGGCACATTTCTTCCTCCTCCAGTCGAAACACCGACTGGGGAAACGCATCCAGCGTCTCCGTTTCCTTCAATGGTCTGCAGGAAATCCGTTCCCCGAAGGAAAGCAGCTTCCCCTCTTCACCGAGGGGCTTCCAGTCCACACCTGACGGAGATTTCGGCGTACCGGTTTCAAAAAATTGAACAAAGGACTCATACAGCATATCCGCCATCTCCTTTCGGGCCTTTTTCTCCAGTCCCGGAAAACAGCTGTCATCCCCGGCCGCATTATCAAAAGCCATCGCCTGATCCAGCACATGAGAAGCCACTCCGTACTCAAAGCTGTAGTACCAGACCCGGCTTCCGTTTTTCGTCAGACATTCCGCCAGACGACGGCTGTAAGTACGATACATGTAATCAGAAAGGATCCTCACCCACTCACCTGTCTTCTCCTCCTCCGTCAGGACCTCTTCTTTCCGGCTTCTCTCCTTCTTCCATGCAGCGAACTCCCCCTCTGCGATCCGGGCATTGTCTCCAAACAGGAAACGGGCCATCTCCGGCGCTTTTTTCGGGAAATCCTCCTGCTGTCCGGAAAAATACATTTCATGCAGACAACTTCCCACCATGGCTCTGCCCAACCAGTATTCTCCCCGCTCCAGCCGCTCCTGCCAGTCCAAAGGGAGCACAGCGCCGTCTGCCACCGGGCCGAACATGCAGGTATTTCCCGGATTATCCACCAACCTTTCCTGAATGGCCAGCAGCTTATCCACATCCAGCGTCAGGATTTCTTCCGCTTTCCGCAGGTAACCCAGCTTTTTTCCCTCTTCCAGAAACAGCTGCGTGATACGGGAGGCAGTTTTCCGGCTGCGGATGCTCTGCCAGGCCCCGCTTGCCATCAGAACCCGGCCGCAGTATACCTTCATTTCCGGAAGGAACAGGAGCGCGCCCAGAGACTTGGCTCCCGCCGATTCCCCGAAAACGGTGATACTGTCCGGATCGCCTCCAAAGGCTTCGATATTTTCATGGATCCATTTCAGAGCGGCAAGCTGGTCCAGCGTTCCGTTATTGCCCGTATGCCGGAATTCCTCTCCCAGTACCTCCCCCAGATAGAGATAGCCCAACGCACCCAGCCGATATTCCACGGAAATGAAAAGAAAGCGGTGATCCCGGATCATCCGCTCTCCCTCCCGGTCCCGGCTGCTTCCATTCTGAAACGCGCCGCCATGCAGCCACACGGCTGCCGGAAGTTTCTGCGGCGCCGTGCTTTCCGGATGGATCTTCTGATCTTCCAATGCGCCGCAGGGCACATAGAGATTCAGATTCAGGCAATCCTCCCCGTAATTTTCTCGCTCTCCCGGCTGTCTGCAGGCGGTCTGAACCGCTGTCTGGCCGAAACGGTCCGCTTTCCATATGCCGTCCCAACGATACTCCTGGGGCGCCCGGAAACGGGACGCTTTTGCGTACGGAATGCCGCGAAAACAGTACAGACTTCCCTCCCGTCTTCCTTCCACGATACCGCTTCCGGTCCATACCCTCCGGGTTTCCCGCCTTTCTTTTTCCTCCCTGTTCTCTTCCTGTCCTTCCATATCTATCCCCTCCAATGCAGTCTGTGAAGCTCCCCTTCCAAAAGCATCCCTTCAAAATGATTCTGCCGCAGGGCCTCATAGAGCACGATCGCTACGGAATTGCTCAGATTCAGAGAACGGATCTCATCCAGCATGGGGATACGGATGCAGGTCTCCTCATGGTCCACCAGGATCTCCTCCGGAATGCCGGCACTTTCCTTACCGAACATGAGATAATCCTCCGGGCCGAAATCCGCTTCCGTATAGACACGCTTCGCTTTTGTGGTAGCCATCCAGATCCTCCGCTCCGGATGCCTGCCGGCTTCCTGCTCCAGAAAATCCTCAAAATTAACATAGCGGCGCACATCCAGCTTGTGCCAGTAGTCCATGCCCGCCCGTCTGATCTGCTTTTCATTCAGCTGAAAACCCAGCGGCTCGATCAGATGCAGGGCGCAGCCGGCGGCCACGCAGGTTCTGCCGATATTTCCCGTATTTGCCGGAATTTCCGGCTGATGCAGTACAATGTTCATGCCTTCCTCACATTTCCGAATCATTTTATCTGAAAAAGAAACGTTTCCTTTATATCTGCTCCTTCAGCCGCTTCACAAAACGGGCGAGCCGGGAAATGGCCATCTTCAGATCCTCCAGGGAATAAGCATAGGAAATACGGATATATCCCTCCCCGCAGTCTCCGAAGGCGGTCCCCGGCACTACAGCCACTTTTTCCTCCTGCAGGAAACGGAGCGCGAACTCTTCGCTGGTCAGCCCAAACTCCTTAATGCAGGGGAACACATAAAAAGCGCCATAGGGTTCAAAGCAGGGAAGCCCCATCTCCTGGAAAGCATACATCAGATAGCGCCTGCGCTGATTATAGGCCTCCCGCATCTCCTGTACGTCGCGGTCGCCGTTTCTCATGGCCTCCACCGCTGCATACTGGCTGGTAGTGGGCGCGCACATGATGGCAAACTGATGGATCTTCAGCATCTGATCCAGGATCAGCCTGGGGCCGCAGGCATAACCGAGACGCCATCCGGTCATGGCATAGGCCTTGGAAAAACCGTTGATGAGAATGGTACGTTCCTTCATTCCGGGAATCTGAGTGATGGACGTATGTTCCCTTCCATAGGTCAGTTCCCCGTATATTTCATCGGAAATGACGAAAAGATCCTTTTCCAGGATCACCTCGGCGATGGCCTCCAGGTCCTTTCTCTCCATAACCGCTCCGGTTGGATTGTTGGGAAAGGGAAGGACCAGGATTTTGGTCTTTTCGGTAACCGCATCCCGCAGCGCCCGGGCAGTGAGGCGGAACTGATCCTCCTCCCTCAGATTGATGAATACCGGAACCGCGTCCGCCAGAACGGCACAGGGCTCATAGGAAACGTAGCTGGGCTGAGGGATCAGCACCTCGTCGCCCGGATCGACCATGGCGCGCAGGGCGATGTCGATCGCCTCGGAACCGCCCACCGTGACCAGCACCTCATGAGCCGGGTCATATTCCAGGTCAAATCGCCGTTTCAGATAGCCGCAGATCTCCGTCTTCAGTTCCTTCAGCCCTGCGTTGGAGGTATAAAAGGTTCTTCCCTTTTCCAGCGAATAAATGCCTTCATCCCGGATGTGCCAGGGCGTATCAAAATCAGGCTCGCCAACTCCCAGCGAAATGGCATCGTCCATCTCGCTGACGATGTCAAAAAATTTCCGGATGCCCGACGGCTTAATGGTTACAATTTTTTCGGACAGCGGATTTCTCATGGCATGATCTTCTCCCTTGTATCTTCATTTTTTTTGGCCAGGATGGTCCCGTGATCCTTGTATTTTTTCAGAATAAAATGCGTCGCCGTGCTCAGTACCCCGTCCAGCGTGGAAAGCTTCTGGGACACGAAGGAGGAGATCTCCTTTAGGTTTCTTCCCTCCAGCGTCACCAGAAGATCAAATCCGCCGGAGATCAGATACACCGCGTTCACCTCAGGATATTTGTAGATCCGCTCCGCAATGTTGTCAAATCCCTGCCCTCTCTGCGGAGTCACCCGTACCTCGATCAGCGCGGAGATCTTATCCAGGCTCGTTTTATCCCAGTCGATCAGCGTGTGATACCCGCAGATGATCCCCTCTGCCTCCATCGCCGCCAGTTCATTTACCACGTCAATCTCTTCCACTCCCAGGATCACCGCCAGCTCCTTCAGATCGATCCGGCTGTTCTTCTCGATGATCCCAAGCAGCTGCTCTCTGAAATCTCTCATACCTACCTCTTTCTTTGCGGCCGAACGGCCGCAATCGTTTCCGTTTTTTTATCCAAGCTTATGTATCTCATCCATCCGTACCGGGCCGAGGAATCGCTTTTCCTCTCCGTTCAGGATCACACGGTCATTGCCCGGGACAGTCCTTCCTGCCACAGCTGCCGGGATGCCTTCCGCTTTCAGGGCGTCCGCCAGGGCATGCCCGTCTTCGGCGGCGATCAGAAGGCTGCCGCCGGAGATCAGCTCATAGGGATTCAGGTCCAGCTGGTTGCAGATCTCCACCGTTTCCTGGCGAATGGGAATTTTTTTCAGATCGATCTCCAGTCCCGTGCCGAAGCGTTCTCCCAGCTTCCAGAGAGCGCCGAAAATGCCGCCCTCCGAAACATCAGTCATGGCGCGTACGCCGAAATGCGCCGCAGCTACAGCCTCCGGCACGACTGAGAGATACCCGTCGAAGGCCTTTGCTTCCTCCACCAGATACGAAGGGAAGCGGGCAAGGAGCTCTTTTTCCCTTTCCTTTGCCGCGATGGCCGTCCCTTCCAGGCCAATCCACCTGGTGATCACCAGCTCCGTGCCCGGCGGCAGTCCGGATGGGCAAATCGTCTGTTCCGGCAGCGCGCTGCCCGCGGCAGTAACAGAAACCACCGTCCGGTTCACTGCGGGGGTGACCCCCGTATGCCCTCCTGCGATCTGGATATGCAGGCCGGCACAGACCTGCTCCGCCTGTATCATCAGCGCTCTCAGTTCCGTTTCTTCTGCCGTCAGCGGCAGGAGGACGGAAAGCCACACGGCAGCCGGACAGCCTCCGGAAGCTGCAAGATTGTTCACTGCGGTATGGATGGCATAAAGCGCCGGATCGGCCGTCCGGCAAAAAGAGCCGGAAGAAACCAGAAGGTTTTCACCGGGCGGGAATGAGAGAATGGCGCAGTCCACTCCCGGTCCTGCGCCGCATAATACTTCTTCTCTTTCTGTTTTCAGTTGTCTGAATACGGAGCGTTTCAGAACGCTCTCCGGTATCTTTCCAATATTCATAGCTTTCTTCGGCCCTTACTGCCCGGCCTGCTGTTGCTGCTGAGCCAGCTGCTCATTGTACTGCTGGATCAGAATGGCCTGCTCTTCCGGCGTTTTTCCTTCCAGGATCGCCGCCAGAGCGGGATCAACTCCTGTAGAGGGTTCGGTCGTGGTCGTGGTAGACTGGCCGTTCGCCAGGGCTTTCGCCACATTCCTCACCTGATCGATGCTGCCCGTTGCAATGGCAGCCTGCAGCTCGTTGTAGGCATTCGGATCATCTGTCGCCGTCCCCACCGTCGCCGTACGCGGCGTCATCTGGTAGCTGCTGCTGTTGATCTGTTCGCGGCTGACCTCTTCGCCGTCTACCGTAACCACCTTCCACAGTCTGGCCTTATATCCGGTATGCGCGGACTGAACACTGACGGAACCGATGGGCTGCGAAGAATCCTGCTTGATCACTTCCGCACCCGGGGAGATCGTTTCCAGGACCTCGCTTTCGTATGTCACCTTCCTGTTGGGATCCCTGGTCTCCACGCCATAAATGGTAAAGGTCAGATTTTTATTGCTGGTATAGCCTTCGATATAGATCGGATAATCCGTATTGTTGGTAAAAACAAAATCCTTTCCGGAAGATTCCGCAATCGCCGCATCCATGGACGGCTTTACATAAGTCACGATCATGGAGTGGTTATGCCGCTCATCCACCTGCAGCTCCGCAAGCAGCACCGCATTGTAAAGGGTCGTGGATACCTGGCAGATACCGCCGCCAATGCTGTCCACCACCTGGCCGCTCAGATAGGAGGCCGCCATATAATAGCCGTTCTCTTCCGTAAACGGGCTCACCGCCTCATAAGTGGAAAAGCTTTCACCCGGATAGACCGTGGTGCCGTTGATCAGCTTGCAGCCGTTCGCCACGTTCGCGCTCCGGTCCGATCCGGAGGAGGAATAGCTGGTCGTATAGGTTCCGAGCACATCCTTCACCAGTGCCAGCTCCTCCGCATTTCCCTGAGGTTCCTCTTCGGTCACCACCAGGTCGATGGAAGCGTCTCCTCCCTTCCACTGAGTTGTCAGATATTCATATACTGCCGTTTCGGAGGCGCCGTTATCGATCACGATCCCCTTCTGGCCCTCTTCAATGACAAATTTCCCATTTTCTCTCTTCAGATGCGCGTCCACGGCCTCCACGTTATACTGGGCACAGTCATTTTCGATCAGAGACGCGATCGCTTCCTGATCAAAGGCAAATTCAATGTCATATACCTTATTTTCATGCGCCAGGTCCTTCACGGCCTTGTAGCGGGTCACCACATTTCCGGATTTCCCCAGGTTCACCGCTTCGCTCACCAGCCCCTGATTGCTCCAGCTCATACCGAGCTCTGCAGCGGTCGCCGTTACCGTATTGCCGTCCACCACCTTCAAGGTGATCACGCTGCTTCCCAGAGAATCCACATAGGCCTGTACCGCATCCTGCGCCTCGGCCTGGGTCATTCCTGCCAGGGAAACATCCCCGGCATATACGCCTTCCATGATCGTATCGTCCGGCCTCGCCTGCGCCTGTGCGGAAACGCCCGACGTGACGGACGCGACCCCCAGCGAAAGCAGAAACGCCAGAAAATAAATCCATTTTTTCATTTCATCGTTTCCTCCAAACCTTACAGCACATACAGCAGCGTCGGTATCACCATCGCAAGAACCAGGATGATGATGATCACCGATGAAATGATCCTTTTTGATTTTTTACTGTAAATATTAAACATCGCACTCTCCATTCCAGATCCGTTACAGGGTTTTTCGTTCACTTAAAAGCCTATTATATAGGAAAGCCTCCGTTTTTGCAAGAGCGCGCACTGACGTCGCAGCGTCCCGAAGCGCCGAAAAACAGAGGCATCCGGAGCGTTTTTTCAGGATTTTTTTACAGTCTTCAGAGCGTTTCCATATCTGGCGATAAGCTGATCCGCCAGACGGCTGGCCTCGTTTCTGGTCAGCTTCTCCAAATCCACGTCAAGCGGAGCACCGTACAGGGCAGAAAGCCGCAGCAGGCGCTCCTTCTGCGCGCGGCTGGCCGGGCCTTCTTTTTTGACGCGATAGATCAGGGGAGCCGGCGTGAATGTATTTTTTTCGTAAAATCTCTCACAGAGAAGCTCGTAGAGAGCTGCCGTGGCCTGCGCGTCCCCCAGCGCCCGGTGTGCCCGGTGCGGAATGCCGAAGCGGCGGCAAAGCTCTTCCAGCCCGCGTCCGGGAAGCTCCGGCAGATACCTTCTTGCCAGCTTCAGGGTATCGATGCCCTCCGCTTCCAAAGCAAGTCCCGCATTCACAGCCGCCTTTTTCAGAAAGGAAAAGTCGAACAGGAGGCTGTGCCCCACCAACACGTCCTTTCCCAGAAAGCAAAGGCATTCCGGCAGCGCCTGCCCGATGTCCGGTGCGCTGTCCACCTCCTCCTGAGTGATGCCCGTGATCTGTCTGACCGTCTCCGAAAGCCTTCTTCCCGGATTCACCAGAGACTGCCAGGTCTGCACCACGCGACCGTTCCGGACCCGTACCGCACCGATCTCTATGATCCTGTCTGTCCTGGGGTGAAGCCCTGTGGTCTCCAGATCCACACAGACGTAATCCCTGACAGCCCCTTCCATTCTTCCATCCATCCGCAGCGTCATTTCTCCTTCTTCATTTTTTCATAATACGGGCAGACCTCTGTCAGAAAGCATTCTCCGCATTTGGGTGTCGGAGCTTTGCACAGCTGCCTGCCCAGGGTGATGATCTGCATATTGTAGAGAATCCAGTGGTCTTTGGGAAGCACCCGCATCAGATCCTTCTCCACCTTCACCGGATCCTCCTCCTTCGTAAAGCCCAGACGGTTGGAGATCCGCTTCACATGGGTATCCACCACGATGCTGGGGTCGTTGTAGATATTGCCCCGGATCACGTTGGCGGTCTTTCGGCCCACGCCTGCCAGGGAGGTCAGATCCTCCAGCGAACGGGGCACCTCTCCGCCAAACCGGTTCACCAGAGCCTGACAGCAGGAAATGATATTTTTCGCCTTATTATGGTAAAAGCCCGTGGCATGAATGTCCTGCTCCAGCTCCTTCAGGTCCGCCCTGGAAAAATCCTCCACGCTCCTGTATTTCTGAAAAAGCTCTCTAGTGACGATGTTCACCCTGGCGTCCGTACACTGGGCGCTCAAAATGGTGGCGATCAGAAGCTGCCAGGCATTTTCATGTTCCAGATAGCAGATATATTCCGTTCCATAGTGTTCATCCAGAAGCTGCAGCGCTTTCTCTACCCGTTCCTTCTGTTTCATTTCCGCTTTTGCTCCTTTCTTTTCTATAATTAAGTATGGATTCCCGCGCTCCGCCGGCCCGCCCTGTTCCGGACAGCTCTTCCATTCCGGGTTCACAATGGAAGAAGCATCGTCCGGGCTTCCCGGTTCAGAGGGTTCCTGTTTCGATAGTCGAAGAGCACAAAATATCCGGCGGCTCCGTCCGCTTTCCTGTTCCGCTCCTCCGGTTCCGAAAGCTTCCCGCTCCCGTATTCCCCTGCATGCTCTTCCGCCGCTTCCCTTTCCCCCCATTCCGCTTCCCATACCGGAAAGCGAAAGCATTCCACATGGGTCATGCGCGCCATCTGGCGGGAATCGTAGCCTTCCCGCACGTATTCCGCCAGGAAACGGGGGTTCTTTTCCTCCTCCCGGTAAAAGCGGCTGATCGCTTCCTTCGCCGCTTCTTCCTGGCGGAAGGGAGGGGCGAACTCCGGCCGGCTCTTCGCGTTCTCCCGCAGATAGAGGTCAAAGGTCAGAAGCTGCCGCCAGACCTCCTCCTGCTCCGGAGCCGCCTGCATGGCAAATTCCAGAAGGGCCTGATAGCGGTACATGCGGGAAGGGCTCTGCCGGAACAGACCGCGCCTGTCATAAAAATCCGCCAGAGCGCGGTACATTTCAAAAGGCGAGGCAAAGAAACGTTCCAGAACCGGAAGGGTATGGCTGAACTGGGCGCTGTTGTAATACAGCTCCACCATTTCCTCCACCCGCTTCAACGTCAGGATCTCCTCCCAGGAAATCCAGCGGGTAAAAAGCACCTCGTAGGGCGGAAAATCCGTGTATGCGATCCCGTATTCCGCCGCCTTTTCGTGCATATGGGAACCCTTCAGCACCTTTAAAAAGCCCAGCTGCAGCTGATCCGGCCTGCAGGAATAAACGTCATTAAAGGAGCGCTGAAAGCTTTCCATATCCTCAAACGGAAGCCCGGCGATCAGATCCAGATGGATATGGATGTTCCGTCCTTCCCGGATCTTGCCCACGATCGTTCTCAGCCGCTTCCAGTCCGCCGTGCGCCGGATCTCCTTCAGGGTGTCCGGATTGGTGGACTGCACGCCGATTTCCAGCTGCACCAGACCGGGCCGGAGGCTGCGAAGCAGCGCCAGCTCCTCCTCCGTCAGGATATCCGCCGCGATCTCAAAATGGAAATTGGTGACGCCGTTGTCATGCTCCCGGATGTAGCTCCAGATTTCCATGGCATGAGAATGGCTGCAGTTAAAGGTCCGGTCCACGAACTTGACCTGCGGCACTTTTCTGTCCAGGAAAAACGAAAGCTCCTGCTTCACCAGCTCCACGTTCCGGAAGCGCACCGTTTTGTCGATGGAGGACAGACAGTAGCTGCACCGGTAAGGGCAGCCCCGGCTGGATTCGTAGTAGATGATGCGGTCCTGAAAATCCCCGATCTCTTTCTGTTCCCCATAAAAGAAGGGAATCTGATCCATTGACACAGGCGGCCTCTCCGGCGTTCTTTTCACCCTGCCGCCCGGACATGCCCGGCAGGCGATGCCGCGGATCTGATCCGGCAGGGGCCAGACGGGAGTTTCTTCCGGTCCGGAGGCTTTCCTCATGGAAGGCAGAGCGTCCGCATACAGCTCCATCAGCTCCCGGAAGGTTTCCTCCCCTTCTCCGATCATGACGCCCGCTGCCGACGGCAGGGCGGAAAGGGTCTCTTCCGGGTCATAGGAAACCTCCGGCCCGCCCAGCCAGACCGGGACGTGGGGGAGGATTTTCGCAAGCTCCCGCACCAGAGAAAACACCATCCCCCGGTTCCAGATATAACACGAAAAGCCGACCGCGTCGGGCTTTTTCCCGGAAAGGTCGGCAAGAATCTCCCAGAAGGGCTGGTTGATGGTATATTCCGCGATCTCAATTTCAGCCCGCCCGGCCTGCGGCGCGCCGCATGATGAGTCCGGGCTGCCGGACAGCGCAGGGCAGAATCGCTCCGCATAAGCCCGCAGGCTGTAGACGGCGGGGTTGGAATGGATGTATTTGGCATTGATGGCTGCGAGGAGAAAGCGCATGGGGATGGCTCATCCTTTCTGAATGTTCACACAGGTTCCGCTTACCGGTATTCCTAAATTATAGAAGAACCATATCTTTTCTCCCGTCAGTATACCCTAATCTCCCCTCTTAATCAACCTTGGCCTGGAAAAGGAAGCCCGGAAAAAGGGCCTTTGGAAAACCGCCTCTGCCTCATCCGCCGGTTTTCCAAAAGGCCCTGTTCTCATGCCCGCTTTCTTTTCATTGTCCGGATATATGCTGTTTTTTCATATATTCCATAAAATATCCCCAGTCCTGGCGGCTCAGATAATGCGTCCCGTACCGCAGATGATACCCGATCTCCCCCTCTGCGAAGCGGTCTCCGACAGCCGGATCTCTGTCCGGATGAACGAAGCCCTTCAGACCCATCCTCCGGTAATATTCCCCGGCGGCAACGCAGGAAAGATACTCATTCTCCGGGTCCGCCCAGCAGTCCTGCGACGCGCTCGCCACATAGACGCGGCGGGGCGCGATGGCAGAGAGAAGAAAATGCTGGTCAAAGGGCATGGCATCCTCCCGCTTTGCATAGGTTCCATACTTTTCACAGAACCAGTAAGGGAAATTCTGATAAATTTTTTCCACCGTCTCGCCCTTCGTTTCTCTGGCAAGCGCCGCGCCGCTGCAGCCGGAGTCGTTGGAAAAGGTGCAGAAAAAACGCTCGTCCAGAGCTCCCGCAAGCAGCGCGGTCTTTCCCAGCCGGGAATGGCCCACCACGCCGATGCGGTCATGGTCAATCTCCGGAACCGTACAGGCATAGTCCATCACCCGGCTCGCCGCCCAGGCCCACAGACCGATCTTCCCGCACTGTGTTTCTCCCCTTTTCCCGTCAGGATAAAGCACCCCCGCCAGTCCGTTTGTGAAATCCCCGTCGTCTGAGGTCACATCCTGATAGCAGAAATGCAGCACCGCGAAACCGTTGTCCAGAATCTCCTCCGCCGGAAAGGACAGGTCCGGAATCCGATCCGTAAAGCTGATATAGAGGAAGCAGGGAAACGGCTTTTCTTCTTTTCCCGGCTCCGTGCCTGCCGGGTACATCAGAGACACCGGGAAGGAAAAGATCCCGTTTCCGGTATCACAGTTCAGTCTCAGCTTTTTCAGGACCGCTTTCCCCGCGCAGAAGCCTCTGTCCTCCGATTCCACATCAGCGGTCACTCCCACGGGCGGCTTTGGCGGGAAGCCGTATTCTTCTGTCAGAAGAAGATTCAGAAGCTGCGTCCGCTCAAGGCCGTCCGGTTTGGGAAGCTGTTTTAATAATTCAGAGTTCATAAATTTCCCTCCAAAAGAATATAGTTATTGCCCATGTTCAGTATACTGCCGGAGGTGGTATTTTACAATTCCTCCAGACATGGAAAACACAGAAAAAATCCGGACGGTAAAAAAGTGCGGCACATGGAATCCATCCATGTGCCGCATGCTTTACGCATCGAATAACCGGACAGAGGAACTTCCTCTATCCGATTACTTCATTTTCATGTCTGTCAGCCGACTCGTCCGGCTTTATCCCAGCGTCGCAATAAACCGGTCAAACGCCGCCTGGCCTTCTTCGGTTCTCTTGTATACGCCCGCGTCCTCCAGAACCTCCATGAATACCTGGCCGATCTCCTTCTGGATGATCTCATGGATGTTGTCCGCGTTCACGTTTTCATACCGGGGAAGGAATTCCTCCACCCAGTCCGCATGCTTGGAAAGCACTTCATCGCTGCGGATGTCCGCGCCGGAAAGGATGGCCTTCTCCAGAGCGGCCATCTCGCCGTCCAGACGGGAAGGAAGCACCGCAAGGCCCATGACCTCGATCAGGCCGATGTTCTCCTTCTTGATGTGGTGCAGCTTCGCATGGGGATGATATACGCCCAGAGGATGTTCCTCGGTGGTGATGTTGTTGCGCAGCACCAGATCCAGCTCGTAGTTATCGCCGCGCTTTCTGGCGATGGGGGTGATGGTGTTGTGAGGCTCACCGTCCGTCTCCGCATAGATGAAGGCCGCCTCATCCGTATAGCCGCGCCATTTCGCGAGAATCACATCCGCCAGAGCGATGATGCGGTCGCTGTCGGGGCCGTTTAAGCGGATGACCGACATGGGCCAGTTCACCACGCCCGCCTTCACATCCTCAAATCCCTTCACCGTGAACTCCCGGTCCACGCCCGCCTTTGCCATGGGGAACTCATAATGTCCGCCCTGGAAGTGGTCATGGCTCAGGATAGAGCCGCCTACGATGGGAAGGTCCGCGTTGGAACCCAGCATGTAGTGCGGGAACAGCTTCACGAAGTCGAACAGCTTTACGAAGGTATCGTGTTCGATCTTCATGGGGATATGCTTCGAATTGAACACGATGCAGTGCTCATTATAGTATACATAAGGAGAATACTGGAAGCCCCACGCGCTGTTGTTGATGGTGATGGGGATGATCCTGTGGTTCTGTCTGGCAGGATGGTTTACGCGGCCCGCATAGCCCTCGTTCTCCATGCACAGCTGGCACTTGGGATACGCGCTCTGCTTCGCGTTTCTTGCGGCGGCGATGGCCTTGGGATCCTTCTCCGGCTTGGACAGGTTGATGGTGATGTCCAGATCGCCGTATTTGGTATGCGCCACCCATTTCTGATCGCGGCAGACGCGGTAACGGCGGATGTAGTCCGTATCCTGGCTGAATTTATAGAAGTAATCGGTCGCCTCCTGCGGAGAGTTGGCATAGTGCGCGCGGAAAGTGCGGATGATCTCGCTGGGGCGGGCCACCAGGGTGCTCATGATCTTCGTATCGAACAGATCCCGGTATACCACACTGTTGTTCTCCAGCAGTCCCTTTTCCGCCGCGTAATCCAGCATATCCTCCAGGATGCTCTCCAGCTTCGCTACCAGCTGCGGCTCCTCGCTCTTGTCAGCCGTGATGGGCGTATCCGCATCCTCCAGCTCGTCCAGGCCGAACAGCTCCAGCAGGCGGTTCGTCGTATAAATCGTATCCTCCGGCTCGATCAGCCCGGTGGCAAGTCCATATCTCACTAATTCTCTGATACTGTTCTGAATCATCTTTTCCTCCATTCCCTCAGCGATGTGCCTTTCCACATTCAGCCGTCCGTGCGGCCGCCGCATCCTGACCAGACTTTCAGCGGCCGGAACCTGTGATTCAGGCTTTCCGGCCGCATTTTCCTTCTGTTCCGATATGTAAGAATCTCAGATCACAGCCGGGCCGTCGCCGATCTCCACCACATAGAAGTCCGCGGCATAGCCGATCTTCTTCAGGTAAGCCGCGCCGACCTGCTCAATGAAACGGTCGATGGCATCCGTCTTTACGATGCTCACGGTGCAGCCGCCGAAGCCTGCTCCTGTCATACGGGAGCCGATCACACCTTCCACCTTCCAGGCTTCCTCCACCAGGGTATCCAGCTCGATGCCGGTCACCTCATAATCATCCCGCAGGGAGACGTGGGAAGCATTCATGAGCTGTCCGAACTGAGCGATGTCGTTGGCCTTCAGAGCCGCGACCGCCTTCACGGTACGCTGGTTTTCATAGACCGCATGCTTTGCGCGCTTCCTGCGGACATCGTCCTTAATGGCGCTCTTATACTGTTCAAACTGCTCCTCGTTCAGATCGCCCAGGGTCTTGATGCCGACTACCTCCTGGAGCTCCGCAAGAGCGGTCTCGCATTCGCTTCTTCTCTCATTGTATTTGGAGTCGCCGAGGCCGCGCTTCTTATTGCTGCAGGCGATGACGATCTTGGCGCCTTCCAGATGGATGGGCGCGTATTCATAGCTCAGGTCCGCGGTATCAAGGAAGATGGCATGATCCTTCTTTCCCATCGCGATGGCGAACTGGTCCATGATGCCGCAGTTGACGCCATTGAAATTGTTCTCAGAGTACTGTCCGATCAGCGCCAGATCCTGATTGGTCACGTCAAAGCCGAACATGTCGCGCAGGATGAAGCCGGTCAGCACCTCCAGAGACGCGGAAGAAGAAAGGCCGGAGCCGTTGGGGATGTTGCCGCACAGAAGCAGATCCATGCCGTACGGGATCTTCATATCCCTCTTTTCAAAGGCCCACATCACTCCCTTTGGATAGTTGGTCCAGTCCGCCTTCTTCTCAGGGGTCAGGTTGTCCAGGCTGCTCTCGATCACGCCGAGATGCTCAAAATTCATGGAATAAAAACGGAGCTTCCGGTCCTCTCTCTTTCTTGCCGCGCCGTAGGTTCCGATGGTCAGCGCGCAGGGAAAGACATGTCCGCCGTTATAATCCGTATGCTCTCCGATCAGGTTCACACGGCCGGGCGCGAAATAGGACTTCACCCCTTCGGTGTCCCCGAATACCTCCCCGAATTTCTTCAGGACTTTTTCTTTCATTTCCATAATCCCTTCTCCTTTACTCTTGATTTCCGGTTTCCGTGCCGTCCGGCATCCGCAGCCGACGATATGCAACCGCTTTCAACTACAATCATCATATAACAAAAAAACGATGACGGCAAGCGGATATTTGTTGCATGTACCTGTCAAAATGTTAAACCCGCGCTTTCATCCGCGCAGGCTGTCCACCTGGCTGATAAAGTCCTCCACCTGCCTCAGATATTCCTTATTCCGGCGGGTCTCCCCCTTCTGCAGCTCCTTTCGATAGGCCGACGGAGACATTCCCTTCAACTGTTTAAATGCCTTCGTAAAGACCAACGGATCCTGATAACCGCAGGAGAGTGCGATGCTTTCCACAGGAAGCTGGCTGACCGCAAGGAGCTCCGCGGCTCTGGTGAGCCGGAAGGCCGTAAGGAACTGCTGCGGAGACATTCCCATGGAATGCTCAAAAAGCGTATAGAGATAGCTTCTGTTGATACAGACGTAATCCGCCACATCCGTTATCTTCACCGGATTGCAGTAATTGTGCCGGATAAATTCCACCGCCCGCTTCACATACTGATTGGCCCGGTCTTCCTCCGGACGGCTTCCGGTCCCGGCGCTTTCCGTGATCAGCGAAAGAAAGATCTGGAGCTGTCCGTTGCGGCGCAGCTCATTGGTCAGTCCGGAAACGTTGTGCTCCATCATATCTTTGACGCTGCCGTAGAGCTCATCCGACCGGTCCGAATGAAAAACGGGGCGTCTGACCGACAGTCCCGCATAAGAAACAAAGCTCTCCACTCCGCTTCCCGAAAAGCCTACCCAGACATAGGTCCACGGCTCCTTTTCATCCGACTGATAAAAGGCGAGCTGCCCGGGAACGATCAAAAAGCCGCTCCCCGCCTCCAGGGGATACTCTCTGCCTCCCATGCGGAATATGCCTCTCCCGCTCAGGATATAATGGATCATATAATGCGGTTTTAACGCCGGGCCGAAACTGTGCAGCGGCTCCGTTTTGGAGCAGCCGCAGCAGTTTACGATGAGCGCCCCGGTCTGTTCATTTTCAAATTCCAGCTTATACGCTTTTTCCATCTGTATTTTCTATATTTTCTGATTTTTCAGGCAGTTTTGCGAACCGCCTCCCGTCGATAACTATTGTCTGAATATTCCGGCTATTCAGTCCTTTCGGCCTGACAAACCCGAAGCTTTCCGAGCTCCGATCATTGGAAGATCCTGTCGTCAAGCTCCTGCTGCACGCGCATCAAATCATTCCGGATGGAAAGCTTCTGCGGGCAGAGGGTTTCGCACTTGCCGCACTTCACACAGTTCTTCGCCTTTTCCTCATCCTTCAGATCCACCTCCCAGGCCCGCTGAACATGCCCGTAGGTACGATACATATGATAATTGTTCCATACCTTGAAATTGCCGGGGATGTTCACGCCCGCCGGGCAGGGCATACAGTAGCGGCAGCCCGTGCAGCCGTTCTGCACGCGGGAGCGCAGCTCTTTGACAATATCGTCGATCTCCCTGCTCTCCGCCTCGTTTAAGGGCCTGAAATTCTCAAAGGTCTTCAGGTTGTCCTCCACCTGCTGCATGGTGGACATACCGCTTAAGATCACCTTCACATTGGGGTGACTTCCCACCCAGCGCAGGGCAAAGGACGCCACGCTGGCCTCCGGATCCATCCTGCGGAAGCGCTCATTGATGTCTTCGGAGAAGCCCGCCAGGCTTCCGCCCTTTACAGGCTCCATAATGACCATCGGAACACCCATGCTTTCCGCCAGCGCATAGCCCCTGTCGCCGGCCTGCTCATCCCTGTCCAGATAATTGTACTGGATCTGGCAGAAATCCCACTGGCGGTAATTCAGAATTTCCTCGAATACTTCATAATCGTCATGAAAGGAAAAGCCGTAATACCGGATCTTTCCCTCTTCCTTCAGCTTTGCGCAGTAATCCACCACGCCCAGCTCCTTCATCTGATCCCACTTTTCCTTATTCACCGCATGCAGCAGATAAAAGTCGATGTGGTCCGTCTGCAGGCGCTCCAGCTGCTCGCTGAAGATCCGCTCCGCATCCTCCACGCTTTTTACCGCCCAAAGCGGAAGCTTGGTTGCCAGATAGAAGGAATTGCGGTCATATTTCTTCAGCACCTTCCCCACCAGAGGCTCGCTCTGCCCGTCATGATACGGATAGGCAGTGTCTATGTAATTCACACCTGCCGCGATCGCCTTATCCAGCATCCGCTCCGCCTCCGCTTCGTCGATCTTTCCATCCGGCAGAGTAGGAAAACGCATGCAGCCAAATCCCAGAAGCGATGTCTCGATCCCCAGTTTTTCCATTTTTCTCTTTTCCATGATCCTTCTCCTTTTTTGCTTTTTCCGCACGGCAACGCGCCGCCTCAGATCTTTTCCTCCCCGGCTGTTTTCCTTCTGCGGATCTTTTTCCCGTCCTTTTTAATTATAAGGGATTCTTTTCCTTTTTTCTACGTTTTTTATATAGATATTGGCAAAGTTTCGTGCTATGATGAAACGGTTTGGATGGGCCAAAAAAGATGCGCGCCGTGAGGTGTTCCTCTTACAGGCGTCCTTCACCGGAAAACCCAGAAATGATATGAAGGTACAAATCATGGAACTGCAGTCAAACTTCATCTTTTTCGTGGAAATCATCGGAACTGTCGCCTTCGCCTCCTCCGGAGCCATGGTAGCAGTCCGCAAAAAGCTGGATCTGTTCGGCATCATCGTTCTCGGTGTCATTACCGCCGTGGGCGGAGGTATGATCCGGGATCTGATGATCGGAAAAATTCCTCCGAACATGTTCCGCAATCCGGTTTATGTCTTCGCCGCCTTTCTGACGGTGATCGTTCTTTTCCTTCTTTTCCGGCTGCGCCCTTCTCTGTTGAGCGGCAGATATATCGAACAATATGAAAAAATCATGAACATCCTGGACGCCATCGGCCTCGGAGCGTTCACGGTAACAGGCATCGATACCGGCGTGGGAGCCGGTTACGGCAGCTATCATTTTCTCATCATCTTTCTTGGCGTCATCACCGGAATCGGCGGCGGCATCCTGCGCGACATCATGGCCGGCGAGACGCCCTATGTGCTGAAAAAGCATATTTATGCCTGCGCTTCCATCGCAGGAGCCTGTCTGTATACCTTTTCTCTGGAATACACCCGCTCCGATCTGGCCATGATCATAAGCGCTCTTCTGGTGATCACCATCCGGATGCTCGCCAGCCATTACCGGTGGGATCTGCCCAAAATTAAGACTGACGAAGAATGAAGGACGCCGGAGCCCCTTACAGGCATCCGGTGTTCTCAGTCAGCTATTCTCGGGCAAGCCGGCGAGCAGTAACGTTCTTCACGCTCCCGTCCCGATACCCGCGCAGGCGGGAATCCAGTCTGTTTACGCATAATACTTCGCCTGCGCGTTCCACAGCTGCGAATACAGGCCTTTCACGGCGAGCAGGTTTTCATGGCTGCCCCGTTCCGCAATCCTTCCGTCATCAAAAACCATGATGTCGTCGCAAAAGCGGCAGCTGCTCATCCGGTGGGAGATGTAGATGCTGGTCTTTCCTTCGGTCATCTCGTCGAAACGGGCGTAAACCTCCGCTTCGGCAAGCGGGTCCAGGGCGGCAGTCGGCTCATCCAGGATGACAAGTCCGGCGTCCTTGTACAGGGCGCGGGCGATGGCAAGCTTCTGGGCCTCGCCGCCGGAGATCTCCACGCCCTCACCCGTATCCTTATAAAGCAGGGTTTCCAATCCCGCCGGCATCTGTTTCACAAACTCTTCTGCACCGGCCTGGCGCAGAGCCCTCCACAAGCGGTCGTCATCCCGCTCATATCCGGCTGCCACATTTTCCCAGACCGGAAAGGAGAACAGTCGGAAATCCTGAAAGACCACGCCGAACAGATCCCGGTATTCGTCTGGTTTATACTTGCGGATGTCCACCCCGTTTAAGGTGATACGCCCCTCTGTGGGCTCGTACAGGCCGCAGAGCAGCTTGATGAAGGTGGTCTTTCCCGCGCCGTTTCGTCCCACCACCGCCATTTTCCGCTTCATATCCAAGCGGCAGTTCACGTTTCTCAGCACGTATTGCGCGCTTCCCGGATAACGGAAGCTCACGTTTTCAAAGGCAAGCTCATATTCCCCATCGTCGCGCTTCTCCACAGGGATGGTGCCGTGGAAATGCTTTTCCTCCACATCCAGAAAGGCCAGAAATTCCCCCATGTAAACGGCGTTCCGGCGGATGGCCGCGTTGTATTCGATCAACGAGGCGCAGGCGCTTCCGAACTGGTTCAGCGCCCCCACATACCGGGTGAAAGCGCCGACGGTAATGGCGCCGGAAATGGTCTTTAAAACCACCAGCAGATAGGAAAAGACGTTAAACAGACCGCTTGTAATCAGATTTTCCACCGTTTCCTCCCGATTTGTGCGGATCCTGCGCAGATAAAAACGGATCATTCCGTTAAGCTCTCTCTCCCCGTTTTTCAGGAGCATAGCCTGCATCCCGAAGATTCGGATGATCTTGGCCGCCCGGTAGTTAAAGAAAATATTATTATTCAGGTAGGTCAGCTTTTCTTCCGTTCCCGTATGGTTCTGAAAAAACTTTTTCTCTTTTTCCGCGTATTTATGTGCCGTATGCGCAGAAAGAAAGGCCATTCCTGCGAGAGCCGCGCTGAACAGGAGCAGTGAAACTCCCGGCATGGAAAGAAAAACCGCCGCCTGTCCGATTCCTTTTTCCTGCCCGGAAAGGAGAGCTATATCGCCTGCCGCAGGGCGCGTCAGCACCAGCCGCAGCGACAGTCCCACCGAAATCAGGATGTTCAGGAATGCTTTCAGCAGTTCCCCATAATTGAGGACCACGATCCCTACGCTTCCATACATATCGCAGGTTCGCTCCGCGCTCAGAAGCTTTCTGATGGCGCCCGGGTTCTGTATGGTCTCATAGTCCAGGGAGATCGCCTTTTTCGCAATCCACAGGTACACGATCTGCCAAAGCCGGTTCTGTACGGTCCGAACCTTTTTTAATAGCACTTCTCCAATGCTCCCCAACACCAAATCCGATACGACAAGCAGAAGGGCATACAGCACTCCGCATCGGAAATCGGCCGCAAGCAGGCTGTCGATCAGAGCCGATGTAAGGAACAGCCCCCCGTAGACCTCCGCCAGGTTTACGCAGATCAGTAAAAGATTCATGGGCAGGACGGTGGAATCCGTTTCATGCACCATTTTCAGAAGCCGGAATCCCACCCGGTGAGCGGACAGGAATTCGCTTTCCTTCCATCTTTTATGGATTTTTCCCCATAAACTCAGCCTTTCATCCAAAGCAGGCCTCCTCCTTCCCTTCTTTGTAATACCGCGCCTGAACGGCGAACATCTTCGCGTAGGCGCCGCCCTTTTCCATCAGCTCCTCATGCGTCCCTTCTTCCGCGATCCGTCCGTTTTCCAAAAATACGATGCGGTCGCAGAAGCGGGTGGAGCTTAGACGGTGCGAAATGAAAACGCCCGTGCGTCCCTGCAGCAGTTCGTCGTATTTTTCATACATTTCTCCCTCTGCGATCGGGTCCAGAGCGGCTGTCGGCTCGTCCAGGATAACCACCGGCGCACCTTTATACAGCGACCGCGCCAGCATCAGCTTCTGCAGCTCACCTCCGGAAAGGCTTACACCGTTTTCCCCCAGATCCCGGTTCAGGGGCGTATGCACGCCCTGCCTCAGCCCGTCCACCTTCTCCTTCAGGCCCGCTCGGGTCAGGCTGTCGCGCAGTCTGTCCATATCCGTCTCTTCCTCCTCCGTGCAGGACACATTTTCCATGAGAGAAAAGGAAAAGGTAAACACATCCTGGAATACTACGGAGAACTCCCGGAAGCAGGCGCCTTCCGTCAATTCGCCCAGCTCCTGCCCATCCAGCAGGATCCGCCCGGAATCCGGACGGTACAGGCCGCAGAACAGCTTCACCAGTGTGGTTTTTCCCGCACCGTTCGCACCCACCAGGGCCAGCCGCTCTCCGGGCCGGATGGTCAGATTCAGGTCATGGATGGTATCCGCTTCGCTTCCCGGATACCGGAAGCATACCTGTTCCAGACGAATCTCATGCGCCTGTCCCGCCCTCTTTGGCGTTTCATTTCCCCATTTTCCCCACTTTCCGTCTGCCACGGCCTCCTCAAAATCCCGGAATTTCCCGATGGTGATATGATGATGAAAAAAATCCTGCAGAGAGGTAACAAAAGTGGTCAGCCAGGTGTCAAAGCCGGAGACCAGCCCCATATAGATCAGGAACTCCGCCACTGCCATCCTGCCCTGCGCCATCTGCAGGATCAGGAAACCATAGATCAGCAGATTTTTCAGGAAGGAAAGTCCCTTCCCGAACAGTCCCGCCGCCATATAGGCAGCCTTCTCTTTTCCCCGAAGCTCCGTAAAGCGATCGATGGCCCTCTCAAATTCCCCCAGTAGCCATCGGTCCATCCGATAGAGACGGATATCCTTTCTGTTGGCCGTATCCACCGTTACCTTACGCAGATAGGCCAGCGCAGCCACGTTGGCATCATTCTCCTTTTCCAGCCCAGCCTCTCTCCTTTTCGCCAGCAGGGAGGCGGCCGTCGTCAGGACGGCAGACAGGAGGATCAGCGCAAGCAGCAGCAGGCTGTATCTTCCGATCACAAAAGCATAAAGCAGGAAGCCTCCCAGGTTGGTTGCAAGCCTCACCAGTTCCCTCGCATATGCTTCAAAGCCATGCCCCTCTCCCCAAAATACTGCTTCCAGCGCTCCCGCCATCTTCTTCTGCCCCTCATCGCTCTCCAAAAGAGCCGCATCCGCTTCCAGGCAATTCCGGTAAAGTGGGATTCCCATTTGTACCCGGAACCGGAAGAGCACACCCTCTCCAACCTGTGTCAGATAGCCGGCCAGCATACGGAGCGCCTGCTGCAGCGCCACATATCCGCCCACAGTGAGAAGAATCTTTCCGGCGCTTCCGCCCCCGGAGAGCGCCGCTACGATCACACCCGCCAGCGCCGCGGACAGAAAGGGATACAGAATCCCGGAAACCACCTGTCCCACGCAGACCAGAAGGCCTTTCACTCCTATCTCTCGGCCAAACAGCTTGGAAACATACACAAGCATATCCGGGATGGAATATTCTCTTCCGGTTTCGTTTTTCCGGTTCTTTTCCGTTATTTTCCCCATGTTTGTCTGATCCTTTCGTACTTTTCCCGGAAACCGTTCCGCACAAGCGGCCGGTTTTTCCGGAACGGACTGCTCCGGTACCGGACTTTTACTATAAGAATAAAACAGGAATCCCTGTCTGTGGGGATTCCCGCACGAAATGACTGATTTTTTTCACGAACGGTCAAATCATTCTGCACCGTATCCGCTCGCGGTTTCTTCCGCTGTGCATGCTCCGGCGGCAGCATCATACCGGCGGGAGCATCTCCGCAAACGAAGCGTTCCTTCCTACCTGAGACGTCACTCTGCCAGCGGAAGCGTCACCTCCGCCGCAAAGATACCTGGCTCGTTCGCCAGGTTGAGAAAGCCGTCGTATTTTTTCACCACCGCGCTGACCCGCTTCATGCCGAAGCCATGGCTGCCCCGTTTCTGAGTGATATAATTGCGCTCGTTGAAGTTCAGCTCTTCCTTTGCTGAATTCTGAATGGACAGATAAAGCTGACGGCCGTTTACCGCCAGATAGACCCGCAGGAAGCGTGCGTCCTGCGGAATCTGCTCGCAGGCCTCCAACGCGTTATCCAGCAAGTTTCCCAGAATCACGCACAGATCCACATCCTCCACCGGCAGGTTTTCCGGAAGTCTGGCCTTACAGTTCACAAGGATCTTTTTCTGCTGTGCCAGAGAAAGCTTGCTGTTTAAAATGGCGTCCGCCATCAGGTTCCCCGACTTGATCCAGAAATCCACCTTGTCCAGATCCTGTTCCAGTTCATCCAGATAACGTTTAAGTTGTTTCGTCTCTCCCAGGGCAAGCTGTGCCTTGATTACCTGAAGATGGTTATGGTAATCATGCCGCCATCCCCGCATATTTGTATAAATGGTGCGGATTTCTTCATACTGGTGGGTCAGCACATCCTGCTGAAAGCGTTCGGCACTGTGTTCAAATCCCTTCTGCCAGGAAAACAACGTTCCCTCCAGAGTGAAAAACAGAAGCACCTCCGTCAGGACGGTACCCCAGGCAAGGACCTGCCGTGTCTCCGGCGCGATCCACAGCTTCGCAGCATCCGTCAGCTCCCCGGCAAAAGCAGCCGGAAAGGCGGAGACCAGAACATACACCGCACTCACCGCAGCAGCATTGCCTGCTCGCAGATATCCCCGTTTATGCGCCAGCAGGAGGAACAGAGCCAGACAAACGATCCCGTTTGCGGCGAAAAACAGGCTCCCTCTCTCAAAGACTGCTGCTGCAGCCGTCAGGCAGGAAAAAAGCAGAGCCGGAGCCGCCGCCCGCTTCCACTGCTGCCGAAAGGGCTCCTCGTCAAAAAAGAGGACAAACAGAACCGCCGTCATCCCCTCCAGTAGCCAGATCGTCCAGAGAGGAATCCAGAACGAAAGCGTCAGAAGAAGAAGGGAAATGGAACCTGCCACGATCCGTCTTCCCCGCCCCTTCTGGATGGTTCCCATTCTTTCAATACAGTATCCATATAAAAACAGCCAGATCAGGCTCAGAACAGCCATTTCCACCATAATTTCCGTCATACTCTCCTGCGCTCCGTCCCTTTCACGCTTCTTCCTGCTCCGTTCCGGCACGATACCAGGCCAGATACGCCCGGTTCAGCCCTTCCCATTTTCCTCTGGCGATGGGAAGCACTATGCCGCCCTCCATCGTCACCTCCCTGCGGGTGATCCGTTCTACATGGGCGAGCCCCACCAGACAGGTTCGGTGGATTTTATAAAAGGCCCTGCTCTGTTCTCCAAGAAGCCGCTCCATATGAGCGATTCCATGGATACAGCGCACCGGCTTCACACGTCCGGAGCAATACACTAACGTATCGTGAGACGCACTTTCCAGAAAACAAATGTCCCGCAGTCTGACGCGTTCCAGAGCCCCCGCCGTTTCCAGAAGAACCGTCGGCTCCTGCCGCCCGATCCGGGACACCGCCTTATCCAGGCAGGCAGACAGCCGCTCCTTTCTCACCGGCTTGATGAGAAAGGATGCCGCGTCAACGTCATACCCTTCCACCGCGCGCTCCGCGATTCCCGTCACAAACAGAAGCTGCATCTTTTCTCCCTCTTCACGGAGCCTGTGTGCCAGTGAAACCCCGTCCATACCGGGCATTTCGATATCGAGAAGCAGAATATCCACACTCTGCTTTTTTTCCATCCGCTCCTCCATCAGAAAAAGGAGCTGCTCCGCATTCCGGCACAACTCCAGCGAGATTTCCTGTCTGCTTTCCTTCGCCCATTCCGATACGAACGTTTCCAGCAGGGCCAGCTGGGAAGGCTCATCGTCACATATTGCTATTTGAAGCATGTGTCCGCCTCCTGCATGTAAAATCATTACATATCAGTTGCATCAGCCATCATCATACATTTTCTGAATACATTTATTGTATTTATTTTTACCTGCAAGGTCAATCATCCGGCGCAAATTGAAATTTGGAACTGACCATGTTAAAATCAGAAAAAATGTTCCCATTCCATGCATGAAATCACACACGATCTAACGAATCCAGGAGGGATAGCCATTGCCAAAGCTGATCGTACTCAGAGGAAATTCCGGAAGCGGAAAAACCACCGTCGCAAAGGAACTGCAGAAAAAACTGGGAAGCAATATCGCGGGAGGCCATCCCCTTCTCCTCTCACAGGACGTGATACGGAGGGACATGCTGAAGGTGAAGGACGGGCCGCACACGGAGGCCATCCCTCTGTTGATGGAGCTGTTGAGATACGGACACGCTCACAGCGAAATCACCATTCTGGAAGGCATCCTGTACGCCGACTGGTACAGACCTCTGTTTGAGCTGGCCCGCCGGCTGTACGGAGACCGGATCCATGCCTGGTATTTTGACCTTCCTTTTGAAGAAACGCTGCAGAGACATCGGACGAAGCCGAACCGCAATGAATTTGGCGAAAAGGAGATGAAAAGCTGGTGGCGTGAAAAGGACTTTTCGGATGTGCTGTCTGAAAAGTCCATTCCAATGGAAGCCAGCCTGCAGGACATCCTTTCAGAAATATATGAGACCGTTCAGGGAAAGGGAAATTAGCGGCGGTTACGGCGGCCGCAGATACCGGCATCCCTTAGGGCCGGGCCGTTCGGCCGTTTTCTTTTCCGTCCCTTCAGCGCTCTACCCACTTTCCAAAGAGGGTCCTCTTATATCGTTTCAGCTCTTCCACAGCCTGGGGCTGATTTCCGGCCTTTTTCAGAAGCTCCACTCCTCCGGCAATATCCTTCGGCCCGCCCAGTCCTCTGGCGTAAAGGTAGCCCAGAAGATAAAAGCCGCTCGGGCAGTCCCAGTCGATCCGTTCCAGATAGCTCCGGGCCATTTCATAATCCTGCTGCGTTCCTTTCCCGTTGGCACAGCAGTCCCCCAGATAATATACGACCCAGTTGCCATGTTTTCTCTGGTCGTCCGTCCATTTGAGCAGCTGAAATGCCCTGGCGTAATCCTGAGGCACACCCTTTCCCTCGTAATAGAGGATCCCCAGCTGTCCGGCACAGTATTCCCGGTTCAGCGGGACGTTCAGGCCTTTTTCATAGTACCAGGCAGCGCGTTCCATATCCTGCGGGCCTCCATTTCCCAGCCGCCAGGCATCCCCCGCTTCCGAAAACGCGTCCTGCTCCCCGCCCTCCGCGGCCTTCCGGAACCAGATTCCGGCTTCTTCAGCTCTTCCCTCCCGTTTCATATCCCAGCCATAATGATACTGATAAGCGGGATAGCCGTATTCCGCCCCGATGCGGTCGATATCCGCCGCCCTTTCCGGACGGGGAGGAACAAGATCCTCATCCCCTTTTTCATAGTAATGTCTGAGGTTGTTGCCGGCATAGAATACGCCGTTCTGAAACGCTTTCCAGAACCAGTCCTCACATTTCATGATATTCTCTCTCAGATAATCCCGGAATGCCTCCTGGCTGGAAAAATCATCCCGCTTTTTTCCCTGAATGCGCAGGAAATCCCACCAGAAATAGCTGTTTCCGACGGTATACTGGCAGAACGGCTCTCCTGCCTCCGCCTTATCCAGCACAATCTGAAAGGCTTCCTGAAGGCTGGAAAAGGGCAGCTTCTTTTCCAGATACGGCTTCAGCTCCCCGGAGCGCAGGCAGATCAGCACGCCCAGAGCGCTGCCCTGCTCCACGGATTTGTGAAGCAGCTTTGTCGCGCGGCGGTCGTCCTCCGGAAAACCGTGGCCTTTCCAGACATACTGACTGCCGCACAGACAGCGGGCCAGCAGACAGGACGCATCTCCGTCTCCCGCCTCTGAAGCCTGCTCCAGAAGCCGGAACGCCTCCTGCCCCCGTCCGGTCCACATCTGATAATAAAGATCCCGAAGCGCGGTTTCTACCGCGTTGCTGAAAAACTGTCCCATGCTTTCCTCCTTCTGCCGCCTTTTTAAGACGGCTCCCATTTCTTTCCCTCACTTTTTGGTTTTACTGCCGCTCCAAAGCCCGCTCCCATCCGTGATCTGTCCGCTCCATAAGCGTCCATCCGCTGACAGGAGGGACTTCTCCGCGAAGCCATCCGCCAAGAACCGTTTCCGCATCCCAGGCTGAAACCGCCGTCATCCAGCCGTATTTTCCCGGCTTACGCGGCGAACCGGAAAACTCTTCCACAAACAGACGGACCTGTTCATCCGCCCTTCCGGGAAAGCATACCAGACGGCTGAAGGTACGCGCGCCGCTCTGAAAAGGAATGCCGGGCACCAGCTGGAAGGAACGGGTCTCTCCCTCCTTCCGGCATTTCAGAAGCAGCTCCCGCAGACCGTCCCCCGTAATCCGGGAGGTTACGGAACCGTCAGGGAGGGTCAGCACCTGATTCCGCGCCTGTTCCAGACCGGCCTGATTCTGCCGTTCCTCCAGCGCATCCCTCCTCTTCCGGTATTCCAGTTCCATAAACTGCCACCTGTCCGCGTCCGCACAGGCTGCCTCATTGTATTCTCCGGAGCCCCAGGTCCCGAAAACTGCGGCCGGAGCCTTCTGCCTCAGACAGTCCAGCGCGCCCTGCAGCTCCTTCGGCGTTTTCAGCGCAGTCACCTGGCGCCTCTGCCGGTCGTCCAGAATCCAGACTTCCAGAATACGGCTTACCCGGCGGTTGCTGCCGCTGCCGGAGGAACGGACCTCGTCCCGTCCGAAAATTCCCCGGATCCGCGGAATCCGGGAGACCTCATCCCCCAGCACCCACTCCCTTCCCACAGCCATATGCCCGAACCAGGCGCCGTTTTCCTTAATATCCCGGTCCACCATGGCGAACAGCTCACGAACCGGCGGCGCCTCCTCCGGATAAGGCAGCTGGGAGCGGATGGACTTCGCCAGAGCGCTTTTTTCCGGGCACAGAGCGTCCCGCAGGCTCCGCCACGCCAGAAAAAGCCCCAGTATCAGCAGACCTGCTCCCAGAAACGGGCTCAGATAATAGAAGATCCGCATTTCCTCCTCCAGACGCTCCACCTCTTCCGGAAGCGTCTGTCCCATATGAAAGAACCAGAGGCTCAATCCGCCGAACAGCAGACAGAGCGCTGCCGGAATCAGCCCGATCAGGCGTTTTCTGGTCCGCTGCAGACAATACCCTTCCTCCGGCCCGTCCGGCTGCTGTTTTCTGTTCCACCACATGAGGAGCAGAATAACAGGAATCGAAAAAATGCGCAGAGACACGGCCAGCAAAACATAAACGAGTACATTCCACGGCCATCTGAGGTAAAAACGTTTCTTCTGATTTTTTTCCGGTTCCATCAAAGTCCCCTCCCGTTTCCCTTGTCCTGCCAAAATTGTCCCCGGCCGCACGCCTTCACGCATCCCCATGATGCGGCCCCGATACCGATGTTTTCATTATAGCATTTTCTCCCTGCCGCGGAAAGCGCTTCCTCCTGCAGCCTTCCGGGCGGAGTCGCGGCTCCGATCCTGTTTATCGTCGGCGGAGCGCAGAACAAAAAGGCTGCGGCAAAATAAGTCATTTTTCTGCAAAGAGGTGAGCTCCGGTTCACCTCTTTTTTGTTCACGAACTCAGCATTAGATGATAAAATAATTTCATAATCAGCCACACGTAAAAATCAGCCGTTCAAAAAAGGAGGTTCCGTCATGAATCCATCCGAAAAGAATCCCCATACCGCCATAGATGTACAGGCGGTCGTCACCAGCTTCAACCAGGGCTCCATGATTTTGGAGGCCGTCCAGTCCCTCTGCGGGCAGACAACGCCCCCGGCAAAAATCATCATTGTGGACGACGGCTCCACGGATGAGGCCTCCCTTCATATTCTGGAACATCTGGAATCCGACTCCTCTTATTGTGTTCCCATCACCGTCCTGCGTCAGCCAAACGGCGGCGTATCGGCGGCAAGGAATACGGGCATACGCCATGCACAGGCTCCTCTGGTACTGGTTCTCGACGGGGACGACAGGCTGGAGCCCTCCTACATCGAACAGGTCAGCGGCCTTCTGCGGGAAAACCCGTCCATGGCTGCCGCATCCTCCCGGATACGCACCTTCGGGGTTCTTGACGCTACGGTCTGTCCCGCCGGAGGCGGCATCACGGCCTTTCTTTCCCGCAACTGCTGTCCGGCCACACACATTCTCCGGCGGGGGGCCTGGGAAAAATGCGGCGGCTATGACGAATCCATGCGTTCAGGCTTTGAGGACTGGGATTTCTTCCTGAGCCTGCTGGAAACCGCTCCCGACGCCCGCATCGGAATCGTACCCGAACCGCTCATCGACTACCGCACCGCGCCCGCTTCTTCCAACGTGAGAAGCATGAAGAAGCGGCTGGAGCTCATGCGGTTTCTGATCGAAAAGCACATCGGCTCCTACCGGGAGCATATCGCGGACGCGGTGCTCGGCGTTGAGGCCGTTTCCATGTCCCGGCTTTTCGGCTGGGAAAGCGAAATGCTTCATGGGCTTTCCGCCGGTCAGAAGCTTTGCGCCGCATCCGCAGACTTTTTACAGCAGCCATCCTATGGGGACGGAGGGATGGCCGCAGCGGTCCGGATTGCGTCCTCTCAGGAAAACACCATCCCGAACAGCGGCGACAGCACGATCATCACCCCCGAAAAGCAGAGGGAGGATACGGAAATGAGCGTGGCCCTCTGTCCGGCAGGCACCATTTCATTCAGCCGCACGTCGGAGCGGACCTGAAGGAAATTATCGCACAGCGCCGCAAGAAAGCCGCCCGCGACCATGACCGCAGGAACAGGCAGAGGGGCCGCGGCCACGCAGCCGGCCACCGTTATGGCGGAAACCGCGAATACCCGGCCGTAGCTCCAGCTACGGCAGCACAGGATCAGTCTGGCTCCGGCAGCGCCTCCCAGCCCCATGAGAAACAGGGCAGGCCCCAGCAGCGCCTCCGGAAGCCCCTGCTCCGGAAGCCTGGCCTGCAGGAAGAACCGGAGCAGGGTCGCCGCCGCTCCCACTGCCGCGTTCATGAGAATCAGCTCCATCGCCTTCCTGCTGTTAAGCAGAAAGCGGATGCTTTCCCGGAAGCACCGGAAAATCTTTTCCCGGACTCCCTCTTCCAGTCCGTTTCTCTGCTCCCCGCCTTTGATTTCTTCCGCCGTATCGGCGCCTCTCACCTCCCTCAGGCGCAGGACGCTCAGCAGGCACACCGTTCCCAGTCCGATATCCGCCAGATAAGCCCTCCGATAGCCCAGCGCCAACGCGGCGCCCGCGCAGAGCGTGGCAAGGGAAGAAAAAAAGGTATACAGCATCATATCCGTGGAGGCATATCCGTCATATTCCGCCTCCCGTCCTTCCGCCTTCAGCGTCTCGTAAGCCAGAGACTCTCTTGTCCCTGACGCGAAATTATAGCCGAAGGCGGAAAACACCATGGCGGGAAGCACCCCTGCCATGGAATCGGAAACCAGCATGAGCAGGGCGGACAGGAGCGTCATGCACTGGCTGAGCACCATGGATCTCTTCCGTCCGAACACATCCGAAATCACCCCGGACGGCACCTCAAACAGCAGACTCGCCACATGGAACACGCTTTCCGCGAACCCGATCTCCACCAAGGAGAATCTCCTTGCCGCCAGCAGAGCCACCCAGGAAGCGCCCGCGATCTGGAACGCTCCCAGAGAGGTATTCAGGTAAAGAAGCCTGATCTGCCGTCCGGCCTTCGACCATTTTTTTCTGATCTTTTTTGTCACTTTAAGCATAAAAAAACTCCTTTTCCATTCCGTTTTTTATCAAACACGATCTGAAAAGGAGATACTGCGCACTTTTATATTTTTATATTTCCGTATCTTTATTCCGTTTACTGAAAATTCCGGCAAGGGCGGAACAGGCTGACGCCATGTTCCCGACGGCTCAGACAGGTCCGTACCGCCGCCGTTTTCCCGGATTTTCCTGAAAAAAGAGCGCACTATCCCCGTAAAAATGAAAAACACCGCCTTTTTTCAGTTTTACGTTTTCATTTTTCCAGAACATAGTGAAGCTCTCCTGATTTTTATGCCGGAGTCATTATAGCATGCCGGGACAGATACGGGCAAGGTCCTTTTTCAACTGTCACGCAATTTCTGTTACAGCTCAGCCTTCGGCAGAGCTGTAACGGCATCCGGCCATTCCAGGCGCTTCGTGCCAGGCCGGATGCTTCCAGCCGGTCTGTTTTCGTACGGTCTGCGCAGGGAATGCGCAGACCTGGCTGAGTAGTAACCAATTTCTTCTCCGAAACCGCCGACTCTGTGATAGAATAAAGCTGTAACACTTGTCAAGGCTTTCATTTGGACAGGAGGAGCATTATGAGCAAAACTGTGAGTTTCGATCTGACAGGCAAGATTGCCGTTGTTACCGGCGCTTCCAGAGGGCTCGGCGTTGAGCTGGCCACCTCTCTGGCAGAGTACGGGGCTGATCTGGCGCTGATGGCCGGCAATGAGGAAAAGATGAAAAAGGTTGCGGCAGATATTGCCGAAAAGACCGGTGTAAAAGTGATTACCGTAAAGGTGGATATTGCAGATGAAGCGAGCGTTCAGAAGGCAGTAGCCGCCGTGATGAACGAGTATGGCCGGATTGATATTCTGGTCAATAATGCGGGCATCATCCGCTATGGCCGTCCGGAAGAAATCTCTCATAAGGACTGGACCGAATGTATCGACGTGGATGTTACCGGCACCTGGCTGATGAGTAAGGAGGTCGTAAACGCATCCATGATGGAAAAGGGCGGGCGGATTGTCAACATCTGTTCTGTCAACAGCTTCAGCGCCTCTCCGGCGGCTGTCGTGTACCATGTCGCAAAGGCGGCAGAAGCGGCGCTCACCAAATCCTGCGCCGCCGCATGGGCTGGACATGGCATCTATGTCAACGGCATCGCCCCCGGAAATATGCAGAATGGCGAAATGGCACCTGATACTCCTCCGGCGATCCTTGAAAACATCCGAAACAAGGTGCCTCAAAGGAGGCTGGGACAATATGGGGATCTCTCCGGCGCTCTGCTGTTTCTGGCTTCCGATGCCAATACCTATACCCAGGGGACAATCATCGTCTGTGACGGCGGCCTGATCCTGGAAAGCTTCTGAGCCACTGGATTAAAGCAAAGCGGGCAGTCCTTCGATTTTACGGAGGACTGCCCCTTCTTCTTTTTTTGCCCTGCCGGACGGAGGTATGTCTTTCCCTGCTGACCGCCTTTAAGCGTTTCGCCTCCGGACAGCGGTACGGTTTTCCCCACGCTTCCGGCAGATTACATTTTACTCCACCCGCAGCCGTTCCACCACCGAATACTTCCGGGCGGCCCTGCAGGTTGCGACAGGAATTCCGATTCCGAGAAGCACGAAAGCGGGCAGGAACAGAAAGACCGGCCAGACCGTGAAACGCCAGGTGAAGAACCAGACCAGGTTCCCGACCGCCGGACCGATGAAGGGGCCTGTCGCCACAATCAGCGCAAGAGCAAGGACAAGCGCTCCGCAGGTATAGAGGAGTCCTTCCTCAGCCAGCATGATTTTCATCTGCCGCCCCGTCATGCCGATGGACTGGAGCACGGCCAGCTCCCTGCGCCTTGCGGTAATCCCGGTGAGAATGGCATTGAAGAAATTCAGCACGCCCACCAGAGCCACGATGAAGCTCAGCACCCCTCCCAGAAGCAGGAACATGCTCCGAAAGCCCTCAAACTCCGCCGCGTAGGTGCTCTTCCCTTCATAATCGAGCTGGGGCGCCGTATTTTCCGTGTAATCCTGAAGGAACGCTTCCATGGATTCATCCGCCGCCTCATCCGTCATGTCAAAGGCATAGTACATCACGCTGTCGGTGCCGGTATCCCGGATGAAGGTCTGCGCGTTCATCACAAACTCATCGCTTCCATAATACCGGTAGCTGAGTGCCGTCGGGACCGTCACAAGCGCTGCGACCGTATATTCCACATCCCGGTATTTCACCGCCCGGGAAGCGTAAACGGCATTTTCCGGCACGTCCTCCCGTGATCCGTAAATCTCTCCGGTATCCGGATCGTAATATTCATATTCTTTCACGTACCGCAGGGTCACCGTATCCCCCAGTCCGGCCCAGTGGCTGTCCATGATGGGATTCCCATAATCATCGTCGCTGTATACGGCGGCAATATAATTCCCGCCAGGTTCATAAAGCGGGGACAGATCCCCCTCCAGCACGGTCAGATGGTCCAGAGCAAAAGGCTCCATGCCGTAGAGCTGGGCATTGTCCGCAATCTTTCCATCTGCCGTTTTTTCCGACAGGCGTATCAGATTGTCCAGATTCTCCGGCGTACTCCACCGGCCGTTTACGGTCCGGAAGTATTCCTCGCTTACAAACTCCTGCACGGAAGAGGTTTTTCCGTATACCCGGCCGCTGTCCGCGATTCCGCCCTGGACCCGGATGGCATCCACAGCCGATTCAGGCAGGGCCATATCCTCGCTGAATATCTCTCCCCCGGTCTGAAACTGGCCCGCATCCGTCAGAATGAAATCGCTCGCCGTAAATTTATCGATATACTTATCCATGTCAAAGCTGTTTACAAGCGTCACCGTCACGGTAAACAGCACCACCGCCAGGGACAGGGAGAGAATGGTCACCACCGTTTTTCCCCGGCTGCGGCCCAGATTGGCCCATGCCATGGAAAGAAGGGAAACTCTTTTTCCGTTCCGGCCGCTGCTTTCCTGTCCATCCGGCCTGCCCGCGGAGGGTTTTCTTCCGTTCCGGCCTCCGGCCGCTTTCTTTCTCCGACCCCAAGGCGCGCCCTCCGTATAGCGCACCGCCTCCACCGGGGAAACCCGTCCCGCCATCCGGCCGGGCCGGCGGCAGGAAATCAGCACGGTAAGCAGAGCGAAAATGCCCGAACCCACAAAGATCAGCGGATTCAGGGAAACCAGAGACACCACGCCGTCCAGCTTCTCCACGACCACGGGAGTGAGAGCTCCGCCCAGAAGCCAGCCCAGGAAAAGTCCCAGCGGGATGCCGCACAGGGAAAGGGCCAGCGCCTGGAAACGCACAATCCGCAGCAGCTGTCCCGGCGTGGTTCCGATGGTTTTCAACAGACCGTAAAACCGGATATCTCCCGCCGCCGATATCTGGAACACGTTATAAATGATCAGATAACCTGTCAGCAGGATCAGCAGAAGCATTCCCACGATGAACAGAAGCGTCGTCGTGTCTATCTGACTGGAAAACTGCGCTCCGGTATAGCCCCAGTTGACGCCAATATTAACATAGGTGTCCGCATCGGAAGGATCTTCCGACTGAAAGCCTGCATTCTTCAAAATCTGCTCCAGATCGGATTCGATGGACCAGGCGCCGTTTTTCAGCATCACTTCCAGATTCCAGCTTCCCGTCATCTTATCCGATCCCGGCGGCGTCACGCCCACCTCCTGCAGAATCTCCTCCAGACGGCTTTCCGGGATCAGGATATGACTGGCCACAACCGCCGTATCATACTCCCACCAGCCGCACAGGACAAAGGTCTGCGTGGTTTCCTGTCCGTCCACCTCAAAGGTCACGGTAAATTCCGCCCCCAGCTCCGGCTCCACGCCGAGAAGCTCCAGCACGCGGGTATCCGTCGCCGCCTCGTTCGTCCCCTCCTCCGGCATCCGTCCCTCCACCGGGTCGCAGTACATCCAGTGCGCTTCATTTGCATCCGAATAGCTGATTTCCACATGGGACTTGTTAAACGGCGCCTCCGTGGGCATGCCCAGGAAACGCCGAAGTCCCCATTCCCGGATCAGCGGATCCTCTTTCAGCTTCTCGAACTGCTCCCTGGTCAGGTATTTAAAGCCTCCGTGGGAAAATCCGCCCGCCTGCCGGAAGTTGGACTGCTGGAAGCCCTCATTGATGGACATGGCAATGGTGAACAGCGACGTGAACAGCATCGCCGTCAGGGCGATTGCCAGAACCGCCACCAGATTTCTCGTCCGTCCGGCCAGAAGCGAGCGCATTCCCAGCCGGCGTATACATTTTCGGTTCGCTACTTTCATCTCTGCCTCCATTCCCGGGTGGGGAAATCCTTTTCCGGTTTTGTCCGGATTACCTTCCGCTCACGATCCGCCCGTCCTCAATGCGGACGATCCGGTCCGCCATCTGCGCGATTTCCTCATTATGGGTAATCATCACCATGGTCTGGGAAAATTTCTGCCCGGCCACCTTCATCAGCCCCAGCACATCCTGGCTGGTCCGGGAATCCAGATTTCCGGTGGGCTCGTCGGCCAAAAGGATGGCAGGCTTCGCCGCCAGCGCCCGCGCGATCGCCACGCGCTGCTGCTGACCTCCGGACAGCTGATTCGGCCGGCTGTCCAGCTTTTTCTCAAGCCCCAGGGCGGTGATGACCTCCTGAAGATAGTCCCGGTCAGGCCGCCGCCCGTCCAGCGCCCGCACCTGCATATCGCCGGAGCCGTAATATTTTTTCAGGTTTTCTGTCTGTAAGATTGCCATGCTTCCGCCTTTCCGCCGCCTCAGGCGGCATTTTGCCTGACAGCGCCTTCTATGAAAAAAAGCCCATAGCGCCTTTTCACACTACAGACTTTATCACAGAAATCTTTCCCGGTACTGTCAGAAATGTGACAGTGTTGTCATTTTTACCGAAGCGTTCTGCGCCGAGGCTCACGCGCCAGAAGGGGCGCGGCTTCTGTCCTGCCCCGGAAAATACAGGGAAAAGGTGCTGCCGCCTCCCGGTTCGCTTTTCACCTTCACATATCCGCCCTGGCCGGACGCGATCTGTCTGGTCAGGTACAGGCCGATTCCCACGCCCTCCGCCTGCCAGGCGGAAGGAGAACGGTAAAAGCGGCCGAAGATCTCCGCCTGCTCCTCCTCCGGGATGCCGGGCCCTGTGTCCGTCACCTGGATGGCGGAAAACATTTCGTATTCCCTCACTTCCACGATCACACTGCCGTCCGGCGGGGTGTATTTCACCGCGTTGTCCAGCAGGTTGCAGAGGGCTTCCTCCGTCCATTTGGGATCAAAAACCCCGTTTCCCCGCGTATTTTTCACCGTGAGGGAAATCTTCTTTTCAGAAGCCTTCGGCGCGTACTGGGAAACGGCGCGTTCCACCACCGGTCCGATCTCTCCCGGCTCCGGATGAAGAGTCAGAATCCCGGTTTCCAGGCGGGAGGTCTTTACCAGCGCCTCAATCAGGCTCTGGAGCTTTTCCGCCTGGGTCCGGATGGCGCCGACGCACGCCTCCGCCTGAGGAGGAAGCGGCTGTTCCTCCAGCAGCCCCGCGTAAAGCTGCAGATTGGCAACCGGCGTTCTGGTCTGATGGGAAATATCGGAAATCAACGAGCTGATCTGTTCCTCCCGTTTCTTCTGTTTTTCCGGGATACCGCGCCGGCGTCCAGATACTGTCGCAGCCGGCTCTCCAGCGCGGAAAGGCGACTTTCGTCAAAATCCCGCTCCGAAAAGCTTCCGTCTGCCGCCGCTTCCAGCATCTCTTCCATCCGCCTGTAGGTGCGCGCCACCTGCAGACGGCTCCAGAGAGCGATTCCCAGCCCTGTCAGGATGCCTGCTCCCGCGGCTATGACAAGATATCCAATCATATCCATCCTCATTCCGCTGTCCCGCCGGCCGCCCAGATATAGCCGACGCCGTATACCGTCCGGAGGTACTGCGGCTTCGCCGGTTCCGCTTCCAGCCTGGCCCGAAGCCGTTTTACGGTAACGGACAGCGCGTTTTCCTCCACGTATTCCGCCCCGTCTGTCCAGACCCGGTCCACCAGAACGGCACGGTTCACGGTATGGCCCCGGTTTTCCACCAGGACGCGCAGCAGCTTCTGCTCGGTTCTGGACAGCTCCACCGCCTTTCCGTCCCGGTAAAACTCCATCCGGTCAAAATCGAACCGGAAGGGGCCTGTAACCACAACGGAAGAGGAAGCAGGCCTTCCCCGTCTGAGCTGAACGGCCACCCGCGCCCGGAGAACCGACAGGGAAAAGGGCTTGATGATGTAATCATCCGCTCCTGCTTCCAGCCCGGTGACCTCGTCCAGCTCCAGATCGTTGGCCGTCAGCAGAATCACCGGCACCTCCGGGCGTATGCTTTTCTGCTCCCGCAGAAGCTCCAGCCCGCTTCCATCGGGCAGATTGATATCCAGAATCAGAAGGCTGAAGGCTTCCTGCATCAGCGTTCTTCGGGCATCCTTCAGCGTATGGCAGAGAACGGCCTCCGTCTCCGGCGTCTGCAGCGCCATCCGGATTCCCGCTCCAAGCGCGGCGTCATCCTCCAGAATCAGAATCCTTTCCATTTTTCCTCCATGCCGAAGCGTTGCTGAGGCATGCGCGCCGGACTAAAGGTCCGGCCCTGTAATAATCTTCCCTCCATGCCTCCGCTTTTTCAGACCGTCTTTTTCAGATACATCCTCGCCTCATAGGGGCGCAGCTTTGCCTCATCCACATCCTGATAATTGCCGAGCAGAAGCTCTCCCAGGCCGCGTTCTCTGAGCTTCTCTCCGTCTTTCCCGGAAAGCGCCGCTTCACCGCCGTGGAAATTGCACAGCACCGTCAGCGTCTCCTCCGGCGTGGTGCGGGTATAGGCGAAAATATCCGGATCGTCCGCATACAGCAGCTCAAACGCGCCGTCCGCGAAAACATCGTATTCCTTTCTCAGCGCGATCAGCCTGCGGTAGAAGCTGAATACCGAATCGGGATCATTTACCTGAGAAGCCGCATTGATCTGCTTATAATTGGGATTCACCTTCAGCCAGGGCGTACCCGTGGTAAAGCCCGCGTTTTCGCTGTCGTTCCACTGCATGGGCGTACGGGCGTTGTCCCGGCTCTTCGCCATGAGCGAAGCCATGATGTCCTTTTCCGGATATCCGGCCTCCAGACGCTCCTTATGCATATTTATGGATTCGATGTCCCGATAATCCGCAATATCCTCCATTCCCGCGTTGGTCATTCCCAGCTCTTCGCCCTGGTAAATGTAGGGAGTTCCCTGCAGACCGTGCAGCAGGGCCGCCAGCATTTTGGCGGATTCCACCCGGTATTTCCCGTCGTTTCCCCAGCGGGAGACGATGCGGGGCAGATCGTGATTGTCCCAGAACAGGCTGTTCCAGCCGCAGCCGTAGAGGGCCTTCTGCCATTTCGCCAGCACCTCCTTGAGCTTTCTGAAATCCAGCGGGGCCAGATCCCATTTTTCCTTTCCCGGAATCTGATCCAGACCGATGTGCTCAAACTGGAATACCATGGAAAACTCGCTTCCGTCCGGATTGCTGTAGAGCTTCGCGTTTTCCGTGTTCGCGCCCCAGGCCTCGCCCACGGTGATCAGATCCCCCTTCTGGAACGTTTCTCTGGAAAGCTCCCGGATGAATTCATGCAGCCTCGGTCCGTTGTTGGTGATTTTCAGGTCCGGCTCCTTGGCGATCTGGTCGATCACATCCAGGCGGAAGCCGCCCACGCCCTTGTCCATCCACCACAGGATCATGTCATAGATTTCCCGGCGCAGCTTCGGATTCTCCCAGTTTAAGTCCGGCTGCTTCACGGAGAACTGATGAAAATAATACTGGCCGCACTCCGGCACCCACTCCCAGGCCGGGCCGCCGAAGCAGGCGCGCATGTCGTTGGGATATGTTCCCTCCACCCCGTCCCGCCATACATAATAGTCGTGATACGGATTGTCCTTCCCCTTTTTCGCCTCGATGAACCAGGGATGCTCATCCGACGAATGGTTCAGCACCAGATCCAGAATGACACGGATGCCTCTCTTCTTTCCTTCCGCGATCAGTTCGTCCATATCGGACAGGGTTCCAAAAAGGGGATCGATGTCCCGATAGTCCGAAATATCATAGCCGTTGTCGTCCTGCGGCGAACGGCAGACCGGAGAAAGCCAGATGGCGTCGATTCCCAGCTTCTCCAGATAGTCCAGCTTTCCGATGATTCCCTTCAGGTCTCCCATTCCGCTTCCCGTGCTGTCACAGAAGCTGCGGGGATAAATCTGATAAACGACGGCGTTCTGCCACCATTTTTTCTGTTTCATACTTCCTCTCCTTTTGCCGCCGAAGGGCGGCATTTCATTTTCGGCACGAACTTTAGTTCGTGCTCCTCTCCTTTCCTGCGGTCAGACAGCCACATTTGAATCGTGTGACTCCTTTTCTATACGCTGCCCAGCCTCAGGACCAGACATTCCCAGGGACGGATCTCAAGCTCTTTCTTAAAAACAGGCGGCTCTTCATAATTATTCAGAAGGACCTCCTCCACCCTCCGCTCCGCTTCTTCGTCCGTTTCCGCAAAGGGAAGGGAGACTGCCTGCGACAGGGCGCTGGTAATCACCAGCAGGCGGTTCTTTCCGTCACGCCTTTCATAGGCCAGAATGCCGTTTCTGTCCTGATAACGGGGGAGAATTTCTCCGTAAATGAAGGTCTCCTCCAGATCCGGCCTTTTCCGCACGGAAACCATTTTCCGGTAAAAATGCAGCAGGGAATCCGGGTCCTTTTCCTGCGCTTCATAATTCAGCCAGGTATAATTGGGATTCACAGCAAACCAGGGCTTTCCTGTGGTGAAGCCCGCGTTTTCGCTGCCGTCCCACTGCATCGGGGTGCGGCTGTGCTCCCTGCTGGTCCCGTTGATCCGTTTCAGCGCCTCCTCCGGCGTCAGGCCTTTTTCCAGGAAAGCCTCATATTCCGCATGGGTAGGCCCGTCCACATATTCGTCCATGCTCTTTTTGGGATAATCACGCATTCCGATCTCCTGTCCCTGGTACAGGAACACCAGGCCGGGGAAAAAGAAATTGGTCACCGGAAGCATGCGGACGCTGTAACGGTTCTGATCTTTGGGCGCCAGAAAGCGGTCGATGCACCGGTTCTTATCATGATTTTCCAGAAAATTGCACAGAAGGCCGCGTCCTCCGACCACCCGCTGCGCCTCGAACAGCTTGTCCCGGTAATCGTTGAACATGGAAACCGTATCATAGTTCCATTCCGGACAGCTCACGTTATGATGGGTATGGCTGAAATCAAAAATGGAGCTGAAGCTTCCGTTTTCCCCGATCACAGCCTCCACATCCTCAGGCTTCATGCCGTCATACTCCCCGATGGTCAGCGCATCCGTCGGCGCAAACGCCTTTTCCTTCATCTCCTTCAGAAAATCGGAAAGCCCGTCCACATTATTGATGTCCTCAAAAGCGAGGCACAGACCGTCCGGGCCGTCCGGCGGAAGGTCCGTGTATTCGTAGTTTTTCTTCAGATGGCTGATCGCGTCCAGCCGGAAGCCTCCCAGCCCCAGATCCATCCAGTCCCGGATAATCCGGCAGATCTCTTCCCGGAGCTTCGGATTCTCCCAGTTCAGATCCGGCTGCTGCTTCGTGAACAGGTGCAGATAATACAGCCCTTCCCGTCCGGGAACCGGCTCCCAGGCGCTCCCTCCGAAGATGGAACGCCAGTTGTTCGGCGGGCCGCCCGCCTTTCCCTCCCGGAACACATAATACTGCCCATACTTTCCATACGGGTCCTGAAGGGCCCTGCGGAACCATTCATGCTGATCGGAGGAATGATTCGCCACCAGATCCATCAGGATCCGGATCCCCTTTTCCTTCGCCTTCGCGATCAGCTCCTTCATGTCGTCCATGCTTCCAAAACAGGGGTCAATATCCATGTAGTCCGATACATCATAGCCGTTATCCGCCATGGGAGACGGAAAAACCGGACACAGCCAGATCACGTTCGCTCCCAGCGCCGCGATCTCGTCCAGATGCCGGATCACACCCTGCAGGTCTCCGATTCCGTCTCCATTCGTATCCTGAAAGCTTTTGGGATAAATCTGATATCCCACCGTTCGGTGCCACCATTGTTTTTTCATGGGACTCCTCCATCTATACAAAATTTTAGGTTATCTTACCGCAGAAAAGGGCAGAATACAATCTTTTTCAAGGGATTTGGGACGCTGGTTCTTTTCCCTTTTCCAGAATATCGCCCACGATCACCAGCGCGTCCTGTCAGCCCCGCTTTGCCCGCGCCATAAAGGCCTCGATCTCATCCGCTTCCCGGATCACATCCGCGGACAGCACCTCACAGCCGTCCTCCGTGATCAGCAGGTCGTCCTCGATCCGGATGCCGGTTTCCCATTCGTCAATGTACAGGCCGGGCTCGTCGGTGATCACGGCGCCGGGCTGCAGCGGCTCGTCCCGCCTCGCGCTCACATCATGGACGTCAATGCCCAGATGGTGGGAGACGCCGTGCATGTAATACGTCCCGATTTTCTCCGCGCTGTCAATCAGGCCAAGCTTCATGCAGCCCTCCGCCAGAACCTGCTTACAGATCTCATTCAGCCCGCTCAGCGTGATGCCGGGCTTCGCGGCCGCCGCGACGGCCCGGTTGGCGGCAAGGACCACCTCATAAACCGCTCTCTGGCGGGGTGTGAAAACGCCGTTTACCGGATAGGTTCTGGTGATGTCGGCGCAGTAGCCCTGAACCTTCGCGCCCAGATCCAGAAGAAGCAGCGTTCCATCCTCACAGGTATCCCGGTTCGTTTCATAATGAAGCATGGTTCCATTCGCTCCGCTTCCCGCGATGGTGGGGAAAGACGTTCCGTCCGCGCCCAGATCATGAACCGTGTATTCAAAATCCGCCTGCGCCTGATATTCCTTCATTCCCGGCTTCAGATGGCTCATCACATTCTGCAGCGCCCGGTCCGTGACGGAAATTGCCTCCCGGATCAGCGCGATCTCATCCTCATCCTTCTGCGTGCGGAGTCCCGCAATCACGGGAAAAATATTTTTCACCGCCACGCCCGGATATTTCTCTCCAAACTCTCCCGCCCGGACCGCGTTATAATCGGGCAGATCCTCCGTCTGATGACGGTAACAGTCAAAATACAGCGTATTTACGATTTCTCTGGTCATGATCCCGCTGATCCGGCTCTCAAACGCGTCCGTATAAGCGATATCATCGATTCCTGAAATTTCCTTCGCTTCCTCCGCCGTCACCATTTTTCCCGTCCAGCGGACCGCATCCGGGTCAAAGGCGGGAATATAAAGCGTCGTCTTTCTCTTCTCCCCTGACTGATCCATGACGAGGATCATCCGCTCCCTGCGCAGGCCCGTCAGATAGAAAAAATTCCGGTTGGCCTCAAAAGGCGCGTATTCATCCGCGCTGACATGGCTCTCAATTCCTGAAAACAGAAGCAGAACGGAGTGTTCTCCCATTTTTTCATATACCTTCTGCCGTCTCATTTCATAATTCATGGCTGTTCTCTCCTTTTTCCTCTTTCCTTATTATTTTCTTTTCTCCGCCGACAGGCAGCCCCGAATCCGGCATGAAATCGCCGCATACAGCGATCAGCGTTCATTCCGCGCCATTCTTCCGGCGAAAATGGCCGCTCCCCTTTTCATCGCCTCATACTTTTGTCCGGCATTCTCATTATATTCTTTCTCTGCCGGGCAGGCAATGTCAAGGCAGCAAAAAGACCTGAGGCGAGGCCGAAAAACAGCCTTTTCGCAGGTCTTTTGCCAGCCACTTTCTAACAAAGCTCTCCGTCCCCACCCATCATCCGGGTCATTTCCTGAATCCGTTCCAGGGGAAATGGAGGGGCGGTCAGGGGTTTGAGCGCAATCGCCATCAGCTTCATCGGGTTGTCGTCCGCCGCGATCCGGTTGGCGCTCATCTTCCCGCACTGACGGCACCGATGGATGATCGCCCATTCTCCGTTCTTTTTGACCCACACGGCGACCGGATCCATATAGCCGCCGCAGTCCGAAGCCCGGTCTCCCGGCCTGTCGTCCACATGCAGGCTCGTCAGGCAGTTGGGACAGTGATTCCTATGATCACTCCCCGCTCCATCCGGCACCACTTCCCGTCCGCAGACCCTGCAGGTAAAAATCTCTCTGCAGGGATGCTTTCTGTAGTAGCCTTTCTCATACTGAATTCTTTTGTTTTCTCTGTTCAATGAGTTACCCTCCTTACCTTTTTGTTCCTTCAGGAGGGATTTCTCTTCCGTATGATTCTCTGAATGCTCTTTTCAGATAAATAGTACTTTTTTGAAAGATCAGACGTCGAACGTCCTGCCGTATATTCCTCAAAGATGCTTCTGTTTCGCCTCTCCAGATTCTCTCTGGTCCCGCTTCTTTCTCCCCAGCGGGAATGCTCCTCGCATTTTCTGGGGATGTAGAGCATCTGGCCGTCCACATATTTCTGTATCTCCAAAACAAGCTGCTCCGGCAGTATATCTGCCGCTCTTATATAGCCCATCTGTGCCCTCCTGAATCATCCTTTCTAATCAGGGAAAGCAATGGCTATAACATTTTCTATGGAATGCGATAGCCATTGCTACCGCACAGCCGACTCATAATTCTGAAACGAATTCTTCATACAGTCACCGTTAAACCTTTCTTTTTGACATAACGACATCGCACGCCCTGTTCCCGGGGCGCAGGGCGGCCTGTCCCACAGATAAAAGAATACCAGCCTTCTTCTCTTTCCGCAACCTCATATTCTGTTTGAGCTGTTTTTGAGGCCGTTCAGAATTATCGTTCAGGCCGTGCCGGGACCCGCCGGCCGGCAAGTAAGAGCGCACATTACAGAACGGCTTCAGGGGGTGTCCGGCTTCCTGCATGCCGGTCACCCCCTGAAAAACCTCCCCCGCAGCCGGCGGTTGACAGATTTCCAGGCAAATTGTCAGGTACGCATGGTAGCATGCGCGCGCCGGTTCTGCTATGATAGAGCTGCTGAAACGTACCGCATGAGGAAACGGCCCTGCCGGTTTTCCCCGCAGCGTCCGCCCCGCAGCGTTCATCCCGCGGCAGGCCTTCTTTGAAAGCTTTGAAAGAAAACAAACCGGGTAACAGACTCACAAAACAAGTAGGAGGACAGATATGATATTGGCAGATAAAATTTCTGGATGCGGTTCAGGATACAGCTCCCCGGATCGCGGCGGGCGTCTCCATGTGCATCCTCTCTCCGGTTCTGCTGATTTTCCTCTTCTCCTTTGATGGAAAGGCGGCCGGTCTGCCAAAAATTTCGGAAGACCTGGCATTTACTGCCGGTATTATCGCCCTTCTGGGGATGGTCGCCGCGGCGGTCGCGATTTTTCTTCATTGCTCCGGAAAAACGGAGCGTTTTGAGTATCTGGAACAGGAGCCCGTCGAGCTGGCATACGGCGTGACCGGCGTGGTCGAGAAAAGGAAGAAGGGCTATGAACCCTCCCACGGCTTCTTTCTGATCACCGGTATCGTTCTCTGCATCCTCAGCGCCATCCCCCTGTTTGTCTGCAGCGTTCTGGGACTGGGCGGAATCCTGTCGGGCGCCTGCGGCTTTCTGCTCTGCCTGCTGTTCGTAGCTGCCGGCGTGTTTTTCCTGGTGCGGACCTGCGTGATCTTCGGTTCCTTCCAGAAGCTTCTGGAGGAAGGGGATTATACCCGTGAGAAAAAGGCCGCAGAAAAGAGGAACGAAGCCGTCACGACCGTCTACTGGTGCGCGGTCACGGCGGTTTACCTTGGCTGGAGCTTTTACACCATGAAATGGGAGCGCACCTGGATCATCTGGCCCTGCGCAGCGGTTCTGTTCGGCGCTATTCTGGCCGTCAGCAATGCGGTGAGGAAAAAATAGAACAGATGGCTGCGAACCATTATGAAAAGCTGGAGAAAAAAGTCTCCGACTGCATCTTATGCGGCCACTGTGACAGAAGATGTCCTTTCCATATGAATCAGAGCGGCCGGATGAAAGAGATCGCGGCCTGTTTTGGGAAGATAAACTACATCGGCTAATGCCCGGCCGCCCGGTTCTGCATCTGCATACAGGCCGTCAGGCAGCGGGGACAGTGATTTCTGTCCCCGCTGCCGCTGTTTATTTCAGCTTCATCCCTTCCCGGAAGGCGTCTCCCGCCTTTTCCCCGATTACATGGTAGGCATTTCCCACCGGGTCAAAGGTGATAGGAGCCAGCTTCGCAATATCGATTTTTCCATCCGTGAGGATGCTTTCATCCGCGCTGACATTGACGATCTCGCCGAACAGATGACAACTTTCCGGATCGTAACTGATCAGCCTGCATTCCAGCGTCATGGGCAGCTCCTCGATCACCGGCGCGTCCACAAACTCCGCCTTTCTGGTATGAAAACCGGCCTTTTCCAGCTTATCCGGCGTATCGTTGCCGGACACGATACCCACATAATCGCAGGCCGTCATCTGCCCGGCAGTGGCCATGCTCACCGTAAAGGCCTTCTTTTCCAGAATATTTTTCGTCGTCTTATGACCGGCACTGATGCACAGGCACAGCTCCGTGTCGCAGCTGATGCCGCCCCAGGCCGCGTTCATCGCGTCAGCCTTTCCTTCTCCGTCATAGCTTCCGATGATAAATACCGGCTGAGGGTAGGTCCATGGCTTTGCTCCAAAATTTTTTCTCATTGTCGTTTCCTCCATACTATTTTCTGCTTTTCTTTTTCTCTGCCGTCAGTTCATAGCTGAGATCGATCAGATTTTTTATCTCTTCCTCCGGCACGCTGCCGTCCAGGCGGATGGTAAGCCACTTTTCCTTGTTCATGTGATATGCCGGATGGAACCCCTCCCGCGTCCGCAGAAAGCTGCTCATGGCAGGATCGCATTTCACGTTCAGGATGTCCACCGTACCGCTGCCGGGAAGGCCAAGCCGGTCCCGCCCGATTTCCATCACCAGTCCGTACCACTTTCTGCTCTTCGTATGACGCAGGATGGCGTTTGGATCCGACCAGGGGTAGTCCGGATCTGTATGGTATTTTGTTTTTACGTAGGTGAAGAGTTCCTGTCTGGTCATGGGGTGGGGGCTCCTGTGGGTAGGATGGGGGCGGGACGGCCGCTTTTCGGTATCGCCATTATATTTGGTTGCATTTATTTACATACTTTTCCTGATAATCTGAAATCTCTTTGCACGGGTATTGCGGACACTTGCTGCAGGAATCGACGTTATGCCGGATGCAGCACCTGATAAAAGGGCATTCCCTGCAAAGTTTAAATACCCTGTCGGATCTGCCTCCGCTGCAGTTGAATTCATGAAGCGGGAGGTCAAGGCCAAAGCTTTCTTTATAAAAATTTTGCGACTGGCTTCGCAGGGTATTGTCATTTCTCTGCGTTGCGATATATGTAATGCACCTGGCACAGTCATGGCCGCAGTAACATGGTAGGGTTTGGTTTTTTCCTTTGAACTTCGTATGGGACTCTGTCGGGTTCGGATCTATAACCATGGGAAATGCCTTTCTCTTCTCATTCTACTGTTCTTATCATATCGTCTGCAATTTTCTTCTGAATCCGATTTATCAAAAAACATTCGATCTGTTTGGCAGGGAATTTGTGCCACAACCTGTTGCACAAAAGTGAATTCCCCTAAAGCACAATTTTACTCCTATCTCGTAGGACGTGACCATTTCCTGAAAAACCATGACGCCTGCATCGCAATTTCTACTCACACGTCCCTGGAACAGCCGGACAACGATCTTCGCCTGTCTGGAATTGACGATCAGTTTCCCTTTGTCATCGCTGTCATATCCCAGGAACCGCTTGGTACTCATCTTATGCTTTCCCGTTTCAAAGCGCCTGCGGATACCCCATGTGGAGTTTTCAGAAATCGACCGGCTTTCATCCTGTGCCAGGGAAGAAAGGATTGTCAGCAGGACCTCCCCCTTTGCATCCAGGGTATTGATATTCTCTTTCTCAAAAAGTATCCCGACGCCAAGTTCTTTCAATTCACGGACATAATTCAGGCAGTCCAATGTATTTCTGGCAAACCGGGAGATGGATTTCGTAATGATCATATCAATTTTTCCCTCCCTGCAGTCTGCGATCATGCGGTTGAATTCTTCTCTCTTTTTGGTATTGGTTGCGGAAATTCCTTCATCCGCATAGACCCCGGCAAACGTATACAGCGGATTGTCTTTGATGAATTTCGTATAATAATTCACCTGGTTCTCATAGCTTAATAACTGTTCTTCTTGGTCGGTTGACACCCGGCAGTACGCTGCCATCCGTATCCTCCGGACATTCTGGCTGGGATTCTCCTGTGAAGTCGAATTCTGCCTTGCTGGTATAACGGTAATGCTTCTTGCCACCCTTCACAACCTCCTCTACTACCGTTTGTTCCGTGATGTGCAGTCCTGCGAGTTCCGCATCGTCAATCCGGATTCCCTTGCACGCCTGTTTCCCCTGCTCAATGTAAGTGCTGCACAGCCATTGGATCTTTTTCTTGTAAACCTGCCTCCGCCGAAGGGTCCTTCCGCAATGCGGGCAAATCAGCATTCCACTTAAGGGATACCGGTTCTGAAATTTCCTCGTCCCGTCCTGTCCGATATTTCTGATCTTCTTCCGGTAATCCCGCATCTCCTGCGCCTGCTGCCAGACTTCCGGGGTAACAATCGGCTCATGGTTTTCAGAAATGTAATAGCTTTGTACTTCCCCACGATTTTTCCGTGTAACATTCCGTTTGTCTGGCGGTGTATAATATTTCTGTAAAAGGAAATCCCCTTTATACTTTTCATTGGCAATCATTCCGCTAATGGTCCCGCCTTCCCAGGTTCCCCCTGTCACTGTGGGAACTCCAAGATAATCCAGCAGGCTCGCAATTCTGGTGCTTCCTACGGCCATCAGATAAAGTTCAAAAGACAGCCGGACAATCTCT